>NZ_JBFTJH010000040.1:0-308 GCF_056395325.1 Arthrobacter sp. 10L424 | reverse complement strand
GACGCCTGGGCCGCCCAAGGCTGGGAATCCGGGCCCCTCGGCTACCCCACCACCGACATACGGACCGCCGCGAACGGAGCCAAATCCCAGGGCTACCAAAACGGTGCGATCTACTGGACCGCAGCGACCGGCGCCCAAATCTCATCCGGTGTCATCCGTGACGCCTGGGCCGCCCAAGGCTGGGAATCCGGGCCCCTCGGCTACCCCACCACCGACATACGGACCGCCGCGAACGGAGCCAAATCCCAGGGCTACCAAAACGGTGCGATCTACTGGACCGCAGCGACCGGCGCCCGCATCTCATCCGG
>NZ_JBFTJH010000039.1:0-339 GCF_056395325.1 Arthrobacter sp. 10L424 | reverse complement strand
GTGGCGGGGTTTTTGGGGGTGTGGGTGGGGTGGTGGGGGTGGATTTGTGCCGGGTGCTGGGGGCGTGTATTGTTGTTCGAGTCGCCGCCGCTGATGCGGAAAGATAGCGACCGACCCCCTTCTGAACAGCCTGGAAAATGGTGCGGTTAGTTACGTGCTGATTTTGGGTGGGGATCCTGCTTGTGGAGTGGTGAGTCGCGGTAACGCTGATTTGCTWAGGCTTCCGGGTTCGGGTAAGTTAGATAAGTTGCTCCGGAGCGATCCACGGCTGAGGTTGTGGTGGTGCCGGGTGTGTCTGTTGTTTGAGAACTCAATAGTGTGCCAAGTTTGTTGATACCA
>NZ_JBFTJH010000038.1:0-368 GCF_056395325.1 Arthrobacter sp. 10L424 | reverse complement strand
GACCGGTACTAATAGGCCGATAACTTACACCACACACCCTCTTCGTGAACGGATTCAAAAGACGTTCACACCAGGAGAGGGTACAAAGAAACAAGACTGCTTGCGTCCACTATGTGGTTCCCAACCAACAAACCCGTTGCTTGAGAACCAAAACAACTGAATACAACACCACATGTTGTAACCACAAAGTTTTCCCACCACCACCCCCAGGGGCGGAACGGTGTGGAGCAAGGGTTACGGCGGTCATAGCGTGGGGGAAACGCCCGGTCCCATTCCGAACCCGGAAGCTAAGACCCACAGCGCCGATGGTACTGCACCCGGGAGGGTGTGGGAGAGTAGGTCACCGCCGGAACATCATTACACGGTCG
>NZ_JBFTJH010000037.1:0-369 GCF_056395325.1 Arthrobacter sp. 10L424 | reverse complement strand
GTCCAGTAGATCGCGCCGTTTTGGTAGCCCTGGGATTTGGCTCCGTTGGGGGCGGTCCGTATGTCGGTGGTGGGGTAGCCGAGGGTTCCGGATTCCCAGCCTTGGGCGGCCCAGGCGTCGCGGATGACACCGGTTGAGATTTGGGCGCCGTTGGCTGCGGTCCAGTAGATCGCACCGTTTTGGTAGCCCTGGGACACCCCTCCGTTCACGCCGGTCTTCAAACCGGTCACGGCTCGTCCCAGCCCCGGAGAAACAGCCGCCAGATCAGCAATTCGCCCTAACAGCGGCTTGCGGAATTCCGGCGTTGGCGAAAGCACTCAACTCTGCGTAGCTCCCGTTCCAGACATTGGAATCTCCGGCGAAAGGGCC
>NZ_JBFTJH010000036.1:0-379 GCF_056395325.1 Arthrobacter sp. 10L424 | reverse complement strand
GAGATTTGGGCGCCGGTCGCTGCGGTCCAGTAGATCGCACCGTTTTGGTAGCCCTGGGATTTGGCTCCGTTCGCGGCGGTCCGTATGTCGGTGGTGGGGTAGCCGAGGGGCCCGGATTCCCAGCCTTGGGCGCCCCAGGCGTCGCGGATCGCCCCGGTAGAGATGCGGGCGCCGTTGGCTGCGGTCCAGTAGATCGCACCGTTTTGGTAGCCCTGGGATTTGGCTCCGTTCGCGGCGGTCTTCACGTCGGTGGTGGGGTAGCCGAGGGGCCCGGATTCCCAGCCTTGGGCGGCCCAGGCGTCGCGGATGACACCGGATGAGATTTGGGCGCCGGTCGCTGCGGTCCAGTAGATCGCACCGTTTTGGTAGCCCTGGGATT
>NZ_JBFTJH010000035.1:0-388 GCF_056395325.1 Arthrobacter sp. 10L424 | reverse complement strand
CGACCGTGTAATGATGTTCCGGCGGTGACCTACTCTCCCACACCCTCCCGGGTGCAGTACCATCGGCGCTGTGGGTCTTAGCTTCCGGGTTCGGAATGGGACCGGGCGTTTCCCCCACGCTATGACCGCCGTAACCCTTGCTCCACACCCGGTGCCTGGTGGCGTGGGTGGGAAATTTGTGGTTACAACATGCTTCCTGCACTTTTGGGGTGCAGTTGTGGTGTTGTTATTTTGTTGTCGGTTCTCAAGCAACGGGTTTGTTGGTTGGGAACCACATAGTGGACGCAAGCAGTCTTGTTTCTTTGTACCCTCTCCTGGTGTGAACGTCTTTTGAATCCGTTCACGAAGAGGGTGTGTGGTGTAAGTTATCGGCCTATTAGTACCGGTC
>NZ_JBFTJH010000034.1:0-389 GCF_056395325.1 Arthrobacter sp. 10L424 | reverse complement strand
TAGATCGCACCGTTTTGGTAGCCCTGGGATTTGGCTCCGTTCGCGGCGGTCCGTATGTCGGTGGTGGGGTAGCCGAGGGGCCCGGATTCCCAGCCTTGGGCGCCCCAGGCGTCGCGGATGACACCGGATGAGATTTGGGCGCCGTTGGCKGCGGTCCAGTAGATCGCACCGTTTTGGTAGCCCTGGGATTTGGCTCCGTTCGSGGCGGTCTTCACGTCGGTGGTGGGGTAGCCGAGGGGCCCGGATTCCCAGCCTTGGGCGGCCCAGGCGTCGCGGATGACACCGGATGAGATGCGGGCGCCGGTCGCTGCGGTCCAGTAGATCGCACCGTTTTGGTAGCCCTGGGATTTGGCTCCGTTCGCGGCGGTCCGTATGTCGGTGGTGGGGTA
>NZ_JBFTJH010000033.1:0-422 GCF_056395325.1 Arthrobacter sp. 10L424 | reverse complement strand
GCGTAATATGCACACCCCGCGCCGCTGCGAAAAGCGAAGCGGCACTGCTCTTTAACAATTTATCAGACAATCTGTGTGGGCACTCAGGTGACATGGATTCTTAATGTCYTCGGACACTAAATGAATACCAAGTCTCACGGGTGAACACGTAATTCATTACGGTTTAATTCGATGAGCATCAAACTTTAAATTGAAGAGTTTGATCMTGGCTCAGAKTGAACGCTGGCGGYAGGCCTAACACATGCAAGTCGAACGGTAACAGGAAGCAGCTTGCTSCTYSGSTGACGAGTGGCGGACGGGTGAGTAATGTCTGGGAAACTGCCTGATGGAGGGGGATAACTACTGGAAACGGTAGCTAATACCGCATAACGTCGCAAGACCAAAGAGGGGGACCTTCGGGCCTCTTGCCATCAGATGTGCCC
>NZ_JBFTJH010000032.1:0-430 GCF_056395325.1 Arthrobacter sp. 10L424 | reverse complement strand
ACTCGTGAAGCTGACCGGTACTAATAGGCCGATAACTTACACCACACACCCTCTTCGTGAACGGATTCAAAAGACGTTCACACCAGGAGAGGGTACAAAGAAACAAGACTGCTTGCGTCCACTATGTGGTTCCCAACCAACAAACCCGTCACCAGACGGCAGCGTTGCTCCAGGGAACAAAACACAACAAAATAACAACACCACAACTGCACCCCAAAAGTGCAGGAAGCATGTTGTAACCACAAATTTCCCACCACCACCCCCAGGGGCGGACAGGTACGGGAGCAAGGGTTACGGCGGTCATAGCGTGGGGGAAACGCCCGGTCCCATTCCGAACCCGGAAGCTAAGACCCACAGCGCCGATGGTACTGCACCCGGGAGGGTGTGGGAGAGTAGGTCACCGCCGGAACATCATTACACGGTCGAGAGC
>NZ_JBFTJH010000031.1:0-432 GCF_056395325.1 Arthrobacter sp. 10L424 | reverse complement strand
TGAGGTCTGTGGGGTGGAAGTAGTAGTTGCGTCGGGGTTTTTGGCGTGGGTCGATGTGTGGGGGCGGGATGAACCAGGGGATGCCGGTGCGGAGTTGGATGGTCCATTGTTCTTTGTGGATCAGGTGGTGGTGGTGTGAGCAGAGCAGGGTTCCGTTGTCTGTGCYGGTGGTTCCGCCGCGGGACCAGTAGGTGATGTGGTGGGCTTCGCACCAGGGGGCGGGGATGGTGCAGCCGGGGAAGGTGCAGCCTTGGTCGCGGGTGGTGAGGGCTTTGCGGATGTGGGGCGGGAAGACCCGGGAGGCGCGGCCGATGTCCAGGATCCGTCCTTCGCCGCCGAGGAGGACGGGGATGATGTCCGCGTCGCAGGCGATTTTCCGGGCGGTGGAGGCGGTGACGGGCCCGGTGAAGAGCAGGGTTCCGGTGTGCGCCT
>NZ_JBFTJH010000030.1:0-613 GCF_056395325.1 Arthrobacter sp. 10L424 | reverse complement strand
AGCCTCGGCGCGGTGGCCGCCGTCGTCGTTGATTCCCATAGCGGCGAAGGCAGGTCCGGTCTGGGCGGCGGGCTGCTGGCGCTGGCGTCAGTGGCCCTGTCCTGGCTGCTGGTGCAGACGCTGTTCACGCTGCGGTACGCGGAGCTGTATTACAGCACGGACGGGAAATCCGGGACGGCGGTGGGCGGCATCGACTTCAACCAGGAGGGACCGCCGCGGTACACCGACTTCGCYTAYCTCGCCTCGAGTCTGGGCATGACCTACCAGGTYTCGGACACCGCCCTCCAGAACCACGGCATCCGYGCGGAGGCGCTCAAGCACAGCCTCCTGTCCTACCTCTTTGGCACCGTCATCCTCGCCACGACCATCAGCCTCGTGATCAGTCTCGCCTTCTGAGCCCCGGGGCAGATTGACCTACATTGCCGTCTCGGTTCCGGTCTTTGGCGGATCCCAGGACAAAAACCGAGTATTGGACAGGAAAACTACTCGACTTCATCCGATGCCCTACTCGACTATTTCGGCGCCCTAGGCCCCCGGCATGCCCCCGGCTATATTTGCAAAAAGCACAGCCATTTTGGTCAGGGCCTTCGCTCCAACCCCGAGCGTGACCCGG
>NZ_JBFTJH010000029.1:0-629 GCF_056395325.1 Arthrobacter sp. 10L424 | reverse complement strand
GGGTCGACGTTGAATCAGGTGTCGGCGGCGCAGATGCGGTTGGGCGGGGATAAGAAGTTGCCGGGGTCGGCTGAGGTGAGTTTCGGGTCGAAGGTCATTTCGGTGACGGATGCGGCGAAGGGCTCGGTGTGGGCGTTGTCGCCGTCGACGGTGGGCGGTTTTGATGCCGAGAGTTCGGAGCCGGTGCTGGCGGGGTCCGCGGGGACGGTGTCGGCGGTGGGTGCCGATGACCGGATCTACAGTGCGGACCCGAAGTCCGGGCAGGTCACGGTCACGACGGTGGATGCCGAGGGCGCGGCGACGGACGTGCAGTCCAGCACCTGGAATGGGTTGAAGGGTGCGGGGGACCTGCAGCTTGCCGTGGTGGGGGATGCGCCGGTGGTGCTGGACGCCGGCCGGGGGAAGCTGTTCCTGCCGGGCGGCCGTGAACTAGCGCTGGAGAACGCAAAGGACGCGAAGCTGCAGCTTTCGGGTCCGGGCGCGGATGCGGTGGCGGTCGCGACGCCGAAGGCGCTGTTGTTGCAGCCGTTGGATGGTTCGACGGCGAAGACGGTGACGTTTGGCGGGCAGGGGGTGCCGGCGGCTCCGGTGCAGCTGGGCGGGTGTGTGCATGCTGCGTGGTCGGGGGC
>NZ_JBFTJH010000028.1:0-629 GCF_056395325.1 Arthrobacter sp. 10L424 | reverse complement strand
ACGTTGAATCAGGTGTCGGCGGCGCAGATGCGGTTGGGCGGGGATAAGAAGTTGCCGGGGTCGGCTGAGGTGAGTTTCGGGTCGAAGGTCATTTCGGTGACGGATGCGGCGAAGGGCTCGGTGTGGGCGTTGTCGCCGTCGACCGTGGGCGGTTTTGACGCGGAGAGTTCCGAGCCGGTGCTGGCGGGGTCGGCGGGGACGGTGTCGGCGGTGGGTGCCGATGACCGGATTTACAGTGCGGACCCGAAGTCGGGGCAGGTCACGGTCACGGCGGTGGATGCCGAGGGCGCGGCGACGGATGTGCAGTCCAGCACCTGGGATGGGTTGAAGGGTGCGGGGGACCTGCAGCTGGCGGTGGTGGGGGATGCGCCGGTGGTGTTGGATGCGGGCCGGGGGAAGCTGTTCCTGCCGGGCGGCCGTGAGCTGGCGCTGGAGAACGCAAGGGACGCGAAGCTGCAGCTTTCGGGTCCGGGTGCGGATGCGGTGGCGGTCGCGACGCCGAAGGCGCTGTTGTTGCAGCCGTTGGATGGTTCGACGGCGAAGACGGTGACGTTTGGCGGGCAGGGGGTGCCGGCGGCTCCGGTGCAGCTGGGCGGGTGTGTGCATGCTGCGTGGTCGGGGGCGGGGGC
>NZ_JBFTJH010000027.1:0-635 GCF_056395325.1 Arthrobacter sp. 10L424 | reverse complement strand
GCGGTGGACATGGCGTTGTGGGACATCAAGGGCAAGGTCGCCGGGATGCCGGTGTACCAGTTGTTGGGCGGGGCGTCGCGGAACGGGCTGCGCGCGTACGGGCATGCCTCGGGCGCGGACCTGCCCTCGCTCTTCGATTCGGTCCGGGAGCATCTGGAGCTCGGGTACAAGTCGATCCGGATCCAGACCGCGGTGCCCGGGATCAAGGCCGTSTACGGSGTCGCCGCGCAGGCGCAGGCCTCCGGGGAGCGGTATGACTACGAACCGGCCGGGCGCGGGGCGTTCCCGCAGGAGGAGGACTGGGACACCCGGGCCTACCTGCGGCACCTGCCCTCGGTGTTTGAGGCGGTCCGGAACGAGTTCGGCCCGGAAATCCCGTTGCTGCACGACGGGCACCACCGGATGACCCCGATCCAGGCCGCGAAGCTGGGCAAGGCGCTGGAACCCTATGACCTGTTCTGGCTGGAGGACTGCACCCCGGCCGAAAACCAGGAAGGCCTGCGCCTGGTCCGCCAGCACACCACCACGCCGCTGGCGATCGGTGAAATCTTCAACACCGTCTGGGACTACCAGACCCTGATCAAGGAACAGCTGATCGACTACGTGCGGGCCGCGTCCACGCACTTCGGCGGCAT
>NZ_JBFTJH010000026.1:0-789 GCF_056395325.1 Arthrobacter sp. 10L424 | reverse complement strand
CGCCGCGAACGGAGCCAAATCCCAGGGCTACCAAAACGGTGCGATCTACTGGACCGCAGCGACCGGCGCCCGCATCTCATCCGGTGTCATCCGCGACGCCTGGGCCGCCCAAGGCTGGGAATCCGGAACCCTCGGCTACCCCACCACCGACATACGGACCGCCCCCAACGGAGCCAAATCCCAGGGCTACCAAAACGGCGCGATCTACTGGACCGCAACCACCGGAGCCCGCATCTCTACCGGGGCGATCCGCGACGCCTGGGSCGCCCAAGGCTGGGAATCCGGGCCCCTCGGCTACCCCACCACCGACATACGGACCGGTCCGAAGAACGGGCTGTCCCAGGGCTACCAAAACGGTGCGATCTACTGGACCGCAGCGACCGGCGCCCGCACCACATCCGGCGTCATCCGCGACGCCTGGGCCGCCCAAGGCTGGGAATCCGGGCCCCTCGGCTACCCCACCACCGACATACGGACCGCCCCCAACGGAGCCAAATCCCAGGGCTACCAAAACGGCGCGATCTACTGGACCGCAACCACCGGCCCCCGCATCTCTACCGGGGCGATCCGCGACGCCTGGGCCGCCCAAGGCTGGGAATCCGGGCCCCTCGGCTACCCCACCACCGACGTGAAGACCGCCCCGAACGGAGCCAAATCCCAGGGCTACCAAAACGGTGCGATCTACTGGACCGCAGCCAACGGCGCCCGCATCTCATCCGGTGTCATCCGCGACGCCTGGGGCGCCCAAGGCTGGGAATCCGGGCCCCTCGGCTACCCCACCACCGACAT
>NZ_JBFTJH010000025.1:0-1362 GCF_056395325.1 Arthrobacter sp. 10L424 | reverse complement strand
CCCTGTTGCCTCATGTCAATACCTCCGGGAAGGTGCAGTCGTTGCCTCAGATGAATTCCTCCGGCTGGCGCGTTGGTTCCATCGTTCGTTCACGGCGGGTTTGACGGGGGCAGCCTGTTTGGCAGTGGCGATGGCTTCTAGCTGGCCGGTGAGGGCCAGAATCTGCCGTGAGAGGGCGGCCGGCCGGATCTTTTTGTATTGCGCGTTCATCCGGATCACTGGCATCCGCGACAGGGCCGGGTGAGCTGAAGCGCGGCGGTGTGGGGTCGCTGCCCGGTCATGGGTTTTGCTCACTTTGGCTCCGTGGCGGGCCTTGGCGATGAGTTTTTGCTGGGGCAGCAGGTAGTTGGTGAAGATCCGGTCCAGCTCCCAGATCTCGTTGAGCAGTTGCAGTTCCCCGACGGTGTCGTAGCGCTGGTATCCGACAAGCTCCCGGACCCGGGACCAGTTCTTCTGCTCCACGTGGGCGCCGTCGTTCTTGTTGCCCGGGCGGGACCGCGTGAAGGTGATGCGGTGCTGCACGCAGAACTCGAAGAGCTCGTTGTTGATGAACTCGCTGCCGTTATCCGAATCGATGCCGATCACGGGAAACGGGAAGACGGTCTGGACGTGCTGCAGGGCCGCGAAGACGTGCTTCTGTGCCTTGTTCGGCACGGACCGGTTTACGGTCCAGCCGGTAGCGATATCGGTGACCGTGAGGGTGAAACAGAACTGGCCGGAACTATTAGCGCCGTCGTGGCCGACCAGGTCAATCTCGACGAAGCCGGGCACCGCGTCGTCCCACTGGGCCCAGGTGCGCACAGGGATCTGGGACTTCAGCAGCGATCCGGGTTTGGTATGGGTCCGGCCACGCGGCAAGAGCTTCGCCCGCTGGCCCGCCAGCCGCCGGTCGACGGTCGCCGCGCTCATGCGGGCGAGCAACGCTGCCTGCCCGTCAGTGATGTCCAGGGCCTTCTCAGCCCGCAGCATCGGCACGAGCTCCGGCAGCATCGGTGCCAGCAACTTCCCCGCCGGGGCACGCAGCACCGCCCAGCAAAGCACGAGCCCGTCCTGCAGATCAGCCCCGTAAACCGGGGCACGTCCCGGCCTGACGGGCCGGGGCCGCGGGGGATCGAGCGCATGCCGCAAAACCGACCGGGCATGATCCCGGTGCCAGCCGGTCAGCTCGACCAGCTCATCCAGAATCCGCCCCTTCCTGGCCCGATCACCGGCCCGGTAGGACTCGGCCAGGTGCTTCGTCACCGCCTTGCGCTCACCCATCGTCAATCCCATCCCTCAAGGATGTCCGCGGCCAACGTCCCGGAGCTTTTCCCATGAGGCAACGTATCCGGCTACGCGGAGGTTTTTTATGAGTCAACGCGG
>NZ_JBFTJH010000024.1:0-2375 GCF_056395325.1 Arthrobacter sp. 10L424 | reverse complement strand
GGGGAGTATGTTGCCGGGGTGGCGGGGGTCCTCGTCTGACACGCCGAGGTGGAGGTCGCTGAGGAGCCGCCACTGCGCCGTGAGGCTCATGCGAGCAGTCCCAGCACGCGGGGAACGAAGAGGAGCACGTACATCCCCCACATGACGGCAAAGACCCCGCGGCTGAGCGTTCGGCCCAGAAGCTTCGGGCGTGCGGGCTGCCCGGTGTCTGGTCCGGCTCGTCGGACCTCGAGCCCGACGAGGGTGACGAGCAGTGCGGCAGTCGCGAGCAGTCCCGCCAGATCGATCATGATGCCGCCTCCTGCCGTGCGCGTGCCAGGCACGCGAGGATGGTGATGACGCCCATCGCGACGATGACCGCCTGCCATGACCACACGGCGAGGTAGAACATCGTGGTGGACACCGCCGTGAGCGTGGCCAGACCGAGCGCCAGGACAAGCAGCACCACGAGCGCAAGGTCGGTTACCGGAATGAGCCGGGTCAGCGCCTGCCCCGGGAGCAGGATCAGGACGGCTATCGCAGCGACCGCCTGCAGCGGGGCCGGCAGCCCGACGATCGTCATCACCGACAGCGCGAGGGCCGCGAGACCGAGCACCACGGTGGGCCGGCTGACCCCGCTCATGGTGTCACCCGGTACACGCGTGCGTCGCCGTTGCTGAACGCGAGCTCCACACCGCTTTGCGCGCCCAACCATTCCTCCAGAGCCGCGACGTCCTGCGCGGTGCTGGCGCCCTGGACCACCAGGCTCGCCTCCGCCGAACGCGTGAACAACACGACGGCACCGCCAGGGCTATGCCGGGCAAAGTCATACACGACCGGCCCGCACGTCGCCGTCGACAAGTCCGACCGGCACATGTCATCGATCGTCCGCGCCCGGTGGTCGAGGTAGGCCTCGCTGCGCCACGGCGTCGGGTGGGCAGCCGAGATAATCGACGAACCCGGCGGCGCGAGCCGATGCACGGCCGCGACAGCGGCGATCTCATCGTCGGTGAAAACGTCGTACTGGGCGTTCCCGAACCGGCCCGTCACGGTCAACACAGCCAGCAGGCAACACGTCAGCGCAAGGCCCCCCACGGCACGGAACGACGGGCGCGTGCCGACGTCCGCGGCGGGGAAGGAATGACGCGGACCGCCGTCCGCGGCAGGGACGGACGGGCGTGCGCCGCCATCCGCAGGAAGCAGAACCGAACACGCCAGCACCGCGATGAAAGGCAACGCGAACAGCGAGACACGAATCAGCATCTCCCCGCCATACACCTGCGCGGGAAAGAGCAGCAACGGGGTCACGGCCAGGAGAACCACCCGCACGTCCAGACGCCCCCTGCGCCAATCGCGCACCGCCCCCGCCGCGGCAAGCGCCCACAGCACCAGGGTAAGAACAATCCGGGACTGCACCACGAGCACGTGCCCGGCAGACCCGCCCAGACGATTGATGACGTTCGCATCAGTCGCCGCCAGCAGCCCGACATCCGCCAACGGCGGGTTCCCGACAAGGTACGCACTCGCGGGATAGACCAGCCACAACGTCAACACCACCACAGTGATCAACGGCAACCGGCTGGGCCAGACACGCCCGCTCAAAGTCAGCGCGGTCACCGCGATGAGCACCATAAACGGCGTCAACTGATGGCTCGCGCAGATCACCGCGATCAGCAACAAAACCACCACAAGCGCGCCCACCCGGCGCCCCGGCAGCGGCTCCGCGGGCGACCGGCCCCGCCACCACACCGCCACATCGGCCCGCCGGAAACCGCCGATCACCGGAGCCCGCGCAGCCAACGGGCCCAAAAGCAACGCGACCACAACGAGGTACAGGAAAAACCCGAACGCCTGAGGAGACAAATAGTCCTGATCCTGCCAACAGCCCAGGCAAAAGACCCACAACACAAGCCAACGCCGCCGCGGATCCCGCGTCAAGAACCCCGTCAGCACACCCACAGCAACCAGCCACAAACCCACATTGAACACCGGCGCCCACAAAGCAACAGCCACCGGATCAAGACCCGTCGCCCCAAACACCGCCGCCAGCAACGCGAAGAAACCCGGCCAGTTAAAATACGCATCCGTATCCGGGGTAATCCCCTGCGAGGAAAGAGCATCCGCGATACCCAAATGACGGAACGCCACCTCACCCCGCGGCACATCCGTCACGAACGCCGCAGTCCCAAAAAGCACCAACACCAGCACCACAACCAGCCACAACATCACCAAACGACGCGCCGGACCCGCAGCATCCCCCCGCAACGCCACAACAAAAGCACCATTCAACAACAAAACCCCCACCCAGAACGGAAACGGCAACACCGCAACCAACCCCAGATCACTACCCACCGGCACCGCCACCGTCGAAGCAGCCCCCACCGCAAGCGCCAACG
>NZ_JBFTJH010000023.1:0-2383 GCF_056395325.1 Arthrobacter sp. 10L424 | reverse complement strand
CCGGATGAGATKYGGGCGCCGGTCGCTGCGGTCCAGTAGATCGCACCGTTTTGGTAGCCCTGGGATTTGGCTCCGTTCGCGGCGGTCCGTATGTCGGTGGTGGGGTAGCCGAGGGGCCCGGATTCCCAGCCTTGGGCGGCCCAGGCGTCGCGGATGACACCGGATGAGATTTGGGCGCCGTTGGCGGCGGTCCAGTAGATCGCACCGTTTTGGTAGCCCTGGGACACCCCTCCGTTCACGCCGGTCTTCAAACCGGTCACGGCTCGTCCCAGCCCCGGAGAAACAGCCGCCAGATCAGCAATCGCCCTAACAGCGGCGACAGCGGTCGACTCAATAGTGACGCCGGCAGCCGTGGCGGATATCCAGTTGACCGACACCCGGGAGCCGGCATGCGTTGTGAAAGTTTCGCCCGCCTGCCAGGCATGGCGGGAGCTGTAATAGCCAGCGAAACGGCGGGAATCTGGCATGAGGATCAGGGAGCCTGCTCCGAACCGTTGAACGATCTTCACGCCGCGGTTGCCGTTGGTCGCCGTAGCGGCGTCGTAGCCGACCGGCAGCCGCAATTCAAGATAGTAGACCTCCCCGCTTACCGGGTCGGTGAATTTCACGGCTCGGCCGTCGGCTCCTCCGGCCCACGCTGTGAGTGTGTAACTGCTCGTGTTACCGGCCTTGCCGACGTCCCGGATCTCGCGGCCGGTGCCGAAGCCGCCAAATTCCCACAGCGTGGAGCTGATCGTCGGTTGGGACGTCTGGGAGACTCCCATGAGGTCCATGCTGTCGCCATATTCCCGGACGCTGCATGATGCATCTGCGAACGTGCCATCGCTGTTGGTCGCGACGTCCTGGGCACCGCTGCCACACTCAAGGCTGTTGGCGTGCATTAGGCCGAGTACGTGGCCGAATTCGTGCGTGAGGACACTTCGGGTCAAGGATGCCGGAAGCGGCATGATCACGCGCCCGCTGGTCCCGTTGTAGCTCCAGCCCGCACCGTAGGCCCCGTCGGAGAGCGTCGGCGTCGAAACAAAGACCACGAGAGCCGTGTAGGGGTTTGCAACCCAGCCAAGTTCAGTGGTGATCGTGTTCATCATGTCTGAATATCGTTGGCTTGATGACGCGCTGCGACTGTTAAGTGTCTCGGTGCTGGCGACGCTCATGCTGAGCCTGCCATTGGACATGGTTTGCCAGTAATTGCTGGTTGCCTGGACAGCGGAAACTGCGGTGGCCATGGAGATGTTGGCCTTGTAGTCGGATAGCTGCACGGTCACAAGCCGCACTTTGATGACTCCGGTCCGTGCGAGCGAGTAGGACTCAGTACCGAGTGCCCTCGGCGCCGCTCCCTTGCTTCCCTGCAAGGGGGGCGTCTGGAAAGTGTGGACAGAGGTTGGCGCACCGCCCGACTGTTCAACGACCGGAGGAGTATCGGTTGTCTCCGCAACTGCGGGGGAAGAAGCAGCCGCCCCCTCCGCCGCGACCGTCGCCGTCGGCTGAATGGACGGCGCCGGCTCCGAAGGTTCGGACAGAGCCGGAGGGGCCACTGTCGAAGTAGCCGACGGCAGCGGCTCTGTTGCCTGAGCTGCTGCAGCCGAAACTGCGGTCAGAGACGCCGCCGCGATAACCACAGCTGTGACAAGGGCTGCCATCATTCGTTTGGGATTCATTTTTCCTTCGAAGAACATGGTGCCTACAGCCGGCGCTTGGGGCGTTCACGGCGAGACAGGGAAGTCAGAGTAGTTTATGGACCGGTTTTGCAGCGATCCGGACGGTAGGGCGAATCCTTCGCATTTCCTATGCGTGCAGGAGGCTGATTGCGCTCACGGTGGTGGCTTCCTGCGGCAAACAAGCGGGAGCGCGGCAGCTCGGGGGCCGGGCGGCGCGGACGGCACCACCCTGGTATTGCCCCGCGAAGCTAGCCGATGAAAGCGCCGCGTGAAGGTGTCCATGTAATTCTTCCGCCGGTGAATGGCTGGTGGCAGCTATCTGCGGCTGCGGTGCAGGTTTGGGGACGCGTGGGGTAGCCGAGGGGGCCGGATTCCCAGCCTTGGGCGGCCCAGGCGTCGCGGATGGGTCCGTTGGGGCTGAGTTGGGCTCCGGTGGTTGCGGTCCAGTAGATCGCGCCGTTTTGGTAGCCCTGGGATTTGGCTCCGTCGGGGGCGGTCCGTATGTCGGTGGTGGGGTAGCCGAGGGGYCCGGATTCCCAGCCTTGGGCGGCCCAGGCGTCGCGGATGACACCGGATGAGATKYGGGCGCCGGTCGCTGCGGTCCAGTAGATCGCACCGTTTTGGTAGCCCTGGGATTTGGCTCCGTTCGCGGCGGTCCGTATGTCGGTGGTGGGGTAGCCGAGGGGCCCGGATTCCCAGCCTTGGGCGSCCCAGGCGTCGCGGAT
>NZ_JBFTJH010000022.1:0-2896 GCF_056395325.1 Arthrobacter sp. 10L424 | reverse complement strand
TAACCGCACCATTTTCCAGGCTGTTCAGAAGGGGGTCGGTCGCTATCTTTCCGCATCAGCGGCGGCGACTCGAACAACAATACACGCCCCCAGCACCCGGCACAAATCCACCCCCACCACCCCACCCACACCCCCAAAAACCCCGCCACCACACGGAAATCATCGCCTCCGAGGTCCTACTGCACCCACAAACCCCGGAAAGTCATTCCTGTGGGCTGCATCACCTGCATTCCGCAGCACGCCCCGTTACGATCAGGAGGTGATGGCAGAACACCGGCGTCATAGACCAGAGGTAATTCATCGGCGCGTGTCCGGACCTGCCGCCGCCGGCCTGTCCCGTGGCGACGTCGCCTACCGGATGAGCAGCGGCCTGGACAACCGCGTGCCCGACGCGACCAGCCGGAGCCTTTGGGAGATCGTCCGCGCCAACGTGCTGACTCTGTTCAACGCGATCGTCGGCACGAGCTTTATCTTCCTGCTCCTGCTGGGCAGCTGGCAGGACGCGCTCTTTGGCTTGGCGGCTGTCGGCAACGCCGTCATCGGCGTTGTGCAGGAGTACCGCGCCAAGCGTTCCCTGGACCGCCTCGCCGTCCTCGAGGCCCCGCTGGCCCGGGTCCTGCGTGACGGGTCCGTACAGGAGATCCCGACCGCCGACGTCGTGCTTGACGATGTCCTGGTCCTGCGGGCCGGGGACCAGGTCACGGCCGATGCCTCCGTCCTCGAGAGCGGAGGGCTGGAGTCCGATGAATCACTCCTCACCGGGGAGTCGGATCCCGTGGATAAGGAGGCGGGGGCGGAGGTGCTCTCCGGCTCGATCATTGTCGCCGGCCGGGGCACCGCCCGGGTGGTCCGGGTGGGCGCTGAATCCTTTTCGAGCAAGCTCGCCGCTGACGCGAAACGGTTCTCGCTGGTGAACTCGGAGATCCGCACCAGCCTCAATCGGATCTTGCGCTGGCTCACCTGGGCGCTGTTGCCGGTCGCGCTCATCGTTGCCAACGGTGAGATGCAGTCCAGGGGCGGCTGGCAGGAAGCCATCGCGAGCGGCGCCTGGACATCCGCCATGGTGGGAGTGATTGCGAGCGTGATCGCCATGATTCCCTTGGGGTTGGTCCTGCTTTCGAGCGTGGCATTCGCCGTAGGCGGGGTCCGGCTGGCCGGGAACAAGGTTCTCGTCCAGGAGCTGGCCGCGGTCGAGGGCCTGGCCCGCGTCGATGTCCTCTGCCTGGACAAGACCGGGACCCTCACCGAAGGTCGAATCATTTTTGACGGCGTGCATGAGCTGGCCGAACCGGCCGAGCCTGGCTGGGAGCACGCGTTGGGGTGGTTCGCCGCGGATCCGGAGGCAAACGCCACGTCGCGTTGCCTTGAGTCGGGTTTTGAGCACGACGGCGGCACGCCGGCGGTCTCATCGGTTCCGTTCTCTTCGGCCCGGAAGTGGAGCTCCGTGACGTTCGACGGCGGGGGTCCACTCCGGCGTTCCTGGATCCTCGGCGCCCCTGAAGTAGTTCTTGGGGCCAGACCTGGCGACGCTGGAACGGGCGCCGTCCTGGACAGGGCCGGCGGGCTCGCCGCTTCCGGGCTGCGGACGGTTCTGCTCGCCTACGCAGACGGCACCACCATCACTCTCAACGACCCAACACTGCCGGCAAAAGTGAATCCTGTAGTTGTGCTCACGTTCCGGGAACAGATCCGCCCCGATGCCCGGCAAACACTCGACTACTTCCGCGATGAGGGCGTTGAGTTGAAAATCATCTCGGGAGACGATCCCCGGACCGTCGCGGCGATTGCACGCAGCGTGGGCCTGGACATCGGCGATGGCTACGATGCCAGGAACCTCCCCGTGGACCCCCAACGCCTTGAAGAGGTCATGGGCGACAACACGGTGTTCGGCCGGGTGAGTCCGCACCAGAAGAAGGACATGGTGGCAGCACTTCAGCGCCGGGGGCATACGGTCGCAATGACAGGCGACGGCGTCAACGACGTCCTGGCACTGAAGGAGGCGGACCTTGGCATAGCCATGAACTCGGCGGCACCGGCCACGAAGGCCGTGGCCCGGCTGGTGCTGTTGGACGGACGCTTCGATCGGCTGCCCGGGGTGGTCGCGGAGGGCCGCCGGGTGATAGCCAACATCGAGCGGGTGTCCAAGCTGTTCCTCAGCAAGACGGCCTATTCGATCGCGATCGCAGTCAGCTTCGGGCTCCTCAACCTGCAGTTTCCGTTCCTGCCCCGCCAGCTGTCCTTCACCGACGGCCTGACGATCGGCATCCCCTCCTTCTTCCTGGCCCTGATGGCCAATACCCGCCGCTACCGGCCGGGGTTCCTGCGCCAGTCCCTGTCCTTCGCGATCCCCGCCGGGCTCATCGTCACGGGTGCACTGCTGGGGTTGAACCTGTACGCGACTTTCAGCGGAGCTGCCGACGCCGGGCCGGAGCCGCTGCAGTCCGCATCGGTCCTTACCCTGTCTGTGCTCGGGTTGTGGATCCTCACGGTCGTCTCCCGGCCGCTCGACGCAAGGAAGTTGGCGGTGGTGCTGGCGATGTGCGCCAGCCTCGTCATCCTGCTCAACCTGCCGTCGGCCCAGGAGTTCTTCCATCTGGCCTGGCCGCCGGCGGATTTGATGCGGGCAGCCCTTGTGGCTGCGGTTGGCGGAGGGCTCGTCCTCGAGCTCCTGGCCTGGATTCACAGCCGGAAGTTCCCCCGCTGAGCGGTGTCCGGCCCGTGATGGGGCCGTGCGCCGGCTACGAATAGTGGGTTAAATGCGGGAGAGCCCCAACCTGTGGTTGGGGCTCTCGACCGTGTAATGATGTTCCGGCGGTGACCTACTCTCCCACACCCTCCCGGGTGCAGTACCATCGGCGCTGTGGGTCTTAGCTTCCGGGTTCGGAATGGGACCGGG
>NZ_JBFTJH010000021.1:0-5071 GCF_056395325.1 Arthrobacter sp. 10L424 | reverse complement strand
GCCGTCATGTGGGGGATGTACGTGCTCCTCTTCGTTCCCCGCGTGCTGGGACTGCTCGCATGAGCCTCACGGCGCAGTGGCGGCTCCTCAGCGACCTCCACCTCGGCGTGTCAGACGAGGACCCCCGCCACCCCGGCAACATACTCCCCGCATTCCTGCACGACGAGGTGCTCGCAGCTTCCGGCCCACAGCAGCACGTTGTCTTCGTCGGTGACACTTTCGAGCTGGTCGGGCTAACCGAGGACGAGAGCCTGGCCGGGCTCGAGTCAATCCTCGCCCGCCACGGCGACACATTCGGGGCATTGAAGGCGTGCGCCGCACACGGCGTGCAGCTGCACTTCGTGTGCGGCAACCACGATGTGGAGCTGGCCCGGCCCTCGGTTGCCGCCCGCCTGTCGGCGTTGCTGTCACCGGGCGAGTCCACGATGGTCCAAGTGCACCCGTGGTTCCTGCATGTGCCCCATGTGCTTGTGGCCGAGCATGGGCACCAGCACCACGCGCTGCACCGGGTGCCCGAGGTGCTCCGAGCGGCGGTCAACGGCACAGACGAGCTGGACCTGCCGCCGCTCGCTGCCTGGAACGCACATCCGTCTACGTCGCGCCTGAGCCGTGCCGGTGCCGTTGCCCGGGCCTGCCTGGCGTCCGAACGGGCGGAACGCCGGGTCCGGGGGGTTGCCTACGACGAGCTGTTACAGACCGAGTCACGGCGGCTCGCGCTCGACGGGGTCGCCGTTCGGGACCTGGCGCGCCTGTCCCGGTTCCGGACGGTGTCGGCGCTCCCGGTCGCCGCGACCCGCATGGTGCTAACGGCCGCCGGGCGCAGAAGCGCCGGCGAGGGGGCTCCTGCTGCAGCGGGCCGATTCGTACGTACCCTCGAGGCACACGGTTCCGGGGTGGCCTGGTACGTTTCGGGCCACACCCACCGCGCCCTCGAGTCAGCGCTCGAAGCGTGCACCACCCGGTACATCAACACCGGCACGTGGTGTTCGGACGTCCGCGGTCGCGGACCTGACCAGTCGGACCGTAGGGCGTTCCCGTATGCCATGGTCGACGTCGCCCGCGACGGCACGACAAGCGGCGGCCTGCGGTACTGGCATCCGGACGGTGGTTGAGCCGTACCGGTGTCAGGCACTGGCCGGGAGGGCTTCACGCGAGTCCAAAGTCAAAGCCGTGCTCACTGACATTGGAGCGGGCTGCCGCTCCCGAGCTTTCGCCTCCGTCCTCGGCCCGAACATCAAGCACGGCCACCACGACCTGCTGTCCAATCCGCCGGAACGCGCCGGTCCTGGTAGCAGGTCTTTCCTCGCATCGATGGCCATCCGCGGTGCGCGCTGACGAAGCCGGTTCGCGTACTTCCGCTGTGCCGGCATTGGCAGCGTCCTTCCGGTAGTGCAAGCCTCCAGGAAACCCGGTGCGATTCTCACCCCCGGCACTGGCAGGAGCACGAAATTCCCTAGTAGGCCGCCAAGTAAAAGCGAGTAGTCACTACCGTTGTTTACCTGGCTGGCCTACCATACGGTCAATTACGGCAGCGTCACTCGGCGGGGGTTTCGAACACCTCTCGGGGCACTTGGATGGACTAGTCGTTGGGGCCGAGACACCATCCGACCGACACCACTCAGACAGGGGAGGACCATGCAGACCAAGACCACGACCAAGACCAAAGCACTGCACTTCGACATCCACGGCCGCGTCATGATTCGCGTCGACGCGGAGGCGCCGGCAGCGGCCCAGCTCCAGAGCATGTTGGCGTGTTTCGCCACCGCCACGGAGCGGCCGGCCGACATCGTCGTCGATAACCGGCTGGAGCCGATGCCGGATGCCGGTCTGGTTGAGCACGAGCTCGCGTATACGGACAACAGCGTGCGTTTCCAGGACGATCGGGTCCAGGTCGTGCGGGACGCAGAGCAGTGGCGCATTCATGGTCCGGGCGAGCTGTTGACCTCCGTGGTTCCTGTCCTCGATGCCGCCATGGTCGGGAGAGGCGCTGGCATGATCCACGCTGCGACTATGGCGTACCGCGGTCACGCGATCGCGCTTCCCGCAGCCGGAGGGACCGGCAAGACGAGCACGGCCGCCAAGCTGATGCGGCGCGAGGGGTGGTCGTTCATGGGTGACGACTGGGCCTTCCTCGCCGAGGACGCCACGATGCTCGGCTACGCGAAGCCGATGTTCATCAAGCCGCACCACCGGGCCATCTACCCGCACCTTTTCGAAGGTGTCAGGAAGCCACTGGTCCCCTCACGGCTCTCCGACAGCGTCGGCCGTTTCACCACGGTCGTGCACCCCTACGTCATCCGCTATCCGCGCCTCGCGGACTTCTCCCGGCGATGGTCGCCGGAGCACCGCATGGTCGATCCGGGGACCGCGTTCCCGGGGCGGGAAGTGACGACCTCGGCCCCGCTCGGGGCCGCGATCTACGTCGAGCGATACGAGGGCTCCCGGTCGCGGATCGTCGAGCGGACAAGCGATTGGATGGTCGACCGCATGCTCGGCAACTTCCACATCGAGATGGCGGGCTTCTCGCAGCGGGTCGTGACCGGCCTGGCAGCCACGTCCGTCCTCCCGTGGCGCGAACACTTCGCGGCGAAGGGGGTCGTGCTGAGCAAGGCGCTGGACGGACGTCCCTGCCACCTGTTGCAGGTGCCCGCCGCGTACTCGGCGGACGAGGCGTCGGACGACATCGTCCGGTATCTCGAGCAGCTGCTGCCGTCGGTGCTTGACGAGCAGATCTGAGGATGTGGACACAGTGGGTCACAGCCCTTCCGAGGTAACCGCGGTCGTTCCGGCCCGCAATGCGGAGGACCTTCTCCCGCGCTGTCTGGAGTCCCTGCGTCAGTCCGGTGTCGCTGAGATCATCGTGGTGGACGGCTGCTCCACGGACCGAACCGTTGACATCGCCCTCGCGGCCGGTGCCCGGGTCGTGAGTGACGAGGGCCGCGGCCTGCCGTGGGCTCGAACGCTTGGTGTGCGGAGCAGTGGCACCCGTTGGGTCCTGCTCGTCGACGCCGACGTCGTGTTCGGGCCCTCGGGCGTCGCCGACCTGCTCACCGAGTTGGTGGAGACCGGCTACGACGCCCTCCAGGCCGGTTTGGAGAGCGTCGCTGGACCGGGCTACTGGGGGCAGGCGCTGGCACATCACCATCGCACCGGCCGCAGTCGCAACTGGTTCGGGCTCGTAGCGACGATCGTCGACCGGGACCTGATGCTGGGTGTGGGATTCGATGACTCGTTCAAATCGGGGGAGGACATCGAGCTGCGTTGGCGGATGCGGGACTCAGGGCTGCGAACGGGGGTATCCCGCCGGGTCTTCGTTGAACATCGTTTCGCCGCAGACGACTTCGACTTCGCCCTCGACCAGTTCCTGATGGACGGAACGGGACTGGGTCGGATGGTCCGCAAGCACGGTTTGCGCGGTGCGAGGCTGGCGCTGCTGCCCGCCGCTGCGGCGGTCCGTGGCAGCGCCTTGAGCCTGGCCGAGGGCCAGCCTCGGTGGCTGCGCTACTACGGGGCTTTCTGCTGGTACAACTACGCGGCCATGGCGAGGGGTTTGCGTCGTGAGCGCTGAGCGGGGGACCGTTGTCGTGGGCGGTTCGACCGCCCGGCATTCCCCCCTGCGCAGCTCGCTCGGCCTCATCGTGGCCAAGGCCGCCCAAACGGGCGCGGGTTTCGCTTTCTGGGTCGTGGCCGCGCGAGCCGCGTCCGACCGTGAGGTCGGGCTTACCATGGCAGCGGTCTCGGCGGTGATGATCTGCACGCAGCTCGCGGTCCTGGGTACCGGGTCGGCCGTGATCGTGGCTGTGGGGCGGGGCGAGCCGCCCGCGCGGGTGCTGGACGCGGCGTTCGCCATCGTGGGGGTAGCCGGCACTGCGCTGGCCCTCGGCTATCTTGTGCTTCAGTCGGTTATGATGCCGGAGACAGCCTTGGTATCGGTTCTCTTCTGGCTTACATTCCTCGTGGCTGCCGTCACAGGCACCCTGGTCATCGTGCTGGACCAGGCGCTCGTGGCGTTGGGACGCGGTGCCAGCGCGACCTCGAGGTATGTGTTGGGCGGCGGGGTCTCACTCGGGGCCGCTGCGCTCGTGGCTTGGCTGTCACACAGCACCTCCGCCGACGTGCTGATGGCCTGCTGGACCCTCGGGACGACCGTCGCGTGCATCGTCGGTGCGGTCCAGCTGCGAAGACTGGTCGGCTACCGGCCGCGACCGTCCTTGCGCCCGGCGCGCGGCCGTCCACTGCTGGCGATGGGGCTTCCGTACCAGCTTGTCACCCTCACGGAGCGCGCTCCCGGACTGGTGCTGCCGCTCCTGCTCGCGCACATGGTTGCGCCGGAGGCGGCTGCCTACTGGTATCCCGCCTGGATGATGGCCTGGGCCGCCTACTCCGCTCCGATGCTGATGGGCATCGTCCAATTCTCCGAGGGTGTCCGCGACCCGGACCGCCTGGTGGCGACCACCTGGGCGAGTCTCCGTTGGTCCCTCGCCGTAGGAGGTCTGGCTGCCGCCGTTCTCGCCATCCTCGCTCACCCGCTCCTCGGCCTGCTGGGGGAGCGGTACGCCGATTCGTCCGCCGGTGCCCTGAGGTGGTTGGCGGCCGGACTGGTGCCGTACGCGGTGCTGCAGGCTTACAACGCCGTGTGCCGGGCCCGCGGTACCTACACGGAGGCGATCATAGTCGGCGTGATTCTCGGAGTCGCACTCTGCGCCTCGGCGCTATGGGCCGCCGACCAGGGCGCCAGCACCATGGCCCTTGCGTGGCTGGTGGTGCTCTCCATCGGGGCGGCGGCGGTGGGCCTTCGGTTGCTCGCCGTCCTGCGACGTGTCTCGCGGGGTGCGCGATGACGAGGACGCTTGATGTGGCCAGCCGCACGGAGGGGCGTTGGGGGGCCCGTGATGTGTGGTGTGTGGTGGCGGGTGTTGTGGCGTTGGCGCTTGCGGTGGGGGCTGCTTCGACGGTGGCGGTGCCGGTGGGTAGTGATCTGGGGTTGGTTGCGGTGTTGCCGTTTCCGTTCTGGGTGGGGGTTTTGTTGTTGAATGGTGCTTTTGTTGTGGCGTTGCGGGGGGATGCTGCG
>NZ_JBFTJH010000020.1:0-5459 GCF_056395325.1 Arthrobacter sp. 10L424 | reverse complement strand
TGTGTCTGTTGTTTGAGAACTCAATAGTGTGCCAAGTTTGTTGATACCAATTTATTGTATTGAATTGGTTGAATTGACCAGGTTGCGCCACCCCGTGGTGTGGTCTGGTTTTTACAGCTGGTTTCAAATTTTGTGCATTGTGTGCATCCCGTTTTCCCGGGGGCGCATGGTGTGTCTGTTTTACTTCAACGGAGAGTTTGATCCTGGCTCAGGATGAACGCTGGCGGCGTGCTTAACACATGCAAGTCGAACGATGACCCGGTGCTTGCACCGGTGATTAGTGGCGAACGGGTGAGTAACACGTGAGTAACCTGCCCTTAACTCTGGGATAAGCCTGGGAAACTGGGTCTAATACCGGATATGACTCCTCATCGCATGGTGGGGGGTGGAAAGCTTTATTGTGGTTTTGGATGGACTCGCGGCCTATCAGCTTGTTGGTGAGGTAATGGCTCACCAAGGCGACGACGGGTAGCCGGCCTGAGAGGGTGACCGGCCACA
This sequence comes from Arthrobacter sp. 10L424, assembly GCF_056395325.1. NCBI lineage: Bacteria > Bacillati > Actinomycetota > Actinomycetes > Micrococcales > Micrococcaceae > Arthrobacter > Arthrobacter sp. 10L424. Next base: position 4,961 of record NZ_JBFTJH010000020.1, on the reverse strand, counting down.
CTGGGACTGAGACACGGCCCAGACTCCTACGGGAGGCAGCAGTGGGGAATATTGCACAATGGGCGAAAGCCTGATGCAGCGACGCCGCGTGAGGGATGACGGCCTTCGGGTTGTAAACCTCTTTCAGTAGGGAAGAAGCGAAAGTGACGGTACCTGCAGAAGAAGCGCCGGCTAACTACGTGCCAGCAGCCGCGGTAATACGTAGGGCGCAAGCGTTATCCGGAATTATTGGGCGTAAAGAGCTCGTAGGCGGTTTGTCGCGTCTGCCGTGAAAGTCCGGGGCTCAACTCCGGATCTGCGGTGGGTACGGGCAGACTAGAGTGATGTAGGGGAGACTGGAATTCCTGGTGTAGCGGTGAAATGCGCAGATATCAGGAGGAACACCGATGGCGAAGGCAGGTCTCTGGGCATTAACTGACGCTGAGGAGCGAAAGCATGGGGAGCGAACAGGATTAGATACCCTGGTAGTCCATGCCGTAAACGTTGGGCACTAGGTGTGGGGGACATTCCACGTTTTCCGCGCCGTAGCTAACGCATTAAGTGCCCCGCCTGGGGAGTACGGCCGCAAGGCTAAAACTCAAAGGAATTGACGGGGGCCCGCACAAGCGGCGGAGCATGCGGATTAATTCGATGCAACGCGAAGAACCTTACCAAGGCTTGACATGAACCGGAAACACCTGGAAACAGGTGCCCCGCTTGCGGTCGGTTTACAGGTGGTGCATGGTTGTCGTCAGCTCGTGTCGTGAGATGTTGGGTTAAGTCCCGCAACGAGCGCAACCCTCGTTCTATGTTGCCAGCGCGTTATGGCGGGGACTCATAGGAGACTGCCGGGGTCAACTCGGAGGAAGGTGGGGACGACGTCAAATCATCATGCCCCTTATGTCTTGGGCTTCACGCATGCTACAATGGCCGGTACAAAGGGTTGCGATACTGTGAGGTGGAGCTAATCCCAAAAAGCCGGTCTCAGTTCGGATTGGGGTCTGCAACTCGACCCCATGAAGTCGGAGTCGCTAGTAATCGCAGATCAGCAACGCTGCGGTGAATACGTTCCCGGGCCTTGTACACACCGCCCGTCAAGTCACGAAAGTTGGTAACACCCGAAGCCGGTGGCCTAACCCCTTGTGGGAGGGAGCTGTCGAAGGTGGGACTGGCGATTGGGACTAAGTCGTAACAAGGTAGCCGTACCGGAAGGTGCGGCTGGATCACCTCCTTTCTAAGGAGCACCTACAATCACCTTGCCTCATGWATTTGAGTGTGGAGGGGTTGTCAGGAGTACGCCCGTTGCGCAGACGCAAGTTCTGCGGCGGGTGCTCACGGGTGGAATATCAACARATAGCGGCCGCTGCGTTTYYCGCGGCACCCAGTACGGACCCTCTCTTGAGTGTGGTCCTGGAACGGTGCGGCGGGGGGTAKGGCGGTTTAGTGTTTGGCACACTGTTGGGTCCTGAGACAACAGGACCGGTTTTCCATGGCTGTTGGCTGTGGTTCCGGGACTTGTGTTTCTGGTTTCCTGGCTGCACCGATCACACGGTTGTTCCCTTTGGGGGCGTGTGTGGGGTGTGTGGTACGGGGTTGTTGTTTGAGAACTACATAGTGGACGCGAGCATCTTTTATAAGAAGCAATTTCCAAGAATATGAACCTGGATCTGACCTGGGCGCCTTTGGGTGTGTGGGTTGGTTTTCATGGTTCTCTCGTGAATTAGTTTTTTTGATCTTTTGTGGTCAAGTTTTTAAGAGCACACGGTGGATGCCTTGGCATTAGGAGCCGAAGAAGGACGTAGGAATCTGCGATAAGCCTGGGGGAGTCGATAACCGGACTGTGATCCCAGGGTGTCCGAATGGGGAAACCCCGCCAGGGGCGCGAGTTACCTGGTGACCCGCATCTGAACACATAGGGTGCGTGGAGGGAACGCGGGGAAGTGAAACATCTCAGTACCCGCAGGAAGAGAAAACAATAGTGATTCCGTCAGTAGTGGCGAGCGAACGCGGATCAGGCTAAACCGTTCCATGTGTGATAGCCGGCGGGCGTTGCATGGTCGGGGTTGTGGGACTTCCCACTCCAGCTCTGCCGGGCTGGGAAGGTGAGTAGTACAGGCATAGGTGAACGGTCTTGAAAGGCCGGCCAGAGAGGGTGTGAGCCCCGTAACCGAAATGTTGTGTACCGCCTGGTGAAGTATCCCAAGTAGCACGGGGCCCGAGAAATCCCGTGYGAATCTGTCAGGACCACCTGATAAGCCTAAATACTCCCTAATGACCGATAGCGGACCAGTACCGTGAGGGAAAGGTGAAAAGTACCCCGGGAGGGGAGTGAAACAGTACCTGAAACCGTGTGCTTACAATCCGTCGGAGCCAGTCTGATTCTGGTGACGGCGTGCCTTTTGAAGAATGAGCCTGCGAGTTAGTGTTACGTCGCGAGGTTAACCCGTGTGGGGAAGCCGTAGCGAAAGCGAGTCTGAATAGGGCGTTGCAGTGGCGTGATCTAGACCCGAAGCGAAGTGATCTACCCATGGCCAGGTTGAAGCGACGGTAAGACGTCGTGGAGGACCGAACCCACTTCAGTTGAAAATGGAGGGGATGAGCTGTGGGTAGGGGTGAAAGGCCAATCAAACTTCGTGATAGCTGGTTCTCCCCGAAATGCATTTAGGTGCAGCGTTGCGTGTTTCTTACCGGAGGTAGAGCTACTGGATGGCTAATGGGCCCTACAAGGTTACTGACGTCAGCCAAACTCCGAATGCCGGTAAGTGAGAGCGCAGCAGTGAGACTGTGGGGGATAAGCTTCATAGTCGAGAGGGAAACAGCCCAGACCACCAACTAAGGCCCCTAAGCGTGTGCTAAGTGGGAAAGGATGTGGAGTTGCGAAGACAACCAGGAGGTTGGCTTAGAAGCAGCCATCCTTAAAAGAGTGCGTAATAGCTCACTGGTCAAGTGATTCCGCGCCGACAATGTAGCGGGGCTCAAGTACACCGCCGAAGTTGTGGATTTCAGATATTAGCTAAGCCGCCCCTTGTGGGTTGGTTCAGGCGTCTGGAGTGGTAGGGGAGCGTCGTGTGGGCAGTGAAGTCGCGGTGTAAACCAGCGGTGGAGCCTACACGAGTGAGAATGCAGGCATGAGTAGCGAAAGACGGGTGAGAAACCCGTCCGCCGAATGATCAAGGGTTCCAGGGTCAAGCTAATCTGCCCTGGGTAAGTCGGGACCTAAGGCGAGGCCGACAGGCGTAGTCGATGGACAACGGGTTGATATTCCCGTACCGGCGAAAAACCGCCCATGCTGAACAGGGGATACTAACCGCCCGARACCTGCCCGATCGCCCTTGTGGCGACCCGGGTTTTGGTGGAGCGCGGGACCTGATCCTGGGAGGCAAGCGTATTAACAGGTGTGACGCAGGAAGGTAGCCAAGCCGGGCGATGGTTGTCCCGGTCTAAGGATGTAGGGCGAACGGTAGGCAAATCCGCCGTTCATGATGCCTGAGACCCGATGGGACCCCCGTATGGGGGGATTTGGTGATCCTATGCTGCCGAGAAAAGCATCGACGCGAGGTTTTAGCCGCCCGTACCCCAAACCGACACAGGTGATCAGGTAGAGAATACTAAGGCGATCGAGAGAATTATGGTTAAGGAACTCGGCAAAATGCCCCCGTAACTTCGGGAGAAGGGGGGCCCCCATCGTGATGGACACTTGCTGTCCGGAGCGTGCAGGGGCCGCAGAGACCAGGGGGAAGCGACTGTTTACTAAAAACACAGGTCCGTGCGAAGTCGCAAGACGATGTATACGGACTGACTCCTGCCCGGTGCTGGAAGGTTAAGAGGACCGGTTAGCCGCAAGGCGAAGCTGAGAATTTAAGCCCCAGTAAACGGCGGTGGTAACTATAACCATCCTAAGGTAGCGAAATTCCTTGTCGGGTAAGTTCCGACCTGCACGAATGGAGTAACGACTTCCCCGCTGTCTCAACCATAAACTCGGCGAAATTGCAGTACGAGTAAAGATGCTCGTTACGCGCAGCAGGACGGAAAGACCCCGAGACCTTTACTATAGTTTGGTATTGGTGTTCGGAGTGGCTTGTGTAGGATAGGTGGGAGACGTTGAAGCCCGGACGCCAGTTCGGGTGGAGTCATCGTTGAAATACCACTCTGGTCACTTTGGACATCTAACTTCGGCCCGTAATCCGGGTCAGGGACAGTGCCTGATGGGTAGTTTAACTGGGGCGGTTGCCTCCTAAAAAGTAACGGAGGCGCCCAAAGGTTCCCTCAGCCTGGTTGGCAATCAGGTGTCGAGTGTAAGTGCACAAGGGAGCTTGACTGTGAGAGAGACATCTCGAGCAGGGACGAAAGTCGGGACTAGTGATCCGGCGGTACATTGTGGAATGGCCGTCGCTCAACGGATAAAAGGTACCTCGGGGATAACAGGCTGATCTTGCCCAAGAGTCCATATCGACGGCATGGTTTGGCACCTCGATGTCGGCTCGTCGCATCCTGGGGCTGGAGTAGGTCCCAAGGGTTGGGCTGTTCGCCCATTAAAGCGGTACGCGAGCTGGGTTTAGAACGTCGTGAGACAGTTCGGTCCCTATCCGCTGCGCGCGCAGGAAATTTGAGAAGGGCTGTCCTTAGTACGAGAGGACCGGGACGGACGAACCTCTGGTGTGTCAGTTGTACTGCCAAGTGCACCGCTGATTAGCTACGTTCGGATGGGATAACCGCTGAAAGCATCTAAGCGGGAAGCTCGCTTCGAGATGAGATTTCCATACACCTTGTGTGTGAGAGGCCCCCAGCCAGACCACTGGGTTGATAGGCCGGATGTGGAAGCGAGGACTAAAGACTCGTGAAGCTGACCGGTACTAATAGGCCGATAACTTACACCACACACCCTCTTCGTGAACGGATTCAAAAGACGTTCACACCAGGAGAGGGTACAAAGAAACAAGACTGCTTGCGTCCACTATGTGGTTCCCAACCAACAAACCCGT
>NZ_JBFTJH010000019.1:0-5930 GCF_056395325.1 Arthrobacter sp. 10L424 | reverse complement strand
GACGGCGACAACGCCCACACCGAGCCCTTCGCCGCATCCGTCACCGAAATGACCTTCGACCCGAAACTCACCTCAGCCGACCCCGGCAACTTCTTATCCCCGCCCAACCGCATCTGCGCCGCCGACACCTGATTCAACGTCGACCCCGCGGCATCATCGACCAACACCGTCCCGGCATCCTGCAACACATCAAACGTCGTCGACGCCGGCGTCACCGCACCATCCAAAACACGCGACGGATAATTCAACCGGCCCACGGCGTTCTTCGACTTCGAGACCACCCACACCCCGCCGTCATTCAACTCCACCTCAGTGGTCTTAAACCCCGGATAGATGATGGCAGCGGTCACCAGCACCGCGGCCGCGGAGGCGACGGCGGTACCGGCAATGAGCTTGTTGCGCCGTTTGGTGGAGCCGGGGCTCGGTGGGCGCTTCTGTGGACCTGGCTTCTTGAACCCCAGCGCGGCAGGCAGACGTGTCACAGCTTCAGATGTCCTTCAGGATGGCGTCGTGATTCTCGTGGCGGACCCGAGACAGGGCCCTCAGTTCCCGCGACAGCCTACCGAACTGTCCGGAAGGGCGCGATGGGCAGGACTGCCCACCGGCCGGCGCCCCGGCGGCCGGGGCGGCTATGGTGTCGCTCCTACCGGGAAGGTGCACAACGGGACGCCGCTCTGCCCGGGCGCGCCAATCGACGTGTGGGTGGAATTGATCCAGCGCGTCTGGTTCGGCGAACCGCGCATGATGTAGTACCACTGGCCGTCGCCGCTGTAGTACGTACCGTGCGGCTTCCAGCACATGACGTCGAAGACGTCCGACGGGCCCATCCATGGCCGGTCGGTGCCGCCCTTGCCGTCGCAGGTGAAGTTACCCGGCTGGCTGTTGTCGTAGGACGTCGCACCGGGCAGGTCGGTGCAGCTGCGGCCCATCCCGCTGTTGAGCCGGGTGGTCCACCGGGTCTTCTCGGTCCCGGACCGGGCGGAGGCCGAGGCGATCGGCCCGCCGGTGCCAAGGGAGTTGACGGTCTGGACCCGGATCTGGTGCGGTTCGCTGAAGCCGCCGGTGTTGACGGTCCGGCTTCCCGACGCCGGGACGCGCTCCCAGCCGCCGTTGTCGATGCTGATCTGGGTGTAGGCGACGTCGTTGTTCGACGTCGACGGCGAGCTCCAGCTGAAGCTGAGATTCCGCTGGTTTTCGGCGCCGTCCTGGCCCGACGCCGCGGGCGTTCCGGGCGAGCCGTAGGGCGTGGCCGTGGCACCGGTGCTGGCGTCGGAGCTCGGTGCGACGCTCGAGTTGGCCGTCACGGTAATCGTGGCGGCCTGGCCGTTGGTGAATCCGCCCACCTTCTGGCCGGGGCTGATAGCGCCGGTCTTGCCGCTGGGGCTCGCGTAGTAGGTGTAGCTGACCTCCCCGGGCTGGGAGCCGTTCCGCCCGGCTGCGTCCAGTTCCCGGAAGTTGATGACCACGGCCCTGCCGGCCCCGCCGGTATCGGCCGGCGTGGCGCTGACGCCGGAGACCTGGCCGAGCTTGCCGGTGGCGCGGCGGGGAGCCGAGGCCGCGCTGACCGCGCCCTTGCCCGCCTTGTTCTCGGCCTGGACCGTGAAGCTGTAGCCAGTTTCGGAGTTGTTCGCGGTGAAGTTGGCGGTCCGCACCGTCCCGGCGATCATCTGGGTCTGGGTGGTGCCGCCGCCGCCGCTCATGGTGACGTAGTAATTCTTGATGGCGTCGCCGTTGGTGTTCGGCTCGCTCCAGTTCACCTTCAGCTGGTTGGAGCTTCCCACGGCGGACGCCACCGACGTCGTCGGCGCTGCCGGGGCGGCCGGGACGCCGGCCGGGTTGTCCTCGGCCGAGTAGAGGCCCCACTCGGACGGGCCGAGCTCGTTGACAGCCTGGGCTCGGACCTTGTAGCGCACGCCGTTGGTCAGTCCGGGCCAGGTGTAGCTCAGGCCAACCACACCGTTTTTCACCGCGATGCCGGTCGCCGGCGGCGGGGAGATCTCCAGGTTATAGTTCTTCACCGCCGAGCCCTCGGTCTTGGCCGCGGGCCACGTGATCACCATGTTCTTGTCCCCGGCCTTGACCGTGGGAGACTCCGGCGGCGAGGGCTTCTCATCCGGCCGGATTTCGTTGGAGGCCGGAGACGGCACGGACTCCCCCACCTCATTGGTGGCGGTGACGGTGAACACGTACTTGACGTCGTTGGTCAGTCCACTGAGTGTGCACGTGGTGGTGGCGCAGTCCTGGCTGAAGCCGCTGGAGCGCACCGTGTATTTGCTGATGGTGGCGCCGTTGTCCGAGGGCGGAGTCCACTTGAGCACCGCGGTCCGGCTGCGCACGTCCGTGGCGGACGGCGCGGAGGGGGCGTCCGGCTTGTCCCGGACCGTGATCCTGACACGGCCGTCGGTCTGCCGGGAGATGTCGTCGGTCTTGTCCATCACGGTGTAGCGCAGCACCATCACGCCCTTGAAGCCGGCGGCCGGGGTGACGGTGATCGAGTCGCCGGCGACGGCGGGCTGTCCGGCGGCGGAGCCGGTTTCCACCGTGGCGGTGACAATCCTCAGCGGGGTGTCGCTGAAGGGGTTGAAGTCGTTGGCGAGCACGTTGATGGTCTCGGTCTTGCCGGCGTTGGCCTTCTCGATCACGTCCTCGTTCGCGACCGGAAGCGGGCGGTTGGAGGCCACGACCGTGGCGGTGACGCTGGCCTTGACCGGCTCGGAACGGCCGTCGGAGACTTTCAGCGGGATGCTGCCCTTCCAGCCGGCGGCCTTGGCGGAGTCCGCGGTGACCTTCAGGGTCGCGCCGTCCAGGGCTGCCTTGAAACCCTCGGGCAGGGTGCCGTCGAGTTCGAATTTCAGCTTCTCCTGGTCGCCGGAGTCCACGTCCTTGGCCAGGTTGCCGAGGTCCAGGCTGGCGGACTCGGCCTTGGGCACCTCAAGCGTGGCTCCGCTGAAGCTCGGCGGGTGGTTGGCGTTCGGATCGGGAATGACCTTGGTGATGATGCTGAGGGTGGATTTGAGGCCCTGCGGATCGTCGGGGCCGGTGCCGTCGGTCACTTCGAAGGTCACGGAGCCGGGGCCCACGTAGTCCTGCAGCGCGGCGTAGCGCAGGGCGCTGCCGTTTCCGGCGACGACGTTCTGCGGGTCGGCGCCCTGCACGCGGACGCTGTCCACCTGGGTGATCCGCGGGGTACGCCCCTCCCTGACCCGGACGTATTCGTTCAGGTCAAGGTTGAGCTGCTTGCCGGCCATCACTTCGGCGACGTCGGTCCTGGCCAGGGTGGGGTGCTGCTCGCCCTGGCCGGGGACCCAGATGACCGCCGTCGCGCTCTGGCCGTCGACGTCGGTCACGGTGTACGGGACCAGCTGGTCCTTGGGGGCGAGGGCCACCCGGACACTGCCGTCGCCCGCCCGGGCGTTCGGGTTGCCGTCGGGCAGGCTGATCTTGAGGTCGGCGGCGACGCCGTCCGGGTCGGAGTCGTTCTTCAGGACCGGAACGTCGACGGCGGACTTGCCCAGCGTCTCGGCGGGGGTGACCACGTCGTCCTTGGCGACCGGGAGCTTGAGCGCGGCGTCCGGGCTGATCCGGACGCGGATCACGGCGCTGCCCTGGGCCTTTTTGTCGTCCTGGATCTTGTAGCTAACGCTCTCGTTGCCGGCGGTCGCGGGGGCGGTGAGGAGCACCTTGCCGCCGTCGGCCGCTTCGACCCTGAGCTCGGGGCGGGCCTCGAAGCCGTTGCCGACCAGGCTGATGGGGTCGCCGTCCGGGTCCGAGTCGTTCGAAAGGGCCTCGACGGCGATCTTGCGGCCGGGCCGGACGTCCACCGCGTCGTCGATGGCGATGGGTTTCTGGTTGTTGGCTTCCTGCGGGGCGATGCCGACGATCACGGTGCCGGTGTTTTCGGCGCCGATCCGGTCGCGGACGCGGTAGCTGAAGGTGTCAGTTCCGGCGCCGTTGCCGGCGGCGGTGAATTCGAGGTAGCCGTCCTTGACCACCGCCGTGCCCATGGCGGGGGCCTTGTCCACGCCGGTCAGCTGCACGGAGTCGCCGTCGGCGTCCACGCCGTCGAGCGGCACGGGAATGCGCACTGTCATGCCGGCCACCACACGGGCGGTGAGGTTCTTGGGTTCGGGGCGGGTGTTGCGTTCGTCGTCGCGTGCCCGGATGCGGATGGTGACCTGCTGGGAATCCGATTGCCCCGAGGCGTTCGTGACCTTGTAGATCGCGTAGACGGTCTTCGGCACCTCGCCGGCGATGAAGCGCAGCGCCCCGCCGGAGGTGAAGATCCGGCCGTCGGCGGCGTCCGGCTGCTGGGCGAGCACCGGTTCCAGGGTGAGCTTGCCGCCGTTGGGGTCGGTGTCGTTGTCGAGCACCGGGATGGTGACGACGTCCCCGGCGCGCACTGTTGCTTCGTCCGGTTTTGCCTGTGGCGCCTGCAGTTTGGAGGGTGCGGGGACCACCAGGACGGCGATCTCCCCGCTCGCGGAGGATTTGCCGTTGGAGATGGTGTATTTGACGCTGAGCTGGCCCTGCGCCCGGATGTCGGTGATCCGGACGACGGAGTGGTCCAGCACGGCCGCGCTGACCGGCAGTCCGTCCGCCGCGGTCACGGACTGCACCACCAGCACTCCGCCGGAGGGATCGGAGTCGTTCCCCAGGACGTCCACCAGGACGCTGCCGCCGCTGGGCAGCAGGGCGGTGTCGCGGACCGCCACCGGGGCGCCGTCGCCGTCGCCCGGGACGACGTCGACGCGCACCAGCTGCTGGGCGCTGGCCGGCCCGTTGGTGACGAGGTAGGACACGTAGTGGGCGCCCTGGGCGGTGGAGTTGAACGTGAAGGTCTGCTGGTCCGCGCCCATCGTGGCGGTGGAGTTGCCGTCCGGCGTGACCTGGGCGAGGCGGAGGGCGCCGCCCTGGGGGTCGGAATCGTTCTTGAGGGGCGCGATCACCGTGTCCACCCCGGCGACTGCGACGAGGTGGTCCGCGTTGGCGATCGGGGGCAGGGCGTCGGGGGCGCGGACGTCAACAGCGACTTTGCCTTCGGTGGTGGAGCGGCCGTCCGAGACCGTGACGGTGACGGTCTTGCGGCCCGGTTCCGAGCCTGCGTCCTGGAAACTGAGCAGGCCGTCGGGCCGGACTTTGACCTGGTCGCGGGGGTCGCTGCCGGCGGCGCCGACGACGAACAGGTCATCGCCGTCGGGGTCGATCCAGTCGGTGAGGATGTTCTGGCTGACGATCTTGCCGGACTGGACCACGAGGGTGGTGTTGCGGTTGGGCTTCTGCCGCGGGGCCGCGTTCTCCCCCGGCGGGACGATGTTGAGGGTGACGTCGGCGCTGGCGGAGAGTCCGCGGCCGTCGTCAGCCGTGTATTTGAACGTTTCCGAGCCGGTCTTGTCGGCGCCGACGCTGACTTGGAAGCCGGTGGCGCCGTAGATCGACGCGAGGAGCCCTGAGGTGAGCGGGTCCGGGCTGCGGACGGTGAGGATGTCGCCGTCGGGATCGGTGTCGTTGTCCAGCACGGGCAGGATGGTGGTCTTGCCGGCGCGCACGCCGAAGGTGTCGGGTTTGGCGGCGGGCGGGCTGTTGGGTTTGGTGCGGTCCGGGAGCACGGTCTGCTGGACTTCGTCGGCGGAGTCCTTGTCCGCGTCGTCGGAGGTCTGCTGCGGCGGGATGACGTCGTCCCAGTTGTTGACCAGCTGCATGTTCTGGTTCACCAACCACACGTTCCCGGAATTCACATCATTCAGGACCACCAGGTCCCGGTTCACCCGGAACACGTAACTTGGCGACGCGCTGGCCTTCGGCACATCCACGGTCTTGTCATTGGCATCATCCGCGCAGTCCCGGACATACTTGTTCGCCCCCGACCACGCAGCATGCACACACCCGCCCAGCTGCACCGGAGCCGCCGGCACCCCCTGCCCGCCAAACGT
>NZ_JBFTJH010000018.1:0-7616 GCF_056395325.1 Arthrobacter sp. 10L424 | reverse complement strand
GAGTATTGGACAGGAAAACTACTCGACTTCATCCGATGCCCTACTCGACTATTTCGGCGCCCTAGGCCCCCGGCATGCCCCCGGCTATATTTGCAAAAAGCACAGCCATTTTGGTCAGGGCCTTCGCTCCAACCCCGAGCGTGACCCGGACCTTCGTTTTGCAAAAAGCGTTGGCGTGCGGAGGTATATATGTCAGTTCGGGACCTGATTCTTCTCTTCGGAAACCCCGGCTGAATGGTCTCTCGGGGTGGAATGGGGGCAGTCATGGTTTTGTTCGGCCGCAACAAGGAACTTGCGCGGATTCGTGCGCTAATCCGCAGTCCAAGGGAATCCGACCTGATTGTCACGGGAGGACACGGCAGCGGCAAGTCGTCATCGCTCGCGGGGATCCCCACCTTGAATGAGTACCGACAGGTTCTCATCCGCTCCCTGCCGATGTGTCCGCTTTTCTCTGCTGAGCCACAAGAATATATCGCCGAAAAGTCGGTTGCCGCACTGGGACGGAAATGAACAAGACTAATCCAGGCGATCGATCAGTCGGCGCAACGAATGCTGACGCCGAAGTGGGCGTGCGTGCGATCAAGGGGGCCCTATGGAGCGGGGTCAACACCCTGCTCCTGAAAGTTACCAACATCGCGATCATGGCGTTGGTTATTCGGATTGTCACGCCTCGCGACTTTGGCATCTTTGCCGTTGCGCTTGTGGTTCATGCCGTCGTATCGAGTTTTGGCGAACTGGGCCTGTCCTCTTGCATTGCGAGGCGCGACCTTGATCCGGATCGCGTGGCATCCACCGTAGCGCTGCTCGCACTTTTGAGCAGCTTCACGCTGGCCTGCATCATGGCCCTGGCTGCGGAGCCACTGGCAACGTCCTTGGGTGCGTCCGAAGCAGCACAAGCGATTCGCGTCTTGTCCATAGCTGTCTTTTTAGGGGGCGTCTTCACGGTCCCGGGTGCCCTACTCGTCCGAGAGTTCCGGCAAGACAGAGTCTTACTCGCGAGTGTCGTCAGTTTCCTGCCCATGAATGCACTTCTCATCTTCTTGGCCGTCGAGGGGAACGGTGCGCTGGCCTTCGCCTGGTCAAGGGTCCTGGGACAGCTAATAGGCGGAGTCGTTATGGCCGTTAGCGTAAAGCGGCACTATTGGCCGCGGCTGAAACGACCTGAGGTCATGCCCGTTCTCCGATTCGGACTTCCTCTTGCTGGAGCTAATCTGCTGACCTACGTCCTCCTTAACGCGGATTACGCAATTATTGCCAAGTCTTTGGGAATCGACGAATTGGGGATATACATGCTGGCCTTCACTGTTGCCTCATGGTCCACATCGGTGCTCAGCTCCACGATCAATAGCGTAGCCATGCCGGCATTCTCGGCAATGGGATCCGATCCCGATGGCCTAAGGCAAATGCTTAGGCGCGCAACCCAAATGGTTTCGTTGATAGCATTTCCGGTTGGAGCACTTACGGTGGCGCTGTCCCACTCGCTTATCGAAGTGATCTACGGGGAGACCTGGATTTTGGCTGCGCCCGTCCTGTCTATCCTGGCCGTGTATGGCGCACTGTTCTCCCTATCACTGTTGCTGTCCAACCTACTGGTTGGAACGGGTCGATCCGGCACAGTCATGGTCGTCCAATCCGTTTGGATAGCAGCCTTGATCCCCTCAGTTGCGGTGGGGGTTTCACAGCTTGGGCTGACAGGCGCCGCATATGCCCACGTCGCCGTCATTATCCTTGTCATTGTGCCCATGTACCTCTGGTCTCTGCGCGGATCAGTCGCCTCGGCAGGGCGGGTACTCGCCGTCTCCATGGCCACCCCGGTTTTCGCCTCGGTGCTGGCCGGGGCAATGGCACTGTGGGCCTCCAGTTGGTTCAGCCAACCTTTGGGCAGCCTCGTTGCCGGAGGCCTCGTTGGCGGAACGACCTATTGCCTCCTGGTGGTTCCGATGGTCGTCCAGTTCCTTCCCCATCCCCTCCAAGGACGAGTCCTGCGTTCTATTCGCCTCTACGGGTCATTGATGGGCACATTCGGGAAGAAAGTTTCAGTAGGCAGGGGTCAAAATGACAGCTAGTGCAGGTGGCGCCCTCCCAAGGATGCTACTTTTCCGTTGGACCAAACCCGGGCTTGCGCCTTTTCTTTCGCAGCATTTGGATGCACAGGTCCGCACACTAAGTTACTTTTTCGAAGTGGAAGTAGTTGACTATGACTGCGACTATGGCCAGGTCTGCGACAAATTTGAACCTGCCCTCAGCGTCTTCGAATCGGGGGTGTATTCCGGGGGTCGCCGGATTACCAATACAGACGCCCGGTCCGACATTCCCAAACTGGGCTTCCTGCATTCTGACGCATACGATATCGCGCGTGCCGTTTTCATCTCCGATATGTCGCACTGGGGCGTTGAGAACTACTTCACAACGTCGGTGGCCATGGCTGAATATTCGCCCGACATCGCAGGAAATCTCTTCGTCTGGCCGAACGCAATCGATCCAGCGGTTTTTCATGACTACGGGCTGGAGAAGAATATCCCAATTCTTGTCACTGGAAGCCAGGAACCCCACTATCCGTGGCGCAACGCTGTCAGCAGAGTACTGTCGAAGAATTACGCGACCATGACCATGCCGCATTTTGGGTGGGGGGGAGCTACGGCGCGAACTGTCTACGGTGAACGCTATGCGAAATTGCTGAACGCCAGCGTCTTTGTCCCGACTTGCGGCAGCATGGCCAAGGAAGTCGTTCGCAAGCAACTTGAGATTCCCGCATCAATGTCCTGCTTGGTAACCGAGCGGACCCCGGGATTGGAGGCGTTCGGGTTCGAAGACATGGTCAACTGTGTCTTCGCTGATCCGAATGATGTGCTCCAGAAGCTGGATGCCCTGTCGAGTGACCAGGAACAACTTCGAAGCATTACCCAAGCCGGGTTCGAACTCGTGCATTCGAGGCATACGGAGGCGAACCGCAGCCAGGTCTCGGAATGGCTCCACTTGAATCTGGAGCGAAAACCGGGACAGAAGATCACTCAGGAGAACCCCAGCGGCCCGCTTGCCTTATCCCCAGCGGATTCCCCTCGGCCAATTATCGTGGGACCTGGCACCGACAGAACCTATCTCGCGGCGGGCTGGCGGTTGCTTCGGTCTGGACTGCCGCAGCTTGCGGAGCGCGAATTCCTGAAGTGCCTGAACTTTTACTCCATTCCAGAAGCCATTCCCGGGTTGGTATTTGCGGGCCTCACGAAAGGCGACTGTGAGGCTGCATTGGACTGGGCTACCCAGGCGGTGTCTGAGAATCTCGACGCGCGGGGAGCCGCTGATCCTGACCCCGTTCTTTGGGCGTGCTTTCTACGATCGCTGGTTTGCGCCGGCGAGATGACCAAAGCAGCTTCGTCATCGAACCGCTTTCCCAACCTGAAGCACCCTGAGCTGGACCGCGTGCGCTCAGTACTGGCCACATTGCGTCCTGACCTGGAGACCATGCCCATTCGCAGCGAAGGGATTGGAGTACGCCCGACTATTGCCCCTGTGCCCGAGCTCAGCTGGGACTTATGGCGGCAAGAATTCGTCACCATGCTCCTCACATGCGGTCAGCAAGGAAGTGCCCAGCTACTCAAGGAAAGCGCGATACCCGGTCAGGCTCACCCCGCGGAACTTCGACCGATTCGACCGAACGGTGCAGCATATTGGCGCCGGATTCCAAAGCGGTTGGTTCGAACCGTCAGGACTCGTCTGAAGTCCGGGTGGATCCAGCGTGCGCGCATGATGTTATCCCCGTACAAGCAGCGAATTGTGTCGGACGAATGGACAACGACGATCAAGGACCTCGCCCGCCGAGAACAGCTTTCGTATGCGGTCCTAGTGGGCACGCCGGAAGCCAGGGGACGCGCGGCTCTTGAAGCGGGTCTTCGGATGAACCCGTGGCTTCCTCCCCTGCATCACGTCGATTCCTGCGCCCAAGCATCCACGCAGGGACTATTTGGGCAGCCACGATCCGAACGGGTACTGACTCTCATCAGCCTGCACGAAGTCGACGCCCATCCCCCCACTGCCGCAGATATCACTGCCCTGTCTACCTGTTCGCTTGTCATCATCAACGGAACGACGACCGTCGGCGGTTACAGGCTTCTCGCCGGCCTCCTACGGGGGGGCGACTTCGGTCTTGAGTCCCACGAGCCTTCCCGGAAAGGCGGTCGGGCTATTCTTCGACAGCTTTCCCTCGCGGCCACCGACTCCGTGGAGGCAGCATCATGAGGACACGGACGACCGAGTTGCCTCGCACCGGGGTTCTCGAAATGTCGGATGACTGGATCGACGCGGCTGGGCTGATGGGGTCCGCTCCAGCTGACGGCTTCACTTCCCTCCCTCTGGCGGGTCGCAAGCCTGCGGCCACGGCCTTTGCTGCGCATGGCGCACGGCAGGCATCCCCATGAAAAAGCGCCGGACACCGGAACAGGAAGTGCTCCTCTATATTCCGGGGAGCCGCTGGGATGACGTGCACGGAACCGACTACCGGCTCGCCATGGCCTTGGCTGCCGACGTCCCGGTCCTGTGGATCGATCCGCCGCTTCCCCTACACCGGGCCAATCAGAACCGGTGGGGGCGGGGCCTACGAACTGTCGAAGTCATGGAGGTGGCACCGGGTATCACCCGGGTGCGTTCCCTGTCGGTCCCCGGATTTGCCCGTCTTGGGTACTCCTCCGTCGCAAATGTCCTTCTGGCCCGCGCCATCAAGACGGCACTCCGACGGCACCGGTTGCGCCCCTTCGCAACTATTCTCTCCTCGCCGATCAGCAGATTTCCCGCGGGAGTCGCAGGAACAAAGCTCCTGTACGTCACCGACGACTGGGTTGCGGGAGCCGAACTCATGAACCTGTCCCGCCGGTTGGTGCAAAGGCGGCTGCGGGACAACCTGCGAACCGCCGACGTGTGTGCCACGGTCTCCCCACCCCTTGCTTCGGTCCTGGCGGGGACCGCCGGCGCGGCCGCTTCCGTCGTCGTGATCCCGAATGGCTGCGAGCTTCCGGACCGCTGGGAGCATGGCACGCCGCGCCGCCGGAATGCCGGCCTCATCGGACAGTTGAATGAGCGACTGGACATGCAGCTTCTTGAAGCCGTCCAGAACGCCGGAATCCCACTCCTGGTGATCGGTCCCCGCACTGAGCACGACGAAGAGACAGGGAGGCGGCTCGATGCCTTCCTTGCCGCGCCCAACGTGACCTGGCTCGGCGAACTCCCGTCCCGGGAACTCGCTCCGCACCTGGCTGAGATCGGTGTGGGGTTGACCCCCTATGCGGACACGGCATTCAACCGCTCGAGCTTTCCTCTCAAGACGCTGGAGTACCTCGCATCCGGAATGCCCGTCGTTGCGAGCGACCTGCCGGCAGTCCGCTGGCTCGACACCGAACATGTCGCCATCGGATCCGGGCCCGTCGATTTCGCCAACCAGGTCCGGAGGATCCTCGACAGCCCGGATGAGGCTGACCTCGGGCCCCGGCGGCGCGACGTCGCTGCCCTGCATACCTGGCACGTCAGGGCGGCCCAGATTCTCGAGACACTACAAGGAGTCAAGCCATGAGCCAACCCAGGACCTTCCGGCCGCCGGCAGGAGATCAAAGCAGCGCCGGCGTCGATCACGTGCTGCTGACCCGGTTCAACCTCCCGTCGGCAGGTGCCGAGAGCATTGTGCGGGCGAAGGATGGCTGGCTGCGTACTCGGATCGAGTTATTCCGCCGGTTTTGCCTGCCCTCGGTGCTTGAACAGACCCGCCAGGATTTCAAGTGGATTATCTATCTCGACCCGCAAAGCCCCGAATGGCTGGTCAGCGCCATGGACGACCTCAACCACCGCGGGACATTCACCCCCATCTACCGGGCCGAGGTCGGACGCAGCGAACTCCTCGAGGACCTGCGCTCAGTTTCCGGAGCGAATCACCGGGAGCTCCTGACCACCAACCTGGACAATGACGACGGCCTGGCGGCGGACTTCGTCGAACGTCTGCAGGCCGCCGGAAGCGACGGCATCCGTTCGGCGCTCTACCTGACCAACGGTCTGATCACCAGTGGCAGCGCCCTTTACCTCCGCCGGGACCGGTCAAATGCCTTCTGCTCTGTCCGGGAAGAATGGGGGGCCGCCCGGACATGCTGGTCGGATTGGCACAACCTGCTGGGACAGTCGATGCGCGTCCGCGAGATCACCGGTGCCCCGGCATGGCTCCAAGTCGTTCACGATTCCAATGTCAGCAACAGAATCCGCGGGAAGCGTGTATCGCCGGCCGCGTATCGCGCTACGTTCGGAGCCTTGCTCGACGGCATTGACGACGTCGGCCGACTCGACCTCATGAGGGACTTCGCACTGGAGAGGCCACGCCGGGTCGCGCTGGACTCGGGCCGATCCCTGATGAAGCAGGCGGCCATGACCTTGGTGGGCAAGGAAGGCCTCGACAGGCTAAAAGCGCAGTGGGCATTTCGCACGGCGCAGCAACGGAAGGCCGAACCGTGAGCGCCGCCGAGGCTAAGCCAATGAATCAGATCAGTTTGTGTGTTTCCACGTATAACCGGGTTGATGATCTGACGAGGTTGCTTTCAAGCGCTCTTACACAGGAGCCGCCAATCCCCATCATTGTTTACGATGACGCGTCCTCGGATGGTACGGCAGAGGCTGTCCGGGAGCAGTTTCCCAGCGTAAGGCTCATCGTGGGCCGAGCAAATGTAGGCCTTATCGCCGCCCGGAATATTTGTATCCAGGCGGCTTCCACACCGTTTGTCATCATCTTGGACGACGATGCGTACTTTATGTCCGCCCACACTGCTCAACAAACCCTTGACGACTTTACGTCACCCAGCATTGCAGCAATTGCCATTCCCTTTATTGAAAATGGGACACTAATGCAGGGCGATATGTCTGGCCGTTCGATTGAGCTGACCAGGAGCTTCATCGGTGCCGCGCACGGTCTGCGCCGGGATGCCGTACTCGACTGCGGCGGCCTGCGTGAATCCTATAAGTTCTACTGCGAGGAATCCGACATAGCGATTCGCCTCTTGGCCGCTGGCATGGTCGTTAGGCACGGCACCTCAGACCCGGTTGTGCATTGCCCCAATGCTGACCGCGAGCCCCTGCGAAGGCGTCAATTGAGGTGGCGCAGTGAACTTCGCTTCAAGTGGTGCCACACGCCCGCATTACTCCTCGCGCCAGTCGTCGGCGCTCATCTGGGCCTTCTTTTGATTCGGTGCGGGCAATTTGGCGGCCTGAAGGAATCAATTCGATTGGGTTTCGCCTCCTGGAGGGATGTCCTCAAATCAAAGTCCGAACGAAAAGGCGTGGACTTCCAGATCTATTTCTTGTGGAGACGGCTTGCCAAGATTCCTCGACTGACGTTGGGCGCCATCGACCACATGCTCGTCATTCGCCGTGGACGACAGGGCCAGGAGTCGTCCTGATTGCCTCTACGCCCGCGTCCGGAAGAACTGTTCGGTCACCTTTGCGAGCCTCGGCGCGGTGGCCGCCGTCGTCGTTGATTCCCATAGCGGCGAAGGCAGGTCCGGTCTGGGCGGCGGGCTGCTGGCGCTGGCGTCAGTGGCCCTGTCCTGGCTGCTGGTGCAGACGCTGTTCACGCTGCGGTACGCGGAGCTGTA
>NZ_JBFTJH010000017.1:0-14521 GCF_056395325.1 Arthrobacter sp. 10L424 | reverse complement strand
TACAGCTCCGCGTACCGCAGCGTGAACAGCGTCTGCACCAGCAGCCAGGACAGGGCCACTGACGCCAGCGCCAGCAGCCCGCCGCCCAGACCGGACCTGCCTTCGCCGCTATGGGAATCAACGACGACGGCGGCCACCGCGCCGAGGCTGGCGACGTTGGCTGCCAGGATCAGCAGGTCGGTGATGCTGCGGGACGGGTCCTCTGTTGTTGCATGCGCGCGGGTTTCGTCGGGGTCGAAGCGGCCGATCGCGAGCCAGACCCACACGACGTAGGTCAGTGCGGCGACACCCCAGCCCGCGGCGGGAGCTGCCACCCAGTGCCCGGTCAGTCCGGTGACCGCGGCTGCGGTTGCGCCTGCGACGAGCATCGCCGCAAAACGCAGCCGGCTGCGTCGGACAGGGCTGGTGGAGGGGAATCCGGTGGTCATTCCCCGATCATGGCACAGGGTTGTCCACATAAAGGCCGGCTCTGCTTCCGGGACCTGGCCGGCACCGCCTACCCTGGACAGGCAGGGAATCGCGGAATCCGGTCCCAATGCACTAAGCTATTGAAGTCTGTGCTGCGCCCTGCCCCCGTTCCTGGGGGAATGCGGGCACATGGCACCGCAAATGAACCTCCTGTTACGGAAATGCCGTAACCGCTTAGCCCAAAGGAGGTGGGTTCACATATGCGTCCTTATGAATTGATGGTAATCATCGACCCCGAGGTCGAAGAGCGTACCGTTGAGCCAACGCTTCAGAAGTTCCTGAACGTCATCACGACCGATGGTGGAACCATCGAAAAGGTTGACATCTGGGGCCGTCGTCGCCTGGCTTACGAAATCCAGAAGAAGTCTGAAGGTATCTACGCCGTGGTGAACTTCACCGCTGAGCCGGCTACCGCCAAGGAACTTGATCGCCAGCTGAGCCTCAATGAGACCATCATGCGCACCAAGATCACCCGCCCCGAAGAGCAGAAGGTTGTTGCTGAGTAATCTCAGCTCCGAATTTTCACTCTTCACCCCCGCAGGAACGAACAAGGAGGCAGTAGATGGCAGGCGAAACCACTATTACGGTTATTGGCAATCTCACCAATGACCCCGAGCTGAGGTTCACACCGTCAGGTTCGGCAGTAGCGAACTTCACCATCGCGTCTACTCCCCGCACCTTCGACCGCCAGTCCAATGAGTGGAAGGACGGGGAAACCCTGTTCCTCCGCGCGTCGGTATGGCGTGAAGCCGCCGAAAACGTCGCCGAGTCCCTGACCAAGGGCATGCGCGTGATCGTTTCCGGCCGGCTGAAGAGCCGTTCCTACGAAACCAAGGAAGGCGAGAAGCGCACCGTTATCGAGCTTGAGGTCGATGAAATCGGCCCCAGCCTGCGCTACGCCAACGCCAAGGTCAACCGCACCCAGCGCTCCGGCGGTGGGGGTGCCGGCAACGGTGCCCAGGGTGGCTTCGGCGGCGGCAACAGCGGCGGCGGCTTCGGTGGCGGTTCTGGTGGAAACCAGGGCGGCAACTCGGGTGGAACCTGGGGCGGCAACCAGCCCGCACAGCAGCAGGATGACCCGTGGGCCACGCCCGGGGTCAGCAATGCAGGCGGCGGCTGGGGCAACGGCCCGGATTCCGAACCTCCCTTCTAAACAACATCTAAGGTTCGACGACGGACCCCGCCGGACGCCGCGAGGCGGACGGGCGCTGACCGCCGTCGGATCACCACCATCCCGTGGATCAATATCCACGGGCTCCATCGAATAGGAGCTCCACGATGGCTAAGGCTGAACTCCGTAAGCCCAAACCAAAGTCCAACCCCTTGAAGGCCGCTGACATCACTGTCATCGACTACAAGGACGTAGCATTGCTGCGCAAGTTCATCTCCGACCGCGGAAAGATCCGCGCCCGTCGCGTCACTGGCGTCACGGTGCAGGAACAGCGCAAGATCGCACAGGCAATCAAGAACGCCCGCGAAGTTGCTCTGCTGCCTTACTCCGGCGCTGGCCGCGGCTAAGGAAGGGATTAACTAACATGGCAAAGCTCATTCTGACCCACGAAGTAACCGGTCTCGGTGCTGCAGGCGATGTTGTCGAGGTCAAGGACGGTTACGCACGTAACTACCTGCTGCCCCGCAACTTCGCCCTGACCTGGTCCAAGGGTGGCGAGAAGCAGGTTGAGTCCATCAAGGCTGCCCGCGCCGCCCGCGAGCACGCTTCCCTGGAAGACGCTCAGAAGCAGGCCGCTGCACTCTCCGCCAAGCCGGTCAAGCTCGTTGTCAAGGCCGGCGAGACCGGACGCCTGTTCGGCACCGTCAAGCAGGCCGACGTTGCTGACGCTGTTGAGGCCGCTGGCCTTGGCCGTATCGACAAGCGCAAGGTTGAACTGCCGACGCACATTAAGTCGGTTGGTTCCTACCAGGCCAACGTCCGTCTGCACAACGACGTTGCCGCTGTGATCGACCTCGACGTAGTCGCAGGCAAGTAGTCGTTTCGACTGACTGAACTGCTGGAAAGCCCCCGCCTCCGGATTCCCCTGGGAACCGGACGCGGGGGCTTTCTGCTTAACTCCAACGCGTGGTCACTTACGGTCCATGGTGCCCGGCGTTATGGGCCGTAAGTGACCCTGCGTTGCTTCGGCGGGACACTCAGCCGTGGTGAAGCACCGTGGTGGCGTGCCGGTATCCGTTCCGGATCAGCTCGGCCAGCACCGCCTCGTCGACGTCCTGGAGTTTGTTGACGTACAGGCAGCCCGCGCCCGTCTTGTGTTTCCCCAGCCTGCCCAGCAGGTCAGCCGCCTCGGGGCCGTACGTCAGGCCGTAGAGCGACAGGCTGGCCTTCCGCGGCGAGAAGCCGACGGCGGCAGCGTCGCCTTCACGCCCGGTTTCATACTTGTAGTGGTAGGTGCCGAAGCCAACAATCGTCGGGCCCCACATCTCGGCCGGCTGTCCCGTGATCCCGGACATCAGGTCCAGCAGCCGGAGGCCGTCCTCCCTGCGTACGGGAGGCTCGACGGCGGCCAGGAACTCCTCGACGGACGCACCGGTTGCCACCGTCTTGTTCTGAGCCTTGTGCTGGGTATCGGCGCGGGTCCTGTTCACAGTCATGTGGGCAGTCTCCCAGACCGGGGCAGGCTTGTCAGCCGCAACGCCGCCGGTGATAGCCTGCTGCGGTGACTTTGAATCCTGCACCTGCGCCCCGTCTGAGGCCCTTCGGGCAGGTGGATGTCTTCTCGTCCGAGCCCTACCGTGGCAACCCGCTGGCGGTTGTCGTCGACGCCGAGGGTCTCTCGGCGGAGACCATGCAGCAGTTTGCCAACTGGACCAACCTCTCCGAGACCACATTCCTGCTGCCGCCCACGGACCCCGGCGCTGACTACCGGGTCAGGATCTTCACCGGCAGCGAAGAGTTCCCCTTTGCCGGACACCCCACCCTGGGCTCGGCGCATGCCTGGCTTGAGGCCGGCGGGATCCCCCGGCAGGACGGAGTGCTGGTCCAGGAGTGCGGGGCGGGGCTTGTCAGGGTAAGGCGCGACGGCGGCCGGCTGGCTTTCGCGGCCCCGCCCCTGACTCGCTCGGGACCCGTGGGGGAGGAGGACCTGGCCCGCGTTGCCGCCGGCCTGGGGATCCCGCGTGAGGCGCTGCTGGATGCCTCCTGGCTGGTCAACGGCCCGGACTGGATCGGCGTGCTGCTGGAGTCGGCGGAGCTGGTGCTGGGGATCCGGCCTGACTACGCGGCCATGGCCGGGCTCAAGGTGGGCGTCATCGGCCCCCATCCCGCCGGATCCGAGGCCGGCTTCGAGGTGCGCACCTTCATACCGGGTGACGCCGCGGCGGAAGATCCCGTTACCGGCAGCTTCAACGCCGGGGCAGCCCAGTGGCTGATCCGCAGCGGCCGGGCCCCGGAGTCGTACATTGCGGCGCAGGGGACGGTGCTGGGCCGGGCAGGCAGGGTCCACATCGACGCGGCGGGGGACGACATCTGGGTCGGCGGCAGCTCTGTGAGCTGCATCGAGGGCTTAGTCCTGCTCTGACCCCCTCCGTTGCCCTGTCAGTCCTGGTTGCCATTCCGGCCGTTTAGGGCCCAAAGGTGGTAGCGCAACGACCGTGGGAATAAACGGCGCTGGGCCCCGCTTCTACAGGTAGATGCAAACGCATGCATCAGGGCTTCGGCCCCCGCCTCACACCAGGAGCACTCCGTGGAAACCCGCCGTATCACCGTCCTTTCCGCCGGACTCGGCGTCCCGTCGTCGAGCCGCCTGCTCGCGGACCAGCTGGCCGCGTCCGCAGAACGCCAGCTCGCTGCGGCCGGATACGCAGCCGACGTCGAAGTTGTGGAGCTGCGGGACCTTGCGGTGGATATCGCGAACAACTTCGTGACCGGCTACGCGGCACCGAAGCTGGCGGGGGTGATTGCCGGCGTCCAGGCGTCGGACGGCATTATTGCCGTCAGCCCCGTTTTCAGCGCGTCCTACAGCGGCCTCTTCAAGTCCTTCATCGACGTCCTGGACCCCAAATCCCTGGCGGGAAAGGCTGTACTGCTCGGCGCCACCGCCGGAACCGACCGGCACCAAATGGTCCTGGACTTCGCCATGCGGCCGCTGTTCACGTACCTGCGCACCCGCACCGCCCCGACGGCCGTCTTTGCCGGTCCCCAGGACTGGGGGAACAACGACGACGGCGGCTCGCCCCTGTCAACGCGGATCGACCGGGCGGCGGGGGAGTTCGTCGGACTGCTGCAGGGCACGCAGCCCGAGCCCACGCAGGCTGCACTGGAGTCGCTGCCGTTCGAACAACTGCTCGCCGGCATTTCGGGCCGGCGTTGACGCCGCCGGCAGGCACGGCGAACTATTAGTTCCTCCTGGTCGTTGTGCGGGACATGAAATGTCCCGTGGATTCAATTGACCTGATTATGAGCGAACGCAGTGGTGTCGAGATCGATTACTGCCCCAAGTGCCGCGGGGTATGGCTGGACAGGGGCGAGCTGGACAAGATTCTTGACCGTGCTGCGGAGACCATGGGTCCCGCAGTGCCGGTGCCGCCGCCGGCTTCACCGGCATCGGTGCCGTCCGGCCACATCCCGCCGCCGCTCTACAACCTGGACCCGCGCAGGGACGGCCGGCGGCCGGATGACCGCCGCTATGATGACCGCCGGTACGACGAGCGGGACCGGCCCCGCTATGACCAGCCGCGCTATGACGAGCGACGCCGCCCCAAGAAGAAGGAAGGCTGGCTCGGGGAACTGTTCGACTTCTAGCCGCTGGGGCCGGAGGTCAGTCCTCGAGCAGGGCGATGAATTCGCGCGCCTGCTTGATGGAGATGTCCGAGTGGCGGGTGAGGGCCTCGGCAGCGGCCTCGGTATCGCCGCTTCTGGCCAGGGTGCGGATCCTGCCGTAGATCTCGTCGTTGAGCATGTTGCTGCTGACCTCGCGCGTAACATCGCCCTTGCTGGCGATCGCCCGGTACCGGTACGCGAACCGCTGCGGAGCGTCGTCGTCGTCCTCGGCCGGCTCCTCCTCGGGGGCCTCCGGCCGGAATGGCTGCGGATGCGCCGCCAAGGCGCCCACGGCGTCCCGCGAGGCGCGCAGGCCGTCTCCTGTGGCCTCGAAGTACAGCTTGATGGCCGCCATGGCCTGCCCTTGGGCGATCAGCGCGTAGAGGCGGCGGTGTTGGTCCTGGCTGAGCTTGGCCGCGGCTGTGCGGGCGAGTTCAAGCGGGTCGCGTGCGGGCCGGGGCGCAGTGTCCGCCCGGGGCCGGGCGCGGCGGCGGCCGAGGACGCGGGCGCCGATCAAGACCCCGGCACCGACGAAGGCCAGAATCAGGAGGGGGACTAGCAGGGATTCCATGAAGCTACAGCCGATCTACAAAATTCTTGGCGGTCAAAAGATCTGAATGGGTTGCCTGCCGCAGCAGCCTGATGGCCTGGATCTTCTTGCCGTTCCGGGCCAGCGACTGGAGTTGCAGGGTGAACTGGGGATTGAGCTGGCCCCCGGGCAGTACAGGTCCTTGGTAGCCGTGCTGCCCGGCGGCGGGCGCGGATCCCGCCTGGGCGCGTAGTGCCTGGCGGGCGTTATCTGCCTGCTGTGACTGCTGCTGTTCGTTCTGGCTGGGCCTGGTAACTGCGTCCACGCGGGCGCGGGCTGCGGTGGCGGCCTGCACCTGTGCGGCGTAGTGCGCCTGCGAACGGACTGCCAGTTCGTGCTGGTAGCGCTCCGCGTCGGACATGCCGAAGTTGCGCGGCTTGAGGGCCGTAACAAACGCCCAGAGGACTGCTGCCAGGAGGAGGGCAGGCAGTATGACCAGCAATACATCGCCCATATGAAGAGCTTATGCCAGATCGCAGTTATCCACAGCACATGCCGCGAACGGCATGCGGGGCGCCGCCGGTCCCGGCCATCGCAGCCCATCCTGAGGAGCTTCCGTGAGGACCATCACTTAATGTGCATATTTCCGGCCGAGTGTGGCCTCATGTGCCGCCCGCTATCCCCAGCCGCAGCCCGCGGGCTGTGGATGAGCTTTGCCGAAAATTCTTTTGTGTCCACACCATGAATGCAGCGTTTCCGCAGGTCAGCGGCTAAATGCAGCAACAACAAATTTTCTATCCACAGCTGTTCCCACAGGCTGTGCACAAGCAGAAGGCACTAGTGCACAGGTTATCCACAGGCGCGTCGGCCAGTCGGGTTGGTGCCTGCCGGATCGGGGGATAACGTTGCTGGAGATCGAGCTTTGGATACCGAAATCCGGTGCTGGCTGCCCGACGCCTTCCTGCAACCTCTGACCCGCAAGGGCACGGACGGACTGTGGAAAACCGGCAGTGCCGGAAGGCTGCCAAAGTGTCGGAGCCGGCTGATAGGACTTAACCCGTCGGAGATACGCCGGGTCGACGCCACGGGGCACCAAGGCCCATGGCATACGCGTCGCCGGCGCGGATATCCGCCGCGGCACACAATGAAGGACGGCAGTTTTGTCAGTTACGCATCTGGACTCAGTCGAGGGGACCCGGGGAGCCGAAGGCAGCCGCAAGCCGCCGCAGGACATTCCCGCCGAGCAGTCCGTCCTGGGCGGCATGATGCTGTCCAAGGACGCCATTGCCGACGTCGTCGAGATCCTGCGGGGCGTGGACTTCTACCGTCCCGCGCACGAGACGATCTATGAAGCGATCATCGACCTCTACGGCCGCGGCGAACCTGCCGACGCCGTCACCGTCTCGGATGAACTGACCAAACGGGGTGAGATCAACCGGATCGGCGGCCCTGCCTACCTTCACGAGCTCATCCAGACCGTTCCCACTGCCGCCAACGCGGGCTACTACGCCGAAATCGTGGGTGAACGCGCGGTCCTGCGCCGGCTGGTCAATGCCGGCACCAAGATCGTCCAGCTCGGCTACGGCCAGGACGGCGAGGTTGAAGACCTGGTCAACCAGGCCCAGGCGGAAATCTATGCCGTGGCGGAGCGCCGCACCGCAGAGGACTACGTGGTCCTCAAGGACGTCATGGAGTCCACCGTGGATGAGATCGAGGCGTCCGGCCACCGCGAGGAGGGAATGACCGGCGTCCCCACCGGCTTCTACGAACTCGACGAGCTCACGCACGGCCTGCACCCCGGCCAGATGATCGTCATCGCCGCCCGCCCCGCCGTCGGCAAGTCAACTTTCGCGTTGGACTTCGCCCGCTCCGCAGCCATCAAGAACAACCTCGCCACCGTGATGTTCTCGCTGGAAATGGGCCGGAACGAGATCGCCATGCGCCTGCTGTCCGCGGAGGCCACGATCGGCCTCCAGGACCTGCGCAAGGGCACCATCAAGGATGAGCAGTGGTCCAAGATCGCCACCACCATGGGCCGGATGAATGAGGCTCCGCTCTTCATCGATGACAGCCCCAACATGTCCCTGATGGAAATCCGGGCCAAGTGCCGCCGCCTGAAGCAGCAGCATGATCTCAAGCTCGTCATCCTTGACTACCTCCAGCTGATGAGCTCCGGCAAGAAGGTGGAGTCCCGCCAGCAGGAAGTCTCCGAATTCTCCCGTGCGCTGAAGCTGCTGGCCAAGGAGCTGCAGGTTCCCGTCATTGCCCTGTCGCAGCTGAACCGTGGCTCCGAACAGCGCCAGGACAAGCGTCCGATGGTCTCGGACCTTCGTGAATCAGGTTCCATTGAGCAGGATGCCGACATGGTCATCCTGCTGCACCGTGAGGACGTCTACGACAAGGAATCGCCGCGCGCCGGCGAGGCGGACATCCTCATCGCCAAGCACCGCAACGGCCCCACCAAGGACATTGTGGTCGCCTTCCAGGGCCACTACTCGCGGTTCGCGAACATGGCGGCCGACGCCGGCGGCGGCGGCTTCTAGCCGTACGCGGCTAAGCGCCGCCGGCCCGCAGCAGGTGGTTGGGCAGCCGGTTCCCCGGCGCCCGGCCCCGGATCTCCAGCAGCTCGCGGGCATGGGCGTGCAGCCGCTTGTCCTCCTCGGACACCGGCACCCATGGCGGGATCGGGACGGACGTGCCGTGCTCGTCGCGCGCCACCATCACGGTCAGGCAGTAGGTGGTGAGCTCCAGGTCGCGCCCCTTCGGGTCGCCCGAGCGGACATGGACCGCGATGTGCATTCCTTTGGTTCCGGTGTAGACCAGCCGGGCCTCGACTTCCACCACGTGGCCAATCAGCAGCGGGCGGTAGAAGCGCACCCCGCCGGAGAACACCGCCACCGTGTCCATCCCGCAGTACCGCGAAGCGCACACGTAGGCCGCTTCGTCAATCCACTTCATCACGATGCCGCCGTGCACCTTGCCGCCCCAGTTCACATCCGTGGGGGCGGCCACAAAGCGCAGGACCACATTCTCGGCGGTTCCGGCGTCGGTATATTCCTGTCCGCTCATCGCCTGGACGATGTCCTCGCGGACCTTGATCCGCGCCAGCGCATGGTCCCGCTGCTCGATTTCCTCCGGCGTCACCGGCTCGAACTGCGGCACCGGGATGGGCTTGCCGTCCGCGCCGACGGCCACGAAGATCACCATGCACTGGCTGCGCATCGAGGCCGGGCCGCCCTTCGGATCCCCCGAGGACACGACGGTGCGGATGTGCATGGAGGACCGGCCCGTGTAGACAATCGTCGCCTCGACGTCGACCATGTCCCCGCTGTTGACCGGATCCGCAAAGTGGATGTTGCCCACATACGCCGTCACGCAATAGGACTTGGCCCAGCCCACCGCGGCGGCATAGGCCGCCTTGTCCACCCACTCGAGTACGGTTCCGGCGTCGACCGAACCGCTGTGGCCGACGTCCGTGGGGGCCGCAAGGAAGCGCAGGGTCACGGAGTTGGCGGCGTTCTCACTCATGGTCAGAGTTTACTGACCGCCCGGGGCTGCGTCGCGGGCGGGGACACAAATACGGGCCGGGACGCCACACGTGCCCGGCGGTCGGGGGCGGATACGACGGCGGGCGGCCACCCGGAGGTGACCGCCCGCTGCCGCGCGCCGCAGGGGCGCCGGTGGTTTCCTTATGCCAGGACGCTGAGCCTGGAGCCGCCGCGGCCGAACAGGACCTTGTCCACGGAGACTTTTCCGGCGCCGACGAGGGCCACTGCCAGGGCGGCGGCAGCCAGGATCAGCACCAGTTCGTAGCCGCCCGTTTCGGCATAGATTCCGGCCGGGGCATGGACCAGGAACAGGGCGCCGAGCATGTTCACGGCGAGCAGGGCAGCGAACACGCGGGTGAGGACGCCGAGGATCAGCGCGACGCCGCCGACGAGTTCCAGCGTGGCGATGACCGGGGCCGCGACGTTGGCGGCCGGGACACCCATCTGTGTGAAGGCGGCCTGGGTGCCGGCAATGGTGAACTCATTGAATTTCTGCCAGCCGTGGGCGGCGAAGAGGAATCCCGCGACGATCCGAAGGATGGTGCGGGCCGAGGTGGTGAGTGTGGACTGGTTCATAGGGTGCCGTTCTGACGTAGGAAGGGCGGCTGCGGGCCGCCACGGATTTAGTTGAAGATTCAACTTCTAGTGTTCCGGTACGTACTTGAAAAGTCAACTAATGCGAAGCCGGGCGACGCCGGAAGTGCCGTTAGGGTGGTTCCGTGCCTGCCTCTGCCCAGACCCCCGCCACGCTGCCGTCCGCGGCCGCCCGGCGGCGGGAGATCCTGCGTCTCGCGGTGCCGGCCTTCGGTGCGCTGATTGCCGAACCGCTGTTCCTCCTCGCCGATGCGGCGATCGTCGGACATCTCGGCGTGGCCCAGCTGGCCGGCGTCGGACTCGCGTCGGCGGTGCTGCACACGGTTGTGGGCCTGATGGTGTTCCTCGCCTACTCGACCACGCCGGCCGTGGCGCGGGCGGTCGGCAACGGCCAGCTGCCCCGGGCCCTCGCGGCCGGGCGAGACGGCGTCTGGCTCGCACTGCTCCTCGGAATCGTCCTGGCCGCGGCCGGCTTCCTTGCCGCAGAACCTCTCGTTGACCTGATGGGTGCCGGCGCAGAGGTGCGGACATTCGCAGTGGAGTACCTGCGCTGGTCGATGCCCGGACTCGTGGCGATGCTGCTCATCTTCGCCGGCACCGGCGTGCTGCGGGGCCTGCAGGACACGCGGACCCCGCTCCTTGTGGCGGCCGCCGGATTCACGCTGAACGTCGTGCTCAATCTTTTTCTGGTCTACGGGCTGCAGTGGTCCGTCGCCGGCTCGGCGATCGGCACCAGCATCGCCCAGTGGGCCATGGCCCTGGTCTACGTGGTGATGGTCCAGCGAAACGCCCGCAACCACGGGGTGTCCCTGCTGCCCGATTGGCGCGGCGTCCGTGCCCTGACCAAGGTGGGCTCGTGGCTGATGCTGCGGACGCTCAGCCTGCGCATCGCGATCCTCGCCACGGTTGTCGTGGCCACGGCCCAGGGGCCGGTGAACCTGGCCGCCCACCAGCTGGCGATGACAGTCTTTACCCTGCTGGCGTTCGCCCTGGACGCCCTCGCGATTGCTGCGCAGGCGATGATCGGCAAGGAGCTCGGGGCGTCCCGCCCGTCGGCCGCGCGGGAGCTCACCGGGACCATGGTCCGCTGGGGCCTCGGCTTCGGTGTGCTCACCGGAATCCTGCTGGCCGTCGCGGCGCCGTGGGCAGGGCTGCTCTTTACGTCCGACGCCGACGTCCAGGCCGCCCTCACGCTGGCCCTGTGGGTGCTTGCCGCCGGCCAGCCGATCGCCGGCTATGTGTTTGTCCTGGACGGCGTGCTGATCGGTGCGGGAGACGCGAAATACCTGGCGATTGCCGGCGTCGTGAATCTCGCCGTGTACCTGCCGCTGCTGCTGGCCGTTGGGCAGTCCGGCGCCGCCGGCGGCGCGGGCCTGCTCTGGCTGTGGGCGGCGTTCTCGCTGGGCTACATGGCGGCCAGGGCCGTGACCCTGGGCCTCCGCGCCCGGACGGACCGGTGGATGGTCCTCGGCCCGCAGTGACGCACTAAACTGGGCGGGTGACTCTCCATGCAGCCCCTGACGCATCCGCCGCCCTTCCCGCCGCGGCGGACCTCTGGAAACCTGTGCTGGTCCGGGCCGCCATCGCACTCGCCTTCGGTGCCGTGACCGTGTTCTGGGCGTCGCCGTCACCGGAGGCCATGGGGTGGGCCGGCGGCCTCTACCTGCTGGCCACCGGCGTGGTGCTGCTCTGGACCGTGAACAGGACGGGCCTCAGGGCCGGGTCCGCACCAGGCAAGATGCTTTCCGCCGCAGGTGCCGTGCTGGCAGGGACCGGCGCCGCGGTCGCGCTCATCCCGGGCAGCCTCGTTTTCGGGCTGCTGGCGGCCCTGGGCCTTGGCCTTGCCGGCGCTGCAGAACTCTGTCTCGGCATCACCCACCGCGGCCGGTCCGTGCTCGCGCGGGACTGGATGGCCTCCGGCGCCGTCGCACTGGGCACGGCGGGCCTGCTGCCGTTCTTCATCGACCTCGGTCCGCACGCCCTCCTCGGGGTCGCCGGCGGCGGCGCCATCATCAGTGGAGTGCTCTGGGCACTGGCCGGCCTGACCCTTCGGCACGATGCACGGGCCGATTCCGCGGAGGCCGTAAACTAGTAGGGACAGGTTCTACCTTGCGTAGAACGATTGCGGTATCACAACTGCCACGCCTGGCGGCGTCGGCTGCAGGAGGAAAGCACCTTGGCACAGCAGAAATCTGGAGAACCGCGCAAGATGCGGACATCGGTCAAGGGGCCGCTCATGTTCTCCGCTTTCTGGGCTGTGCTGGCTTTCATCGCCACGCTGATCTTCGCCTCCGGCGGCACCGCGAAGATGCCCCGCTTTGACCTCGCGTTCATTGCCGCGGGCATCGCCTTCATCGTGATCCTGGTGGTGCTGGCCATGCTTTCGATGGGCCATAAGCCCAACGCCGAATATCTCGGCAAGGGATCCGGCGTCAACCTGAGTTCCAGGAACTCCGGCCACGGCGGCCATCCGGCCCAGTCCCGGGCGGAAGCCGACGCCCCGGGCGCCGGCACCGAGGACGGTCCCCGTGACACCTCCGGCGGCGACCCCCGCTAGGAAGTGCGGCGCGCCGTCGTCCCGGCGCCACGTCCGGACCCGTCCGTGAGGTGCGGGCTCAGGTCGCGGCTTTCCGTGCCCGATACGCTGCCACATGGGCGCGGTTCGCGCAGTTTCCGGTATCGCAGTAGCGCTTGGAGCGGTTCCGGCTGAGGTCCAGCACGACGGCGTCGCAGTCTTCGGCGGCGCACACCAGCATGCGGTCCATCTCTTTGCTGCGGATGACGTCCACCAGGGCCATCGCGGCCTCCGTGCTCATCCGGTCCGCCAGCGGCGCTTCCTGTGTGGCGGCGTGCAGGTGCCAGTCCCATTGATCGTGCTTGACCAGTTGGGGGAGTGCCTGCGCCTCCCGCAGCAGCCGGTTCAGGGTGTCCACTGCGGCGGACTCGTCCGCGAGCCAGAGGGCGGCAAGCTCCCCGCGGAGGCGGTGCACGCCGGCCAACTCGGCCGCGTCCCGGGTCCGTGAGCCGGCGAATTGCTCCGCCGCCAGGAACCGGTCCAGATCCTGGGTGGTGGCGAGTTGTTCATCCCCGTTGGCCGCGGTGTTAATCAGGTTCACCACGGAACGCAAGGCGATTTCTGTGTCAGGGGCAAAAAGCATCTTGACTCCTTACGTTAGCCTGGCGTACTGTCATGAGCATAACCCTACTTTACTCCTGACAGGAGGCAGCCCGTGTCTGCCGCACGCCGCACCGCCGAAGCACCGGTCACGATGGATTCCGGAACGCAGTCCGCCGGAAAACCCGACGCCGGAAAGCCCGGCGCGGCGACGGGCTTCCTGGCATCGGGCCTGGGGGTCGCCATGTTCTCCTCGGCGGTTTTCGGCCTTTCCGGCTCCTTTGCCAAGGCGCTGCTGGAGACCGGCTGGACCCCCGGCGCGGCCGTCACCGCCCGCCTCACGGGGGCCGCGCTCATCCTTGCCGTTCCCGCCATTGTGGCGCTGCGCGGACGCTGGCATCAACTCAGGGACAACTGGCTGACGATCATGCTCTTCGGATTCATCGGGGTCGCCGCCTGCCAGCTGTTCTATTTCAACGCGGTGTCCCGGCTGTCGGTAGGGGTTGCCCTGCTGCTGGAATACCTCGCCCCCGTGATCATCGTGCTGTGGCTCTGGGCCGCCAGCCGCAGGCGTCCGCGGCCCCTGACCATCGCCGGAACCCTGCTGTCACTGGGCGGGCTGGTCCTGGTCCTGGACCTGACGGGAGCCGTCAAGATCGACGTCATCGGCGTGTTGTGGGGGATCGCGGCCGCCGTCTGCCTGGCCATCTACTTCTTCATCACCGCCAAGGAGAACGACACCCTCCCGCCGATCGTCCTTGCCTCCAGCGGGCTCATGGTCGGTGCCGTCACCATGTGGCTCGCCGCCGCGACCGGCCTCCTGCCGATGGCCTTCAGCACGTCCGACACCCGGCTCGGCCCCTGGGTCACCCCCTGGTGGGTGGCTTTGGGCGGTCTCATCGTGCTGGCCACGGTGCTGGCCTACGTCTCCGGAATTGTGGCGGCGCGGGCCCTCGGTTCCAAGGTGGCCTCCTTCGTGTCGCTGACCGAAGTGTTGTTCGCCGTCATCTGGGCGTGGCTGTTGCTGGGTGAGCTGCCCGGTCCCATCCAGCTCACGGGCGGGCTGCTGATCGTCGGCGGCGTCGTGCTGGTCCGGCTGGACGAGCTCCGGACGTCGTCCGGCGCCGGTGGGGCGGCGGTGCCGGCAGCGCTCGACCATGCGAACGACGTCGAACCCGTACCGTAAGGGGGTCTGACGCAAACCGGCCCGGACGCTGCTGCGTCCGGGCCGGTTGAGTGTGCGGGCTGCCTGCCTAGCGCGAAGCGCTTTCCTGCTCGGTGGCGTTGCGGCTGGCCTGCTTGCCGGCCTCCTGCAACGCCTGGGAAACCTTGGCCAGGGCGGCTACGTGCTGGCCGTTCCATTCGCTGCGGAACTTGTCGGCGTCCGGGCCCTTCCAGTCGGTGCCCTCGAGCACCTTGGTCAGCAGCGACCTCTGCTTGTCGATCTCGGACGAACCGGCCTGCAGCTTGGTCCCAAGAGTCTTGAGCTGAGC
>NZ_JBFTJH010000016.1:0-21926 GCF_056395325.1 Arthrobacter sp. 10L424 | reverse complement strand
ACGTTTGGCGGGCAGGGGGTGCCGGCGGCTCCGGTGCAGCTGGGCGGGTGTGTGCATGCTGCGTGGTCGGGGGCGAACAAGTATGTCCGGGACTGCGCGGATGATGCCAATGACAAGACCGTGGATGTGCCGAAGGCCAGCGCGTCGCCGTCGTATGTGTTCCGGGTGAACCGGGGCCTGGTGGTCCTGAACGATGTGAATTCCGGGAACGTGTGGCTGGTGAACCAGAACATGCAGCTGGTCAACAACTGGGACGACGTGGTCCCGCCCAAGAACCAGTCCAATGACCAGGACCAGGAATCGGCGGACAACAACACCGTCAACATCCTGCCGGACCGCACCAAACCCAACCGGCCCCCGGAAACCAAGCCGGACGCCGTCGGCGTGCGCCCCGGCCGCACCACCATCCTTTCCGTGCTCGACAACGACTCGGACCCCGACGGCGACGTCCTCACGGCCTCCGTCGGCGACAACGGCCCCGCCGCCGGCAGCCTCGAGAACATCTACGGCGGCACCGCCTTCCAGATCACCGTCCCCCCGGACGCGAAGCCCGGGACCGAAACCTTTGCCTACAACGCCGCCGACGGCCGGGGCCTGTCCGCCGCGGGCAGCATCACGCTGAACGTCGTCGGCCCGGACGAGAACAAACCGCCGCTGTTCAAGCGCGGCGACCCCACCACCATGCTCGTGGAGCAGGGCAAAACCGTCAGCCAGAACATCCTCACCGACTGGACCGACCCCGACGGCGACGACCTCGTCCTGATGGACGCCAAGGCCGACAACGAACAGGACCAGGTCAAGGTCCGCCGCGACGGCCTGCTCACGTACCAGGACTCCGGCGCCGCCCCCGGCAAGAAATCCGTCACAGTGACTGTCTGGGACGGCCGCGCCACCACCACCGGCAAGGTGGTGGTCAACGTCCAGCCGCCGGGCGCACTGCAGCCGGTGGTCAACGCCGACCACGTCACCGCCGTCGTCGGCCAGGACCTCGTGATCGCGCCGCTCAAGAACGACGTCGACCCCAACGGCGGCGCGCTGCGCCTCGCCCAGGTGGAAGGCGCCGGCACCGCAGAACTTGGTCCCGTGACCGACGGCGGAACCTTCACCTTCCGCAGCAGCACCCCCGGCCCCATCTACCTGACGTACATCGCCAGCAACGGCCCGCAAAGCAGCCAGGGCCTGATCCGTGTGGACGTCGAATCCGGCAAGGACGCCGGCAACCCCGTCGCCGTGCACGACGTCGCCCTGATGCCCGTCGGCGGAAGCGTGCTCCTGGATCCGCTGGCCAACGACTCGGACCCGTCCGGTGGCGTGCTGGTGCTGCAATCGGTCCAGCTGCCGGAGAACGCCACGGCATCGGTCAGCGTGATCGACCACAGCGTCCTGCGGATCACCGACGTCGTCGGCACCAAGGACCCGTTCACCTTCCGCTACACCATGTCCAACGGCACCCAGTCAGCCACCGGCAGCGTCTCCGTGGTCCCCGTTCCGGCGCCCGCCGTCGTCGAGGCCCCGCAGCCCAAACCTGACGAAGTGAACGTGCGGGTCAACGACGTCGTCACCATCCCGGTGCTGGCCAACGACACCCACCCCCAGGGCGAGAAGCTCACCCTGGACCCCGTCCTGCCGCAGCCCGTCCCCGATACGGACGGGAAAAGCTTCGTCTCCGAAAACACCCTCCGCTTCATCGCCGGCGCGGAGCCCAAAACAGTCCGCGCCATCTACAACGCCGTGGACCCGCAGGGCCAGAAGAGCGCCGCGGCCGTCACCATCCACATCCTGCCCCTGGAAGGCGCGGAAAACTCCCGCCCGCAGCCCAAGAACCTCACCGCCCGCGTGGTGGCAGCCGGGTCGGTGCGGATTCCGGTGGAGCTTGACGGGATCGACCCCGACGGCGACTCCGTCCAGCTGACCGGGATCGACAGCACCCCGGCGATGGGCACCGCCACCGTGGGCAGCAACTTCATCGACTTCACGGCCGCCGGCGACGGCGCCGGCACGGACACGTTCCGCTACAAAGTGGTGGACCGGCAGGGCGCCGTCAACACCGGAACCGTCACTGTTGGCATCGCACCGCGCGGGGACACGAACCAGAAGCCCACCCCGGTGGACGACGAGGTCAAGGTCCGCCCGGGCCGCCAGATCGCCGTCGACGCCGCCGGCAACGACACCGACCCCGACGGCGACCCGATCCGGATTGTCAGCGACGGCATCGAAGCCGCCCCGGAACTGCAGGCCACCGTCAGCAAGCAGAGCTCCCGCATTCTCCTGCTGGCCCCCGGCGAGGAGGGCACCGTCAACGTGCGCTACACCGTCGCGGACGACCGCGGCGCCACGGCGCAGGCCGCCATCGCCGTCAAGGTGCAAAAAGACGTGCCGCTGCAGGCCCCCATCGCCCGGGACGACAGGGTGACCTCCGCCCAGACGCTCGGCAAAACCGCCGTCGACGTCCCCGTCCTCAAGAACGACGAAGACCCCGACGGCGTCGGCGAGAACCTCAAGATCGCCACCGACGCCACCACCGCCCGGCCCGGCACCGAGGGCAACATGGTGGTGGAACTGACCGAGCAGCCCCAGCTCATCCCGTACACCGTGGAAGACGTGGACGGCCAGAAATCCACCGCCATCATCTGGGTGCCCGGAGTGGGCCAACAGGTCCCCACCCTGGCCAAAGACGAGGTGATCGAACTCGTCGCAGGGCAGCCCGTCACCGTCGACCTCAAGGAATGGGTCAAAGTCCGCGAGGGACGCTCGCCGCGGCTGACCCAGACGGACCGGATCAAGCTGATCGGCGCCGACGGCTCCGACCCCGTGGCCAACAACGGCACCGCCCTGAAGTACACGGCCGGCCAGGACTACGTGGGCCCCGGCTCGCTCAGCTTCGAGGTCACCGACGGCTCCGGACCGGACGACCCCGCCGGGCTGAAAGCGACCCTGAGTATCCGCACCAAGGTGCTCCCGGACCCCAACCGGAACAACCCGCCCGTGCTGCTGGGCAGCCAGGTTGACGTGCCCAAGGCGGACTCCACCACCACCGACCTGTCCAGGCTGACCACAGACCCCGACGACGGCGACGTGGACCAAATGAAGTACGAACTGGTGGGCGCCGTCCCGGCAGGTTTCGACGCCAGCATCGACGGCAAGACCCTGAAGGCCTCGGCCAAGGACGGCACCGACGCCGGAGCGGGCGGGGCGGTCCAGGTCAAGGCCAAGGACCCCCGCGGGCTGGAAGCCACCGCCACGTACCAGCTGACCGTTACGGCCTCCAACCGGCCCAAACCGGTGGCCAACGACGATCTGGAGCCCAACGCCGCGGCCGGCAAGCCCGTCACCGTGCGGGTGCTGGACAACGACGCCAACCCGTTCCCGGAAACGGCGCTGAAGATCGTATCCGCCGTGACCGAGACCGGCCAGGGCTCCGCTGCAGCCACCGGGGACGCCGTGACGGTGACCCCGGCCCAGGGGTTCTCAGGAACCATGATCGTGTCCTACACGGTGGCCGACAAGACCGGTGACGTGTCGCGCTACGCGACAGCCAGGATCCGGCTGACCGTCAAGGACAAGCCCCTGGCGCCCACCACTCCGCAGGCCGCGAGCGTGGGGGACCGCACCGCCCTGCTGAACTGGACGGCACCGGCGGACCGCGGCTCGGCGATCACCAAGTACACGGTCTACGGCGAGAGCGGCTACCGGCAGGACTGCCCGGCCAACTCCTGCACCCTCACCGGGCTGGCCAACAACACCAAGTACCACTTCCAGGTCACCGCCAGCAACGCCCTTGGCGAATCCGAGCGGTCCCCGGCGTCGGCCGAGGTGCGCCCGGACGTCAAGCCTGACACACCGGCCGCGCCCGCCCTGAAGTTCGGCGACAAGCAGCTCACGGTGACATGGGCGGCCCCGGCGTCCAAGGGCTCCCCGGTGAAGAGCTACGACCTGGAGATTTCCCCGGCTCCCGCCGGGCAGAACGCCCAGATCCAGAACCTCACCTCTCCGAGCTACGTGTGGAAGGGCCTCAAGAACGGCGTGGCCTATAAAGTCCGGGTCCTGGCCCGCAACGACGCCAAGGAGCCCTCCGAATGGAGCGCCTACTCCGCCGCCGAGACTCCTGCCGGTGTGCCCGTCACTCCGGCGGCACCGAGCGCCAGCCAGGCCAGTTCCGTGGGCACGCAGAGCCAGCTCAAGGTGACCTGGGCGGTGCCGAACAACAACGGCGACGCCGTCTCCTCCTACACGCTGACCACGCTGCGCGGGGGAGCCGCCGTGGGAAGCCAGCAGGTCTCCGGCAACTCGCAAAACGTCACGGTGGACAACTCGGAGGCGGACTACACCTTCACGGTGGCCGCCACCAACAAGGCCGGAACTTCCGGAACGAGTCCGCAGTCCGGGCGGATCCGGGCGGCCGGCAAGCCCGGCACCGTCAGCAGCGGGACCGTTGCGGCGCCCGGGAACAGCGGACAGCTGACCGTGACCTTCACCCCCTTGAACCAGACCCAGCGGAACGGTTCCCAGGACACGGAGATCAGCTACCGCTGGTCCACGGCGTACGGGTCCGGACCGATTAACGCCGGCGGCGGCACCATCACCGGACAGCCCAACGGCCAGAACGTCACCGTCAACATCATCGCCACCTCCACCAAGAACAACGTGGCCGGGGACGCGAAGGCGATCGGTGCCGGCAACCCGTACGGGCCGCCGAACGCCCCCGTGCTCTCGGCCCAGGGTTCCAGCACGCAGCAGGTGCACTGGACGTGGACCAACCCGTCCAACGACGGCGGCCGGCCGCTCCAGAAGTTCGAGGTCCGTTACGAAGGCGGCGGCTGGACCAGCGTTGGCCTGGCAAACCGCTATGACCGCGACACGAACGCCTGGAGTTCCGCCAAGAACCTCGACGTCCGGGCGTGCACCGTGGTCTGCGGTGCGGCGGACTCGGCCAACGCCACGAGCGGCAAGGACCCGACGCCGCCGCTGTCCCAGATCCAGGCGCACAACAGTACGTGCCCCGGCAAACCCGGCCAGACGGACACCTACAGTCCGAGCGGCCCATCGTGTGGCGCCGGCTGGGTCAAGAACTCCGAGGGCCGGCTCAACGTCAACTGCACCAAGGACATCTACGGCAATGGGACGCCGTGGTACCGCGTGACCGAGGGCAGCCACCCGGACTGGTTCGTCAAGTCCACCACGGTGGATCTCTTCGGTCCGAAACCCGGCGGCTGCTGATGCCGGCCACTAAACTGGCCGCCGGACTCAGCGGAAATCCCCGCCGGCGGGACACCAAGCATTTTCACCAAGAACAGAAGAGGACCAACCCATGACCATGACCACCGAACAGGCCGAATGGTTTGCCGGCACTTTCGAGAAGCTCGTCGCCAACGTCGGCCAGGCCGTGCTGGGCAAGTCCCACGTCATCCGCCTGACCTTCACCGCGATGCTGGCCGAGGGACATGTCCTCTTCGAGGATGCGCCGGGCACCGGAAAGACCTCGCTGGCGCGCGCCCTCGCGGCCACCGTCCAGGGCTCCAACAACCGCATCCAGTTCACCCCGGACCTGCTGCCCTCGGACGTCACCGGCGTGACCATCTATGACCAGAAGACGCAGAAGTTCGAGTTCCACAAGGGCCCCATCTTCAACAACATCGTCCTCGCCGATGAAATCAACCGAGCCTCGCCCAAGACCCAGTCGGCACTGCTCGAAGTCATGGAGGAATCCCGCGTCACGGTGGACGGCACCACCTACGAGGCCGGCCGCCCGTTCATGGTGATGGCCACCCAGAACCCGATCGAGCAGGCCGGCACCTACCGGCTGCCCGAGGCCCAGTTGGACCGCTTCCTGATCAAGACCTCCATCGGCTACCCGGACCACGCCTCCACGGTCCAGCTGCTCGGCGGCGCCAACCTCAAGGACCGCTCCAAGGAAATCACCGCGGTCATCACCACCCAGGCGATCGCCGACATGGCCGACCTGGCCGCCACCACCCACGTGGACACCGCCGTGCTGGAATACATCTCCCGGCTCTGCGAGGAGACCCGCACCGCGCCGGAGACCCGCCTTGGCGTCTCCGTCCGCGGCGCCCTCGCCATGGTCCGGGCCGCCAAGGTCTGGGCCGCCAGCCAGGGCCGCAACTTCGTGCTCCCGGACGACGTCAAGGACCTGGCCGCCGTCGTCTGGACCCACCGCCTGGTGATGGACCCGGAAGCCGAATTCTCCGGTGCCACCGCAGAGGCCGTGCTGAAGCGGGTGCTGGCCGAAGTTGCCGCACCGCAGCAGCGCGCCTCCGTGTCCTAGGAACACAGCCCAACAGCACCGGCAGGCTGCACCGCCCGGCGGCATCGCCGCCACCACCGGCACCCACCCAGCACGAACAAAGGCACCCATATGTCCTCCAGCACTCCGCTGACCCGGCTTGCTGAACGCCTGCAACGGCCCTTCCACCGGGACGGCAGGCCCACGCGCCTGCATCCGGCCTCCCTCTGGACCGAGGCAGGAAGCACCGCGGGCCTGGTCCTCGCCCCGGCCTGGCGTGCCGTAAGGGCGCTCTGGCTCCGCTTCGTGTGGCCGGTCCTGTCAGTGGTGAGCGTCCTGGGCTGGTCCGTGCTGGCGGCCTCGATCCTGCTGTGGACCGTCGGCCAGGCGTTCGGCTGGCAGGAAGCCAAAGCGGCGGCAATCGCAGCGTTTGTCCTGTTCGTGCTCGCCGTCGGCTTTATCCTGGGCCGCTCCTCCTACGGCGTCGTCCTGGACCTGGCCCGCACCCGGGTCGCCGTGGGGGACAGCGCCGTCGGCAGCATCGCGGTCTCCAACACCGCCGCCCGGCCGCTGCTGCCCGCTGACCTGGAACTCCCGGTCGGAGCCGCCACCGCCGTGTTCCACCTGCCCCGGATGAAACCCGGGCAGGTCCATGAGGACCTCTTTACAATCCCCACCGCGCGCCGCGCCGTGATCGTGGTGGGCCCGGTGCGTTCAGTCCGGGCCGACCCGCTGCACCTGCTGCGCCGCCAGGTGCTCTGGACCGAACCCGAAGACCTGTTCGTGCACCCGAAAACCACGGCGCTGGCCGGCTCGGCCGCAGGCTTCATCCGCGACCTCGAGGGAATGCCCACCACGGACCTGTCCAGCGCCGACGTCTCCTTCCACGCGCTGCGCGACTATGTGCCGGGCGATGACCGCAGACACATCCACTGGAAGACCACGGCCCGCACCAACAAGCTCATGGTCCGCCAGTTCGAGGAAACCCGCCGCGCGCACCTCGCCATCTCGCTGTCCATCAACACGGACGAGTACGCCTCCGACGAGGAGTTCGAGCTGGCCATCTCCGCCGCCGCCTCGATCGGACGGCAGGCCATCCGCGAACAGCGCGACCTCGATGTGCTCACCCAAAAAGGTCCGCTGCGCTGCGAAACCGGCCGCAACATGCTCGATGACATGACGCGGATTGTCGGCGCACCCCAGCGCAAAACCGCCGTCGACCTTGCCCGGAGCCTGGCGGACACCGTCCCCAACGCCTCCGTGGTGTTCCTGGTTGTGGGCAGCAACGTCACCCCCACCCAGCTGCGCTCCGCCTCGGCTTCGGTGCCGATGGGCGTCCGCAGCCTCGCCGTCCGGCTCCAGCTCGGCGCCGTGCCGGCCCGGGCCAACATCGGCGACCTGACCGTCCTGACCCTCGGCGACCTCTCTGACCTGGCCATCGTGCTGAGGAAGGCGGCAGCATGAGCACCGCACCCCCGCTCCGCCCCCGCAACAACGCGGCCAAGCGTTCCGGCTTTGCCGACGGCCAGCCAGCCTGGCACCTCGCGCTCGACGCCGGCGCGCTCACCGTCCTGCTCGGCCTCGGCGTCCTCGGCTTCAGCCTCAGTTTCGGCGGCGACCCGTACTACCTCATCGCGGGCTTTGGCGGCATCGTGCTGGGCCTGGCCCTCGCGGCGGCCACGGTGCACTTCCGGCTGGGGCTTCTGATCACCGCGGCGCTGACGCTCGGCGCTTACCTCGTCTTCGGCACGGCCCTGGCAGTTCCGGAGGCCTCCTTTGCCGGGGTGCTGCCCACCCTCGATTCGCTGCGCACCCTGCTGCTCGGCGTCGTGTTCGCCTGGAAGGACATGCTCACTGTCGGTGTGCCGGTGGGCACCGCCGGCGGCACCCTGATTGTGCCGTTCCTGAGCTCGCTCCTCACCGCACTGGCTGCCGGGCTGCTGATCTGGCGGCTCAAGAGCCCGTACTGGCCGCTGCTGCCGGTGCTGGTGCTGTTCGTCACCGGCATCGCCTTCAGCACGAACGCAGGGTTCCTCACGGTGGAACGCGGCATCTCCCTCACCGTGGTCGCCATCGCGTGGGCAACCTTCCGCCGCGATGCGCTCCGCCGCAGCAACACCCGGAAGGTCTCCGTCAACCGGCTGGAGACGGACGAGGCCACCGCCCGCGCGGCAAAGCTGCGCCGGCTGGGAACCGCCGCCGCGGTGATCGCCGCCGCCGTCGGGATCACCGCCATCGCGTCCCCGCTGGTCACCGCCAGTGACGACCGCCGCGTGCTCCGCAACACGATCGTCCCGCCGTTCGACCCTAAGGACTACGTGACGCCGCTGGCGAGCTTCCGGAACTTCGTGAAGGACAAGAAGGACGACGACCTCTTCGTCGTCAAGGGCCTCCCCAAGGACGCCCGGGTGCGGCTCGCCGCGCTGGATTCCTACAACGGCACCAACTACAACATGGACCCGAACGGCTCCGGCAGCTTCAGTAAGGTGGGCGACGCCAAGTCCCTCAACACCCTGGCCGACTCCACCGGGATTGTGCCCAGCAACAACTACACGCTGGACATCACCATCGAGGACTACCAGGGCTACTTCCTGCCCGGCGGCCGGAAAACCACGGGGATCAGCTTTGCCCGGGACGGCTCGGGTGCCGCCTCGGGACTGTACTTCAACGCCGGGACGGACACGGCCGTGACCACCAGGGGCCTTGCCAAGGGCGATGCCTACCAGGTCCAGGTTGCCGATCCCGCCACCCTGGAGCACGGGCAGCTGACCCAGTACGACTTCGCCAAGCTGTCCCTGCCCGCTCCCGCCGAGGTGCCTCCGGTGGTCGGCTCCCAGGCGAACGACCTCGCCGCCGATGCACCCACCGCCATCGACCGGGTCCGCCAGATCGAGGCGCACTTCCAGAAGAAGGGCGCCTTCAGCAACGGCCTGATCGCCGACGGCCAGCTGCCCAGCGTCTCCGGGCACGGGGCCAACCGCGTCCGGAGCTTGCTCACCGCCAAACAGATGCTCGGCGACGACGAACAGTACGCCGTCGCGATGTCGCTCATGCTGCGCCACCTCGGCATCCCCTCCCGCGTGGTGATGGGGTTCTACCCGGATCCCAAGAGCCCGGAAAACGGCGCGGGCGAAGTGAAGATCACCGGCAAGGACGTCCACGCCTGGGTGGAAGTCGCCTTCGACCGGGTGGGCTGGGTGTCCTTCGATCCCACGCCGCCGAAGGACAATGTGCCGATCCCGCCGGATCCGGAGAACAAGTCCAAGCCCAAGCCGCAGGTGCTGCAGCCGCCGCCCCCGCCGCAGGAGCCTGCCGACCTTCCGCCAGACTCCTCGCCGGATGCGCTGGACGCCGACGAGAAGAAGAACAACCCCTGGCTGTTCTGGGGCCCGCTGCTCACGGCGATCGGCATCGCGCTGATCCCGGTCGGGATCCTGGCGGTGCCGCTGCTGCTGATTGCCCTGCTCAAGTCCCGACGGCGGAAGTTCCGTTTCAGTGACGGACCCCCGGCGCAACGCGTCGGCGGCGGCTGGAACGAAATTGTCAGCCTCGCGACAGACCTGGGCGCCGGCGTGGACGCCCGCGCCACCCGGCGCGAGTCCGCCGTCGTCCTCGCCGACGCCTTCCCGGCCGCCGGCGGGACCACCACGCTGCTCGCGAACCGGGCCGACGCCGCGATCTTCGGTGCCGGACAGCCGAGCGAGGACCAGGTCCGCGAGTACTGGGACATCGTGGACGGCTCGCTGAAGGAGCTCACCGGGACCCTCGGGTTCTGGGGACGGCAGAGGGCCCGGTTCTCGCCGCGCTCCCTGCTGGCCGACGGCCGGGCCGCGCTCACACTTCGGGGCCTGAAGCCCCGTCTGCCGGGCGGCAAGCGCGGCGCGCGTGCGGGATCAGAATTGCCCGCAGGTACAGTGGAATCCGATCCGGCCGCCGCAGCCCACCGTGACGGTGCTGCCGGTGCCGCCACCGAGTCCAGCCAGACCGCCAGGAAGAACCGCAACGAGCCATGACCGACGACGCCGAGTCCTGCCCGCGCTGCCAGCAGCCGCTCCGCCCTGGGGCTGCCTTCTGCACGTCCTGCGGCACGCCGCTGAGCAACCGCTC
The DNA here is from genome assembly GCF_056395325.1 of Arthrobacter sp. 10L424. Lineage (NCBI taxonomy): Bacteria > Bacillati > Actinomycetota > Actinomycetes > Micrococcales > Micrococcaceae > Arthrobacter > Arthrobacter sp. 10L424. Next base: position 11,578 of record NZ_JBFTJH010000016.1, on the reverse strand, counting down.
CGCGCGGAACGCCCGCAACGTCCGGGATGTTCTCCAGCCCCAGCCGATCCCCGGTAGTATCCCCGTAACGCTGGGCCCGGCTCCGGGCCGCGGACAAGGGGGAGGTCCTTCCATGCCGAGCAAGCTCGAGGTGGTTCCGGCAACTGCCGGGAAACGGTTGGGAGCTGCCGTGCTCGACTGGCTTCCGCCCGTCACCGTCCTGACCATCCTGCTGGCGGTAGGATTCGCCGGCATCACCCGGAGCCAAAGCGGCGGCTTCATCGTGTATGACACCTCATCCCTGGTGCTGTTCGGCGGGATTGGTGCGGGCCTCACGCTGGTCTACGTGATGGTCCTGGCCGTGCTCGAAGGCCGAACCGGAGCGACCCTCGGCAACCGCCTGATGGGCATCCGCAGCACGGATGCCGACGGCTTCGCTCCGGGCGGGGGCGCGGTGTTCCTCCGCGGCCTCATCACCGGCGCGGGAATGCTGCTGGCCGTGCTGGCCGCCGCGGCCGTGGTGATATTCCAATGGTTCGGTGTGGCCCTGCTGGTGCTGGGACCGCTGCAGTTCCTGGGGGCCGCCTGGGCTGTCCTCGTGGTGCTGTCCAGTTCCTGGGACCGCAACGGACAGCTCCGCGGCTGGCACGATACGGCCGCCAAGACCCTCATGTTCGACGTGAAGTCCGGACGCAATCCCATCACGACCGGCGGCATCGCGGGCCCCTACAGCTTCGCGCCGCTGGACCTCCCTCCGGTCCAGCAGGTCGCCTCGCCGCTGGCCGCTGCCGCAGCGGGAGTCCCGGCAGTGCTCAACCCCAACCAATGGCAGCCTCCCGCCGCCGTCCTGTCCGCCCCTGCCTCCGGCCGGCAGTCTGCCGTTCTTCAGCAGACCGACTCCGTGCGGCCGTCCGGTGTTGCGCAGCAGCCGCCAGTCCAGGAGCCGGCAGTCCAGGAGCCGGTAGTCCAGCAGCCGGTTCCGTATGCGGCGTCGTTCGCGCCTCTCGCAGCGTCCGCGATGCCTCAGCCGGGCGCGCATCCCGATGACGACCACGACCGCACCCAGGTCCGCGGCGACACAGATGCCCCGGTCACCGTGGCCATGCTCCGGATCCGGCTCGACGACGGCCGCGACATCGAGCTGGACCGCACCGTGCTGATCGGCCGGAACCCTGCCGGACACCAGGGCGAGGACTCCGTGCAGCTGATCCCGGTTACCGACCCGGGCCGCTCGATTTCCAAGACCCATCTCCATCTGCTTGCCGGAAACGGGGGAGTCTGGGTGACGGACCGCAACTCCACCAACGGCAGCGCCGTGACCACCCCGGACGGTATCCGTACCGCCCTCGCGGCGGGGGAGCCCACCCACGTCCGCCCAGGTTCCACCGTGCACTTCGGTGACCGCTCCTTCTACCTAGGACAGGCATGAACTCCCAGCCGGCCGCCGAGCCCTCCCCAGCCAACTCCGACACGGCCCCCGTGCCGTCCCTGGGCAGTCCTTCAGGCAGTTCCAGCAGTACCGGCAGCAGTTCCTCCAGCCTCCGGCTCAGTTGCGGCTACGGCACCGACCGTGGCCTCCGCCGCGAAATGAACGAGGACTCGTTCATTGCCTCCGATCCCGTCTTTGCCGTCGCCGACGGCATGGGCGGGCATGAGGCCGGCGAGATCGCCAGCGGCATCTGCGTGCGCACACTCTCCCGGATACCGCAGTTGGCGAGCGGAGAGCGGAACGCCACGGCCGGCGTCGTGCAGGAGTATCTGCTGATGGCGGACGAGGGCATCCGCGAGGCCACGGGCTCCCGCGCCGGGACCACGCTCTCCGGCGTCGTGGTGGTGGAGCAGATGGGTGCGCCGTACTGGCTGGTCCTCAATATCGGCGACTCCCGGACCTACCGGCTCAGCCAGGGCAAGCTCAGCCAGGTCAGCGTGGACCACTCCGAGGTCCAGGAGCTGGTGGATGCCGGGCAGATCACCCTGGCCCAGGCCGCCGTGCACCCGCGCCGGCACGTCGTCACCCGCGCCCTCGGCACAGGGGACGAGACGGAGGCCGACTACTGGTTGCTGCCCATGGAGGAAGGCGACCGGATCCTGGTCTGTTCCGACGGCCTCAACGGCGAACTCGACGACCAGCACATCTCCAACATCCTGCGCTCCCACGCGGACCCGCAGGCGGCCGTGGATGAACTCATCCAGGCGGCCCTGCGCAGCGGCGGCCGTGACAACGTCACCTGCATCGTGCTGGACGCCACCAACGTAACCAGCGACTACGACGGCGCCGCCCAGACTGCGCCGCGCAGCGCCGCCGCGGCAGAGGACGAGGACACCCTGCCCCGGACCGACGCCCTGGACCTCGCCCCCAACGGGGAAGTGGCATCCGGGGCTGGAGGCGGCTCAGCGGCTGAAGCGCCGGCAGCTGAAGAACACTCTGCTGAAAACCACGGCAAGGATCCGAACGATGGCAAGCAGTAACCCCGCCGCTGCCGCGCGCTACACGCCCGGCAGCTGGCTCGGTGTGGTGCGCTCCGGCACCGTGGTGCTGCTGCGCCCGGACAGCGCGCCCGCCCTGGTTGAATCGCTGTGGGACCTCCTCGCCGCCGGCCCCGAAGTGCATGAGGTGCTCGACGCCGTGACGTCGGCCTCGGGCGGTTCGCTCGCCCGGCTGCCGTGGTTCGCGATCGTGGCCGGCAGCGGGTCCATCCAGGTGTTCCTGCGCGGCGAGATCGACCTGACCGTGGACCTGCCGGCCGGGCCGGTGGAACTCAGCGGCCGCGATGTCACCACATGGACGGAGCGGCGCTTCGCACAAGCCGCCGGATTCAGCCTGACGGTTCCCGGTGCTACGGCCGCCGGGGCAGCCGACCTCGCTGTGGACCTGCCTGTGGCTGACGGTGTGGTCCTTCTGCAGGGGCTGCGCGTGAACTTCAACGGCGCCGCCGGGCCGGAGGACGCCCCGGCGGTCCCTGCCGCGGCCACAACTGCAGCCGTGGCGGCCGATCTGGCAGCCGTGGATCTCTCTGCCGTGAATCCGGCACCGGCCGCCGAAGCAGCGGTTGAAGACGAAGTCCTGGCAGCGGCCGAGGCCGACATTGCTGCCGGGCTGAGCGAGCACGGCGCCTCCGCGGAGACCGTGCTGGAGTTCTCTGGCGAGGACTCCGAGCGCGACGGAACCCTGCACGGAGAACCGGAACCGGAACCGGCACTTGAACAGGAGCCGGAACTGGAACCGGCACTTGAACCGGAACCGGAACCGGTGCCCGTACCCGAACCGGCCGAGCAAGAGCTGACCAGCAGCTACGACCACCTCTGGGAACAGACGGTGATGCGAAGCATAGAAGACGCCGCCGTCCGCGAGGACCCCGACGCCGATTCCGAACCAGCTGTCGAGTCCGCCCAAGGCGGGCCGGCCAAAGACGATACCGCCCAAGACGAGTCCACCGCCGTCGAGTCCGCCAGCGCCGGGCCTGCGCCCGAGCCCGCTGCGTTTAGCGGGGGAGCGCCCGACGAGGCAGCAGCCCAAGCCGCTCCGGCCGCCGCGTCGGAACCGCCTGCGGCACCGCGGCCGGCGGTTCCCGCGGGGCTGATTGATTCGGTGCCCTGGAACACGGGCGGCGACCGGCCGTCGTCGGCGTCGTCGGCATCCCAGGCGTCGGCGCCGTCCCCTGTGCCGGCCGCACCGCTGCCGCCAACGGCCCCGCAACCACCCGCCCCCCACGCACCCGACCAGCACGCAGCGCCGAGCCAGCAATGGCCAGCCGCGCAGCCCGGCGCCGATGCGGACCACGACGGCCAGACGATCATGAAGGGCGACCTCGCCGGGGCCGGGCAACGGCCCGCTGCCCAGCGCTCGTCCACAGGACAGGACACAGGACCGTCCACCGGGCCCCTGGTGCTGGCACGGGTCTGCCCGCAGGGACACGCGAACCCCTCCACCTATTCCCACTGCGGCCGTTGCGGAGACCCGCTCCCCGGCGACGGCGTCCAGGTCCGGCGCCCGCGGCTGGGCCGGATGCGCCTGTCCACTGGCGAGCTGATCGACCTCGACCAGTCACTCGTCGTGGGACGCCAGCCCTCGGTGTCGCGCGTCCAGGGCGCCGTGATGCCGAAGCTGATCCAGGTGGCGAGCCCCAGCGGCGACATCTCCCGCTCGCACGTGGAGGTCCGGCTCGAGGGCTGGCACGTTATGTTGTGCGATCTCAAGGCGACCAACGGCACCGTCCTGGTCCGTGAGGGACAGCCTCCCCGGCGGCTGGCCCAGGGCGAGATGGCCATCCTGCTCGACGGCGACATCGCCGAAGTCGGCGACGGCATCTCGCTGCGCTTTGAGGAGATCCCATGAGTTCAAAACGGCCCATAGCCCCGCCGCCGATCATTCCGGGCTTCACCTACATCAGCCTGCTCGGCTCCGGCGGGTTCTCCGACGTGTACCTCTACGAGCAGGACAGGCCGCGCCGCAAGGTGGCGGTCAAGGTGCTGCTTTCGGACCTCAAGACCGAGGGCGCGCGGCGCCGCTTCGAATCCGAAGCGAACCTGATGGCGCAGTTGTCCTCGCACCCGTACATCGTGACCATCTTCGAAGCCGAGATCACCGACTCCGGGCATTCCTACCTGGCCATGGAGTACTGCTCCCGGCCCAGCCTCGACGTCCGGTACCGGCGGCAGCGCTTCAGCGTGGACGAGGTCCTCGCCGTCGGCATCCAGGTGGCATCCGCCGTCGAGACCGCCCACCGGGCCGGGATCGCGCACCGCGATATCAAGCCCGCCAACATCCTGGTCACTGACTACAACCGGCCCGCCCTGACAGACTTCGGCATCTCCGGCACCCTCGCCGGTGACGCCGACGAGGACGCGGGCATGTCCATCCCTTGGTCCCCGCCGGAGCAGTTCACCGGCCACCAGGTGGACGGCGTCCTGGTGGACGTGTGGGCCCTCGGCGCCACGCTCTACACCCTGCTGGCCGGCCGGTCCCCGTTTGTGCTGCCGGGGGCGGACAACTCCCAGCGCGAGCTGATCTCCCGCATCACCAACCTGCCCGTGCCGAAGCTGGGCCGCGCCGACGTGCCGGAATCCCTGGAACTGGCGCTCTCGACGGCGATGGCCAAGTCCGCGTCCTCCCGCTACTCCTCGGCCCACGCCTTCGCCCTGGCCCTGCAGCGGATCCAGGCCGAACTGAACCTCTCCGTGACCCCCTTCGAGGTCCTGGAGGAGCCGCGTGCCGAGGAAACCCACCCCGACGAAGGCTTCGAGGAAACCCGCGTCCGCAGCGTCGCCTCGATTGATCCCGACGCCACCGGCAGCTCGCCCACCTTCCCGGCAAGGTTCCCCGCCGGGGACACCGGCCCTACGGCCGACAACGCCACCACGTTCAACAGAGCGGGCTTCAACAACGCCGCCTTCAACAATGCCGGCTTCACTCAGGGGACAGTCCCGCGGCCGCCGGCGATGCCGGGCTTTGACAGGCCCGGAACCGGACCCGGGGCTGCTGCCGGTGCCGACGACGACGACGTCGCCGCCACGGTCAACCGCTCCAGCACCGCTGTCGCGTCCTCGCACACGGGGGACATCGGCGGGTCCGACGGCGCGGGGGAGCCCCCGGCCGGCCACGGCCGCAGGAACCTGCTGCTCTCGATCGTCGGCGGCACCGTCCTGGTGGCCGCCGTCGTCCTGGGGATCGTGGCGGCCACCAACCGGCCGGAACCGGCGCCGAAAGCGACAGACCAGGTCAGCAAACCGCCGGCGGACGCGCTGGACAACGGCACCGTGCCGGACGTCACCGGGCTGGCCGGCGTGGCAGGGCCGGCCGGGAAAGTCAGTTTCACCTGGACTAACCCGCAGCCGAAACCGGGGGACAGCTACAAGTGGCGGGTCCACACGCTCAAGGGTGACGGGCAGTACCAGGCCAGTGCCGGGCCGGCCGCCGAAATGGCGGCGAACCCGGCCGAACCCAGCTGCATCCAGGTGATGATCGTCCGCAGTGACGGTGCCTCCTCGCCGCTTGGCCCGGATTCCATCGCCTGCGTTCCTAAGTAGCACCACCAACGAGTTTCCAGAAAGGCACGGCACATGGGGGATCTGGCAATAGATTTCTGCGGCGAGTGGCATGAGCCCTCGGACGAGGACATCTTCAGCATCGGCCGCGAAGGCGACCTCGAGGTGGACGACAACCCGTACCTGCACCGGCAGTTCCTGCAGATCGCCCGCTACGACGGCATCTGGTGGCTCAGCAACGTCGGCAGCATGCTCTCGGCGACCATCGCCGACGCCTCCGGCGGGATGCAGGCCTGGCTCTCGCCCGGGGCGCGGATTCCGCTGGTCTTCAGCCACACGAACGTCATCTTCACCGCCGGCCCCACCACCTACGAGTTCGCCGTGCACCTCCGCACCCCGGCGTTCCGGCAGGAATCGCGCGAGGAGGACAGCGGCGGTGACACCACGATCGGCCCGGTGATATTCACCGACTCGCAGAAGGCCCTGATCGTGGCCCTCGCCGAGCCCGTGCTGCGCCGCGAGGGGACCGGCTTCAGCGCCATTCCGTCCTCCGCCGACGCCGCCAAGACCCTGGGCTGGGCACTGACCCGCTTCAACCGAAAGCTCGACAACGTGTGCGACAAACTGGACAGGGTGGGTGTCGCCGGCCTGCGCGGCGGCGGCGGAAAACTCGCCACCAACCGCCGCGCGCGGCTCGTGGAGCATGCCGTCACCTCACACCTGGTGACGCCGGCTGACCTGTACCTGCTCGAAGAGCACAGCAGAGACAAGCAACCGCCCCAAGAACCCGGCACGGGAAAGACCAACGAAGCATGAGAATCCGACTGACACTGCGCCGCGACCCGGCTGAGGCCAAAGACCTTGCCGTCACCGTGGACGGGCTCGCCACAGTGGCGGACATCGCCACCCAGCTCTGGGCCGCCGACCCGGCACGGCGGGGGACCCCGCCGCCGTCGAACCTCTCCCTCAGCATCGAGGAGGCCTTCGCCGCGGGCGGCATGAAGGGCAGCGTCCTGGACCGCAAGGATAACCTGCTCGAATCCGGGCTCCGGCCGGGCTCCATCGTCTCGCTGACCCAGCTCAGTGAGCAGTTCGGGACGCCCGGTGCGAACCGGGGGCCGGCGGCGGCGACGCTGCGGGTGCTGTCCGGGCCCGACGTCGGACGCGAATTCTCGTTGCCGTCGGGCACCAGCTACATCGGCCGGGGCCGCGACGCCGACATCCGGCTCACGGACCCGCTCACGTCCAAGCGGCACGCCCGCATCACGGTCGGCGAGACGGTCGAGATCGTGGACACGAACTCGGCCAACGGGCTGCTGATGGACGGGCTGCCCGTCACCCGCGCCACGCTGAACTCATCGGACAGCGTGGCCCTGGGCGACACGACCGTTTCGGTGGTGTCGCTGGGCACCGGGCACAGTTCCGCCCCGACCTCCCCGCTGATCGACTTCAACCGCTCGCCGCGTGTGGTGCCGCGCTTCGAGCAGCAGAAACGGATGCTCCCCGCCGGGCCCAAGCGCCAGGAGCACCACGCCTTCCCGTACATCATGCTGCTCGCGCCGCTGATGATGGGCGGCATCCTGTTCGCCGTCACGCAGAACGTGCTCTCGGTCGTCTTTATGCTGATGATGCCGCTGTTCATCGTGGGCCATTACGTGGACCAGAAGCTGCAGGCCAAGCGGGAGCGCAAGGAACAGCTCAAGCAGTTCCGCGAGTCCATGGCCGCCTTCCGGGCGGACATCACCCGGCTGCAGAACGTGGAACGCTCGGTCCGACTGCAGGAAGCACCCTCCGTCAGCGACACCGTGGACTCGATCTACAAACTCGGCCCGCTGCTCTGGACCCACCGGCCCGAGCACACCGGATTCCTGGGCCTGCGCTTCGGCCTGGGCACCGCGCCGTCGCGGATCCAGTTCGAGGAACCCAACAGCAACGACACCGAAGCCGAGTACATGGCCGAAATCCAGGAGTGCATGGCGCAGTTCCGGGACATCGAAGGCGTGCCGGTCGTCTCGCAACTGCGCTCCGCCGGCTCCTTCGGCCTGGCGGGATCCCGCGGCCTCGTCGACGATGTGGCCCGCGGCATGGTCCTGCAGCTCGTCGGCCTGCACTCGCCGGCCGAAGTGGTCCTGGCCGCCATCACCTCGGCGCAGTCGAAGGAACGCTGGGAATGGCTGCAGTGGCTCCCGCACGTCGGCTCCGGCCACAGCCCGCTCAGCGGCGACCACCTCGCCGCCGGCCCCGCGGGCGGCTCAGCCCTGCTCTCCCGGCTGGAAGACCTGATCGACCAGCGCGAGGCCGCGTCGCAGACTCCGCGCCCGGCCCCGCGGCCCGGCGTCGACCCGCTCGTTACGGACCTGGCGGAACCGCTGGTGCCCACCGTGCTGGTGGTCGTCGAGGACGACGCACCGGTGGACCGCGGCCGGCTCACCCGGGTCCTCGAGCGCGGCCCCGACTCCGGAGTGCACGTGATGTGGGTGGCGTCCTCGGTGCAGCAGCTTCCGGCCGCGTGCCGGGACTTCATGGCGGTCGACGGCGACCACGGCACCACCACCGGCCAGGTCCGGCTCGGCCGGCACACCTTCCCGGTGAGCTGCGAAAGCCTCGACGCCGGCCTCGCCGCCCAGCTGGCCCGGATGCTCACGCCGGTAGTCGACGTCGGAAAGCCACTGGAGGATGATTCCGACCTGCCGCGCGCCGTCTCTTACGCGACCCTGATCGGCAAGGATTTCCTCGACAACCCGGCGGCCGTCGCCGAACGCTGGACCGAAAACAACTCGGTCCGGGCCTCCGCCGTGCCCAACCGCAAGGACAACGGCACCCTCCGGGCCCTGGTGGGCTCCAAGGGCATCGAACCGCTCTACCTCGACCTCAAGAACGAGGGCCCGCACGCCCTCGTCGGCGGCACAACCGGCGCCGGCAAGTCCGAGTTCCTGCAGTCCTGGGTGATGGGCATGGCCGCGGCCTACAGCCCGGACCGGGTGAGTTTCCTGTTCGTGGACTACAAGGGCGGCGCCGCGTTCGCGGACTGCCTGCACCTGCCGCACACCGTGGGCCTGGTCACCGACCTCTCCCCGCACCTGGTGCGCCGCGCGCTGACCTCGCTGCGGGCCGAGCTGCACCACCGGGAACGGCTGCTGAACCGGAAGAAGGCCAAGGACCTGCTGGAACTCCAGCGCGAAGCGGACCCGGACGCGCCGCCGTACCTGATCATCATCGTGGACGAGTTCGCGGCCCTGGCCACCGAGGTGCCGGAGTTCGTCGACGGTGTGGTGGACGTCGCCGCCCGCGGCCGGTCCCTGGGCCTGCACCTGATCCTGGCCACCCAGCGCCCGGCCGGCGTCATCAAGGAAAGCCTGCGCGCCAACACCAACCTGCGGGTGGCGCTGCGGATGGCCGACGAGGACGACGCCGTCGACATCCTCGGCGTGCCCACCGCGGCGTACTTCGACCCGTCCATCCCCGGCCGCGGCGCCGCCAAAACCGGCCCCGGCCGGATCCAGGGCTTCCAGACCGGCTACGCCGGCGGCTGGACCACGGAGAAGCCGCAGCGGCCGCAGATCGAGATCGTCGAGATGGCCTTCGGCTCCGGACCGGCCTGGGCCGCCCCGGCTCCCGAGAGCCCGGTCAAGGAAGAAGCCGCCGGCCCGAACGACATCGCCCGGATGACCGCCAACATCATCCAGGCCGCCGACGTGCTCTCCATCGAGCCGCCGCGCAAACCGTGGCTGGACGAACTCGCCACCACCTACGACTTCTCCAAGCTGCCGAACCCCCGCACCGACGAGAGGCTGCTCCTCGGCGTGGCGGACGACCCCGCACACCAGGACCAGCCCACCGTCTTCTACGAGCCGGACCAGGACGGCAACATGGCCATCTACGGCACCGGCGGCTCCGGCAAGTCCGCGGCCCTGCGCAGCATCGCCATCGCTGCCGCGGTCACCCCGCGCGGCGGGCCGGTCAACGTCTACGGCATAGACTGCGGCTCCTCGGGGCTCAAGATGCTCGACGAGCTGCCGCACGTCGGCGAGATCATCAACGGCGACGACGTCGAACGCGTCGGCCGGCTGCTGCGCTGGCTCCGGGACCTCGCGGACGACCGCGCGGCCCGCTATTCGGAAGTCCGCGCGTCGACCATCGTGGAATACCGGAAGCTGGCGAACCAGCCGGACGAAAAGCGGATCTTCGTGCTGGTGGACGGCATGTCCTCCTTCCGCGAGGCCTACGAATACAGCAAGCTCTCGGCGCTGTGGGACATCTTCCTGCAGCTCGCCACCGACGGCCGCCCGCTGGGCATCCACCTCGTGGTCAGCGGGGACCGGCCCAACTCGGTGCCGGCGTCGCTGCTGGCCTCGATCCAGCGCCGGCTGGTGCTGCGCCTCTCTTCGGAGGACGACTACCTGTCCATGGACGTGCCCAAGGATGTCCTGGGCCAGGCCTCGCCTCCGGGCCGCGGACTCCTGGGCAACCTCGAGGTGCAGCTCGCGGTGCTCGGCGGCAACTCCAACCTGGCCGTGCAGGCCCGCGAGGTGCACAAGCTCAGCGAGGCGATGCTGCGCCAGGGCGTGGAACGCGCCCCGCAGATCGAACGCCTGCCGGACCAGGTGGACCTCGAGATCCTGCCCGCCGGAAGCCCGGACCTGCCGGTGATCGGCGTCGACGACGAGACGCTCCAGCCGGCCGAGATCCTGGCCAAGGGACCGCTGCTGCTGGCCGGCCCTCCCGGCTCCGGCCGCACCGTGGCGCTGGTGACCCTGGCCTACGCGCTGCGCCGCTCCAACCCCGGCGTCGAACTGATCTACGTCGGCTCCCGGCGCTCCGCCGCCGCGTCCCTGAAGCTCTGGGACCGCTCCGTGGTGGGCGCCGACGACGTCGAGGAGGCCCTCGACGAGCTGGTGGACTACTCCACCGGCACGCCGGGCAAGCTGGCGATCTTCATCGAGGGGCTGACCGACTTCACCGACACGGGCGCGGAATCCGGGATCGAACGGCTCGTGACGGCCTCGGTCAAGGCCGAACAGTGGGTGGTGGGCGAATCCGAAACCTCCACCTGGTCCTCGGCGTGGTCGCTGGCCCAGCCGTTCAAGTCCGGCCGCCGCGGCCTGCTGCTCAACCCGGGCGACATCGACGGCGACAGCCTCCTCAGCACCTCGCTGGGCCGGATCAGCACGGACTTCATCCCGGGCCGCGGCTACATCGTGGGCCGCGGCAAGGTCCGCAAGCTCCAGGTCGCGCTGCCGCCCGAGAACCGGAACTAGATCCGTTGCGCTGTCAGTTGTGGTTGCTTCCGGGCACGGATAGGGACAACAACTGACAGGGCATCGGGGGATGGGGAGGGCTGCCCATCGACACGATTTCGGCGGGCAGGGTAGCTTTTAGGCAATGGACTTCCGGAACAGCCGGGGGCCTTTGGGGGACGCCGACAGAATTCGGGTCCGTTTCATTGAATTTAGGAGAGATAACGCATGGCTATTTGGGGCGCAGACATTGCTCAGCTCAAGACTCTTGGGACCAAGCTGCAGGCCGGTTCGTCCGAGATCGACAAGCAGAGGTCGCTGCTGACCAAGGTGCTCGAGGGCACCGACTGGAAGGGCCCGGACGCCGACAAGTTCCG
>NZ_JBFTJH010000015.1:0-39681 GCF_056395325.1 Arthrobacter sp. 10L424 | reverse complement strand
CGGTAGGACTCGGCCAGGTGCTTCGTCACCGCCTTGCGCTCACCCATCGTCAATCCCATCCCTCAAGGATGTCCGCGGCCAACGTCCCGGAGCTTTTCCCATGAGGCAACGTATCCGGCTACGCGGAGGTTTTTTATGAGTCAACGCGGTGTCTGGTCTGGCGGTTGCCGCGCGCGTACGGTGGGTGCATGGCTCTTGAAATCCTTGGGACCGTGCTTGCCTGCCTGGCGGTGATCGTCGGGTTCACGCTGGCGGGGATGTCCGCGCTGCGGCGGGGCGTGAGCCCGAAAGGCGCCACCGGAACGCTGGGCAGTGTGCTGGGCATGATGGATCCGGCCACCGGCGCCCCCACCCGCCAGGAAGCGGCCGCGGCCCGGGAGGAACTCAAGCAGCAGCGGCACGAAGCGAGCCAGTCCGGCACCGGCCCGGATCACAGCGATCCCTACAGCGGCCGGATCACGTTGCCCGCAAAGACGGCTGCGGAGCATCAAGTCAAGGCCCCGGACACTATCTGAGACAGATTCCCCGCCGGCCGCGGCTGCGGGTAGCATCCTTAGGGAAGAAAGTAACCCGGCTCACAGTATCCAGCGCAGTGTACGAGCCAAGTCCTCTCGAAAGATGTTTCCATGGCTGACACTGCAATGCACTCCGGCGCCGATCTCGCCGCCGAACTCCGGGCCGACGTCCGCCGGGTGTCCACACTCCTCGGCGAATCCCTCGTCCGCCAGCACGGCCCCGAGCTCCTGGACCTCGTGGAGCAGGTGCGCCTGCTGACCAAGGAATCCAAGGAAGCCGCCCGCGGCGGTGCGGACGCCACCGGGCCCTGGAGCTCGTACGACGTCGTCGCCCAGGTCCGCGAACTGCTCGGCTCCCTGCCCCTCGAGCAGGCCACCGACCTGGTCCGCGCGTTCGCGTTCTACTTCCACCTGGCGAACGCCGCAGAGCAGGTCCACCGGGTCCGCGGCTTGCGCACCCGGCAGGAGAAGGACGGCTGGCTCGCCAAGGCCGTCGAGGAGATCGCGGACCAGGCCGGCAGCTCCGTGCTGCAGGAGGTCGTCAACGAGCTCGACGTCCGTCCCATCTTCACCGCCCACCCCACCGAGGCCTCCCGCCGCTCGGTGCTGGACAAGGTCCGGCGGCTCTCCGACATCCTCTCCGAATCCACGCTGGAGGGCACGTCCGCGCGCCGCCGCCAGGACCGCCAGCTCGCCGAAGTGATCGACCAGATGTGGCAGACGGACGAACTCCGCCAGGTCCGGCCCACCCCCGTGGACGAGGCCCGGAACGCGATCTATTACCTCACCGGCATCCTGGGCGACGCCATGCCGGAAATGCTCTCGGACCTCTCCGAACTGCTGTCCGAGCACGGCGTCAGCCTGCCAGCGCAGAAGGCCCCCATCCGCTTCGGCTCCTGGATCGGCGGCGACCGGGACGGCAACCCCAACGTCACCGCCGCCGTCACCCGGGAAATCCTGCAGATCCAGAACCAGCACGCCGTGCGGATCAGCATCGGCCTGATCGACGGGCTGATCTCCATCCTGTCCAACTCGACCGCGCTCGCCGGGGCGGACCAGGAGCTGCTGGACTCGATCGACGTCGACCTCGGGAACCTGCCCGGCCTGGACCGCAGGGTCCTCGAACTGAACGCCCAGGAGCCGTACCGGCTCAAACTCACCTGCATCAAGGCCAAGCTGCTCAACACCGCCCGGCGCGTTGCGGCCGGATCGGCGCACGAGCCCGGCCGCGACTACACCGCCACCGCGGAGCTCCTCGCCGAGCTGGGCCTGCTGGAGCGCTCGCTCCGCAACCACCACGCCGCACTCGCCGCCGACGGCGCCCTGGCCCGGGTCCGCCGCGCCATCGCCTCATTTGGCTTGCATCTGGCAACCCTCGACATCCGCGAACATGCAGACCACCACCACGACGCCGTCGGGCAGCTGATGGACCGCCTCGGCGGGCCCGGCGTCCGGTACGCGGAACTCAGCCGCTCCGAACGGCTCGAGGTGCTGGGTTCCGAGCTCGCGTCCCGCCGTCCGCTGTCCGGCCATCCGATCAAGCTCGACGGCGTGGCCGACGGCACGTACGACGTCTTCCGCGAGATCCGCCGCGCCCTGCGCACCTACGGCCCGGACGTGATCGAGACCTACATCATCTCCATGACCCGCGGCGCGGACGACGTCCTGGCCGCGGCGGTGCTGGCCCGCGAGGCCGGGCTGGTCAGCCTCTTCGGCGAGGCCCCGTACGCCAGGATCGGCTTCGCACCGCTCCTGGAAACTGTGGAGGAACTGCGTGCGTCGGCCGAGATCGTGGACGCGCTGCTCTCCGACTCCTCCTACCGCGAACTGGTGCGGCTGCGCGGGGACGTGCAGGAAATCATGCTTGGATACTCGGACTCCAACAAGGAATCCGGGGTGATGACCAGCCAGTGGGAGATCCACAAGACGCAGCGCAAGCTGCGCGACGTCGCGGCGAAGCACGGCGTCCGGGTGCGGTTGTTCCACGGCCGCGGCGGGTCTGTGGGCCGCGGCGGCGGGCCGACGTACGACGCGATCATGGCCCAGCCCAACGGGGTGCTGGAAGGCGAGATCAAGTTCACCGAACAGGGTGAGGTCATCTCGGACAAGTACTCGCTGCCCGAGCTCGCCCGCGAGAACCTGGAGCTCTCACTCGCGGCGGTCATGCAGGGATCCGCGCTGCACCGCACGCCGCGTACCTCGGAGGACCAGCGCGAACGCTACGGCCACGTCATGGAGACCATTTCCGACGCCGCCTTCGCCCGGTACCGGACCCTGATCGATGACCCGGACCTGCCGGCCTACTTCATGGCGTCCACCCCGGTGGAGCAGTTGGGGTCCCTCAATATCGGTTCCCGGCCCTCGAAGCGGCCCGATTCCGGCGCGGGGCTCGAAGGCCTGCGGGCCATCCCGTGGGTGTTCGGCTGGACGCAGTCACGGCAGATCGTCCCGGGCTGGTTCGGCGTCGGCTCCGGGCTCAAGGCCGCCCGCGAAGCCGGCCACTCGGCCCAGCTGGTGGAAATGATGGACGGCTGGCATTTCTTCCGCTCGGTGCTCTCCAATGTGGAAATGACCCTGGCGAAGACGGACATGGACATTGCCGGTTACTACGTCTCGACCTTGGTGCCGGAGGAGCTGCACCATCTCTTTCGTGCCATCCGGGCCGAGTACGAGCTCACCGTCACCGAGATCCAGAACCTGACCGGCGAGGACCTGCTGCTGGACGCGCAGCCCACGCTGAAGCGTTCACTGGAGATCCGGGACCAGTACCTCGACCCGATCAGCTACCTGCAGGTGGAGCTGCTGCGCCGCGTGCGTTCCCAGGCCGCGGGGGAGAGCATGCCCAACGGCGAGATCGACGAACGCCTCCAGCGCGCCATGCTCATCACGGTCAACGGCGTGGCGGCCGGCCTCCGCAACACCGGCTGACACCGGCTGGGGGTCCGCCGTAAGGTCCCGATAGGGTTGGGGCATGCCGTCGTTCCAGACCAGACTGAAGATCACCGGGCTCAAGCCGGGCAACCCGCCGGAGGCCGTGATGGCTGCGGCTGTCGAAGCGCTGGAGACGCGGCACCACGTTGAGGCGAACCAGCTCGACCTCGCCGGAGGCGTTCCTCAGCTGAACCTGCGCTTCCTGGTCGAGCCCACCTCCTACAGCGGCGAGAACAGCCAGGCGCTGGAGTCGGCAGCGATGATGCGCGACGCCGTCGAGCGCGTTGCGGTGACCGGAAACCTCATGGTGCTCCGCCGCAACCGCGGCCGCTGGGCGCCCGTGTAGGCAGGGGCCGGGCGTCGGGCTCAGAAGTCCAGTTCCTCCTCGGGCCCGTCCACCACCGGGGAACGGTTGCCGCGCTTGCGCGTGACAATCACCCCCACGACGGCGCCGACCAGCATCCCGACGCCGACCCCGATCAGTGAGCTCGCCCAGAACGGCAGTCCGGTGGCGGCGCCGGTGGCATAGCCGAGGCCGACGGACCAGATGGCCCAGAGGAGGCCGCCGAGTGCTGCGCAGAGGCTGAAGCCGCGGGTGGAAACGTTGGCGATGCCGGCGGCGGCCGTGGTCGCCAGGCGCCCGCCGGGGATGAACCGGATGCCGATGATGGCCCCGTAGGTGGTGGACCGGCCGGCCTTCCCGATCGCTGTGTGCACGGACTGGTGGAAGGCCCGGCCCCACCGCCAGCGGTCCAGCACATGGCTCAGGCGCCGTTTGAAGAGCTGGAACACCAGGATGTCGCCGAACCAGGACGCCACCGCGGCGAGGAGCACCACCAGGAACACATTGGCGCGGCCGACGGCGGACAGGGCGCCCCCGGTGATGACCACCATTTCGGACGGAAGCGGCGGGAAAATGGCATCGCCCATGACCACCGGGATGATCCAGAAATAGATCGCGTCCCCCCAGCTGTCAGCGTTGCCGAAGTCCATGGGCACAAGGTACCGCACTTCCGGCCGGACGCCGGTCCATGACGGGTGCGGGCTTGCGCGGCTTTATGGGAGGGCCGGCTGCGGGCCTCATCATGTGGCTTGGCGGGCCTCGGTGAGCTCCAGCCCGCTGCGGTACTCCACCGGGTTGCCGGTGATGGGGTCCACGAACCGGATCCCGCGGGCCAGGAGCTGGAGCGGCTTCGAGTAATCGTCCGGCGCCTTGTCCAGCAGCTCCGGGTAGAAGGCGTCGTTGACGATCCCCAGTCCCAGCGAGGCCATGTGCACCCGGAGCTGATGCGTCTTGCCCGAGTGCGGCTCCAGCCGGTACAGCGCACGGCGCGGGGCGGCGCCGTCGGACGCGTTGCTGGGGATGCCGGCACCGGGGGTAGCCGGGGTGGGGCCGGCGAAGGTCCGCAGCCGTTCGATCCGGGTCTCGGCGTTGGGTTCGCCGTCGATCACCTCGGCCAGCAGGTAGCTGCGGGACTTGGTCATCCGGTTCCGGACCACTGCGGGGAAGTCGACGGCGGCGTGCCCGGGCGCGGGCTCCGCGGCGGACACGCACTCGTACTCCTTCTGGACCTGGCGCTTCTCGAAGAGCACCTGGTACTTGCCCCGCGTTTCGGGATTCGTGGAGAGCAGCAGGATTCCGGCGGTCATGCGGTCCAGCCGGTGCATGGGAATGAGGTCCGGGAGGTTCAGCTGGTTCCGGAGCCGGACCAGAGCGGATTCCTGGATGTAGGTGCCGCCGGGCGTGGTGGGGAGGAAGTGCGGCTTGTCCACGACGAGGAGGTGTTCGTCCTGGTGCAGGATGGCCAGCTCGACCGGGATCCGTTGCTCCGGCGGCAGGGTGCGGTAGTACCAGATAAAGGTGTGGTTCCGCAGCGGGGTGGCGCGGCTGAGCGGGATGCCGGCCTCGCCCACGATCTCGCCGGCGTCGAAGCGGTCCTCGATGCCCTGCGGGTCGATGTGGCCCCAGCGGTGCATCATGTAGTCCATGGCGGTGTCCCATGGCCCCTCGTCCGGGAGGCGGAGGCGGGTCGCGTTGACGCCGTCGCGCACGGGCAGGGGGGATTGCATCACCGGTCCATTCTACTTTGCCGCCCGGTTGCGCCCGCGTGGGTGGGGCCAGCGGCGACCTCGGTGCAGACAAGCTCCCACCGACGGTAAAAAAGTTCTTGACAAATAAAACTGTCGGTGGCCAGAATGGTGGCATGTTGGACATCGAAGTGATCGAAGACCCGGCCGCTGCGGAGGCGTCCCTGGACCCGATCCGGACCCGCATCCTGATGGAGCTCGCCGAGCCTGGCTCGGCCACGCAGCTGGCCGCCAGGGTCGGCCTGCCGCGGCAGAAGGTGAACTACCACCTCAAGGCCCTGGAACGGCACGGGCTGGTGGAACTGGTGGAGGAGCGCCGGAGGGGCAACGTCACGGAACGCATCCTCCGGGCGAGCGCAGCCTCCTACCTCATTTCCCCTGCGGCGCTGGCGTCGGTGGCCCCGGACCCGCACCGGTTCTCGGACCGCTTTTCGGCCTTCTGGCTGCTGGCCCTGGCCAGCCGCATGGTCCAGGAGACGGGCCGGCTGATCGCCGGAGCCGCCGCAGCAAAGCAGCCGCTGGCCACCTTCGCCATCGACGGCGAGATCACCTTCCGCACGGCCGCGGACCGGGCCGCCTTCGCCGAGGAACTCGGCGTCGCCGTGACCAGGCTCGTGGACAAGTATCACGACGGCGGACCGGCGGCCCAGGGGGCGGGCGGTGCCGCGGGGCGCAAGCACCGCCTCGTCGTCGCGCTTCACCCTTCGCTCAAGACATCACCCAAGAACCCATCAGCTAAGGAGCAGGACAATGACTGACAAACGGAACTTCGACATCATCGTGGACACGGAACTGCCCGGCACCCCCGAGCGGGTCTGGGAAGCTGTCACCGCCGGCACGCCGGCGTGGATGTTCCCCACGGACGGGTGGCCGGCCGTGCGCACGGTGGAAGAGTACCCGGCCCATTTGGTGTCCCGGATGGACGGCCCGGACGGCTGGTTCAACCAGTTGGAGCACGTCCTGGAACCGCTCGACGGCGGCCGCGCCCGGCTGCACTACGTCCACAGCGGCATCTTCGCCGAGGACTGGGACCAGCAGTACGACGGCGCCAGCAAGCACACGGAGTTCTACCTGCACACCCTCGGCCAGTACCTGCAGTACTTCGACGGCAGGCCGGTGGTCTTCACCGACGTCCAGGCACCTTCGGCCTCGGCGGCCCCGGACGGCTTTGTCCGGCTCAAGAAGGCCCTGGGCGTTGAGGGGGCGGCGGCCGGCCGTGCCGTGGAGCTGGAGCTCGACGGCGTCGGGAAGCTCTCAGGTGAGGTGGACTTCGCCAACGAGAACTTCCTTGGCCTGCGCACCGCGGACACTCTGTACCGGTTCTTCGGCCGCAATGCCTTCGGCGCCACGGTCGGCATGACGGTCCACGACTTCAGCGGCAGCGGGGATTCCGAAACCACGGCGAAGGCCTGGGGCGGCTTCCTCGAGAAGGTCTATGCCTAGCCGGTTGGCATCTCGCGGCCAGCGCGGCGGCCCGGAACCCCTGGCGACATTCCAGAAACCCGCCGATGCGCGGAATCCCCGGCGACGCTGGAATATCGCAGCGTCAGAAACGTCGCGCATCGTGGGCGAGGAGCCGCGTCGCCACGCCCCTTCCCGGGTAGCGCCGGAAGGCCGGTGCAGGCTCAGGCGATGGCCGCGTCCGGCGGGACAGGGACGTTCCGTCGTAGCTGCGGGGAAGTCGCCAGCTTGTCCTGGGCAGCACGCAGCGCCAGCACGGCGGTTTCCAGCTGCTCCGGGGGCAGGGTGAACGGCACGCGCAGGTAGTGCTCGAAGGCGCCGCCCGTGCCGAAGCGGGGCCCGGCCGCGAGCCGGATGCCGTAGTCCGGGGCCACCACGGCCAGCGCGGTGCTGATGGGGGCGGGCAGGCGGCACCAAACCGACAGGCCGCCGTCGGGCCGTTCGCTCTGCCAGTCCGGCAGGTGTCCGGCGATGAGCTCCAGCAGGGTGTCACGGTTGTCCCGCAAGGTGGCCAGCCGGGCCGGAAGGGGTTCGGAGAGCGCGTTGACGAGGTGGGCCGCCGCGAGCTGTTCCACCACGGGGCCGCCGAGGTCCATGGTGGTGCGGGCGGCGGCGAACCGCTGGATCAGGGATTCATCGGCCCGGATCCAGCCGGTCCGCAATCCTGCCCAGTGCGACTTGCTGAGGGAGCCGATGGAGACCACGGCGGGGCTGAAGGCGGCCAGCGGCGTTGAGGCGGCGCCGTCGAGGTTCAGCTCCCGGAGTGTCTCGTCGACGACGAGAACTGTCCCCGCTGCCGCGGCGGCGCGGACCAGCCGGCGGCGCTGGGCATCGGACATCAGCCGCCCGGTGGGATTGTGGAAGTCCGGGACCACGTAGGCCATGGCGGGCCGCTGCTGCGTCAACGCGGTCTCGATCGCCGCCAGGTCCCAGCCCGGGCGGCCGGAAGGCGCGGCGGACGGGGCGGCGGCATGGGCGGCCGGCATGGCCACCGGCACCAGCCGGCAGCCCGCGGCCCGGATGGCGTCGATCGCGTTCGGGTAGCTGGGATCCTCCACAAGGACCTTGTCGGCCCGGCCGGCCAGGGCGCGGAGCACGACGTTCAGCGCGTGCTGCGCGCCGGATGTCACCAGAATCTGCTCCGCCGTGGTGGGCACGCCGGCCGCCGCGTAGTGCCTGGCGATGGCTTCCCGCAACGGGTTCACGCCGAGGGCGTCGTAGCCGAACCCGGGCAGCAGCGCGGGCAGCTCGGTCAGGGCGGAGGCGAACGCCCGGTGCACCACCTCGCCGCTGGCCGGCAGCGAGGCATAGGCGAGGTCGAGGATTCCGTCCGGAACGGCCAGGCCCGGGGCGCCGCTGAGGTTCGCCCCGCCATTGCCGGTGCCACGTGGACTGGCCTGCGGGATGCAGGTCCGGCCGCGGCTGCCTTGGCCGCTGCTGAGGAAGCCCTGCTCGCGCAGCAATGAGTACGCCGCCGTGACCGTGGTCCGGCTGATGCCGAGGGTCGCGGCGAGGGCACGTTCGCTGGGCAGCGCGACGTCGAGGGGCACGCGGCCGTCCAGCACCAGGAGGCGGACGACGTCGGCGAGCTCCCGGTAGGCGGGTGCCGCGCCGAAGTTCCACTCGCCGAGCAATCGGGCCAACGAACTGGGATTCAGGGATCCGGACATAGAGCCAGTATTTCAAACTGGCTATGGAATGCAAGGCCAGTTGTCCGGCAGGATGGGATCCATGATGACCCGCAGACTCTCCCAGCTCCTTATCGGCCTCGCCATGTACGGCATCTCCCTGGCCATGTTCATCCGCGCCGGCCTCGGACTGGATCCCTGGGACGTCTTCCACCAGGGTCTCGCGGTCAAGACAGGGCTGAGCATTGGCACGGTGGTGGTGATCGTCAGCTTCCTCGTGCTGCTCCTGTGGATTCCGCTGCGGCAGCGGCCGGGCATCGGCACCCTGTGCAACGCCGTACTGGTGGGCGTCTTCGCCGACGTCGGACTGGCCCTGATTCCCGAGTTTTCCCACCTCGGCGGGCAGGCCGGGATGCTCGCGGGCGCCATCCTGCTCAACGGGATCGCCTCCGCCTGCTACATCGGCGCCCGGCTGGGACCTGGGGCACGGGACGGTCTCATGACCGGACTCGCGCGGCGCACGGGCTGGTCCGTGCGGACGTCCCGCACGGGCATTGAGATCGTGGTGCTCGCGGCAGGCTGGCTTCTTGGCGGATCCGTGGGCATCGGGACGGTGCTGTACGCCCTGGCGATCGGCCCGCTGGTGCAGCTCCTGCTGCCGCGGTTCACCGTGCCGGAGCTGAAGGACTCCACGCTCCCGGCAGCGGCAACAGATCCCGCCGTCGCAACACCCTGAACAGCATTTAGCTAGCCGGTGCCCGGCGCCGGCTGGCACGCAGGGCAATAGTAGATGTCCCGTTCCTCCGTACCGGTGCCCTTGGCGAGGACCCCGCGCCGCACCGGGGTCCGGCACTTCAGGCAGGGCTGGTGTTCGCGCCGGTAGACCCAGTAGCCGGGCAGCCCGGAGCTCCGCCCCACGGCAACCCCGCGCGGGTTCAGGACCGTGGTCCGGCGGCCTGGCCCCAGGTTGGCCTCCAACAGGAGCTTGGCATCGGTGATCATCGCCGCCACGTCCGGCACAGCCGAGACGGGCGCCGCCGGGTGCACCCCGGAGAGGAAACAGGCTTCGCAGCGGTAGATGTTGCCGATCCCCGCGAGGTTCCGCTGGTCCAGCAGCGCGACGCCGATCGGGACGTCCGGTGCGGCGCGGATCCGCCGCTCCGCCTCGGCCACGTCCCAGTCCGGGCCGAGCAGATCCGGGCCAAGGTGGCCGACGATGGAGTCTTCCTCGGAGGTGCGGACCACTTCCAGGATGCCGAGCGAGAATCCGACGGCGTCTGCCGCGGCGGTGCGCAGCACGCACCGGGCGGTGAAGCCCGGCTTCCGCCAGCGGCCACCCGGAGGGTACACCTGCCAGGTTCCCTCCATCTTGAGGTGGGAATGGATCGTCAGCCGGTCCGGTTCCGCCGGGCTGCCACCACGTTCCCGTACCGGGCCCTCGACCCGCATCAGCAGGTGTTTGCCGCGCGGGACCACCTCGGTCACGGTCCAGCCGCCCAGTTTGAGGGTGGCGAACCGCGGCACGCGGAAATCGGACGAGATCAGCTGCTGGCCCGCCAGCGCGGCATGCAGCTGGGCGGCCGCGCGGAAGACCGAATCGCCCTCAGGCACGGATCCTCAGCCCCTTCGGGGTGGAGTAGGCGCCGGCATGGGCCAGGGCGGCGGCGACGGGTGTGTCCAGGATGCCGTGGCCGTTGACCTTTTCCATGATCAGCTTGTCCACCGCGCCCCGGGTGACCACACCCACCAGGGCCGCGCCGGCCGCGGCCAGGACCGACGTGTCCTCGCTGAACGCCAGCAGGGTCTTGCCGCCGCGCTCCACGTAGAGGACCAGGGCGCCGTCGACCAGCACCACCAGGGCGCCCGCCTTCCGGCCGGGACGGTGGCCGGTTCCCGCCTCGACGTTAAGCGCAGGCCAGGGCAGGGCGGCGCCGTAGGGGTTGGCGGGGTCCGTCGCGGCCAGGGCCAGGGCCGCCGGCTCGGGCCTGTGCAGCTGGGTGTCCTCGGCGTAGGAGCGCAGCCGGTCCACGGTGGCAGGCACGGCGAACTGGGCCGCCCCAAGGTGCTCGATGAAGTAGCCGCGGCGGCACCGGCCGGCTTCCTCCAGCCGGGCCAGGACCTTGTACATGAGGCCGAATCCGCCCAGGATGTTCTCGGCCATGACCGAGCCGCGGGTGACCACGCCGTACCGGTCCAGCAGGAGTTCCGCGGTGGCCCGGGCGTGGATGGTGGCATCCAGCTCGGGCGCGGGCAGAGCGGACCAGCGGCCCGCGGCCAGCGGGGGAGTGGGTGCCGTGCCGGTCACGGAACCGTACCGCCCTCCGGTCAGCCCGGGGGACCCGAGCAATCCGGTCCCGTGGGCGCGTCCCAGCCGGCTCATCCGGGGAGCCCGGGCCCGCGGCGCGCGGGCAACCTGCCGGTGCGCCGTGTGGCCGCCGGCAATCATCGCCCGGACCGGGGCGAAGGTGTCGCCGGTGATCCGCCCCGCCCAGGCGAGGTCCCAGAGCGCGGAGACGACGTCCTGGTCGCTGAGCACCGCGTCCATGCCCCCGGCGACCTCGGTCAGCTGCCGGAAGAAGTAGCCGCCGCCGTTGTTGCGCAGGTGGTCCAGCAGCCGCTGCTGCGCGTCGCCCGGTTCGAAGTCGATGGCCGGGTTCAGCGTGAGCTCGGCGGAATCGGCCAGATGCAGGCTGACCCAGCCGTCGTTGCCGGGGAGTGCGCCCGCGCCGGACCAGAGCACTTCGCCGGCTGCCATGAGTTCATCGAGCATGGCGGGCTGGTAGTCCGATACCCGGCCGGCGAGGATCAGTGGTTCCCAGGCGGAAGCCGGAATGGGCACGCCGGAGAGCTGGTCGACGGCGGTGATGATCCCGTCCAGTCCGCGCAGCGCCGACTGCCCGCGCTTGCCCGGGACACGGACGTTTTGCCAGGCCGGCAGGAAACGTCCGTACGCAGCGGCGTCCACGGGCTCGACCTCGGCCCGCAGCGCGGCCAGCGAGCGGCGGCGGAGCTTGCGCAGGACTTCCGCGTCGCACCATTCGCTGACGCCGGCCAGCGACGGGGCCGCGGGGGCGGGCTGCGTCTCGGAGTCCGCATCGCCGTCGTCGGCCCCGGCGTCGGGCACCGGCGCGGGCGGGGGCGAGGCGTGCGGACGGAACTCGCCTTCCACGACGCGACCGTCCGCGGCGAGCCGCTTCAGCGCGGTGCCGACGACGGCGACGCCGAGTCCCAGCCGGGCGGCCGCCTCGGCGGAAGTGAAGGGCCCGTGGGTGCGGGCGTAGCGCGAGACGAGGTCGCCCAACGGATCAGCGACCGGCTCGATGAAGGCCAGCGGCACACCCATCGGCAGCGGGACGCCGAGGGCGTCGCGCAGGCGGGCGGCGTCCTCCACTGCGGCATAGCGTTCGGCGCCGCCGACGTTGACCTTGATGGCGCGGTTGGCGCGCTGGAGCGCCACGAGGTGCGCGGCGGCGTCGGCGACGGGGGCCTCGACCTCCCGAGCCTGGACGTCCGGAACCTCGGCGGGCCCGGCGTCAACGCCAGGCTCAGTTTCCGGAGCAGGCCCGGCGGCCAGCGCAGCCTCAACCGCCGGTCCGAGCCGCGCGGCGACTTCCTCCGGGGTCAGCGGGCCCAGCAGCCGGAGCAGGTCCGCGACCCCTTCCAGCCCCCGGACCTTCCGGTCCGGCGCGAGACGCTGCAGCTCCCGCTCGGTCGCGTCAATGACCTTGGCATCGAGCAGCTCGCGCAGCTCCACCCTCCCCAGGAGCTCATTGAGCAGGGTCGAATCCAGCGCCAGCGCCGCGGCCCGGCGCTCGGCCAGCGGGGAATCGCCCTCGTAGAGGAACTGCGCGACGTAGCCGAACAGCAGGGACTTGGCGAACGGTGAGGGCTGCTGGGTGGTGGTCTGCACGATCCGCAGCTCGCGGCGCTCGATCGACGCCGCGATGTCCTTCAGCGCCGGAAGGTCGTACACGTCCTGCAGGCACTCGCGGACCGTCTCGAGGACGATCGGGAACGTGGGGTACTTCCGGGCAACATCCAGCAGCTGGGCCGAACGCTGGCGCTGCTGCCACAGGGGCTGCCGTTTGCCGGGGTTCTGCCGGGGCAGGAGCAGGGCGCGGGCGGCGCACTCGCGGAAACGGGAGGCGAAGAGGGCGCTGCCGCCGACCTCCGCCGTCACGATCTGCTCGAGTTCCTCCGGGTCGAAGAGGAACAGCTCGGCGCCGGGCGGCTCGTCCTCCATCATGGGCACCCGCAGCACGATGCCGTCGTCGGCGGCCATCGCGGAGCCGTCCATGCCATAGCGCTGGTGCAGCCGCTGCCCGACGGCGAGGGCCCACGGTGCGTGGACCGGCATGCCGAAGGGGCTGTGCAGCACCACCCGCCAGTCGCCGAGCTCGTCGTGGAAGCGCTCCACCACCAGGGTGGTGTCGCTGGGGACCACCTCGGTGGCCAGCTTCTGCTCGCCGAGGTACTGGATCAGGTTGTTGGCGGCGAAATCGTCCAGGCCGCTGGCCTTGCAGCGTTCGGTGGCCGGCCCGACGTCGGACGCGGACAGTTCGCGCACGAACGCGCCCAGGGCGCGGCCCAGGTCCACCGGCCGGCCGAGGGAGTCGCCCTTCCAGAACGGGAGTTTCCCGGGCTGGCCGAAGGCGGGGGAGACCAGGACCCGGTCGTGGGTGATGTCCTCGATCTTCCAGCTGGTGGCACCCAGGGCGAAGACGTCACCGACCCGGGATTCGTAGACCATTTCCTCGTCGAGTTCGCCGACCCTGCGGCCGCCCTTGGCCGCGGCCGCGGCCGGGCTGGCGGCCCTGCCATCGCCGGCGGGGCCCCCGGCTCCGGAGGAACCGGTCCCTTCGGCCTCGGTGCCAATGATGTAGACGCCGAAGAGCCCGCGGTCCGGGATGGTGCCGCCAGAGGTGACGGCCAGCCGCTGCGCGCCGGGGCGTCCCTCGATGGTCCCGGCGTTCCGGTCCCAGATGATGCGGGGCCGCAGTTCCGCGAATTCGTCTGACGGGTACCGGCCGGCGAGCAGGTCCAGCGTTGCTTCGAAGGCGGAGCGGGGGAGCGACGCGAACGGCGCCGACCGCCGCACGGTGGCGAACCAGTCCTCCACATCGATGGAACCCAGCGCCGTGGCCGCGACGGTCTGCTGGGCCAGGATGTCCAGCGGGTTCGCGGGGACGAAGAGCCGTTCGATCTTGCCGGCGAGCATCCGTTCCACCGTGATGGTGGTGTGCACCAGATCCGCGCGGTGCTTGGGGAACAGTACGCCCTGGGAGACCTCCCCGACCTGGTGGCCGGCGCGGCCCACCCGCTGCAGCCCGCTGGCCACGGACGGAGGGGATTCCACTTGCACTACGAGGTCCACGGCGCCCATGTCGATGCCGAGTTCCAGGGAGGATGTGGCCACGACGCAGCGCAGCCGGCCGGATTTCAGGTCGTCCTCGATCAGGGCGCGCTGGTCCTTGGAGACCGAGCCGTGGTGGGCGCGCGCCAGGACAGGATCCGCGCCGGCGGTGCTGCCGGCCTGCGCCATCATGTGGGCCGGGGTCGCCGTCGACGTCGGGGCTGCCTGCCCTGGCGCCCCTGCAGCTCCGTCGGCCGGCGCTCCCGCCGGGACGGCTTCGAAGTCCGGCGCCCCGGCACCAAACTCGGCCCAGCCGCCGCCGGCGGCCATGAGCTGGCGCTCGGCGTAGATCTCGTTGAGCCGGGCGGTCAGCCGTTCGGCGAGCCGGCGGGAATTGGCGAACACAATGGTGGACTGGTTGGCCAGCACCAGGTCCACGATCTTCTCCTCCACGTGCGGCCAGATGGAAGCCTGCGGCTGCAGCCCCGAGGCCGGTCCGGAGTCGAACGCGCCGGCCGCACCCTGCAGATCGGACATGTCCTCCACCGGCACCGAGACCGTCAGGTCCCAGTTCTTCTTCGACGGCGGGGCCACGATCTCCACCGGCGCGGAGCCGGCGAGGAACTGCGCCACAAGCTCCTTGGGCTCCACGGTGGCCGAGAGCCCGATCCGCTGGGCCGGTTTGGGCAGCAGGGCGTCGAGGCGTTCCAGCGACACGGCCAGATGCGCGCCACGCTTGGTGCCGGCGACGGCGTGGACCTCGTCGACGATGATGGTGTCCACCTCGCTCAGCGTCTCCCGCGCCTTGGACGTGAGCATGAGGAACAGCGATTCGGGGGTGGTGATCAGGATGTCCGGCGGGTTGCTCAGCAGCGAGCGGCGGTCCGACGCCGGGGTGTCGCCGGAACGGACGCCGACGGTGATCAGCGGCGCGGGCAGGCCGAGGCGTTTGGCGGTCTGGGTGATCCCGATCAGCGGGGCGCGGAGGTTGCGTTCGACGTCGACTCCGAGCGCCTTGAGCGGCGAAATGTAGAGGACCCGGGTTTTGCGTTTGGGCGCCTTCCTCCGGGTTCCTTTCGCGGTGTCCAGGCCGGGCAGCGACTCGGGCTCGGCGGGGGCTGAGGCGAGCAGCCGGTCGAGCGCCCAGAGGAAGGCCGCGAGGGTCTTTCCGGAACCGGTTGGCGCGACCACGAGAGCGTGCGCGCCGGAGGAGATTGCGTTCCAGGCGCCATTCTGGGCCGGGGTGGGCTCAGTGAAGGCACCCAGGAACCAGTCCCGGGTCGGCCGGCTGAACCGGTCCATGGCGTCTGCCTCGATTGTGCTTCCGGCGTGCTCCTGCCCCTTCATTCCTCCATCATGCCCTAAGGCAACGACAGGAAATGGCGGGCCGCAGCCCGGGCCGCATCACCAACCGTGGCGTCCACCCGCGCGAGGTGGGGCTGCCCATGACCCGGACGGGCATGGGCAGCCCCACCTCGGCGGAAGAAAACCTACTGGGCCTGGAAAGCGCCGACCGTGAGCAGGTTGATGCTGGCGTTACTGCAGGCGTCCCGGGGCTGGGCGACGAACAGCGAGGCGGTGTCCTCGGGCGGGTAAACACGGAAGCCGGCCGCCGCAACGACTGTGCAGTCCGGGTAGTTGCGGGCCTGGGTGTAGCGCAGCGTGGCGGCGCCGGCCTGGCCCGGTTCGAGCAGAACCTCGGTGGGAGGGGTGGTGTCCCGGGCCGCTGCGGCGCCGATCGGGGCTCCATCGGGCCCGGCGGTGAGGGAGACGCCGGCAAAGCCAAACAGCAGGCAGGGTTCGGAGCCGGTGTTCGTCAGGAGCAACTGCATGTAGACGCTGCCGGCCGCGCCTCCGCCGGTGGAATCGGTCGTGGCCGTCAGCCCTGCGGCCTTGCAGAGTGCAGGTCCGGCGGGTGCTGGCACCGCCTGCGTGGGAGTCGAGGCGCCGGAATCGGCGGCGGCCGCGCCGGAGGAGGCGGGCTGGCTCTCGGAACTGGTGGGGGGAGCCGCCGGAGTGCTGGAGGCTTGGGACTGCGGGGTGCCGGCGCCGCAGCCGGCGAGGAAAAGCACTGCCGCGGCTGCCGCCGTCGTAAATGCCAGTCTGTTGGTGATTCGCTGAGCCGTCATGGCACCACCTTCGTGCCCGACGTGGCTTGAGTCAACGATGCCATGACGGCCGCGCCCGATTGATGCCCGGATTGTGATTTCCGGGCATCAATCGGGGTCAATTACTCCTTTGGGGAGCCGGGTGCCGAGGCCCCGACGGGGACCGACTTGTTGCTCCGGCTGCGGACCAGGGCGAGGCCGCCGAGGGCGAGTCCGCCCACCCCGGCCACCAGCCCGGCCCAGCTCCGGGCCTGGGCGCCGTCGTCATTCACAGCCGCGGCCTGGACGGTCTCCGGGTTGGTGTCCGACGTGCTGTCGGCATGGGCCGCGTGCCCGTCAGCCGCAGCGGCAGCCGTGACCGTCACCGACGGTGCCGGTGCCTTGAGTGAGTGCGGATCCTGCCCCTCGGCGGGGAGCTGGGACCAGTCGGTCTGGCCGACCTCACAGTTCTGCAGCGTCGGGAAGTACAGGGTCTTCCCCGCAACATCGGGCAGCTTGACGGAGAGCACCAGGGCATCGCGGAGGGAAGGATCCAGCGGTGCCCTGGCGGTGTAGACGATCTGGCTGGTCCGCTTGGTGATGGAGGTGCCGTCCGCGAGCTTCTTCGGTTCGGCCAGCTGTTCCGTGACCTTCTCGGCTGTCCAGTTCGGGTTGACCGTAGGCTGCGCATCGTTGAGTTCGGCGGGCAGGGTGATGGTCACCTTCGTGGTGCCGGACTCCTCGCAGCCGTGCGGGATTCCGAAGGTCAGCAGGGCGTAGGAGTTCGCGGTGGTCTTATCCGGAGTGACGCCGACGTGCGCCGAGGCGCCCGAAATACCGGCGAGCATCAGGGCAGCGGTTCCGCCGGCTACAGCAGTGGCAGTGAGGGTACGGCGCAGGGAGGAAGTCTTCACAGGGGTTGCCTTTCAGGCGTGCGCTGCCCGGGGGCAACGCAAAAAATGGGGAGGGCGCGGCGGCGATGCCGGTGATCCGGGCCCGCTATCAGGGGCCCGGTGTCTTCCAGCGGGTGCGGCCGCGGCCGGGTTTAGGTCAGGAAAATACGACGGCGGCGGGCGGCCCGCGGCGGCAATTGCGCCGGAGGTTCCGCCACGGCAGCGGCGCGGACTCCGCCGGCCAGCCGACGACCGCCGGCGGCGCCGGCACGGCTGCGGGCGCTACCGGGACCGGGAGCCCGAGCAGCGGGCGGAGCCAGGCCGCGAGGGACCACAGGGCCGCCTCGCCCCTGGCGAGGAGAACAGCGCAGAGGAGCGTTGCCAGTGCGTGGCCGGCGAGCATCAGCAGCGAAAGGAGGGCGAATTGTGAGTCCGGCACGGACGCCGCGAACTGGCCGTCACCACTGACAGGCAGGGGAACCGGTCCGAGGTGGTGCGGCGCTGCGTGGCCTGCCGGTTCTGACGAGGTTCCAGGCGCCGGGACGCTGAAGGCGGTGAACGCCTTGTGCAGCACCAGTTGCCCGGCGCCCAGCAGTCCGGCCATGGCAGGAAAGTTGAGCTTCAGCCGGGTGGCGGTGGTGGAAGCCAGTGCGGTCAGGGCCAACAGGGCCAGCAGGATGCCGGGGGAGGGGAGTCGGCCACCGGCCAGCGTGTGCGCTCCGGCGGCCAGGGACAGGACCGTGAGTGCCACCATGGCCGAACGCAGGGCGTGGAACGGGGCTCTGGCGGCTGTGCGCACGGAACACTCCCTTCCCCAGCGGCCAATGGTTGCTCCCGCGGGCGGTATTGCCTGCGGGCTGTCCCACGATTCTACCGGCCGGGCTGGGAAAAACCTGCGGCGGGGAGGCCGGCTGCCCGGACGGGATCAGTCTGTTTCGGGGCCCCAACAAAAATGGCAGTCCTCCGTGCACAGGTCATCGACGGGCAGCTCCTCAACCGGGGTGCCGACTCGTCGGGCGGTCAAAAGTCCGGGGGCGCCGTCGGCCCGGTCCTGCTGCAAAGTCACGATGTGTCCTGATCGTCATGGTGCGGAACGCTGATGGGATTCAGCTAACCCTGTGGGGCGGCGGCTCCTCAATGGAACAACTGACGGCTGCAACAACTCCGCCTTGTGCAGGCGTCCAACCCATGCAGGTGTCCAACGAATGCCTGGGCCACGGTGGCCGTCAAACAGGGATACCCCGGTCCGAGGACCGGGGTATCCCTGTCGACGTGAACTCAGTTCACGGTGTCGGCTGACTGTCAGTCGACGGATTCAGTTCACCGGGGCGGCAGCGGCGGCTCCGGACAGCAGGAGCCAGGTGTCCACCACGGTGTCGGGGTTCAGCGAGACGGAGTCGATGCCTTCCTGGACCAGCCACTCGGCGAAGTCCGGGTGGTCGCTCGGCCCCTGGCCGCAGATGCCCACGTACTTGCCGCGCGCCTTGCAGGCCTTGATGGCCATGCTCAGGAGCTTCTTGACGGCAAGGTTCCGCTCATCGAAGCTTGCCGCGACGATCGCGGAGTCGCGGTCCAGGCCCAGGGTCAGCTGGGTCATGTCGTTGGAACCGATGGAGAAGCCGTCGAAGTAGTCCAGGAACTCGTCGGCCAGCAGCGCGTTGGACGGAAGTTCGCACATCATGATGACCTCGAGCCCGTTTTCGCCGCGGCGCAGGCCGTTCTCGGCGAGCAGGTCGATGACGCCGCTGGCCTCGTCCACGGTGCGCACGAACGGGATCATCAGCTTGACGTTGG
Source organism: Arthrobacter sp. 10L424 (assembly GCF_056395325.1). Lineage (NCBI taxonomy): Bacteria > Bacillati > Actinomycetota > Actinomycetes > Micrococcales > Micrococcaceae > Arthrobacter > Arthrobacter sp. 10L424. Next base: position 20,931 of record NZ_JBFTJH010000015.1, on the reverse strand, counting down.
TCAGGCCCATCTCGTTGCGGACGAAGGAAAGTGCCTCGCACTCCAGGTCGAAGCAGTCCCGGAAGGACGGCTCGAGGTACCGGGAAGCGCCGCGGAAGCCGATCATTGGGTTCTCTTCGTGCGGCTCGTAGGCCGGCCCGCCGAGGAGGTTGGCGTACTCGTTGGACTTGAAGTCGGACATCCGGACAATCACCGGCTCCGGCGCGAACGCCGCGGCGATGGTCGCCACGCCCTCGGCCAGGCGCTTGATGTAGTAGTCGCGCGGGCTGTCGTAGGCGGCGATCCGTTCCCGGATTTCCGCCAGAACGTCCGCGGGCTGGTCGTCCATGTTCAGCAGCGCTTTGGGGTGGATGCCGATCTGGCGGTTGATGATGAATTCCAGCCGGGCCAGGCCCACGCCGTGGTTGGGCAGCTGCGCGAATGTGAACGCCTGCTCGGGCGTGCCCACGTTCATCATGACCTTGACCGGGGCCTCGGGCAGCTGGGTGATCTCGGTTTCCTCGACAACGAAGTCCAGCAGGCCTTCGTAGATGACGCCGGTCTCGCCGTCGGCGCAGGACACGGTCACGTCGAGTCCGTCGGAGAGGACATCCGTGGCGTCCCCGGTGCCGACGACGGCGGGAATCCCCAGTTCGCGGGCGATGATCGCCGCGTGGCAGGTGCGTCCGCCGCGGTTGGTCACGATCGCGGAGGCGCGCTTCATGATCGGTTCCCAGTCCGGGTCGGTCATGTCCGCGACGAGGACATCGCCGGTCTTGAAGGCGGCCATCTGGTCAATCGCGGTGAGGATGCGGACGCTTCCGGCGCCGATGCGCTGCCCGATGGCGCGGCCCTCGACCAGCACCCGGCCCGTCTCGTTCAGGCGGAAGCGGCTCAGGCTGCCGGAGGTCCGGCGGGACTGCACGGTTTCCGGGCGTGCCTGCAGAATGTACAGGCCGCCGTCGATCCCGTCTTTGCCCCATTCGATGTCCATCGGGCGTCCGTAGTGGTTCTCGATGGCGACGGCGTGGCGGGCGAGCTGCTCGACGTCGTCGTCGTTAAGGCTGAAGCGGTTCCGCAGGGAAGCCTCGACGGGAACGAAGTCAATGGTGTGGCCGACCTCGCGGTTGCTGGTGTAGGTCATCTGGAGAGCCTTCTCGCCCAGTCCGCGCTTGAGGATGGCCGGGCGGCCCGCCTCCAGGGCGGGCTTGTAGACGTAGAACTCATCCGGGTTGACGGCGCCCTGGACGACGGCCTCGCCGAGGCCGTAGGAGGAGGTGACAAAGACGGCGTCCTTGAACCCGGATTCGGTGTCCATGGTGAACATGACGCCGGAGGCGCCGACGTCGGAACGGACCATGCGCTGGACGCCCGCCGAGAGCGCCACTTCGGCGTGCTCGAACTTGTGGTGCACCCGGTAGGCGATGGCCCGGTCGTTGTAGAGGGACGCGAAGACATCCTTGATGGCCTGGAGGATGTTCTCGATGCCGCGGACGTTAAGGAAGGTTTCCTGCTGGCCGGCGAAGGAGGCATCGGGGAGGTCTTCCGCCGTCGCGCTGGAGCGGACTGCCCAAGAGAGGTCCTCGGAGCCTCCGTGCTTCTCCACCAGCGTCTGGTACGAGGTGCGGATCTGCGCTTCGAAGTCCGGCAGGAAGGGCGTCTCGCGCATGAGCTTGCGGATTTCCTGGCCGGCTGCCGCCAGTGCCGTCACGTCATCGGTGTCCAGGCCCACCAGCCTGTCGGCGATCTTCTGGTCCAGTCCCGAGTCCGCCAGGAAGCTGCGGTAGGCGTCGGCGGTGGTGGCGAAGCCGTCCGGGACCTGGACGCCGGCAGACGTCAGGTTCTGCACCATCTCGCCGAGGGAGGCATTCTTGCCGCCCACCCGGTCCAGGTCCTTCAGGCCGAGTTCTGAGAACCACAGGATGTCTGTCGTCATGGTTACTGCTCCTTTGCAGATGATGGCATGCGGTATCGCCGCCCGCCCGGGGCGGTCGCCGGTTGATGGGCGCAATCGCTGTCAACAGTGACAGGTCTCCGCCCGTGTTTCCACCTGATGTGGTCCACGCAACACTTGGGAAGCCCCTGCCCTTAGTGCTTGAGATTCATCTTTTGCAGGATAGTGGCTGCCATTTCCTCAACGGAGACGCTGGCCGAATTGAGGTAGGGAATTCCGTGGGACACGTAGAGCCGCTCGGCGCTGCGCAGTTCGAAGCCGCACTGGCGCAGTGACGCGTAGGGCGAGCCGCGGCGGCGTTCGGTGCGGACCTGGCTGAGGCGCAGGGGATTGGTGGTGAGGCCGAAACACTTTGAAATGAACGGCCGCAGCGGCTTGGGGAGTCCTTCCCGGTCAAAGTCCTCGTCCACCAGCGGGAAGTTCGCGGCAAAGATGCCGTGCTGCAGCGCCAGGTACATGGTGGTGGGTGTTTTGCCGCACCGGGACGGGGCCACCAGGATGACCTGGGCCTTTTCGAGCGCGCGCAGGCTCTGGCCGTCGTCGTGCTCCATGGCGTATTCGACGGCGGCCATCCGGGACTGGTAGCGGGCCGCGTTGCCCAGTCCGTGGGCCCGGCCCGGTTCCCCGCTGGACGCGGTCCCCAGGGCCCGCTCCAACTGCCCGACGTGGGTCCCGATGAGGTCCACAATGATCCCGTTGCAGGTGCCCAGGGTCTGGCGGATTTCGCTGCCGACGGCGGTGGAGAAGACGATCGGCTGCAGGCCGGTGGCGGCACGGTGGTCGATCACTTTGACGACGGACCGCGCCTGGTCGACGGTGGTGATGAAGGGGATCGTGATGCGGTCGAATTCGTTCTCGGGGAACTGCGTCAGCAGGGTGTTGCCGAGCGTTTCTGCGGTGATGCCCGTGCTGTCCGAAAGGAAGTAGACCGGGCGGAGAGCGTCATTGGTCATAAACGCATTGTGCACCAGTGGGGGCGTCGGGTAGTTCCATGACGCTCTGGGGGAGCGAGGAGTATGGTGTGTCTCACATCACCAAGGGAGCCCAATGAGCTACAAATTTCGAACCGTCAAGGTTCGCGGCACGGACCTGGTCGGAACCATTGCCCGCAAGCACGGGACCCCGTCCGAAATCTACGAAACTTCGAAGGACCCCAGCACCTCCGTGGTGCCCGTGTATTTCCAGGAAACCGGCGAGGTCCGCTTCTTCGACCGCTCGGTTCTGGAGGACGTGGTGGCCCCGGCCGACTGACAAATTCCCTAAACGCGCAAAGCCTGGAAGTCGTGAAATGAAAATCACGGAATGCGCGGATTTTCAAGTCAAACGGGTGCCTATTGCCCGTTAAAGCTAAGCCGTCTAGCCTGACGATGGGATCTGGCCCGGGCATCTTTCTGGGGAGAGACCATTTCGGTGTTCCGATCGAGCCGGATTCCGCAAAGGCTGGCTCCATGGTCTCAAAACGATGGAGCCAGCTTGCCGGAATTCCTGGTGCTGAGTGCCGGTGCGAGGGGCGTTACGGCGTCTTCGGCCGAAGCGCAACCAGCCAGCCGGCCCACTCGCGGGCGGCGCTGAACGTCCACGTCTTCGCCCCGCTTGGTCCCGCGTTCGCCTGAATGCCATCGGCAACCTCGAAGCGGCGTGCGCCGGCCTCGACTGCCTGGGCCATGCCGGCCGGCGAAGTGAGGCTGACCGAGCCGGAGTTGACGCTCATGCATCCGACGAGCATTGCTTTCGCGGTCGTGGTCGTCACTGCTGGGACGGTTCCCGAGGACGTTGCCGCGCCGGACGCGGTCGTGGCGGCGGTGTCAAGCCCTGCGGCGCCGGAATACCTCGCGATACCCCCTCCGCTTGTCGTCGAAGTCGTGGTCCAGGAATAGCTCGCCGACTCGGACGCAGTGGCCACCTTGTAGTAGCCGTACACTTTCGGGTTCGCGATGGTGGTCACGGCGGCCAGCCGGGTCCACCCGGCCGGGGCACCTGTCGTGGTGATGCTGCCGCCGTTCAGGGAGAGGCAGCTGACGAGGAGGTCTCCCTGGGCGACGTTGGCGGGCTTGGGGATCGTGAGCGTGGTGCCCGCTGCGGTGTTCGTGGCTTGGCTTACCGACTCGCGGACGATGCCCCCGCCGCCGCCCGGGTCGCTGGGGCTGACGCTCCACGTCTGCGTCGCTGCTGTCGCATCGGTGTTGCCGGCTGCGTCGGTGGCCCAGACACCGAAAGTGTGGGACCCGGTCGAAAACCCGGTGTAGGCCTGGGGCGAGGTGCACGCGACGCGCGGCGCACCGTCCAGGCTGCACTGGAACGTCGAATTGGCTTCACTCGAGGTGAATGCGAAGGAGGCGCTGGTCGACGTCGATGCCGCAGGCGGTCCCGACGTGATCGTCGTCTCCGGGGCCACCGTGTCCGCCGGCGGCGGGGTCGTGTCTACGGTCCACGTATAGCTGGCGGGAGTCGGGTCGGCGCCGTTCTGGTCAGCGGCACGAACCTGGAAGGTATGCACGCCAGCAGACAGTCCTGTGTACGACACCGGACTGATGCAGGTGGCGAATGCCGCCGAGTCGAGTGAGCAGGCGAAGGTCGCGCCGGTCGACGTCGAGGTGAAGCCGAACTGAGCCGATGTGGAGCTCGTCGGGTTGGCCGGCTGGCTCGTGATCGTCGTGTCCGGCGGTTGGGAAGTGGGGGTCCCAGCCCCGATTTTGCGCGGGTCGTAGGCAGCGTCGACGAGTAGAGCGGGCGTGTAGGCGGCAGCGATGGACTGCCATGGCACCGCCTTGAAGTTCTGGCGCTGCCCGCCGTCGTTGGCGGTGTCCTGTGTGACGAAGAAGCCCTGCGGGAAGGGCCCGCCGACGCCGAAGTTCGTGACGTCTACCCCGTCCATGCCGGTGACGGCATCGATCCCGTTCCCGGCCGGGATGGCGAAGGCTCCCAGCGGTCGATTGTCGTCGCGGGTGTAGGCATGGAATCGGTTCGAGCCCTGGCTCGCGGCCAGCAGGTAACCGGCGCCACCGCTGCCGTAATAGATGCTGATGCCCTTGATGTCCTGGACGATGTCGCCGCCATTCTCGGTGGTGCTGACAACTCTCGTCCCGGCGGTCGAGTCCCCAGGCTCGGCTCCATAGCGCCAGATCCCGCCGATGTCCTCCTGGGCGATGTAGAGCCGCTTCATCTCATCATCGGCCACCAGGCCCTCGGTGTGGGCGGGACCGCTCACCGTCCAGCTGCGCACGAGCCGCCCCGTAACTGATCCGGTGGAGCCGTCGAGTTCCCACTGTTCCACCTTGCCGACATCGGTGACATAAGCAAAGTACTTTCCGGTGTCCGGGGAGTGGTAGAAGGAGAACCCGCGGGGCGTGGCGATGTTGGCGGTGGGCGCGAAGCTGCCGACCTTCGTCAGCGAACGATCCGACTCGTTGACCTTGTAGAAGTCAAGGCTCCGTGCCCGGTTCGAGGCGCCGACCAAGCCGACGCGGCTGCTGCCGAGGGGGAAGTTGTAGCGGACATCAACGTTGTTCATACGTCCGTCGGGGTAGTAGAACAACTCCCGTCCTGACAGGTCGTAGACAACAAGACCGCGCCCATCTGTGCTTTTGTCCGTGCCGATGATGGTGCTCTTCGACGGGTCCGTGGGATGGATCCAGATGGCCGGGTCGTCCGCGGCATCCCCTGATCCGTGTATCGGGGCCGTTTCGACCGTTGCGCTCACCTGCGCCACGGCCGCACTCGCGACCGGAGCGGCGAGCCCCACAAGCAGTCCAGCCGCCATCAAGGGTGTGAGGATTCTGGCGACTATGCGCATGATGACCTCTCTGTCATCTGGGAGAAAAGTCCCGGAAACCACGCCTGAAAATGGGAGATCTGCATGCGGATGAGCGCAGTGACGTTCAACGGGTGGCGGGTGATTCACGGTCAACCCGCGGAGTTAACGTTCTAGTCCTGGGACCTTGGGAATACCTTGGAGGCCGGACCAGGCCAGAAACCGAACCGGCCAAGGCCGGCTCCACAGGTATTGCCAACTCTTTGCCCTTGAGTCCACTCCGGCAAAGCAAAGGCCTCTGCTTCCCTTGTAAACAAAGGAAAGTAGGGGTCTTGCCATTTGGTGATGACGGTGGGAATTGAACCCATCACGGAGATCAAGCGAGGTCTCGATGGAGCGTCAAAAGTTCCGTAAAATCAGCGATCTTGGTCACTTTTCTCACACGCACCCACGGATGCCCACAGGTACTCCTGCACCAAATTGCACCATGGGTGGTCATTTACGGGCGGGAGTTGCTCGTACCGGATTTTCGACGGTCGGGTGTGAAGAACTGGCCGGCGAAGGACTCAGGAGTGGCGGCTTCCACCAGCGGTTGACCAGCGCATGGACTGCCGGCCAAGGCTCCCCACCGGGGCCGTGGTCCTTGGATGCGCCTAAAGCCGCTTCCTGGGTCAGCGCTTCCACTGCCTCTGGACCGGGAAGTCCGCCGTCTTCTTGCTCGACCGGTTCGATGATGTCCTAGAAGCTCTGCATGAGTATTTAGCTGTGAATGAGTTGGTTGAAGTGCCCGAGCTTTATTGTGACTGTACTGGCGCGCATCGAGGGCGTAACGCTTGTAAATGTCTTCTTTGTTGTACACATCAGGTCCTAAATTGCGGGACACAGAAGTGGTTCCGCGACGATCCTCGGGTCTTCCTCTAATGATCCTTGTATGGGAGTAGGCGACCGGCAGGAATGTGCTAATGCGAACTAAGATTGCGCGTATGAGCGATACATCACCCCCCGAAGCCACGATTGCTACTTGGACCATCCCTCGCATTGGCGGAGATCCGCTGGTGATCGACGCTGTCGTTGGCGAAGTCATTACAGTCGTTGGGGCGAATGGAGCAGGCAAGTCTGCTCTCGCTACGCACCTCGCAGCCACAGCCCCGAGAGACAAAATTCACCGTGTGCTCGCGCAACGGAAGATTTGGTTTGCAAATTCCGGTCCAAATATTAGCGCCTCCGGGCGCGAACAAATGACGAGCACTCTCGAGCACTGGAACACCGCTAGTGATTCCCGCTTTAGGGATCATGCCGACGGACAACGAACCGATATTGCATTGTTTGATTTGCTCGGAAAAATCACCGCTGAGGATCATCGCATCGCTGAGTTGGCTCTCACTGAGCGCCGTTCGCCGGAAGAAATCGACGAAATCATTGGCACCCGCCTCTTTGACGTCCTCAACTCCGTGCTCGAACGGGCCGGGCTTGTCATCCAGGTGAAGACCACCGACAAGCAGACGTTTAATGCCGTTCATCGTGAGCTGGGCAGTGAATATCCGATCGCACAGATGTCGGATGGTGAGAGGAGCGCGTTGCTTCTAGCCGCAGAGGTCTTAGTAGCACCGGACAACTGCATCATTTTGCTGGACGAACCGGAGCGCCATCTGCACCGCTGGATATCTGCCGGGCTCGTCGAGGCACTGATCGACGCACGAACGGACTGCTCGTTCGTCGTCTTGACCCATGACCTCGACCTAGCACTGGGCCTGAGCGCTCGCCCCGGTAAGGTACTTGCGGCTTTGGGGGTTGAGTGGTCTGGGAATGCGGCAGCCTTTTGGGACGTCAAAATTCTCACTACGGAAGCTCATCTGACAGAGGACGCCCGCAGAGGCATACTTGGTGGGCGCAGGCGCATTTTATTTATTGAAGGAACGGCCGGCAGCCTCGACTACGCGCTCTACAGCCTCCTGTTTCCTGCGTGGACACTCTCCGCTAGTGGTAGCTGCGAATGGGTCATCCGCAGCGTTGAGGGAATCGGAAAAACACAAAGTCACCACTGGGTTTACGCTGCCGGGATAGTCGACGGTGACGGACGCTCAGAGCAAGAACGCGAGGCACTGATAACGAAGGGCGTTCACCCCATCAAGGTGAGCGAGGTCGAGAGCCTCTACTACATGCCAGCTGTTCTCGCAGCCGTGGCCACTAAACTCACCGAATTAGATGGCCAAGGTACGGAAAACCGTGTGAGCGCAGCCAAAGCGGCCGGCATCGCTGCCCTCGCTGCGAATCAAGGATTACACCGCATAGCCAAGAAGTTGGCCACGGACGAGGTTTGGCGAAAACTTGTCACTGCAGTCCCCTCTGAGATTACAGATCCCGAGATTACCTTCAACCTCCCATCCCCCTATGCGAAAATCAAAGCCAGATTGGACGAACTTCATGCTGAAGACAATTACGAGGAACTTGTCCGGATCACGCCAATTCGCGATTCCGCGTTCCGTGACAGAGTGACCACCGCTTTGGGGGCGCATTCTAAGGAGCAGTATCAAAGTGCCGCGCGACGTGCTATTGCAGAGAGTCCCGAGCTAATTGCTGACCTGCGACGCGAAGTCGCGGACCTGATCCTCGACGGCGCCGACCAATGAGAGTTCTCACCCTGTATGTCGCTGCGACCGCATTCCGCAATCAATTGTCTTCTTGATACGAGCTGACCTGTGGGCGCCGCAACATTCTCGCCGCGCAGTTGAGGTGGCCTTGGACAAGGAGCGAGGCCGGGTGACTCCCGAAGCCGTGACGAGGCTGGCCCAGATGGAGCTTCCATCTCTGAGGTGAAGGATCTCGGCGCCGCGGCCGGGACAGTCGCCACGGCTCATGCGCGTGTATTGGCATCCCGTGGCGGCCGCAATTCCTCGAGCACCACGAAGGGCTCCTGAGAATGCAGAAAACCCCCGGTTTCCCGGGGGTTTTCTTTGGCGGTGACGGTGGGATTTGAACCCACGTTGGCTTTTACACCAAACAACATTTCGAGTGTTGCACCTTCGGCCGCTCGGACACGTCACCAACCTGAATAGGTTACCGGAGCCGGGCGCTGATCCACAAAACGGAGCCCTGCCTGACGCGCCGGCGGCACGCCCGGTGCCCATGACACTTCCCCGCGCCGTGCCACGGCACTAGATTCATAAGCAAGATGAGTACTTCTGAACAGCACACCACAGCGACCGCTTACTGGACCGTCGGCCCGGAGATGGGGGAGCTCCGGCGCGAGGACCTGCCCGCTCCCGGCCCCGGCGAAGCCCTGGTCCGCACCCTGTTCTCGGGCATCAGCAAAGGCACCGAACTGGTGGTCCACAACGCGCGCGTGCCGGAATGCGTGGCAGAGGAAATGGCCGCCCCGAACCAGGAAGGCTCCTTCCCAGCCCCGGTGAAGTTCGGCTACCTCTCCGTCGGCGTCGTCGAGGACGGCCCGGCCGAATGGCTGGGCAAGACTGTCTTCTGCCTGTACCCGCACCAGGACCGCTACGTCGTGCCGGTGGAGTCCCTCACCGAGGTTCCGGAGGACGTCCCCGCCCGCCGCGCCGTGCTCACCGGCACGGTCGAGACCGCCATCAACGGGATCTGGGAGGCCGGGCCCCGCCTCGGCGACCGCGTCGCCGTGATCGGCGCCGGCCTCGTCGGGGGCATGGTGGCCAAGCTCCTGGGCGGTTTCCCGCTCGGACGGCTGCAGCTGGTCGACGTCGACCCGGCCAAGCGGGCGTTCGCCGAAACGCTCGGCGTCGACTTCAGCCACCCCGACGACGCCCTGCCGGACTGCGACATCGTGATCCACTGCTCCGCCTCGCAGGAAGGCCTCGAACGCGCCCTGCAGCTCGCGGGCGACGACGGCGACGTCATCGAAATGTCCTGGTACGCCGACCGCAAAGTCACCGTGCCGCTGGGGGAGGACTTCCACGCCCGCAGGCTCTCCATCCGCGCCAGCCAGGTCGGCGTCGTGGCCCGCGCACGCCGCCACCGCCGCACCAACGCCGACCGGCTCCAGCTCGCCGTCTCGCTGCTGCGCGATCCCGGGTTCGACGTATTCCTCACCGGCTCCTCCGCGCTCGACGAGCTGCCCGACGTCGTCCAGCAGCTTTCCGACGGCACGCTGGACGCGCTCTGCCATGTCATCGAATACCCCGCCACCACAGAAGCCACGAGGTAAATCCGTGTTCAGCCTGACCGTCCGCCGCAACTTCATGATCGCCCACAGCCTCCCGCGCCCGGCATTCGGACCCGCCCAGGGCATGCACGGCGCCACCTTCGTCACGGAGGTGACGTTCCGCCGTCGGACCCTCAACGACGACTCGATCGTCCTGGACATCGGCGAGGCCGGCGAAGTGCTGGACTCGATCCTCGAGGGCCTGAACTTCAAGAACCTCGACGAGCACCCGGACTTCGCGGGCAGGCTCAGCACCACCGAGGCCCTGGCCCAGTACGTCGCCTATGCCGTGGCGGCGAAGATCCGCCCCGGGGCCGACGGCAGGGAACTGGCCGGGCTGGACGTCACCCTCCGCGAAACCCCCGACGCCTGGGCCAGCTACTCGCTCGACTTCGAGGCCAGCTAGGACCTCGGTGCCGGCAAGTAACGGGCTGCCAGTTATAAACACGTTGCCAGGCACCCTCCGCCTCCGGCTTGTGGTGCCTGGCAACGTGCGCCACAACTCCGGCGGCAACGTCTACAACGCCGCCCTCGCCCGGGAGCTGGCCGCGCTGGGGGCGGACGTGGAGACCTGTCCGCTCGACGGCGGCTGGCCGGTAGGCAGCGCGGAGGACCGGCGCCTGCTGGCCGGCCTGCTCTGTGACGACGGCGACGACGGAGCCTCCGGGAGCATCGCCGCCGAGCACACCGTCACGATCGTCGACGGGCTCCTCGCCTGCGGGGCGCCCGATGAGCTGGCTGCCGCCACAGCCGCCGGCCGGCCCGCCTGGATCCTGCTCCACATGCCGTTGGACGACACCGGGCAGGATGAAGCCGGGCTGGAACGCCGGGCATTGCGGGCGGCGGCCGGGGTGATCTGCACGAGCACTTCTGCTGCGGCCCGGATCCGCGCCAGGCACGGACTCCACGGCATCCTGGTTGCCCTGCCGGGCACGGACAGCGCCGCTCTGGCGTTGGGATCGGAGCCGCCGCATCTCCTGGCTGTCGCCGCCCTGTTGCCAAACAAGGATCAGTCACTGCTCCTTGCCGCGCTGTCGGCCCTGACGGACCTGCCGTGGACCGCGTCGCTGATCGGTTCCGACACCGTGGACCCGGCCTATGCCGCGAAGCTCCGGGACGCGGTGACGCAGCTGGGGCTGGAGGGCCGCGTCCGGATCCCGGGGGAGTTGCGGGGCGGAGCGCTCGAAGCGGAGTGGGCCGCGGCCGACCTCAGCCTGCTCATCTCGCAGGCCGAGACCTTCGGGCTTGTGGTCACGGAATCGATTGCCCGGGGTGTGCCCGTCGTGGTCCGTGCCGGGACCGGCGCCGTCGAAGCGCTCGCCGCCGGCACGCTCGGTCCGACGCCGACGCCGACGCCGACGCCAGCAGCGGCACCAACGGCGCCGGCAGCGCCTGGTGCAGAGCATTGCACGCCAGAGCACGGCACGGCACCGCCACTTCCCGGTACCGCCGTCGCCCTCGGCGCGGACCCGGCTCCCCTCGCGGAGGTACTGCGGCGCTGGCTGTCCAACCCCTCCCTCCGGACCCGCTGGCGGGCCGCGGCGCTCGACGCGCGGGACCGGTTGCCCGGCTGGGACGCCACGGCCCGGACCGTGCTGGAAGCGGTGAACCCCGGTCTTCCGGCGCCGCCGCTGTCGGCCGCGGGGGAGGAAAAGCCTGGCGCGGAAGATTCCCCTGCCGCGCAAGCTGTTGGACAATGACCCCATGACGCCCCAGCCCCTGAGCACGCAGCCCCTGACCGCGAACGCGCCGCCGGCCCGGACCCTCACCCGGGAGAAGCTCCGCGCCTGGGCCTGGCACAAACAGGGCCTGGACGGTTCGCTGGCCGGCTGCACGTCGGAGCAGGTGTTTGCCCGGGCAGGCTGGGCCCGCTCCGTGGGCGGCGCGAATCCCTACCTCACGCTTTTCGCTCGCGCTGGCATCCGGCGTGAGCAGGTGGATGCCGATGTCCTGGCGCACCGGATCCTGGAACTGCCGACGGCGCGCGGCTGCACCTACGTCCTGGGCCGGGACGACTTCGCCTGGGCCCTCAAGCTGGGCAAGGATGCCGGCGAGGCGTTCCGCGTGCTCGGCAGGCTCGGGGTGGACCGCGGCGAAATCACCCTGCTCGAGGAACAGGTGCTGCACACGCTCGCCGAGGCCGCCGTCCCGCTGGACCCCCGGCAGCTCAAAGAAGAACTCGGCGAATCCGTGCGGAACCTCGGCGAGGAAGGCAAAAAGAAAGGTGCCGCCACCACGCTGCCCACGGCCCTCGGCATCCTGCAGGCGCAGGGCCGGATCCGCCGCGTTCCGGCCAACGGGCGCCTGGACCAGCAGCGCTATGCCTACGAACTCTGGAACCTGCCGCCCAGCCCGCTCGACGACGACGAGGTCCGCGCCGAACTGATCCGCCGCTACCTGGGCTGGACCGGAGGGGCCACGTTCAAACAATCGCAGTGGTTCACGGCGTTCACCGTGGCCCAGAGCAAGGCGGCGCTGGCCGCGGCCGGCGCCGTGGAGGTTCCCACCGCCGCCGGGGACGTGCTGTGGATGCTGCCCGACGAGGTCGAACGGCTCGGCGGATTCGAAGAACCGGCGGACGAGCAGATCCAGCTGCTCGCCGGAACGGATTCAATGGCGCTGTTGCGGCGCAATGCCGCCGAACTGCTGGCCGATGAGGACCAGCACACGCAGGCCCTGGGCTCGCTGGCGCTGCAGGCGGACCTCCCGGACCATCCCATCTTCGACCGGGGCCGCATCATCGGGCTGTGGCAATACGATCCCGGCAAGGAACGGATCGTGCCCTGGCTGTTCCACGCGCCCACCGGCGCCGTGACCCGGCGGATCGCCGAAACCGAGGACTGGATCCGCGAGGACCTGGGCGACTTCCGCGCGTTCAGCCTCGACTCACCGGCTACCCGGCAGAAGCGGATCGACAACCTGGCGGCCGCAGCAGGCTCCGCCACCGGCAGGTAGCGCGGCCGGGACGCCGCTGGCATGGGAGACGCGATGGCGAAGGCTCAGGCGCCCCGGTGCCCGGCGAAGAAGTCCCGCAGCAGCACCGCGCATTCCTGCTCCCTGACCCCGCCGTACACTTCCACCCGGTGGTTGAGCCGGCGCTCGCGGAGAATGTCGAACACGGAGCCGGCGGCCCCTGCCTTCTCGTCCCATGCCCCGAACACCACGCGGGGAATCCGGGCCAGCACCACGGCCCCGGCGCACATGGCGCAGGGCTCCAGCGTCACCACCAGGGTGCAGTCCTCCAGCCGCCAGCCGTCACCGGACTTCCCGCCCTGGGCGCTGAGTTCCTGCAGCCGCGCGGCAGCCGCGCGGATGGCCACCATCTCAGCGTGCGCCGTCGGGTCCCCGAGCGCCTCCCGTTCGTTGCGTCCGCGGCCCAGCACAGTGCCGTCGGGGCCGATGACGACGGCGCCGATCGGCACGTCCGCCGTGGCCAGCGCGGCACGTGCCTCGCCCAGGGCAAGGCCCATCCACTCGGCATGGCGGGGCTCAGGGGAAGTCATGGCTCAATGATAGTTTCGAACACTAAGCAAGCTGTGCAGCACGGAGGAGGCAGGAGACGGACGTGACCACCAGGACTGAGAGCTGGCTGATGCGGCGCTGGGGCAAGTGGGTTGTGCCCTACGCCGCCCTGTGGGTCACGATGCTTGCGGGTGGCGTGCTGGTGGTTCTCCTGGCGGTGCTCAGCGCCGAAGTCTATGACAACGTGGTGGACGACGCCGGCCTGGCGAATCTGGACAAGCCAACCCTGGCGTTTATGGAACAGCTCCGCAGCCCTGGATTGGACTCCTTCGTTACAGGGTTCACCAACATCGGCGGAGGAATCGGCATGCCGATCCTGGCCAGTATCCTCACGGCGTGGCTCATCTGGGCCTCCCGGACCTGGCGGCCGCTGATCCTTATCGGCGCCGCCGCAGCTGTGTCCACCACGGCCACCACGCTGGGCAAGAAACTGATCGGCCGGAACCGCCCCGACCACGCGGACGCCGTGCCTCCCTACGAGGACTCGCCGTCGTTCCCCAGTGGACACACGCTCAACACCACGGTGGTGATCGGTCTCGTGGTGTACCTCGCCTGCCTGCAGGTGAAGCGCACAATTGCGCGGGTTGCCCTGATCGCTGCCGGTGTGGTTTTCGTGGCGGCAATGGGGATGAGTCGGGTCTTCCTGGGCCATCACTGGATGACCGATGTGATCTTCGGATGGCTGCTGGGGTTGGCCTGGGTGGCGATCGTGATCATGGCCCACAGATTCTTCCATGTGCTGCGGCACCGGGAACAGGCGGGTCCCGCGCCCACGTTCGACCACCCCGCGCACCTCAAAGACGGCGACGGGGTCACCGGCAGCGGCACCGGCAAAGAGGGCCAGTCCGGCGGTAAGGACGACGTCGGCGCCCGCGGTCCCACGGGCGGGCCACCGGCCGCTGGGTGATAGTTTTGACCCATGCGCACTTTCGTTGTGGACCACCCGCTGGTCGCCCATAAGCTCACCGTTCTGCGGGACAAGAACACCCCGTCCCCGGTCTTCCGCCAGCTCACCGAGGAACTGGTCACGCTCCTGGCGTACGAGGCCACCCGCGAAGTCCGCACCGAACCGGTCACCATCGAGACCCCGGTCAGCACCACGATCGGCACCGCTTTCACCAAGCCCACGCCGCTGGTGGTCCCCATCCTGCGTGCGGGACTCGGCATGCTCGAAGGCATGACCAAGCTGGTCCCCACCGCCGAGGTCGGCTTCCTGGGCATGGCCCGGGATGAAGAGACCCTGGACATCATCACGTATGCCGAGCGTCTCCCCGAGGACCTCACCGATCGCCAGATCTTTGTCCTGGACCCCATGCTCGCCACCGGCGGCACACTGCGTGAGGCCATCAAGTTCCTCTTCAAGCGCGGCGCCTCCGACGTCACCTGCATCTGCCTGCTGGCCGCTCCGGAAGGCCTCGCGAAGCTGGAAGAAGAGCTCTCGGACGCCAACGTGACGATCGTGCTCGCCTCCATCGACGAGAAGCTCAACGAGAAGTCCTACATCGTCCCGGGCTTGGGCGACGCCGGCGACCGCCTGTACGGCGTGGCCGGCTAACCAGCCACGGGGTTGGGCCCGCCGCCGCGGCGGGTCCACGCCCTTGGGATTGCCCTACCGCAAATCGCGGTCCGGGACTAGCCTGTGGCCCATGGACTGGAAACTTGAGCTTGTCTTTGTCCCTGTGTCCGACGTGGACCGCGCCAAGGATTTTTACGTCAATAAGGTCGGGTTCAATGCCGACTACGACGAGCGGCCCATGGACGGCATCCGTTTCGTCCAGTTGACCCCGCCCGGTTCCGGCTGCTCGATCGCCATCGGCGAGGGCCTCAACGACGCCCCGCCCGGCACCGCCCCGAGCCTGCAGCTGGTGGTCAGCGACATTCAGGCCGCCCACCGGCAGCTCAAGGACAACGGCGTGGATGTCAGCGACGTCGACGTCCAGGACTGGGGGCACTTCGTCTACTTCGCCGATCCCGACGGCAATAAATGGGCGGTGCAGTACCTGCCCAACCGTCCCAACGGCTAGTCGCGCCCTAAGCCGAACGGTCCGGCCACGGCCCGACGGCCCGACGGTTCCCTCGGGTTGTCGCGGGTTGTCGCGGACCGTCGCCGGCAGAGCTAAGGCCCCGGATCCAGTGGGATCCGGGGCCTCAGTTCAGTCCGACCTTCTGGTGTTTAGTACCAGTTGTGGGCGTAGTGGAAGTTCAGGGCGCCACACGGTGAGCCGTAGCGGTCCTTGACATACTTCAGGCCCCAGTTGATCTGGGTCCGGTAGTTGGTCCGGTAATCAGCGCCCGCGCTGGCCATCTTCTCGGCCGGCAGGGCCTGGACCACACCGTAGGCGCCGCTGCTCTTGTTGGTGGCCGTCGTCTTCCAGTCAGACTCCTTGGTCCAGAGCTTCGTGAGGCACTGCATCTGGTCTGCAGCCCAGCCGTGGGATCCCAGCTGGCTGGCCGCGTAGGCCTGCGCGCCGGCCGGGTCGTCGATGGCAACGGGGGCAGGCGCCGGTGCCGGTGCCGGGGCAGCCGCCGGAGCGGGAGCGGGAGCCGGAGCAGCTGCCGGAGCCGGGGCAGCTGCCGGGGCCGGTGCTTCGGCAGGCTTGACCTCGGTGGACTGGGCCGCGGCGCCGCCGGTGGGGAAGGTGGTCTGGTTGTCGACCCGGACGCGCTCAAAATCGAGGTGCGTCAGGGCATCCGCAGTGGGGGCTGCTTCCGTGGACGTGCCCGCGGTGGCATTGCGGGCAGCCGTCTCGGAGGCATGCCCGGCAGCGCCGACCCCCACGAGCACCGCGCAGGCGGCGGCAACAACGGCCGCGCGGCGGCCGGTGGTGCCGAAGTTCTTGGCAAGCCGGGACAGGGCTGAAGCGGGCTTGGCCGGTTCAGCGCGGTGGCGGGACACCTCGGAGCGGGTCTTCTTCGTAACGCCATCAGGGCGCGTTTGTGGCTTGAATTCAGTCATGATCGCCTCTCAACGCCTGCGGAGTTAGCTGTCGGGTTCGGATGAGGTCATCCGGCCGCACGGAATCTCACGTGTCGGCTTCACCCCAAGGGTGCAAGATCTGCAAATGCCCGGGAACTCTGGGTCCCCCGCCTCTGCCTGGTGCAGCGGAATCCGGGAGGCGGCAGAGTTTGGCGTGCATCCGGATGTGCGGCGTCAGTGATGGCCACACTCTAAAAACCGTACAGGAGCAGCCTGCTTAAGTCACATTTAGGTAACGGAGATCACGACGACGGTGTGGCGGCTTGCGCCGTCGGATGCTCCCCCTGGACCGGGTTCGGCGCGGGCAGCCGCACCACAAACTCGGTCCGGCCGGGCGCCGACGTCACGCTGACCGTCCCACCGTGAGCCTCAACAATCGACTGCACGATCGAGAGTCCCAGTCCGCTGGTTCCCTCGGCGGAAGTCGGGGGAGGGGTCCCCGTGGAAGCACTCGCGGCGGACGGAGGCCGGGGTGGGCGCAGCGGCAGGTGCGGCAAGGGCCGTCGGACGGCTGCCGGCGTCGTCACCGGCACCGGATTCTTCCGGGAAGCATCCGCCCGGGTGAAGCGCGCAAAGACGCGGCCCATAAACTCGGGGGCGATCCCGGGCCCGTTGTCGGTCACCGTCACCACGGCGCTCCCGTCCGGGGTTCGCCCAACGCCGGTCACCACAGTCGTTCCGGGCCCCGTGTGCTTGCGGGCGTTGGAGAGCAGATTGGCCAGCACCTGGTGGAGCTGGGTGGCGTCTCCGCGAACCACCACAGGCTCTTCGGGAAGCTCCAACTGCCAGACGCGGTCCGGGGCCATCACCTTCTCGTCGCTCACCGTCTCCACGGCCAGCTGGGTGAGGTCCACGTCGCTGAGCTTGAGCGGCTGGCCCTCATCCAGCCGGGCGAGCAGGAGCAGGTCCTCCACCAGGGTGGTCATCCGCTCGGACTGGCTCTGAACACGGGCCAGGGACTTCTGCCCGTCGGGGGTGAAATGCTCGGTCATCCGCATCAGCTCGGTGTAGCCGCGGATGGCGGTCAGCGGTGTGCGCAATTCATGCGAGGCATCCGCCACGAACTGGCGCACCTTCATCTCGCTCTCCTGCCGGGCTTCGAGGGCATTGGAGACGTTGTCCAGCATCAGGTTCAGGGCATGGCCGACGCTGCCCACCTCGGTTCCCGGATGGGCTGCCGACGCCGGAACCCGTACGGCAAGTCCCACTTCCCCGGCGTCGAGCGGAAGGCGCGAGACCTGCGTCGCCACCTCGGAGAGCTGATCCAGCGGCTTCATGGTCCGGCGGATCAGTGCCGTCCCGACCAGGCCGATCACTACGAGGCCCCCGGCGGACACGACCACGGTGGTCCAGACCAGGGAGGCCAGCGTGTTCTGCTTCTCCGCAAGTGGGAGTCCGGTCACCATCACGTCGCCGTTCTGGGCCTTCGCGGCCACCAGCCGGTAGGAACCGGCGGACAGGATCCGGTTGACCGGCGGGTCGCGGGGGGAGAGCTTCAGGAGGATCTCGTCGTCGTCGGCGGTGAGTGACCTGCGGGTGGCGTCCTCCGCGAGAAAACCGGCACTGCTGACCGACTCGTCCACAATCCTGGCGTTCAGGGTGCCGACCCCCTGGCCGCGTGCCTCAAGGGGATCGGAACGGCCGCCGGCGCGGCCAAAATCGCGGACACGGTCCGAGGCCTGTTGCAGCTGCGTGTCCAGTTGCCGGGTCAGGAAGAGGTCCATCGAGGCATAACTGACAAGTCCCACGGCTCCGCAGATCGCCACGAGCAGCGCCATGGCGACGAGGACAAGCCTGGTGCGCAGGTGCCACGTGGACGGGTCGCGCCACTTGATAGTGGAGCGGCTGGCAGTGCCGGAGGGTTCGGGCACGGATCAGTCCACCGGCTTCAGGACGTAGCCGGCGCCCCGCACCGTGTGGATCATGGGCGGATGAGTGGCGTCGACCTTCTTGCGGAGGTAAGAGATATAGAGCTCCACGATGTTGGCCTGCCCGCCGAAGTCGTAGTCCCAGACCCGGTCAAGGATCTGGGCTTTGCTCACGACTCGTTTTGGGTTCTCCATGAGATAACGCAGCAGCTCGAATTGGGTTGCCGTGAGGTGGAGCTCTTCCCCTGCCCGCCGCACTTCGCGCGTATCGATGTTCAGGACGAGGTCTCCGACGACGAGTTCGGCGGTATCCATGGCGGCCACCCCGGAACGTTGGACCAGCCGGTGCAGCCGCAGGAGCACTTCCTCCATGCTGAACGGCTTGGTCACATAGTCGTCCCCGCCGGCAGCCAGCCCGGTGATGCGGTCCTGGACATCGTCCTTCGCCGTCAGGAACAGGGCCGGCACCTCCGGCGCGAAGGCGCGGATCCTGCCCAGCAGTTCAACGCCGTCGAACCCGGGAAGCATCACGTCGAGCACCAGCACGTCGGGCCGGAAGTCCTTGGCAAGCTTCATGGCTTCCGGGCCATCCGCCGCGACAGCAACCGACCAGCCCGCCATGCGCAGGCCCATGCTCATGAGCTCGGAGAGGCTGGGCTCATCGTCCACGACCAGGGCACGGATGGGGGAACCGTCCGGGTGCGTCAGCTGGGGGAGATTGTTGGTCATGGAGTGCGAAGTGGCCATGGGACTACTCTCCGATCTGCCGGTTTGGTGCGCCTTTGGGGATCCTGTGCGGCACCTGTGAATCCCAGCCTAGCGAGCTGGGCATCCCGGGAGCGCTGGTCCGGCCGCAATTTTCGGAATCCCGTGGTGACCACTCTGTGGGACGGCCGGCGGCTATTGATAAGCAGGCGAACTGTCTGTCCGGGCTGGCTTGCCGTGAACTATTTTGCGGATTGGCCTTGGTTGCACGAACAATATTCGGCCACAAGGGCCTCAGTGGCGCTCGATAAGCAGAACGATTGTTATTTTATTGACCCGGCAGAATTGTGATCTGCGCGACAAATCAGCGTTTCGTCTCGCATGGTGGACATTCGGGTCCATTGTTACTTGCAAGTTTTCATTGTTACGTTGCACACTTCAATTGTGAACAAGAACTCAACAGCACCTGCAGTCGCAGTTTTTTGGATCAGCACACCCGCTGATACCGATAAGCGTTGTTGTCGAATGCACGCCTAACTTTTACACCCCGAAAGTTTCTAGGCATTCGCCCCCAGCCCAGCGTAGGGCGCCCCTCCCCAGATTTCATTGCGGGGAAAAGTAGCATTCGAGCCGCGATGACGGCCATTCACATTGAGGTAAGCAATCCATGTCAGTTGCATCCGGATACGTCCACATCTCCGTCCGTAACGCCGGCAAGGCCGGCCAGGCCTCCGGTATCCGCCAGGGCTTCGGCAGCCGCCCGTCCTTCGCCCCCGCCGGATCCGGCGCCAGCTTCCCCGCCCCGGGCTATGCACCCCAGGGATATAACCCCAACTCCTATGGGCAGCTCCGCGCTGTTCCGCCGGCGCCGGCCACGGCCCCGACACCCGTGATCGCCCCGGGTGACGGCAGCCACGTCCGTCCCGTCCCCAACGACAACGTCGCCCGCGGCTTCGTGCTCTACATGGGGATCGACGAGGAAACCGCGGCGGCCGCCGGGACTTCCATCGCCAAGCTTGCCCAGGAGATCCGGGCCTACGCCCAGTCCTTGGTGTCCGGCGCTGAAAGCTACGCCGCCGTCGCCGTCGCCCCGGCAAGCGCCCCGGGCTCCGCGCTCGACGTGGTCCGTTCCACGTTCGGTGACCCCACGGTGGGCGCCCGCCAGCGGTCCGAGACGGCCCGCCTACAGCAGCCGCAGGACCCGCGTCCCTCCGGTGTGCTGATTGACCTTGCCCGCCGTGAGGTGGCGCTCGACGGCGAATCCCTGAACCTCACGTTCAAGGAATTCGAGCTCCTCAACTACCTTGTGGAGAACGGCACCCGCACCGTGGGCCGCGACGAGCTGCTCGAGGGCCTGTGGCGGAACGCCGAAGAGGTGCCAAACGAGCGCACCATCGACGTCCACATCCGCCGCCTGCGCTCCAAGCTCGGCCGCCTCGCCAACACCGTGCGTACGGTCCGTGGCCAGGGCTACCGCTTCTACGAGCACCCCGAAGTTGTTGTCTGGGCCGCTCCGGAATACTCGATCTAGCCTTAGTTTCACGCGAAGCGCCCGTCCCTTAACTGGGGCGGGCGCATTGCGTTGCCCGGACGCGCGCTTCCGCGCGCAGCCTGGCATTTTGCCGTGCCTTAGCGTTCGCTGGCTCCCTTGACCTCGCAAGCTCGGACAAGGAATCCGGCCAGCTCTCTTCCCCTTCGTTCCTCAGTCGGCGATGCGGCACTACGCAAAACGCCACGCTGCGCGCTTGCTTTCCCGGGAACCCCCCGCCTCCTGTTCGGGTGCGGGGGGCTTTGGGCGGGACGGCTGACGGGTATGTGCCTTCGCGACTTTTGGGGTCGGGGGGACTCCCTGTTGCCTCATGTCAATACCTCCGGGAAGGTGCAGTCGTTGCCTCAGATGAATTCCTCCGGCTGGCGCGTTGGTTCCATCGTTCGTTCACGGCGGGTTTGACGGGGGCAGCCTGTTTGGCAGTGGCGATGGCTTCTAGCTGGCCG
>NZ_JBFTJH010000014.1:0-76489 GCF_056395325.1 Arthrobacter sp. 10L424 | reverse complement strand
GGTAGGACTCGGCCAGGTGCTTCGTCACCGCCTTGCGCTCACCCATCGTCAATCCCATCCCTCAAGGATGTCCGCGGCCAACGTCCCGGAGCTTTTCCCATGAGGCAACGTATCCGGCTACGCGGAGGTTTTTTATGAGTCAACGCGGACTCTGTTGTGTTTGCCGGGTCCGGCGTAGTCTCGGACCGTTGGGCCGACTATTGGGAGGAAGACATGTCTGTTGCACGGATCACTACCCTGAGCGCGAACTCCAAGACCTCGTTTGATGCCGCCATTAAGGAGGGCGTCGACAGGGCCAACAAGACCTTGCGCAATGTCACGGGGGCGTGGGTGAAGGAACAGAAGGTCGAAATCAGCGACGGCGCTGTGGTTGCCTGGCACGTCGTGCTTGAAGTGACGTTTATTCTTGAGGGCTGAGCGGCCGCTGGCGGGATGCGCGCCCGGGAATCAACCGCCGCACTAGGATTGAGCCATGAGCGCGCATCACATCAAACGGCTGGTGATCATGCGGCACGCCAAGTCCGACTGGCCCGGCGGCGTCGCGGATCATGAAAGGCCGCTCGAAGAGCGCGGCCACCGCGATGCCCCGCAGGCCGGAAAATGGCTGCTAAAGCACGGCGTGGTCCCCGACTTCATCCTCTGCTCCAGCGCTTTGCGCACGCGGCAGACGTGCACGTGGGTCTGCAGCGAACTCGGCGACAAGGCTCCGACGCCGAAACTCGAGGACGGGCTCTACGCCGCCTCGGCGAAGCGGATGCTGACGGTGATCAACCACGTTCCGGACACCGTTACCACCCTCATGGTGATCTCGCACATGCCCGGCGTGCAGGACCTCGCCATGCACCTTGCCTCCAGGGATTCCAACCACGACGCCTACATGGACGCCGCCACGCGGTACCCCACGAGCGCGCTGACCATCATGGAGACGGAAAAGACCTGGGCCGAACTGGACGGCCAGGACGCCAGGCTCACACATTTCAAGGTTCCCCGGGCCAAATAAGCTCCGCTACGCCGCTTCGGAACGATTCCCGGATGCATAGTCACGCAGGCGATTCTGCGGTTTACTGATGCTGTCTACTCGTGGACTACTGGCGATCGGGAGAAAAGGCGGAATCATCGTGGATTCAGGACAGCTTATTGGAATCATCATCGGCGTCATTGTAGTGATCGCGATCGTCGTCGTAGTCACTATGGTCAGCCGCAAGCGCAAGGTGGAAGCGAACCGCAACAAGGCCGTTGAAATGCGTGAACAGGCCAAGACTGAAGAGATCGGCGCAAGGGAGCGCGAGGCGAAGGCCGCCCGCGCCGAGGCCGACGCGAAGCAGGCGGAAGTCGAGGCCGAGCGCCTGCGGGAGGAAGCCCGCGAACGGCAGCAGGAAGCCGAACACGTGCGCGCCGGCGCCCAGGAACAGTTGCGGAAAGCGGACGAACTGGACCCCGACGTCGTCACCACCGAACGCGATGCCCAAACGCCCCGCGAAGCCGCAGGCAATGGAGAGCTTCGCCGCGACCGCGGCGACCGGAACCCCGCTTCAGCCGGCCAGGCGACCACCAATCCGGACGGCAGCCAGGTTTCCAACGAGCCGGCCCCCAATGACCCGGCCCATACCGAAAGGCCCCGCGAGGACAATCCCCGCAACCTCTGACCGTTCACGCTCCGACTAATCTTCGGCACGTGGGCCCGATACTGCGGCGGAGCAGGGCAGGAACCGGCATAGTGGCAGGGTGAATACCCGTCATTCCGCCCTCGCCCTGCTCGTCGCTGTGCTCTGGGGCCTCAACTTCGTCGCGATCGACCTCGGGCTGCACCCGGACGGAGCGGAGGTGCCGCCTCTGCTGTTCGTGGCGATGCGGTTCACCCTGGTGGTTGTCCCTTGTATCTTCTTCATCCGTAAGCCGGACGTGGGCTGGAGGGCGATCGTCGGCGTCGGGCTGTTGATGAGTGCCGGACAGTTCGGCCTGCTGTATCTGGCCATGGCGCTGGGCATGCCCGCGGGCCTGGCCTCCCTGGTCCTGCAGGCCCAGGTCCTGGTGACAGTGCTCCTGGCGGCCGGGTTCCTCGGCGAGCGGCCCAGCCGGCGGCAGTTTGCCGGCGTAGTGCTGGGCGTGGCCGGCCTCGCTGTTGTGGCCGTCGGCCGCAGCCTGGTCGCACCGGTGCTTCCCCTGATGATCGTGCTCGCCGCGGCGCTGTCCTGGGCCGCCGGCAACATCGTCGCCCGCAAGGCGAAAGCGGCGTCCGGCCTGGGACTCGTGGTGTGGTCAGGGGCCGTGGTGCCGCTGCCCCTGCTGGGCCTGTCCCTGCTGGTTGACGGGCCGGCCACGGTGGCGCAGGCACTGGTGGAAGTCCAGCCGGTCACCGTGGTGAGCGCCCTCTACACCGCCATCTTCGGTTCCCTCGTGGGCTACGGCATCTGGAACCGGCTGCTGGGACTGTACCCGTCCTCCGCCGTTGTGCCGTTCACACTGCTGGTGCCGGTGGTCGGGATGACAACGGCATGGCTCGTCCTGGGCGAAGTGCCGACCCCCGCCGAGGTGACCGGCGGGCTCCTGCTGCTGGCCGGGGTGGCGACGGCGGTGCTGCGGCCATGGAATATCCGCCCCTGGGACATCCGGGCGTGGGACAGCCGACGGCGCGGCATTCGACGCCGGGACCGCCGGCCGGGGGCTCAGCGGCGCGGCGACGTCCGCGGCGAGGGGCGGGCGGCTGACGTGCCGGGTGACTTGGCCGCAGCCGAACTCCCGGCGGAGGATGCTGGCCGCTTGACGCCCGAGGACGCCGCCCGCGGGGCGGGAACCCGGGCCGACTGAGACTTGGCCGGTTGCGCCGTCGTTCCCGTTGCCCTGACCGCACCGGATTTGGCGGGTCCCGCCTTGGCGGCGGGGCGTGCTGCCGCCCGGAGTGCTGCCGATTGTGGGGCGGACGTCCGGGGAGCTGCAGTCCGCGGTGCCGCCGGCCTCGGCGTCGGCCGCGGGGCGGTCCTGGACGGTGCGCGCCGGGTGCCGGAAGCCCGGGGTGCCGGGCGTCTCACGCCCGACGCCGGACGCCGCAGCGGGGCGGAACCGGCGGCGCGGGCACGCCAGCCCCTGCCTGGCAGCAGCGTTCCGGCCACCAGTAGCAGCAGGGTGGCCGAGCCGGCGGCTGCGGCGAGGTAGAAGTAGAGGTCGGGATAGGCGGTATCCACCGGAGTGGACATTGCATCCGGATCGTCGTTGAAGGCCAGGCCCCACTGCCGGAGGAACGCGATGCTGAAGGCGATGAACAGGATGCTCCCGATTCCGCTGGCGGCCAGGGTCCGGTGCCGCCGGCGGATGACCACCTCGGACACGCACGCCACATAGGCCGCAGCGGAGGCCGCCAGGAACCACAGGAAAACCGTCTCGTGCAGCGTGATGCCGGTCAGCGCCAGCAGCGCCAGCGCGGCCAGAAACGCGCCGATGGCAATCTTGCCGTTGTTACCCATGTGGCCCATGTGAATAATCATCCCCGACAGGGGCTACTTCACGATGTAGCCGCGCATGGACGCCATGATCGCGTTGACGCTTTGCTCGCGGGTCCGCTCCGGGTTGTAGGTCTGCCGGTCCAGGCCCACCACGAAGCAGGCTCCGAAGATGGCTGTCTCGAGGCTGCCCCGGGACACCGCCGGATCCACCGGGTAGACGGCGGCCACCGCATCAACCGCCGCCCCGATCACGGCGAGCAGCAGTCCGCGCAGCTCGGCGAAAGTGTCCTGCCACTCGCTGGGGGTCCGCCAGTTCTCGCTGACCCAAAGCCGGGCGAAGGACGGGTATTCGTCCATGAAGTCCATGGCCTGGCCGATCATTTCGTCCATCGCAGCGAGCGGGTCCGCGGAACCGTCCCTGACGCTCAGCAGACGCGCCAGCAGGATGTCCACGCCGTGCCGTAGCAGTTGGGCGATCAGGTCCGACTTGCTGCCGAAGTTGTAGTACACCGTGCCTTTGGAGACTCCGGCGGCCGCGGCGATCTCGTCGACCGTCACCCCCGCCACGCCGCGCTCGCCGATCAGTTCCATCGAGGCTTCGAACAGCTTCTGTTTGGTTGCGTTGGTGCGGGACGGCCGGAGCTTCTTCGTGGTTCCCGCCGGCGGTTCCGCCTCGGCTTCCCCGGCAGTTTCCCCGCCTCTGGCGTCACTCGTACTGCCGTGCGTGGGGCTGCTCATACGGCGATCTCCGGTTTCAGGGTCTTCAGGGTCCAGTACTTGTGCTTCCGGACTGCCAGGGTGGACAGGGCCATTCCCAGCAAAGTGTAGCCAAGCAGCCCCAACATCGTGGGCAGGATGACGGCAAGGTCTGCCCCGTAGATCAGGTGCCGCATGCCGTTGACCACGTACCCCATCGGCAGGAGCTGGTGCACCACATGGAGCGGCTGCGGCGTGGTTTGCCAGGGGAAGGTGCCCCCGGAGGAGACGAGCTGCAGCACCAGCAGGATGAGCACCACAAGCTTGCCGGGGGATCCGAGCAGCGCGACGACGCCCTGGATGATCGCGCTGAACGCCATCGCCGCGGCCAGCATAAGGAACCACATCAGCCAGGGGTGGGCGGGGTTAAGCCCCAGCCCCACGTCCACTACGAGCGTGAGCAGGCTCGCCTGCACGGCGGAGACCGCCAGGAACGGAAGCCAGCCGCCGACGGCGATTTTCCACGCCGGGGCGTTCGACGCCAGCGCCCGCTGGGTGACCGGCCGCATCGCCTGGATCAGCATAAAGACGCCGATCCAGAGCGCGAGCGTGAGGAAGAACGGTGCCAGACCTGCGCCGTAGGAGCCGGCCTTGGCCTGCGAGACGTTGCTGACGGCGACCGGATCCGCCATCACCTTGGCGAGACTGTCTTTCTGGGTGTCGTCGGGGTTGGGGACCTGGCCCGCGCCCTTGGCGAGTTCCGATGCCAGGGTCCCGGCACCCTCGGAAGCCGTGGCGGCCCCGCTTTCCAGCCGGGCGGCGCCGTCGTCGAGCTTTTGCGCGCCCTCGGCAAGTTTCGCTGCGCCGTCCAGTGCGCTTTGCTGCCCGGCGGCAAGGGTGGCGGCGCCGCCGGAAAGCTGGTCCGCGCCGGTGGATGCCTGGCTGATGGCGCCGCCGAGGGCTGGGGTCGCGCCGGCCAGCCTGGCCGCGCCGGCGCTGACGGCGGCGGACCCGTCGGCCAGCTGCTGGATCTGCCCGGCCGCGGACTTCAGCGCGGCTGCGGGGCCAGGGGTCGCGGGCGGGGCTGCGTTGGCGTCGAAGTCCGCCAGGATAGCGTCCGCCTGGGCCGGGGTGATGGCCCCGGCGGCGACCAGCCGGCTGTTGGAGGCAACTACGCGGCTGCGCTGTGCCTGCGCGGCGGCTTGTTCGGAGGCCGCCATCTGGCCGGCCAGGCCCTGCACCTTGGTATTGAGCGCGGCGTTGCCGGCCGCCACCTGCGCGGCGCCGTCCGCGAGTGCCCGGGAATCGGCGGGCAGCGTGGCGGTCTTCTCCTTGAGCTCGGTGAGGCCGGTGCTGAGCTGCCCGGCTCCGCTGCTGAGGGCGTTGGCGCCGTCGCGGAGCTTCAGCTGGCCGCCGTAGAGCTCCGCGGTGCCCTTCCTGAGATCGCCCGTGCCCCGGTGCAGCGTGACCGTCCCGTCGTGAAGGCTGGCGACGCCGTCGGCGAGCTGCCCGGCGCCGTCGGACGCCTTAAGCATCTGGGAGTGGATGGTTCCGAAGCCGGTGAGGAGCTGGTTGGCGGTTTCCTCGCCCACCTCGGTGGCCACCGTCTTGTGCACGGCCGTGGTGAGCTTGTCCACGATGGTGCTCAGCAGGTAGTTGTTCGCGTCATTGGTGGTGACGTTGAGCATGGCCTGGTTGGCGGCGTCGAAGCTGCCGGGGGAGACCAGGTTCGCGGAAAAGTCTTTAGGAATCTTCAGGGCGAATGCGTACTTGCCGCTGCTGACGCCCTGGTCCGCTTCCGCCGTGCCGGCGACCGTCTGCCAGTTGAAGACGTGACCGTCCACGAGGCTGTCGGCGACTTTCCGGCCGGCCTCGAGCCGGGTTCCATCGGCGGAGCTGGCGCCGGTGTCCTCCACCACGAGCGCGGCGTCGATCTGGTTGAGCTTTCCGTAGGGATCCCAGTTGGCGTAGAGGTAGACGGCGCCGTAGAGCAGGGGCACCATGGTCAGCGCCAGGATGGTCAGCTTGGGCAGCAGGCCGCCAGTCATGCGTTTGAGTTCGGAGCGGGCCAGCCGCAGCACAGTCACTTTGCGTCCTCGGTTTCGGGGGTGTTGGAAGCTTCAAGGGGTTCGGGGGCAGCATCGGCGTCGGAGCTGGCGTCTCCGATGCCGGCGTTGCCGATCGCCGCGGCCGGGCCGGTCCAGCCCGCCGGGAGGCTCATCACGGTGGCGACGACGGCGAGCGGACGGCCGGCGTCGTACGCCAGCTCCTCCAGCCGCGGGAGCCAGTCGCCCGGATCGCCGTGGCGGTCCGGTGAGTCCACCACGAGCAGATCCGTCTGCGGGTTGGCCAGGGCCAGGGCAGTGAGCAGCTCGATCCGCCGGGCGGCCGGAAGCTGCTCGGTCCAGAGCCCGGCGATGTCCTCGAAACGGTTGACCTTGAGCCAGGGCTTGCTGAGCAGCGAACCCCGGTAGCGGCGCGGGACCAGGGCCAGATCCTCGGTGACGAGGTCGCGGACACTGAGGTGCTGTTCGGGTTCGTTCACCCCGGGGGAGTCGACGACGGCGCTCGCCTGCCGCAGTCCCTTGATTTTGGCGCCTCCGTGCCACTCAACGCCGTCCCACTCAAAGTGGCCGCCGGAGGGTTTGAGCCGTCCGCTGAGGGCCAGCGCCAGGGCGGTGCGCTGGTCGTGGCGGTTGCCGGAGACCAGCAGGAGTTCGCCGCGCCGGACCTGAATTGAGGTGGCCGGCAGCAGCTCGTCCCGTCTGCCGTTCACGGAGAGCTGTTGCACGCGGAGCAATGGGGGCCTTTCGCAGATGAATGTCTACGACAAGGCTAACTAAACTGACCGGTCAGTTCAAATAGATTGGGATGAATGTGATCAAGCAGACCGCGCAGGTCCGGTCCGCCGGCCAGTCTCACCTCGAGGGCTCAGAGCCCGTACTCCTCGAGCAGCCGCAACCAAACCTCGCTGATCGTGGGGTAGGCCGGCACGGCGTGCCACAGCCGGTCCAGAGGCACTTCTCCGACGACGGCGATCGTCGCGGCATGCAGCAGCTCGGCCACGTCCGGTCCCGCGAAGGTGGCGCCCAGCAGCACCTTGCGGTCCTCGTCAACCACCAGCTGGGCCCAGCCCTCGTACCGTTCGGCGTGCAGCGAGGACCCGGCCACCTGGATGGGAAGTTCCACGGAGGACACCCGGAAGCCGTCCTGTTCCGCCTGCCGCACGCTCCGGCCCACATTGGCCAGTTCGGGATCGGTGAACACCACGTTGGGGACAGCATGGTCGTCCGCGGTCCGGGCGTACCGGCTCCACGGGGCTGCCCCGCCGCTGAGCTCACCCTTGGCCCGGGCGGCGATCGCATCGCCCGTGGCGCGGGCCCCGTACTTTCCCTGGTGGGTCAGCATGACCTTCCCGGCGGCGTCGCCGGCGGCGTAGAGCCACGGGTCGGCGTCGTTCCCGTTGCCGCCCGACACCACACCCGTGGAGTCGGTGCTGAGCCGCAGTTCCTTCCCCTCCGCGGCGGTGAGGCCGACGCTCTCCAGGCCGATCCCTTCGAGGGCGGGATGCCGGCCGGTGGTGACCAGCAGCTTGTCCACCGTCACGGTGGCGTCCTCCAGCTCGAGAGTGAGGGTGCCGTCGTCGTTCTCGCGGACGCTCTTGGTTCCGGTGTGGAGGTGGAGATCGACGCCGTCCGCCCGCAGCCCCGCCGCGACCAGTGAGGCGGCCGCTTCCGGGAAGGCGCCGAGCAGGGTACCGCGGGCAATCAGGGTCACCGAGGCGCCGAGCCGGGCGAAGGCCTGGGCGAGTTCGGTCCCGGCCACACCGCCGCCGAGGACCGCGAGCCGCTCCGGGATCTCGCGTGCGGACGTCGCCTCCCTTGTGGTCCAGTACTCCACGTCGGAAAGGCCCTCGATGGGCGGCACGGTTGGTGATGACCCCGTGGCCACCACGACGGCGTGCCGTGCCGTGAGCTCGTAGCTGTTCCCGTCGAGACCGGCGACTTCAACCTTCCGGGTTTCCGTGATCCAGCCGTGGCCGCGGATCAGCTCAATCCCGGTATCCTCCAGCCACTTAACCTGGCTGTCATCCTGCCAGTTGGATGTGAAATAGTCCCGGCGTTTCAGCACGGCGGCTGCGTCGAGGGTCCGAGTGACGGCTTCTTCGGCGCCGGGAACGGTCTGGGCTCCGTGGAGGGCCGTGCCGGGACGCAGCAGTGCTTTGGACGGCATGCAGGCCCAGTAGGAGCACTCGCCGCCCACCAGTTCGGCTTCGATCAGCACTGCGGTCAGCCCGCCCTGCACCACGCGGTCCGCCACGTTCTCGCCCACGGCGCCGCCGCCGATCACAATGACATCGAATTCCCGTTCATACTGTGCCGTCATGGCAAAAGCCTACGCCCGGCGCACGGCCCGGGAGGCTCGCTGGAGGCCCTTTGCAGGACGTGGGACCACCGCTACTGTTGGGAGCATCATTGGGGGAGGGGGAAGCGATGACATCAGGCAATGTGACCGCGGGCGCATACGGCGCGGGCGCAGTGGGCGGCGCGGCCGGCGGCAGGTCCCTGCCGCCGGCGAGGTTCAGCGCGCAGGCCCGGCTGCGGGCGCTCCAGGCGGACATCATGGATCTGATCCTGGAGCGAGAACTGGAAGCCGGGGATCCGCTGCCGACCGAGAATGAGCTTTCCGCCGTGCTGGGCGTGGGCCGGAACACCTTGCGGGAATCCCTGAAGGTCCTGCAGGCCCTGGGCGTGATTGAAATCCGCCATGGCTTCGGTATGTTCGTGGCCCCCAACAATTTTGACGCCCTGGCCGACGGCCTCACCTTCCGGGGCCGGTTGTCACTGCGGCACCACGGGCAGGAGGCCCTGCAGCTCGTGGACGTGCGGCAGGCGCTGGAGTCCGGGCTGATTGCACGCGCCATGGACCTGATGACCGCGGAGCGCCTGGCGGCTGTCGAGGAATCCGTGCTCCGGATGGAAGCCCTGGCCGCTGCCGGGGAAAACTTCGTGGAAGCGGACGCCGAATTTCACCGCCGGCTGTTCGAACCGCTCAACAACGAGCTGCTGGTCAGCCTCCTGGGCGTTTTCTGGAAGGTCTACCGGCGGCTCCACCTTGAGTTGGGCGGAGCCGAACGGGGAGGGGTTGAACCGGGAGGGGCTGAATTGGTGGCGGCCGGGCCGGGCGGAGTCGAGCCGGGATCAGTTGCCGTGGCCGCAGCGGAGGAAGCCAGTCCCCTGGAAACGGCGGCCGTGCACCGCGGGATCTTCGAGGCCGTGGCCAGTGGGGACAAGGCTCTTGCGGCCCAGCGGCTCAACGGCCACTTCGACGGTATTCGGGACCGAATCAGCCAGGCCATAGCGACGTAGCCGAGTCTCCCCGCATTGTACGAAGCCGCGGACATTCCGGCCCGCCGTCCGGGGCGACTTTGGGCACGATTTCGGCCCTCGGGGCGGGCGTTCGCGGCGTGTTCGTCTCAAAGTACCCCCGGGAACGCAGCCGCCGGGCGAGACCAACGGCGTCCGAGTCCGGTAGCTCACCGTCAAGGCAGGCCGCGGGCGACACGTCCTGAGTTACACACCTTTCCCTGCTCACCCGTCGCAAGCGCGCCGTCGCCGGGTGGCCCCGCAACGCCCCGCCTCAAGCAGGCAATCCGCCGTCGGGCGTTAAACAAAAGATCCGCACCGGCGGACCGGTGCGGATCTTTTTCTCTGTGCGCCCAAAGGGATTCGAACCCCTGACCTTCTGTTCCGTAGACAGACGCTCTATCCAGCTGAGCTATGGGCGCATTCTCTAGTTCTTGGAACTTCTCGCTCCCCGAACCTCGAATTACTTTACGCGAGGTGGGGCCGTAGTTACAAATCGAACTGGGTGTAATCTGGCTGACTAGACCGGTCTACGTGACCTTAGTCACAAAATTGGGTCTTTTTGTAACGTCGATTCCTTGAATTTCCGGGGTTTTTGATTTCGGGCGCCCCGGACATCCCACATCTTGCCCCGATTTCGGGGGGTGATCTAGCCCTACATTTAGGAAACACCACTGAACCCGAGGAAGGGAACCGTAATGGGAGATCTGGCGCGACTGCCGTTGCTTGAAAAGGCACCCACCACGCATGCCGGCTTGCTGGCATGGGTTGAAGAGGTAGCCGAACTGACTCAGCCGGACCGGATCCACTGGGTAGACGGCTCCGAAGAAGAGAACACCCGGCTCACGGACGAGCTCGTTGCCGCTGGCACGCTGACCCGCCTGAACGAGAAGCTGTTCCCCAAATCTTTCGCGGCATTCTCCGATCCCGCCGATGTGGCCCGCGTCGAGGAGCAGACCTTCATCTGCTCCGAGAACGAACGCGATGCCGGCTTCACCAACAACTGGATGGCCCCGGCGCAGATGAAGGAGAAGCTGCGCGGACTGTTCAGCGGCTCCATGCGCGGCCGCACCATGTACGTCATCCCGTTCGTCATGGGCCACCTCGACGCCGAGGATCCCAAGTTTGGTGTGGAGATCACGGACAGCGCCTACGTTGTCGCCTCCATGCGCATCATGGCCACAATCGGCACCGAGGTCCTGGACAAGATCACCGCCACGAACGCCTTCTTCGTCCCCGCCCTGCACTCCCTCGGCGCCCCGCTGGCTCCCGGCCAGGCCGACGTCGCCTGGCCCTGCAACCCGGACAAGTGGATCGTGCACTTCCCTGAAGAGCGCTCCATCTGGTCCTTCGGCTCCGGCTACGGCGGCAACGCCCTGCTGGGCAAGAAGTGCTACGCCCTGCGCATCGCGTCCGTCATGGCCCGCGACGAGGGCTGGCTTGCCGAGCACATGCTCATCCTCAAGCTGACCTCCCCGGAGAAGAAGAATTACTACGTTTCCGCGGCGTTCCCCTCCGCCTGCGGCAAGACCAACCTCGCCCTGCTGGATCCGACCATCGAAGGCTGGAAGGTCGAAACCCTCGGTGACGACATCACCTGGATGCGGTTCGGCAAGGAAGGCGAGCTCCGCGCCGTCAACCCTGAGGCCGGCCTGTTCGGCGTGGCTCCTGGCACCGGCTGGGGCACCAACCCCAACGCGATGCGCGCCATCGCCAAGGGCCACAGCATCTTCACCAACGTCGCACTGACGGACGACGGTGGCGTGTGGTGGGAGGGCATGACCGACGAGGTGCCCGCGCACCTGACCGACTGGCAGGGCAACTCCTGGACCCCGGATTCGGAAAAGCCTGCTGCCCACCCGAACTCCCGCTTCTGCACGCCGATCGACCAGATCGACATGCTGGCCGAGGAGTACTACAACCCGGAAGGCGTCGAGCTTTCTGCGATCCTGTTCGGCGGCCGCCGCAAGACCACCATCCCTCTGGTCACCGAGGCGCGCAGCTGGTCCAACGGTATTTTCATGGGCTCCACGCTGTCCTCCGAGACCACGGCCGCCGCTGCCGGTGCCGTCGGCGTTGTCCGTCGGGATCCAATGGCCATGCTGCCGTTCATTGGCTACGACGCGGGCGATTACCTGAACCACTGGGTCAACCTGTCCGCCAAGGCCAACCCGGAGCGCCTGCCCAAGATCTTCCTGGTCAACTGGTTCCGCCGCACTGCCGAGGGCGGCTTCGCCTGGCCCGGTTTCGGGGACAACTCCCGTGTCCTGAAGTGGGCCATCGAACGCCTCGAAGGCAAGGCCGACGCCGTGGAGACCCCCATCGGGTTCGTCCCCACCGCCGACGCGATCGACCTCACCGGGCTGGACATGACTCCCGCCCAGGTTGAAGAGGCCGTCCGGGTTGATCCGGCCGAGTGGGCCACCGAGCTGGCCTCCATCGAGGAGTGGTTCGCCAACTTCGGCAGCTCACTGCCCGAGGCGCTCCAGGCGGAGCTGGACGGCCTCAAGTCCCGCATGGCAGCGCACTAGCAGCCAGCAAGACACGACGACGGCGGCCCCGCACCTTGCGCAAGGTGCGGGGCCGCCGTCGTACCCCCCCCATCGGCTGGCAAGCCGGCCGCAGGGGACTTAGGTCCCTAGACCGCAGGAAAGCCGGCGCCCTAGGCTCAACGCATTCATCAGCCGGGCCGTCGCCGACTGGGCAGGATGCTGGGGGCATCCCACGTGTGCGCTGTCGTGCCCCCAACCTGCTCGCAGCACGCGAGAGCTCAGGAGCCCATCATGCTTGCCACCGATGACATCCACGCCTTGTCCACGGCGGTCAGCGGCCCGGTCGCCTTGCCGGACAGCCCCGAATACGCGGCCGAGACAGCCGCGTTCAACGCCGCAACAGTCCACCGGCCCGACGTCGTCCTAGGGGCAGCGAACGCACAGGATGTCGCCGCCGGGGTGAAATGGGCCGCAGAACACAGGCTCCCGGTGGCAGTCCAATCCACCGGGCACGGCGCCGACTCCGTGGTGGACGGCGGCCTGCTCATCAACACCCGCCGCCTGCAGGGGCTTCAGATCGATCCGGCCGAGCGCACCGCACGTGTCGGAGCCGGTGTGAAGTGGCGCAGCGTCCTGGAAGCGAGCGTGCCGTTCGGACTGATCGGACTGCACGGCTCAAGCACTGACGTCGGCGTCGTCGGCTACACCGTCGGCGGCGGGCTGCCCCTGCTGGGCCGGGCGCATGGATTTGCGGCGGATCATGTCCGCAGCATGGAGGTCGTCACCGCGGACGGGGCGCTGCGCCGGATCGACGCCGGGGCCGAGGCCGAACTGTTCGCCCTGATGCGCGGCGGCAAGGGCAATTTCGGCATCGTGACGGAACTCGAGTTCAGCCTCTTTCCGCTGGGGGACTTCTACGGCGGCGGGATCATCTATCCCGGCGCGGACGCGGACCTCATCCTGGCGGCGTTCCGGGAGTGGCTGCCGACGCTGCCGGACAACGCCGCGCCCTCGATCTCCCTGCTGCGGCTGCCGGATATGGAGTTCGTCCCCGCGCCGCTGCGGGGCCAGTTTGTGGTGCACCTGCGCTTCGCCTTCCTGGGGACACCCGCGGACGGCGACAGGCTGCTTGCCCCGATGAGGGCGGTCTCGACGCCGATGATGGACACGGCCGGGCCCATGAACTACCTCGACGTCGACCAGATCCACATGGACCCGGCGGATCCGCTCCCCTTCACGGCCGGCGGAGCGCTCCTCAAGGACCTCGGCGAACAGGCTGTCGCGGACCTGCTGAAGCACACCGGAGAGGGCTCGGACTGCCCGCTGCTCCTCGTCGAGATCCGGCCGCTCGGCCCGGGGAGCTGCCGGACGCCGTGTCGGGGCGGGACTCGGCGTTTCTGATCTTCCTGCTCGGGTTCAAGATGCCGCCGATCGCCGAGGCCGTTGCCGCCTCCATCCGCGGAGTCCTGGCCGAGCTGGCCCCGCACTCCACGGGCTACACGCTGGTTAACTTCCATGGCGAGCCCGGCGACGAAGCTGACCGGGCCAGGGCCTGGTCGCCCGCCGTCTACGAACGGATGAGGGCCGCGAAGTCCAGCTACGATCCCGGCAACCTCCTGCGCTTCGGCCACACGATCACCGGCGTGCCGTCCGAGGCGTGAGCCGGGCGGGCTGCTTAGCCCGGATAACCACGACGGCGGCCCGGCACCTTTGCTGCGAAAGGTGCSGGGCCGCCGTCGAACGCTAACAGGGGCCTCCGCCGCCTGGGCCCACGCTGCCGAGGGGCCCCAAACGAGCGCGCGAGTTTGGGGAGGCGGTGGGGACTTAGCTGGCGAGCCAGATGTCCGGGCCGAAGACCTCGTAGTGGATTTGCGTCGCGGGGATGCCGGCGTTGATGGCCTCGTTGCGGATGCTCTTCATGAAGGGGAGCGGGCCGCAGAGGTACAGGGACGCGTTGGCGGGGAGGTCCACTTCGCGCAGGGACATGAAGCCCTCCCTGGCGCCGGCGACCGGGCGCTCGAGCCAGAGCTGGAGGTCGGCGCCGTCGAGGCGCTCGACGTCGTCCGTCATCTGGGAGCGCAGCGCCCAGGACTCCAGGTCGCTTTCCGCGTGCAGGACCAGGACCTGGCGGTCGGAGCCGGTCTCTGCGAGGGAGCGCAGGATGGATGCGGTGGGCGTGCAGCCGATGCCGGCGGAAGCCAAGACGACCGGTCCTTCGCCGTCCTTGAGGGTGATCTCGCCGTAGGGGTTGGAGATCTCGAGGATGTCGCCCACCTGGACGTTGTTGTGCAGCACCGGCGAGACTTCGCCGCCGTCGTCCTTCTTGGTGGTGAAGCTGCGGCTCGTGCCCGCGTCGCCGGACAGCGAGTACTGCCGGACCTGGCGCAGTCCGTCCGGCAGGGCGACCTTGACGCTGACGTACTGGCCCGGGAGGGCGGACGTGATGGGGGTGTCGTCCGCCGGTTCCAGGGTGAAGGTCATGGAACCGATGCCGGCGGCGGTCTTGGCGGCGACCCGCCACGGGCTCCACATCGTGCCATTGGCCTGGGCTGCGTAGAGGCCCTTTTCCAGCTTGATCAGCGCGTCCGCCATGAGCCAGTAGACCTCGGTCCAGGCCTCGGCGATTTCCGGGGTGATGACCTCGGCCAGGTCTTCGGCGATGGCTGCGAAGAGGTGCTCGTAGACCACCTGGTACTGCGGTTCGGTGATGCCGAGGGAGGCGTGGCGGTGGGCGATCCGGGCGAGCACGGTCTCCGGCAGGGTACCTGGGTTGTTCACCAGGTGGGTGGCAAAAGCGGCGATGCTTCCGGCCAGGGCCTGCTGCTGGTTGCCGTTGCGCTGGTTCGAGCGGCTGAAGAGCCCGTCCAGCAGTTCCGGGTGCGCTGCGAAGAGGCGGGCGTAAAACTTGGGCGTGATTTCACCGATCCGGGATCCGACCAGCGGCAGGGTGGCCTCGATGACGGGGAAGGACTTGTCCGAGAGCATATTGACTCCTGAGGTAGTGGCCCGGGGTCTGCAACCGGACCGATTCAAATACCCGCATTTGAAATACGTGTATTTATATCTCTGTTCTACAGGGCGTAGAAAACAAGTTCAAATCGAGGAGATTCCCGGGCGTGGCGGGGCCGGTGACGCGGGGGAGTGCGGGGTTGGGTCGAGGGTGAGGCGGGGTCCGGCTCAGAGTCCGGGGCGCAGCCCGATTGCCTGGAACACCGGCGCCATTTGCCGGGAGGTCGGCAGGGACGCGACGACCAGGCCGTCCAGTTCGCTGTAGAAGGCCTCGCGGGCGCGGGCGAGGGCGACGCGGAGTCGGCATTCGTTGATCAGCGGGCACGCTCCGCCGGCGCCGACGCAGTCGGCCGGGTCGGTGCGGGTGTCCAGTTTCCGCAGGAGCTGCCCCACGGTGGCCAGCCGGCCGGCGCTGCTGAGCCGGGAACCGCCGTTGCGGCCGCGTTCGACGTCGATCATCCCCAGCTCGCGGAGCTTCGCCATCGCCTTGCTGACGTGGTTGTACGGCGTGCCGACAGCGTCCGCGATGCTCTGGGTGGTGAGGAGTCCGCCGTCGGGAGCGGCCGCGAGCACCATCATGGCGCGCAGGCTCACATCCGCGAAGGCATTGATCTTCATAACACCAGTTTACGGGCGGTCTAGTCCACCCAGACGCCGGGCTCGTTGGTATCGGCGGAGAGCTCGCCGAATTCCAGCTCGCGCGTTGCGGGGTTCGCTGCGTAGGGGAGGACCGCGGCGAAGAGGGAGCCGTCGCGGTGCTCCGCGGCCACGTGGATGGCGTCCGAGGCTTCCTCCAGCAGCGTGATGTCACAGACGATCGCGGCGGCGCGGAACTCGTCCCGGTGCTGGCGCAGCAGTTCGGTGAGGTCGCTGATCATCGAATCCGCGTCGAAGTCGGCCTCCGTGCCTTCGGCCGCGTCGGCGGGGGTCACGGCAACCAGCCGGACCTCGCCGTCGTTCTCCACCACGAGGGCGAATGGCAGGAACCCGCCGTTGCGCTCAAGCTGCTCCTGGGCGGCGCCGACGCCGGTGCCGAGCAGGTTCTCCAGATCGGTGGCGCTCGCGTCCGGAACGCTGTCACGCCACGACGGGGCAGAGGACGCTGCTGAGGGCTCGGCTGCGGTTTCCGCAGGCAGTTCCGACACGGCCCTAGCCCCGGACCAGCGCCAGGACGCGGTCACGGACGCGCTCCATGGTGGCGGTGTCGGTCGCTTCAACGTTGAGGCGCAGGAACGGCTCGGTGTTGGAGGGGCGCAGGTTGAACCAGTAGCTGCCGTCGGTCGCGATGAAGGTACTGCCGTCGAGGTAGTCCACCTCGACGTCCTCGTTGCGGAAGTCGTGCCGGACGCGTTCCACGGCGGCGGCCTTGTCCTCGATTTCCGAGTTGATCTCGCCGGAGGACATGTACGGCTCGTATTCGCGGCCGAGCTCGGACAACGGACCGTCCTGCTCGCCGAGGGCTGCCAGGACGTGCATCGCGGCGAGCATGCCCGTGTCCGCGTTCCAGAAGTCGCGGAAGTAGAAGTGCGCGGAGTGTTCGCCGCCGAAGATGGCGCCCTCTGCGGCCATCACAGCCTTGATGAAGGAGTGGCCCACGCGGGTGCGGACCGCCCGGCCGCCGTGGCGTTCCACCAGTTCGGGGACGGCGCGGGAGGTCAGGAGGTTGTGGATGACCGTCGGGTTGGCTTCGCCGAGGCCCTGGGCGCGGGCGATCTCGCGGCGGGCCACCATGCCGGTGATCGCGGACGGCGAGACGGGTTCGCCCTTCTCGTCGATGACGAAGCAGCGGTCGGCGTCGCCGTCGAACGCCAGCCCGATGTCCGCGCCGTGCTTGACGACGGCGGCCTGCAGGTCGCGCAGGTTCTCCGGTTCCAGCGGGTTGGCGGGGTGGTTCGGGAAGGAACCGTCGAGCTCGAAGTAGAGCGGAATGATTTCAAGGGGAAGCTTGGGCAGCAGGGCGTCGCCGAGCACGGCCGGCGTGGTGAGGCCCGCCATGCCGTTGCCGGCGTCGACGACGACCTTGAGCGGGCGGGTGCCGGAGAGGTCCACGAGGCTGCGGAGATACTCGGAGTAGCCCTTCAGGACATCGTGGACGCCGATCAGGCCGCGGCCGGGGACGGCGGGGATGGAACCGGAGTTGAGGTATTCCTCGGCGCGGGCCTGGATTTCCTTGAGCCCGGATTCGGAGGAGATCGGCTCCGCGCCGGCCTTGGCCATCTTGATGCCGTTGTACTCGGCGGGGTTGTGGCTCGCGGTGAAGGTGGCTCCGGCTGCGTTGAGCGCACCGCAGGCGTAGTACAGCTCATCGGTGGAGATCAGATCGAGCAGCTGGACGTTGGCTCCCCGCGTGGCCGCGCCGTTGGCGAAGGCCTTGCTGAATTCGGGGGAGGAGGGGCGCATGTCGCCGCCGACGAGCACCGTCTTGCCCTCCAGCTGCAGGACGTCGACGAACGCCGCACCCACAGCCTCGACGATTTCCGCGGTAATCGATTCGCCGACAATGCCGCGCACGTCGTAGGCCTTGAAGGAGGCCGAGAGGTCAAAAGTCTTCGTCTTTTCCGTAGTCACGCGTCTTATCTTACGTTGAAGCCGAATCAGGCTGTGGAGGGGCACTGCCGGTTCCTTCAGCCGCCGGACTGCCGCGGATCCGCTGTGATTGTCCACATAGCGGCGCCGGTGGCTTCGTCGCTGTCGGAGGGGACTGGGATACTGAAGCAATGGCCAATAACCTGAACGCTGCAGTCCTGTCCGCGCCCGACGCCGCATCCACCGGCCTCACGGGGACACGGGAGCAGGCGCAGGAAGTCCTGCGGAAGCTGGTCGGCCACCCGGCCGCGGAGTTCCACGAGGGCCAGTTCGAGGCGATTGAAGCCCTTGTCGACGGCGGTCGGCGCGCCCTCGTCGTGCAGCGCACCGGCTGGGGAAAATCGGCGGTGTACTTTGTCTCGTCCCTGCTGCTGCGTCAGCGCGGCGCCGGGCCGACCCTGATCGTGTCCCCGCTGCTGGCGCTCATGCGTGACCAGGTGGCCGCCGCGGCGCGGGCCGGGGTCCGGGCGGTGGCCATCAACTCCGCGAACCAGCTGGACTGGGACACGGTCCGCGAGCAGCTCGCGGCGGATGAGGTCGATGTCCTGCTGGTCTCGCCGGAGCGGCTCACCAACCCCTCCTTCCGCGAGAACCAGCTGCCGGAGCTGATCCGCCGCACCGGCCTGCTGGTCATCGATGAGGCCCATTGCATCTCCGACTGGGGCCATGATTTCCGCCCCGACTACCGGCGCATCGCGGACCTGATCACCCAGCTGCCGGATAGCGTCCCGGTCCTGGCCACCACCGCCACCGCCAACTCCCGGGTTGTCCACGACATCGAGGAGCAGCTCGGCGCCGGTGTGCTGACCATCCGCGGCGCCCTAGGCCGCGAGTCCCTCCGGCTGGGTGTGCTGAGCCTGCCGGACTCCCGCGACCGGCTTGGCTGGCTGCTCACGCACCTGAAAGACCTGCCCGGCAGCGGAATCATCTACACCCTGACGGTCTCCGCGGCCGAGGACACCGCCAGGCTCCTGGCCGAAGCCGGCCACGAGGTCCTCGCCTACACCGGACGCACGGACCCCGCGGACCGTGAACGCGCGGAACAGCTCCTCAAGGACAACCAGGTCAAGGCCCTCGTCGCCACCTCCGCCCTGGGCATGGGCTTCGACAAGCCGGACCTCGGGTTCGTGGTCCACCTTGGGGCGCCGTCGTCCCCGGTGGCGTACTACCA
Organism: Arthrobacter sp. 10L424; assembly: GCF_056395325.1. NCBI lineage: Bacteria > Bacillati > Actinomycetota > Actinomycetes > Micrococcales > Micrococcaceae > Arthrobacter > Arthrobacter sp. 10L424. The sequence continues at coordinate 57,729 of NZ_JBFTJH010000014.1, read as the reverse complement.
GCAGGTCGGCCGCGCCGGCCGTGGCGCCGCCAACGCCGACGTGCTGCTGCTGCCCGGTTCCGAGGACCGTGACATCTGGCAGTACTTCGCCACCGCGTCCATGCCCTCGGAGGAAAAAGCCGGAGCTGTGCTGACGGCCCTCGCCGAAGCGGGAACCGCCGTGTCCACTGTGGCCCTGGAAGCCCGTGTGGATCTGCGCCGGACGCCGCTGGAACTGCTGCTGAAGGTCCTGGCGGTCGACGGCGCCGTGGAGCGGGTGGGCGGAGGCTGGCGTTCCACCGGCCAACCGTGGACGTACGACGCCGAGCGCTACAGCCGGATCGCGGAGGCCCGGGTGGACGAACAGGACTCCATGGTGATCTACCAGGACACCGCAGGCTGCCGGATGGAATACATCACCTCGGTCCTCGACGACGAAACCGCCCGCGCCTGCGGCCGCTGCGACAACTGCGCCGGAACGTGGTTCCCGGCCGACATTGCCGCCTCGGCCACCGAAGCCGCCGGCCAGACGCTGAGCCGCGCCGGTGTACCGCTGGAACCCCGGCTGCAGTGGCCCAGCGGCATGGACCGCCTCGGCGTGCCCGTGAAGGGCAAGATCAAGCCCGAAGAAAGCGTCGCCGGCGGCCGGGCCTTGGCACGGCTCACGGACCTGGGCTGGGGCGGCGCTCTGCGTGAAGCCTTCGCTGCCGGCGCCCCCGACCGCACGGTGGACCCGGGCATGCTGCAGGCCTGCGTCCAGGTGCTGCGCGAGTGGGGCGCCGGCGACACCAGGACTCCCGGCTGGAGCGGTGCAGGCCGCCCGGCTGCCATCATCAGCGTCCCGTCCCGCGGCAAACCCGCCCTGGTGGACTCGCTGGCCCGCGGCATCTCGGAGATCGGCCGGATCCGGTACCTGGGGCAGCTGCAGCTTGAGCACGGCGGACCGACCGGCGGGCGCGGCGGCAACAGCGCCTACCGGCTTGCCGGGGTCTGGGACCGCCTCGTGGTGGGACCCGAACTCGAAGCAGCCCTGGCCGGAATCCAGGGCCAGAGCGTGATGCTGATCGACGACCTGGTCGACAGCCGCTGGACGGTGACCGTCGCCGGCCGGGCCCTCAGGCTCGCGGGCGCCGGGGCCGTGCTGCCGCTGGTGCTTGGCCAGGCCGGCTGACCCCGGCTCCCGCGTGGCGGGGCAGCGTCAGGCTGTCCATGGCGCTCAGGAGCATGATCAGAGCAATCGCCAGGAACGCCGCCCGGTACGGCCCCGCCGGGTCCGCACCTGCGGCGCCGGCGTCGGCCAGCAGGGGGCCGCTGGCTTCGAAGACCCGGATCAGCAGCGCCCCGATCGCGATCCCGGCCGCCGTCGCGAGCTGCACCAGGGTCGCGGAAACGGCGTTGGCCGACGGCAGTTGGGCGGGATCGACGTCGGCGTACTGCACCGAGGCGTACGCCGAGAAACCGATGGACCGGAAGGCTCCGCTGGCGACGAGCAGCGCCAGGATCAGTGGTTCCGGGGTGCCGGCGTCGAGCAGGGCGCACAGCGCAAAGGTGGCCGCCGAAGCCAGGGACGCGAAGACCAGGACCGGTTTGAAACCGAAGCGGCGGATGAGCGGGGTCGTGGCCGGCTTGATCCCGATGTTGCCAACGAAGACCGCCGCCACGAGCACGCCGGCGCGCAGCGGATCCCAGCCGAATCCGTTCTGGAACATCAGCGGCAGCAGGAAGGGCACAGCGCTGATGGTCAGGCGGTAGATGAAGCCGCCTGTCGCCGTGGAGCGGAACGTCCGGGTGGAAAAGACGCCGAGATCGAACAACGGGGAGCGCGTCCGCCGCATCCACCAGGCTGCGGTGCTGAGGAACACGAGCCCCGCGGTGATGCCGATGGCCGCATAGGCGCCGGACTCACGGCCCCCGGCCAGTTCGAGGCCCACCATGACGGACCCCACGCCCAGGGTCGTGAGGGCCAGCCCCAGCCAATCCAGACGGCGTTGGCGGTCGCCCTTGGTGCTCGGGACCAACCGCAGCGCCGCGACGAACGCGGCGAGCCCCAGCGGGAGGTTGACCAGGAAGATCCAGTGCCAGGACAGGAATGTCGTGAGCGCGCCTCCCACCAGCGGGGCGAGGACCGGAGCCAGCAGGCCGGGCCACACCAGGTAGGCCGTGGCACGGAGCAGATCCTTCTTTGCCGTTCCGCGGAGCACCACGAGGGTGCCCACCGGGACCATCATGGCGCCGCCCGCACCCTGCAGCACCCGGCTTAGGGTCAGCATGGTGAGGTCCTGGCTAAGCGCGCACAGCAGCGAGGCCACCGTGAACACCGCAATGGCCAGGCAGAACACCCGCCGCGCGCCGAGACGCTCCGCCAGCCAGCCGCTGATCGGGATTCCCATCGCCACGGTCATCAGGTAAGCGGTCATCGTGATGTTGACGTCCGCCGACGGGACCGAGAAGTCCGCGGCGATACTGGGGATCGCCGTGGTCAGGACGGTGCCGTCCAGGAACTCCATAAAAAACGTGGCGGCGACGAGGAGGGCCAGGCGGGGACTCCACTTGTCCACGGATGCGCCGGCGGGCGGCGAGGGCTCACTCATGCAGGGATCACGACGCCGGGCTCAGCCCTGGGCGGCTGGCCCGGACCCGGCCGGCCCGGAGTCCAGCACGGCCATGGCCGCATTGTGCCCGCCGATGGCGCTGACGGCACCGCCGCGCCGGGCGCCCGACCCGCAGAGCAGGATCTGCGGGTCATCGGTCGCGACGCCCCAGCGCTGCGCCGGGGAGTCCCGCGGCGCGTTGTCCTCGACGAAGGGCCAGTCGAGGCCGCCGTGGAAGATGTTGCCCCGGGGCATGCCGACCGCCCGCTCGATGTCCAGGGTGGTCTTGGTTTCGATGCAGGGCTGTCCGTCCGGTCCCGTCAGCAGGAGTTCCTCAATGGGTTCGGCCAGAACCGAGTTCAGCGACTTCAGCACGGCCGCCTGCAGCTCCGCCCGGCGCTGGTCATTGTTCTCCGCCGTGATGAGCCGGTCCGGGACGTGCAGGCCGAACACGGTGAGGGTCTGCGCACCGGCGGCCTGCAGCTCCGGTGACAGGATGCTGGGGTCCGTGAGCGAATGGCAGTAGATCTCGCAGGGCAGCGGGTCGGGGACGGTTCCGGCCGCGGCGGCGAGGTAGGCGGCGTCGAGCTGCGACCAGGTCTCATTGATGTGGAACGTTCCGCCGAAGGCCGCTTCCGGGCTGACCGTCTCATCCAGGAGCCGGGGGAGCCGCTTCAGCAGCAGGTTCACCTTGACCTGGGCGCCCTCGCGGAGGTGGTTCGGGTTCCGGGTGGCGGGCTGTGTTGCCTGCTGTGCAGTGCCGCTGGAAGCGCCGGAGTTCCTGAGCCGGTCCAGCACCACCGGGGCCACGTTGGCGAGGACCCAGGAACCGGTGGCCGTGTGCTCTGCGCCGTCATGGAGGTAGCTGACCATGCCTCCCGGGCGGACCGCGGTGACGTCCGCGGACGTCAGGATGGTCGCCCCGGCCTCGCGGGCGGCACGTTCCAGCTCCCCGGACACGGCGCCCATCCCGCCGACGGGCACGTCCCAGTCGCCCGTTCCGCCGCCGACCAGGTGGTACAGGAAGCAGATGTTCTGCTGCAGGTCCTCGTCGTTTGCCCGGGCGAACGTGCCGATCAGGGCATCCGTGAGCACCACGCCGCGGACCAAATCGTGCTGGAGCGACTTCGCGATGGTGTCCCCGATGGGCCGTTCCGTCAGGGCTTCCCACTCAGCCTCCGCGCCGGCACGGGCTGCGAGGTCCCGAGCCTCGGACCGGGTCGGCAGCGGCGCGGTCATGGTGGGCCACAGGGCCTCGGTGAGCTGACGGAAGCCCGCGTAGAACTCGGTGAAGGCGTGGAACTCACTGTCGGGCGCGCCGACGGCGGCAAAGGATGCCGCGGTGGCCGCGGCATCGCCGTTGTCGACCAGCAGGGCGCGGCCGCCCGCGTGCGGGTCCGGGGTATAGGACGAGTACCGGCGCCTTGCCAGCCGGATGCGCAGGCCCAGGTCGTCAATGACCTGCTGCGGGAGGAGGCTCACGAGGTAGGAATAGCGCGAGAGGCGCGCGTCGACGCCGTCGAACGCCCGGGCGGATACCGCTGCGCCGCCGGGATGCTCAAGCTTTTCCAGCAGGAGGACCTTCCGGCCGGCCTTGGCCAGGTACGCGGCCGCGGCGAGGCCGTTGTGGCCGCCGCCGACAATGATCGCGTCAAACGCGCTGGTTTTCGACATGGGATTGCTCGGCATGAGCCCATCCTGCCATCGAGGCAGCCGGAAGGCGTCTGTTGTCCGGCCTCCGGACGCACCGTGGCGGTGGTCGGCCCCATGCCGGGGACGGGGAAGCCCGCCCCGGGTACGCAAAAGGCCCCGGTCCAGGGACCGGGGCCAAACGCGGAGACGGGGGGATTTGAACCCCCGGTGGAGTTGTGCCCCACACTTCATTAGCAGTGAAGCCCATTCGGCCGCTCTGGCACGTCTCCAATTGCTATTAACTAGCCAACCAAGGATACGCAGAAGGTGCCATGCAGTGCAAAACGGCCAACGCGGGGTCACTTCCGGCCCTTCCCGGGCCGCCGGATGGGCGCAGAGTGACCCCGCGTTGCTTTGTCCGGGGTCAGGCGCTCCGGCCTGCCAGCGCCCGCCAGAGGAAGTGCTGGCTGCGGCTCTGCAGGGCGGCGGCCTGGCGGTTGTCCGAGGCTCCCGCGTGGCCGCCCTCCAGCGCCTCGTGGAACCAGACGTTGGGGATGCCCATCGCCTGCATCCGGGCGGCCATCTTGCGCGCCTGGACCGGCCCCACCCGGTCATCCGAGGTGGCCGTCCAGATGAACGCCTCCGGGTAGTCCACCCCGTCCCGGAGCAGGTGGTAGGGCGAGAACGTCTTGATGAACTCCCACTGGTCCGGCACGTCCGGGTCCCCGTATTCGGCGATCCAGGAGTAGCCGGCGGACAGCTTGGTGTAGCGGCGCATGTCTAGCAGCGGGACCCCGCAGGAGACGGCGCCGAAGAGTTCCGGGTACTGGGTGAGCATGTTCCCCACCAGCAGGCCGCCGTTGGATCCGCCCACGCAGCCGAGCCGCGCCCGCGAGGTCACGCCGCGCGAGATCAGGTCCGCCGCCACCGCCGCGAAGTCCTCGTAGGCCCGGTGCCGCTTCTCCTGCAGGGCAGCGCGGTGCCACGAGGGCCCGTACTCGCCGCCGCCGCGGATGTTGGCCACCACGTAGACGCCGCCGCGGGTGTGCGGGGCGTCGCCCTCGTGGCCTGCGGATTCCTCGGTGCGGCGTTCCAGCCAGGCCCGGCCGATCGCGCCGCTGTAGGCGGGGGTCCGGGAGATTTCGAAGCCGCCGTAGCCGGAGAGCTGCGTGGGGTTCTGCCCGTCCAAGACCAGATCCTTGGACGCCACCTGGAAGTACGGCACCTTCGTGCCGTCCTTGGACACGGCAAAGTGCTGCTGGACCTCGTAGGCCTCTTCGTTGAAGAACGACGGCGACGTCCGGACCACCTCGTGCGTGCTGTCCACGCCGCCCCCGCCCGCCCGCCGCAGGGTGCCGCGGGTCAACGTGCTCGGCGTCGTGAAACCGGTGGCCACGAGCCAGAAGTCGTTCCCGGCTCCGGGCGCCTCGACCTCGGACACCGCTGTGGCGCCGTCGGTGCCGTCAGTGTCGAAGTCGTCATCCGAGCCGCTGGCGGTGTCCTCGTCGTCGACGGCGTAGGCATTGACGTCGTGCAGCGGCGGGCAGGCGTCCAGCACGGTCGAGGCCCAGGCGGTGTCCGTCCCGGGCTGTTGCGGATCGAGGACCCGGATCTCCGAGGAGACGTCGCGGAGCAGGTTCAGCAGCAGGAAGTCCCGCGTCCAGCTCCAGGACTGCAGGGACGTGTGCTCGTCCGGGGTGAACAGCACGGACAGGTCCCGGCTGCCGGCCAGGAAGGCCTCGAACCCCGCGGCGAGCAGGGAGCCCGCCGGGTAGGTCGTTGCGCCGACGGTCCAGTCCTTCTGGGGCCGGAAAAGCAGCCATTCGCGGTGCGAGCTGAGGTTCACGTCCACCGGGACGTCGAGCTGGACCCACTGCCCGTCGCGCAGCACCGAGGTGGTCCTCTCGAAGAAGCTGATCCAGTCCACTGCGAAGGTCCGCTCGAAGCCCGGGGTGGAGTCGTGCGCCACCAGGGCCATCATGTGGTCCTCGGGGATTTCGAACAGCCGTTCCGCCGCGGCCAGGGATTCGCCGCGGCGCAGCTTGACGCCGGTCCGGGCGTAGGAGGACGTCGTGCTGGGCAGCCCCTCGGCCGTGGAGGCGACCAGCAGAGTGTCGGCGTCGAGCCAGGAGGCGTTGCCCTTCGCTGTCGGCAGGTCGAAGCCGCCGGCCGCCGGGTCCACGAAACTGCGGGTCTCGACGTCGAACTCGCGGTAGCGGTTCGCGTCGCCGCCGTCGGGGGAGAGGGCAAGCAGCGCCAGCCGGTGCGGCTCGCCCTCGGCCGGGCGCAGGAAGCCGGCGCCGTGGAAGACCCATTCTTCGCCTTCCGCTGCGGCCAGGGCGTCTACGTCCAGCAGGACATCCCACTCCGGTGATCCGCCGCGGTAGCTGTCCCAGCTGGTCCGGCGCCACAGGCCCTTCGGGTTTTGCCGGTCCTTCCAGAAGTTGTAGTACCAGTCCCCGTGCTTGCCCACCATTGCGATCCGGTCGGTGGAGTCCAGCACCTCGAGGATGCTGCTTTCCAGTGCGGAGTACTCCGCGTCCTCCAGGAGCTCCTCGGTGCGGGCGTTCTGTTCCCGGACCCAGGCAAGCTGTTCAGCGCCGTAGATCTCCTCGAGCCAGACGTTCTCGTCGACGGGTTCGGGGGCGGTTCCATCAGTTGCGGCCCCGGCGGGACGGTCGGACGCGGGCGGGGGAGCGGCTTCAGTGGTGGTCATTTTTCCATCCAAGCAACATCGGCGCGCCGGTAGCAAGTCAAGCGGCGCCCGGCGCCCGCGGACCGCGTCCCGGGGCCGTCCGGCAGGCCGGGCACGTCAAGGCCGCGGGCCCGCAGCGGATACGCTGGATGCCGTGGGCATATCGCAGAGCATCCGGACGGCAGTGATTGGCGCCGGTCCCCGGGGCACGAGCGTGCTGGAGCGGCTGCTGGCCAACTGGGTGCCCGCCGGGCCGGACGACGCTCTGCACATCGACGTCATTGATCCATACCCCGCGGGTCCGGGGCATGTCTGGCAGCCCGGCCAGTCCCGGCTCTACCTGATGAACACCCAGTCGTTCTACCCCACGGTCATCCCCGAGGACCCGGACCTCGCGCCGCCGCTGGGCGGGCACACCTTCGACCGCTGGCGTGAACTGCAGCGGGAGCAGCCCCACCCCGCCCTCACTGCCCGGGAACGCGCCGAACTGTCCGGGCTTGCCTCGGAGGACTTCCCCAGCAGGGCCCTGTACGGCCGCTACCTCCGCTCGACCTTGGAGGAGCTGTTGTCCTGCCTCCCCGCCGGCGCCACGGTGGACTTCCACAGCACAACGGCGACGTCGGTCCGCCACACTGCCACCCTGGGGGCCGGCGACGGGGACAGCGGCCGGGTGACGTTCGACGTCGAACTCGCCGACGGCGGGGTCCTCACCGTCGATTCCGTGGTGCTGGCGCTCGGCCACCTCGAGTCGCGGCTCAGCCCCGAGCAGCGCGAACTGCAGGCGGCGGCGGAGGAGTTCGGGCTCCAGTACCTGCCTCCGGCCGCCCCGGCCGACGTCGACTGGTCGCTGGTGCCGGCCGTCAAACCGGTGCTGGTGCGCGGCATGGGCCTGAACTTCTTCGATGCCATGGGCCAGCTGACCGAAGGCCGCGGCGGCCGGTTCCTGCCCGGCGCGGACGGCCGGCTCGGCTACCTTCCCTCTGGCCGTGAACCGCTCATCATTGCGGCCTCTCGGCGCGGCACCCCGTACCGGGCCAAGGCCAACCTCGCCGGCTACTACCCCGACGCCGTGACGCTGAAGTACTGCACCGAGCACGCCCTGGCGAAATTCGCGGACGCGGGAATCCGGCCCGCCTTCGACCACGACCTCTGGCCGCTCCTGCACCGCGACGCCCTCTGGGCCTACTACTCGACGCTGGCGCGCTCGCAGCCGGGCGCCATCCTGACGGATCCGAAGGAGTTCCTGACGGCGCTGGAGGAGGCCCTCCGCCCGCATGCCCACTCCGCCGCTAAATGGGAAGACCTGGTGGACTCCGTCCTGGACGTCCACCTCCGTCCGGCCCACCGGCTGAACCTGCTCGGACTCGCGGCGCCGCTCGCCGGGCGGTCGTTCGCTTCCCGCGCGGAACTCGACGGCGCCGTCGTCGAGTATCTGCTCGACGACGCCCGGCGTTCCGCGCTGGGTGAGGACGACCCGGTGAAGATGACCATCGGCGCCCTGCACCACGGCCGGGCGGTCCTGAAGACAGCCGTCGCGGACGGCGGCATCACCGATGAATCGTGGGTTGCCGGGCTCCGCGGCTGGTTCGAATCGTTTGTGGAGGGCCTGGCCAGCGGGCCGCCCGCGCTGCGTGCCGAGCAGCTCGCGGCCCTGGTCAGCGCCGGCGTGGTCCGGTTCGTCGGGCCGGACCCGAAGTTCGGGGTGGACCGCAAAGCCCGGACGTTCACGGCGGTGTCGCCCTGGGTGGGGAACAGCGACGACGACGGCGGCGAAGTGGTGAATGCCGTGGCCATGATCGAGGCGCTGGCGCCGGCCAACAGGGTCGCGGTCAACGAGTCGCCCCTGCTGGAGCAGCTGCTTGCCGAAGGCCTGGCCCGCCCCCGGCTCATGATGACGGTGGAAGGGACTCCGGTGCCGACGTCGGGGCTGGACGTGGCCCCGCACCCGTACCGGCCGCTGGGCGCGAATGGCTCGGTGACCGAAGGCCTCTATGTCCTCGGACTGCAGTTGTCCGCCGTGCAGTGGGGAACGGCCATTGCGGCCGAGGCCCGGCAGAAGAGCGGGCCGGTGTACCGCAGCGGCCAGCGCACGCTGCGGGACGCCGACGAGATTGCCCGGGCCATCCTCGGGTCCTGACAGGCCTCGAAAGGCCCGCAAGGGTCCATGCAAAATGAGCATGCCCTCCGTCCGGGCTGCGCAGTGGACATATTGGCAATATGTCCGTTGCTGCGGCCCGGGGGAGGGCATGCTCACTGGGTCAGGGCCGGGAAACTAGCCCTTGAGGCACTTCAGGTACTGGACCCAGGCAATCGTGTACTTGATCCAGCCCTTGAAGTCGTACCACTTCGTCGGCGGAACCGGGACGGTGCACTTCGGCGGGACGGGTGTGGTGGCAGCGACCTGGACGCTCGCCTTCACCACGGTACCGGATTCGACGGCGGTGAGCACCAGCGTGCCCGTGCCGGCGGCTGCGCCGGCGGGAACCTTCAGATCCACCGTGGCGGCGCCGGCGGAAACCGGAACCGTGCCAAGGGCCGTTACGGTGCCCTTCGCATCCGTGAACTCGGCGCGCAGCGAGGCGTTGGCCGGGCTGCCCAGGGAGGTGAGGTCCAGCTTGGAGACAGCCAGGGTGATGGCTCCCCCGCCCTTGACCTCGGCTGCGGTGGTGTTCACCACGGCAACGGAGCGGCGCGCGAAGTCGGGTGCCACAGGGCTGTGTGCCTGCAGGTACTTGATCCACGCGTCGCGGTCCACCAGTCCGGAGTCCTTGGTGCCGGTGCCTTCCTTGAAGATTCGGAAGTTGTCGCCGCCCGTTGCCAGGAAGTTGAACGTTCCGATCCGGTAGGACTTCGCCGGGTCGATCAGCGCGCCGTTGACCCGGATCGAGGTGATCCGGTCACCGGCGGCGCGGGCGGCGTCGTAGGTGTAGTTGACGTTCTTGGACAGGCCCAGCTGCTGGTAGGCGCGGCTGGGAACCGTGCCGTCCGGGTTGGTCTGCCACTGCTGCTCCAGGAGCGTCTTGAACTGCCCGCCGGTCAGCGATGTGGTCCACAGGTTGTTCACGAACGGCAGGACCGCGTTGGCCTCGGCGTAGGTGACGGTCCCGTCCGGCGCGAAGTACAGCTCGTTGCGCAGGCCGCCCGGGTTGACGACGCCGATCTCGGCGCCGCCCAGTTCCGGAGCCTTGAGCGAATCCACGAGGGAATCGGCGACCAGGTTGCCCAGGGTGGACTCGTTCGCGCGGTCGTCACGCACGGCGGGGGAGCCGCCGAACGCGGTGGTGATATCCGCGGTCACCTTGCCGACAGGCTGGTTGCCCACCACTGCTGCGTCGGCCAGGGCCTTGTCAACGATGGTCTTGACGGCGGCGACCCGCGGGTAATCGCGGACCAGAACGTCGGCCGGCTGGTCAGCGGAGGTGGTCCGCTTGACGTTGCCGGCCTTGTAGCCGGTGACCGACATGGTCTTGGTGTCGATGGTGAGCTGGATCTGGCCGATGTACTCGCCGTAGTTGCCGGTCTGGACGATCGGGCGGGTCTTGCCCTCAACGCCCGGGACCGGAGCGTCCCAGGAGTACTGCTTGTGGGTGTGGCCGTTGAAGATCGCCGCAACATCCGGGGTGACCTCGGTGACCATCTTGGCGAAGGGGCCGCCGGCGGCGACTTCCTGAGCCAGGGTGGAACCTTCCGGCGCTCCGGAACCGGCGCCGTCGTGGTTCTCCACGATGATCACATCGGCGAGCTTCGCCGCCTTGATCTTCGCGGCGACGCGGTTGATCGCGTCGACGGCGTCGCCGAATTCGAGATCGGCGATGCCCGCGGGGGTGACCAGCGAGGGCACTTCCTGCGTGACAGTTCCGATCACGGCGACCTTGACGCCGTTCATGTCGAGGACCGTGTACTCCGGCAGCACCGGCTCGGTGGTGCCCTTCTTGTAGACGTTGGCGCCAAGGTACGGGAACTTGGCGTTGTTGCCGCCCGCGATGACGCGGTCGCGCAGGTCGGCCCAGCCGCCGTCGAACTCGTGGTTGCCCACGGCCGAGGTCCGCAGCTCAAGGGCGTTCAGCACATCGATGGTCGGCTGGTCCTTGGCAACGGCCGAGGCGAACAGCGAGGCGCCGATGTTGTCGCCCGCGGAGAGGAACGCCGTGGCGCCGGGGGCAGCCTGGGCCCGCAGCTTTTCGATGGTTCCCGCGAAGAACACGGTGTTGGAATCGATGCGGCCGTGGAAGTCGTTGATGCCGAGGAAGTTCAGCTCAACGCTCGCCGGGGTGACGGGAAGGTTCAGCCCGACCACCACCGGATCGTGGTCGCTCGCCCGGAACTGGTCCGCGGCGTAGTAGTCGGTCACGTTGTTGTTGTAGCGGCTGTACTCCAGGGCGACGGACTCCACGGAGTTGATGTTCCAGATGTCGGCGCCGGTGACGATGGCGTTGGCACCCGGGGAGGCGAGGATGTGGTCCAGCGAGCCCACCATGCCACCGAAGAGGTAGGAGTGCTTGGCGGAACTATCGGCGTTCTTGGCCTTGTCGTCCTGGTTGACGTATCCGGCGGCCGTGAAGACGTTGATCGGGTCTTCCTTGGCGTAGGAGTTGAAATCGCCGATCAGGAAGACCTTGTCGGTGCCCTTGGAGGCCTGCAGCTCGTTCGAGAACGCGAGCAGGGACTTGGCCTGTGCGGTGCGGGCGAGGTTTGAGGCGCCCTGGCCCTTGTCGGTGTCCTCCGGAGTGGCGGCTGAGCCCTTGGACTTGAAGTGGTTGGCGATCGCGATGAACTTCTTGTCATCGGAGGCGCCGACGGGCTTGAAGACCTGCGCCATGGGCTTGCGGGCACTGGCGAAGGCTGCGGTGTCGTTGAGGATGATCGACTCGCCCACCGGCTCCGCGACGGCCTTCTTGAAGATGAACGCGGTGCGGATCATGTCCTCGTCGGCCAGCGGAGGTGCGTTAGCCGGCGTGCGGACGTAGTCCCAGATCCCGGGGGTGGCGATGTTCAGCGCGTCAACCAGCTTGGCCAGGGCGTCGTCGCGGTTCTTGCCGAACTGCGCCGAGTTTTCAACCTCCATGAGCGTGACGACGTCGGCGCCGGACTTGGAGATGGCGGCGACGATCTTGTCCTGCTGGCGCTTGAGGTTCTCCGCGTTGGCGGCGCCGCGGACATTGCAGCCGCCGCTGACCGTGATGGGGTTGCCCGCCCGGTCGTTGTAGAACTTGCAACCGGCGATCGTGTCGCCGGTGGTCGGGAAGTAGTTCAGCACGTTGAACGAGGCGATCTTGAGGTTGCCGCCCACTGCTGCCGGAGCGTCTGTGCGGGTGGCGCCGAAGCTGACCGGCTGGACTGCCTCCGCGTTGGCGGGGGTCAGGTGGGTCAGGGGCTGGAACTTCCAGGAGTTGTTGGTGTAGCTCAGCACTACGTTGGTCTTGAAGCTCACCGGTGCACCGACGCGGACAGGATCCGCCGTGCTCAGGTACGGCAGTTCCAGGGCCTTGGTGGTGGCGTCTTTGAGGAAGTTGGTGGTGGCGCCGTCGTCGAGCTTGATGCCGCGGGAGGCATTCTCGGCGACGGTGGCGGTGTACGTGGCGGAACCGTACTCCGCGACGGCGGTGGGCTGCTCCAGCGGCGTGGTGCCGCCGGCCAGGCCGATTTCGCCGTACTGGTTCAGCGAATAGTTATCGCTCACGGTCACGGGACCCTGCGGGGCCAGCAGCATGCCCTCGAGTGATTCGCGGAAGGCTTCCTCCGCCGGGAGGGCAAAACCGGTGGCCTTGACCTCAGGGGCTGCCTCGGTGAGCTTCTTCAGGTCCGCCGCGGCGGCAACCGTCATCTGGGTCATGCCGAAGTATTCGCTGACGGTGCCGGACACCTCGACGTAGTCGCCGGCCTGGACGGAACCGGCCGTGGCCGACGAGAAGACAAAGATCGCGTCCGACGCCGTGTGGTTGGCCGGGGTCAGGTCGCCGCCGGTGCCGGGGGTCTGGATGTAGTAGCCGGCGAACCCGCCGGTGGGGAACGTGGCAGTGACCTTGCCGCGGGTGGTCACGGAGGTGCCTACGAGCGGGCTGGCGGTACCGTTGCCCTGGATCTCTGCGATGGTCTTGGTGGCCGGGGGAGTGACCGGGCCCGGATCGACCGGAGGATCAACGGGGGCGGCCGTACCGTTGACGGCCTTGGGGGTGATTGTCGCGTTCAGGGTAAAGTCCGCGGCGTTGCTGTTGCTGTCAACGCCGTTGCTGCGGTTCACGCTCTTGACGTCACCCGTGCCCGACGGCGCGGTGGCGGCCTGGGCCTCGAAGGTGTTGGACGAACCATAGCCGAGCAGGTCCGCGACGTTAGAGGGCTCGATGACCGAACCGGTTGCCAGCGGGTTCAGCGCGGCGGCCTGCTTGGCCAGCACGATGGTTCCGCCGCCGATGGCAGGGTTGAAACCGGTGGCGGTGACGTCAGCGGCGGGGAGTTCGGCGCCGGCGGCGGCGGTGCCGCCGTTGGCGCCGCCCTTAAGCAGGTAGTAGCCCTTGGCAGGGATGCTGCCGGTCAGTGGGGCGGCGAAGCTGGGCGCCGATGTACCCGTTGCGGCGCGGTACTGCAGCGACCAGCCCTCCAGGGAAACCGGGGCGTCCGAGGTGTTGTACAGCTCAACGAACTTGTTCTTGTAGGCTGCTCCGGCGCTGCCGCCGCTGAGGTATGCCTCGTTGATGATGACTGGCGAGGCGCCAGCAGCCGGGGAGACCTCCACGGCAAACGCCGGGACAGCGGCCAGCGGGGCTGCGATGAGCCCCACTGACAGCGCTGTGCCGAGCGCGGTTTTCCAAGGTATGCGTTTCATCCGCTCTAACTCTCATTAGGTGCCCGGGTAAGGGCTGGGTGGAATGTGTCCGCGTGATGCCAACGGACTGCCGGTCACTGCTCCTGGTCAAGCAGCTTCCGGCACAGCAAAACAGGGATGAATGAACACGATGTGTACGGCATGTGCATTCGGCGAGACGTCCCCCAGCGGAACGCGTCACAGCCTTCCCGGAACGGCTCGAACGCCCGGGGCAGGGTTTCTGGTGATGCCTGTGAGTGATGCCCGGGTGCCTCGGCCGGACTCTCCACAGCAGAATACCGGCCAGTAGCCCTTGGGAAAGGGGCTGGCCGGTATTTCTTACAACAATTTTGGTAATTAGGCGGGAACGGGCTGTCCGCGCTGCGCGTTTAGGCGTCCGCGGCGGCCTGGGCCCCCTGTTGGGTTTCGGCCACTATTTTGAACATTGCGCCGGTGGGGTCAGCGAGGGTGGCCAGCCGGCCGAAGGGACTGTCGTCGGGTCCGTCGATCACTTCGGCTCCCATTGCGACGGCCTTCTCGATGGCGGCGTCCGTGTCTTCGACGGCGAAGTAGATCTGCCAGCTGGCCGGGACTCCGGCGGGAAGGTAGCCCGAGGCATCCATGATTCCGGCTTTGGCGTCGTCTCCGGCTCCCAGCGTTGTGTAGCGGAATTCCGGACTGTCACTCAGGACTTCGGTTTCCCAGCCGAACACGTCCTGGTAGAACTTCACGGCCTTGGCGTAGTCCCGGGCATGGAGTTCGTGCCAGGCGGGGGTGCCCGGTTCGGCGGCGAGCTCGTAGCCCTTCATCTCGCCGGGCTGCCAGATACCAACAGACGCGCCGGTGGCGTCGCCCACCATGGCCATGCTGCCTTGTTCGGGCACGTCCATGGGTTCCATGTAGACCTGTCCGCCGTGCTCCGCCGCGCTCTTGACCGTGGCCCTGGCATCGTCAGTGCGCAGGTAGGTGGACCACACGTCCGGGAAGCCGGCCTGGGCTTCCTGCTTCTGCATCATTCCGGCGACGGACTTGCCGTTCTTCAGCGCTGTCATGTAGCCGCCGTATTTCTCCTGGTCGCCCGTCTCGAAAATCCAGCCGAAAAGCTCGCCATAGAACGCTTTGGCCTTTTCGGTATCGGAGGTCAGCAGGTCGATCCAGCAAGGCGCTCCGTTGGGGTGGTCTGGTGTTGGCATTGTGGGGTCCTGCTTTCTGTAGGAGGCAGTGAAGATGGCTCTGCCGGGCCAGTGCGTCTGGGGGTAGTGATGAAGACACAGTGAGACTATGCCCGGGGGCCGACGGTTTCAATGGCACCGCTGATCGGATCCGGCACAGCAGGGGCAGGGACTCCGCGGCCGGAAATCAGCACGCCCACGAACCCCGCCCGTAACGCAAAAATGCCCCTGGCTCGGCGGCAAAGCGCAGAACCAGGGGCATTATTCGCGGAAGGTAAGAGATTCGAACTCTTGGTACGGGGTCACCGCACACTGGTTTTCAAGACCAGCTCCATCGGCCGCTCGGACAACCTTCCCTAACGAGTAGTGTTTCATAGGCGGTCGGCAGCAACAAAAAACGCAGCTGCGCTCGCGGACAGGCGTAGCTCCTCCGCCTACTCTGGGAGAAGGCGCTTCGGACGTGGTGTGCCGCAGGCGCATCCCTGCAAAAAGGCTGCAAGAAGTCTGTTAGGAATCGGGAGTTCTCCATGAAGGCTGTCTATATCTCAGAGCCCGGCGGACCCGAGGCCCTGGAGGTCCGCGACGTCCCGGCCCCGGTGCCCGGCCCAGGCGAAGTGCTGATCGACGTCGTCGCCGCCGGGCTCAACCGCGCCGACGTCCAGCAACGCAAGGGCCACTACCCGCCCCCGCCCGGCGCTTCGGAAGTTCCCGGGCTGGAAGTCTCAGGCAGGATTGCCGGGTTCGGGCCCGGCGTGACCAAACCGTTCTCCGTGGGGGACAAGGTGGTAGCCCTGCTGGCCGGCGGCGGCTACGCCGAGCAGGTTGCCGTGCCGGCGGGACAGGTTCTGAGGATCCCCGACGGCGTCGACCTCGTCACCGCCGCAGCGTTGCCGGAAGTCGCGGCCACGGTCTACTCCAACCTGATCATGACGGCGCAGCTGCAACCGGGCGAGACCGTGCTCATCCACGGGGCAACCGGGGGCATCGGAACCATGGCCATCCAGCTCGCGAAGGCCATGGGTGCCGTGGTGGCCACCACGGCGGGCACAGCGGAGAAGGTCGGCACCGCCAAGGCCTTCCTCGGCGCGGACATCGCGATCAACTACTCCGAGGAAGACTTCCCGGCGAGCCTCCGCGCGCAAAACGGCGGTAAGGGCGCGGACGTCATCCTCGACGTCGTCGGAGCCAAATATCTCCAGCAGAACGTGGACGCACTGGCGGACTACGGGCGGCTGGTGGTGATCGGGCTGCAAGGCGGAGCCAAGGGCGAGCTGGACCTCGGCATGCTGCTGCGCAAGCGTGCCGCGATCATTGCGACGGCGTTGCGTCCACGGCCGGTGGAGGAGAAGTCCGTGATCATGGACGCCGTCCGCGACGCGGTCTGGCCGCTGCTGGCCGACGGCCGGATCCGGCCGCTTGTGGCAAAGACCTTCCCGCTGGGGCAGGTCGGTGACGCGCACCGGTACTTCGATACCGGGGACCACGTAGGAAAGATTCTGCTGGTCATGTAGCACATATGCCCGTTATGACATACACCGAATTGCTCTGTCACACCGAATGACTGTAATGTAATTCCATACGCGGTATACACGCGTCTTGGGGCGCGTGTATGCTGTCGTCCCGCTACCCTCCGGGAGCATTATGTCCATTCGTCACAGCCTCCTCGCCCTCCTGCAGGACCGCCCACGCTATGGCTACCAGCTCAGGATTGAATTCGAGGACCGCACCGGATCATCCTGGCCCCTCAACATCGGGCAGGTCTACACCACCCTCGACCGCCTGGAGCGCGACGGCCTTGTCCGCAAAGATGGTGCCGACGGTGAAGGCCACGTCATCTACAGCATCACTGCCGAGGGCCTCGCCGAGGTCCGCAACTGGTTCACGTCCCCTGTGCCGCGGGCGAGTCCTCCGCGGAACGAACTGGCCATCAAGCTCGCCCTCGCGCTGACACTTCCCGGCGTCGACGTCGGCGCCTCCATCCACGCCCAGCGCGCCGTATCGATCCGGGCGCTGCAGGACTACACCAAAGCCCGGCGTGACACGGCGTCCCAGCACCGGCCGGCGGATACCGCCCGGCTGCTGGTCCTGGATTCCCTGATCTTCCAGACCGAAGCCGAGGTGCGGTGGCTGGACCTCTGCGAGGCACGGCTGATGCAGCTGACCGGTCCGAACGCCTAGCCTCCCGGGGCCAGCGGTGCGAATATTAACGCCAGCCGGTAACACTCGCGCCGTTCAGCGCCTATGCCCAACCGTTCGCCGCCCCCACGGGGCCGCCTGGCGCAAGGGCATACCCAGGCATCCCCGCCGTTGGTAGGGTGCCTTGGGGCACATCTGTCGAGTGGATTTGCCCGGTTGGGGTTTCTCAAGGAGGAGACATGGGCACAATGCCAGATGGCACGCCAAAGAACTTACTGGTCGAGGACGGCATTACGCCGGACCCGGCACTGCCGCCCACAGCCGTGGACGCGTCCGTGCGCGAGGCGGAAGAACGCAAATGGACGCCAACCAAAATCGCGATCTGGGTGGCAATTTCCCTGCTGGGCGCCGTGGCCTGGTTCATGCTGGCGATCGTCCGCGGTGAAACGGTCAACGCCATTTGGTTCGTGTTCGCCGCGGTGTGCACCTACCTGATCGGCTACCGCTTCTACTCCAAGGTCATTGAGCGGTACCTGCTGAAGCCGAACGACCGCCGGGCCACGCCCGCGGAGTACAAGGCAGACGGCAAGGACTATGTCCGCACGGACCGCAACGTCCTCTTCGGCCACCACTTCGCCGCCATCGCCGGCGCCGGACCCCTGGTGGGCCCGATCCTCGCAGCCCAGATGGGCTACCTCCCGGGCACCATCTGGATCATCATCGGCGTCGTGTTCGCCGGTGCCGTTCAGGACTACGTCGTGATGTTCTTCTCCATGCGCCGCGGCGGACGTTCCCTGGGCCAGATGGCCCGCGAGGAACTCGGCGTCATCGGCGGCACCGCCGCGCTGATCGCCACCCTGCTGATCATGGTGATCATCGTCGCCATCCTTGCCCTCGTTGTCGTCAACGCCCTGGCCGAAAGCCCCTGGGGTGTCTTCTCCGTCGGCATGACCATCCCGATCGCCCTCTTTATGGGCGTCTACCTGCGGTTCATCCGCCCCGGCAAGATCATGGAAGTCTCCCTGATCGGCTTTGTGCTCCTCATGGCCGCCATCATCGGCGGCGGCGCCGTCGCGGCGACCGATTGGGGCCACGCCCTCTTCACGCTGGACAAGGTCACCATCGCCTGGGCCATCATCATCTACGGCTTCATCGCCGCGATCCTGCCGGTCTGGCTCCTCCTGGCTCCCCGCGACTACCTCTCCACCTTCATGAAGATCGGCGTCATCGTGATGCTGGCCCTCGCCGTCATCGTGGTCCGTCCGGAAATCTCGGTCCCGGCGTTCAGCGAATTCGCCAGCCGCGACAACGGGCCCGTCTTCCCGGGCGCGCTGTTCCCGTTCCTCTTCGTCACCATTGCCTGCGGCGCCTTGTCCGGATTCCACGCCCTGATTGCGTCCGGCACCACGCCGAAGCTGATCGAAAAGGAACGCCAGACCCGGTACATCGGCTACGGCGGCATGCTCATGGAGTCCTTCGTGGCCATCATGGCCCTGGTCGCGGCGATCTCCATCGACCGCGGGCTCTACTTCGCCATGAACGCCCCGGCTGCCCTGACCGGCGGCACGGTGGAATCCGCGGCTGCCTGGGTCAACAGCCTGGGACTGTCCGGCGTGAACATCAGCCCGAACATGCTGGCCGAGACGGCTGCCAACGTCGGCGAAGCCAGCATCGTTTCCCGCACCGGCGGCGCCCCGACCCTCGCCGTCGGGCTTGCCCACATCATGCAGCAGTTCATCGGCGGCACCGCCATGATGAGCTTCTGGTACCACTTCGCCATCATGTTCGAGGCCCTGTTTATCCTTACCGCGGTCGACGCCGGCACGCGCGTTGCCCGCTTCATGCTGCAGGACTCGATCGGCAACTTCGTCCCGAAGTTCAAGGAGCACTCCTGGCGTCCCGGCGCCTGGCTCGCCACCGCCGTCATGGTCGCTGCCTGGGGCGCCGTGCTGCTGATGGGCGTCACGGACCCGCTGGGCGGCATCAACACGCTGTTCCCGCTGTTCGGCATCGCCAACCAGCTGCTCGCCGCCATCGCCTTGTCCGTCTGCCTCGCGATCGCGGCGAAGAAGGGCTCCTTCAAGTTCCTCTGGATCGTGGCGGTCCCGATGGCTTTCGTGGCCGTCGTCACCATCACGGCGAGCTACCAGAAGATCTTCTCCTCCACCCCGGCCGTGGGCTACTTCGCCAACAACGCAGCCTTCTCCAAGGCGCTTGCGGAAGGCAAGACTTCCTTCGGTGCGGCCAAGACCGTCCCGGCCATGGAAGCCGTGATCCGCAACACCGCGATCCAGGGCTGGCTCTCGGTGATCTTCGTGGTGCTCAGCATCATCGTCATTACGGCGGCACTCATCGCCACCTACAGGGCGTTCCGAAACGCCAAGGCCGGGGTGATCAACACCGACAACGAGGATCCGGCGCTGCCGTCGCGGGTCTTCGCCCCGGCAGGACCGGCACCCACAGGGTCCGAGCGTGAGCTCATGGCCACGTGGAACCAACTGCCGGCGGACCGGCGGGCCGAAAAAGCCGGCCACCACTAAGGCGGAGTCAGACATGAACGCAATAGTTGCGGGCTTCCGGGGATTCTCCCGGTACCTGGGCGGCGTGATGGGTGCGGACGCGTACGCGAAGTACCTGGCGCACCACGCCGAAGCCGGTCACGGCTCGCCGCCGATGACCGAGCGGGAGTTCTGGCGGGACCAGACGGACCGCCAGGACGCCAACCCGCAGGGCCGGTGCTGCTGACCGGTTCCGGCCGATCAGCGTTGCCGCCCTCTGCTGTGTGTTGGGCTGTTTGCCTGGACCTTGCCCGGGCCCTTGTTGCGCCACATGATGCGCCGAAGAGTGCCGTCCGGGGCGGGGCGCCGGCGCGGCTCCGGGCTCGTGAGAGTATGAAGCCATGAGCGATCCGCACGACACTCAGCCCGCCGACGACGCCCCCATCGAAGGCGCCACTTTCCACCCCCGGCCGGCGGGCGACGACGGACCGACGTCACAGGAGCGTGACCAGCCCCGGCAGCCGGAACAGCCCGGGCAGCCCGACCAGCCACGGGGATCAGGACACCCTGGCCGGCCCGCGGTGCCCGCGCGGCCCAAACCGAGCCAGCTCCAGGATCTCGTAGACGAACCCGCGAAAGTGATGCGGATCGGCACGATGATGAAGCAGCTCCTGGACGAAGTTAAGTCCGCACCGCTTGACGACGCGGCGCGGGTGCGGCTGGCCGGCATTCACAAACGCTCCATCAAAGAACTCGAAGACGGTCTTGCGCCGGAACTGGTCGAGGAGCTGGAGCGGATCACCCTGCCCTTCCCCGCGGACGGAACGCCGTCGGACGCTGAGCTGAGAATCGCCCAGGCCCAGCTGGTCGGCTGGCTGGAGGGCCTCTTCCACGGCATCCAGACCGCACTCGCAGCCCAGCATGCGGCGCGGGACCACGCCGTCGCGCAGGCCCAGCTCCGCCAGCTGCCGCCCGGAACGGTGATCGCCCCGGGCGTCATTATTGGCGAGAACGGCGAGCCCCAGCGGGCCGCTGCGCGCAGGCCCGGCGAGGATCCCTCGCAGGCGCCCGTACCCGCGGACCCGGACCACGGCCCCGGCCAGTACCTGTAGGGCACCCTTGGGATTCTTCAGCACCGCCCGGCAGGGGCGGAAAGACGACGCCGAACTCGGCAAGGGCCTCTGGCGGCGGGCGAACGACCGCTTCACCCGTGGCCTCGACCGCTACCACCAGGTCCTTGAGGGCGTTGAGGACGAAGCCCTCTATGGCGAGCTCCTGGAGATCGCCAATGAGCTGTCCGCACTCTCCGGGCGGGTCCGGCAGGTCTGCGTGGAGGCGCAGCGCCGCGCGCCCAGCGATGGACTCGATATCCCGGGGACACTGGCCGGCGTCCACCGCGCCCTGTCCACGGCCGGTAATTCCCTGGCGACGACGGCCGAAGCAGCGGCGATGCTCCGCCTCGCCGTCGGTCCCGTCCCGGCCGGTGCGGAGTCGGTCCGCCGCCGCGCCGCATCGGTGCTGGAGCAGGTCAACGACGCCGAACGCCGGCTTGCCGAGGCGGCCGCGGCGGGCTGATGCGTCCGCGCTGTTGCTGCCTCCCGGCCGAAATTCCCGGTTAAGCGCCTAGCTTAGCTGCGCCCTTTGCGCTGGCGGTCCGGGGCTGGCGTTGGCAGGATGGCTGGATGACTTTCTCACCGGTACTGACTTTCAATGACGGCAACACCATTCCCCAGCTTGGCTACGGAGTGTGGCAGGTTGAAGACGACGTCGCCGAGAAGGTGGTGGCCCAGGCGTTCGAAGCCGGGTTCCGCCACATCGACACCGCCAAGATCTACGGCAACGAGGCAGGGGTCGGTCGTGCGATCGAGCGATCCGGCCTCACGCCCGAGGACATCTTCATCACCACCAAGCTGTGGAACGCCGACCAGGGTTACGAGTCCACGCTGAAGGCCTTCGAAGAATCCATGGAGCGCCTGGGCCTGGAAACGCTGGACCTGTACCTGATCCACTGGATGCAGCCCAAGCAGGACAAGTACGTGGACACCTGGAAGGCCCTCATCGAGCTGCAGAAGCAGGGCCGCGTCAAGACCATTGGCGTTTCCAACTTCACCAAGGAGGGCCTGCAGCGCCTCATTGACGAGACCGGCGTCGTGCCGGCCATCAACCAGGTCGAACTCCACCCCTTCTTCAACCAGGCCGAGCTGCGCGAGTTCAACGCCTCCAAGGGCATCCTCACCCAGGCCTGGTCACCGCTGGGCCAGGGCGGCGACCTGCTGGAGAGCGCCGTCATCGGCCAGATCGCGGCAAAGCACGGCGCCACCCCGGCGCAGGTGGTCATCGCCTGGCACCTGGCCATCGGTAACGTTGTCATCCCCAAGTCCGTGACCGAATCCCGCATCCGCGAGAACTACGCGGCGCTGGATGTCACCCTGGACGAGACCGATGTGCAGGCCATCAACGGCCTGGACAACTCGGCCGAGGGCGCGGGCCGCATCGGCCCGGACCCGGCAGTCTCCGACTTCGCCTAAGCCACCCGCTTAGCCGGAGCAGGGCCCTCACCCGCCAGGGTGGGGGCCTTTTTCCTGACTGGTGAAAATCGTGGATCCGGCTAGGCCGCCTGCCGGTTTTCCCGCACCGGCACCGCGTCGATGATGGCCCAGCCGTGCTCGTCGGCGGACTGGCGGCTGGCGAACCGTTCGGCATCCGCAACGTCATCGAAGGCCTCGGCGCGGATGCGGCCGCAGTCCGTGTCCAGATACGTGACTTCAAAGTACTGCTTGGTTTCCATGAATTAAGTGTGCAACCGGCCTCCGACACTATGTGCTCATGGGTCCGGCGTGTTGCCAAGCCGCAGCACCCGTTCCCTGGCACGGTCCGCGGCGCGCCTCGCCCTGTCCGCCGCCCGTGCTGCCTGCTGGGCTTCGGCAACGGCCAGTTCACGCCGTTTCCCGGCGGCTTTGAGTTCCTGTTCGCGCTGGGCCAGCTGCTCGCGCAGCCTGCGTACCGAGTCGGAGAGTTCCGCAGTCAGGGCAGTCAGCGAGGCGAGCTCCTCGTCACTCTGTCGGGCTTTCCCCGCGGCCGCGCCGGCGTCCTCTTCGGCGTCCCTGTGCAGTGTCCGTGCCCGTTCCAGGGCGGAGGGAGTGGTTCTCCGGGGTTCGGGGCGGACGGCCCGCAGGCGGGGCTGCTCAGCTTCTTTCGGGCGCGTGGTTCCGGGCGGTACCGCCCCGGATGAGCCGGGCGCGGGACCAAGAGTTGCCGGAACCACGAGGCCGGGCAGCGCAACCGCACCCGAAAGATCCACGACGTCGACGCCGTCGGCCGACAGCGCCCGGAGGAGGCGGCCGGACTGCACGGCAGCTGCGGCCCCCGCGTCGGCTGTCGCCGCACGCAGCGTTGCTTCCACTTCCGCCGCGATCGCCGCACTGATCTTCCGGCCCAGCTCTCCGGCGACTTCCTGTGCCGCCTTCACCGCGCCGCTCAGCAGCTGGCGTCGTTCCTGGCCGAGCCGGCGGAGTTCCGGGGCGTCGAGGGAGGACTGCGCGGCCCGCATCGACTGCCCCAGCCCGGCGAGTTCGCGGAGGGCCTCCGGGCGGCGGGCGGCAAGCATGTTTACCGTCCACGCGGCGACGGACGGTTTGGGGAGGGAGCGCACTTCAGCGGCGAGGGACCGCCGCTCGTTCGCGGCTGCCGCGCCTTTGGCGGCGGCAGTCCGCGCGGCGACGAAATCGTCGAACGGCAGGGCATAGAGCTGTGCCGCAACTTCCGCCAGCCCCTGCTCTCCCATGCAAGAATCATAGAAGCCTGGCCCAGGCAACGCCGCCGCCACCGGACCTTTCTCGGAGAGGAAAGGCAATCATGATCGAAATTGCCGGGCTCCCGGCCCACATCCTGCTCATCCATGCCGTTGTGGTGCTGGCGCCGATCGCCGGACTGGCCGCCATCGTGTTTGCCGCGGTGCCCCGCTGGCGTGGTCAGCTGGCCTGGCCGCTGGGGGTGCTGTCCCTGGGCCTGGTTCCCCTGTCCCTGCTCACGGCACAGGCAGGGGAGCAGCTGGAGGAGACCCGCCCCGCGTCCGCCCTGATCCGGGAACACACGGAGCAAGGGGACGTGCTCAAGGCCGTGTCCGTGGTCTTCTTCGTGGTGGTCGCCGCGGCGCTGATCGCGGGCTATGACCCCATTGGCCGGCACTTCTCCTTCCTGGGCCCCCTGCGGACAAACCCCGCTGTCCGGATGACCCTCCTGGTTCTCGCGGCGGTGGCCGGGGCCTTCTTCATCTACCAGAGCATCATCACTGGCCATTCCGGCGCTGCCTCGGTCTGGGCCCGTTAACACGGTTCCCATGGCCGTGCCGATCAGCGGCGCCGCGGACGGCTCGCACACGCCCGACGTCGACCCTGACCCTCCGGCCGGAGAACGACGCCGGACCCCGGCTTGACGGCTGCCGCTAGGGACTGCGCCTCCCGCGCAGGGCAGCAACCAGCACCACGACCGCCAGCAACTGCAGGACCGCCACCGACGCGATCAACAGCGGGCGGTTTTCATAGAGGGCGCCATACAAGACGCCACCTGCCAGAGCCCCGGCCCCTTGAAACGCAGCGAAGACGCCGTACGCCGCTCCCTGGCGGTGTGCCGGCACCAGGTCCGCGAGCAGTGCCTTGACGGTCGAGTCCTGGATGCCCAGTGCGATGCCCCAGGCGAGGACCCCGGTGACCGCCAGCCCGGCCGCCGGAGACAGAGCCAGCACCGGCACCGCGGCGGTCAGCACGGGAATCGACAGGAGCACCCAAGCCCCGGACCGGTCGTAGAGGACGCCGCTGGCAAGGGCGCCCACGGCACCCGCCGCCATCGCCGCCGCGTAAAACAGCGCGACCACGGACACCGGAACGGCCGCCGCCGTCGTGAGGTGGAAGGAGATGACACCGAACGCAACCAGGCCGGCGCTCCAGCAAAACGCGGCGGCAGCGAACAGGACAAAGCTTCCGGTGAACAACGACGCCGGACGGCCTGCCACGTGCGGGGCGGCCGGATCGACGGCGGTTTCCCGAGTTTGGCTGGCCGGGGCCGCCGCCGGCAGGCTGGTGCCGGGATCGGGGATGCGGCGGCGCAGCCAGAACAGCAGGAACATGGCCGCCGCCGCAGGAATGGACAGCACCGCGAACGCGGCCGAGAGGTTCCCGGTGGCCGTGAGGATCGCGGCGACCAGGAGTGGCCCGAGCAGGGCACCGACCAGGTCGAGGGACTTGTGGACTGCGAAGCCGCGACCCCGGCCGACCGGTTTGGCGACCGCGGCCAGCAGCACCGTCTTGGCCGGGCTGCGGACAGCTTTTCCGATCCGGTCCCCGATGATCAGGACGGAAGCCAGAACCAGCCCGGACGTTCCGGCCAGAGGTGCGACGGCGAGCAGGGGCACACAGACCGCGGTGAGGGCATAGCCGGCAAGCGTGAACGTCCAGTATTTGCGGGTGCGGTCGGCCCAGGGTCCGAACACCAGCCGGAGTCCCTGCGCCGCAGCCTCGGCGGCGCCCGTCACCAGACCGACCACCAGCGCGGAGGCACCCAGCTGGGCGAGCAGGGGACCAGCCAGCGGCCGGGCGCCGTCGGAGACGACGTCGGCGGCCAGGCTGACAAGTCCCAGCCCGATCACCGGGCCCCACAGCACGCGCCGGTGCGCCTTGGCAGGTGCAGTCCGTGTGGCCCGCCCGCGGGCTGAGGAACTTTGGTGGGGCCGGTTCATTTCCCAAGGCTCGCGGACGAAGCACGGCAGGACAAGGGCCCCGGGAGGCGGGCTTGCTGTCAGGCGGACGTTCGGATGTCCAGGAAAACCCAGGCGATGACCAGCAGGCCGCCGAGCGCCAGCAGGAGTGCGCCGGCGACGCTGCGGCCATCCAGATCCCCTGAGGCCGGCGACTCTGCAGCCAGGGAACGCGCAGTCTCGGAAGGGGCGGGGGCTGACGGGGCTGTCACCGTCGGAGCCGGGGTGGCCGTGCTGTGATCGGAGGGGGAGGCTGTGGCAGCCGGATCGCCGGCCGGCGGTGGGGTGCCGGGGCCGGCGGTGGGCGCTGCGGCCTGGGTGCCCGTTGGAGCAGGAACTGCCGGGAGGCGCGGCGCCGGTGCCGTTCCGGGCGGGGCCTTGGGGGAGACCGGCGCCCCGGTGGCGCTTGCTGTCGGGACAGGAGTTGCCGTGGGATCCGGACGGTCGGTGGGCTGCGGGCAGATCAGCCCCGGCACGATTCCTCCGACGGGGCCGCAGGGGGCGCCGGTCGCCGGCAATGCGAGGATCAGGGGCGCGGATGCCAGCATCAGCGCGGCCATGATGGTGTAGCTGGCCCCTTTTGTGGTCTTCACCCGATCCATCGTAGGGGCGCGGAGAGCGCCGGGCGGGGACCCTGGCGGGGAGCGTTGGCGCCAGACCGGCCGGGCGCCAGCCGAAATCGCCGCGGTGGGGAGCCTCCGCAGCGGGTTGACGCGGGAGTGTTGGGCCCGGTCCTGGCGCGGCTTTCCTGCTGCTG
Organism: Arthrobacter sp. 10L424; assembly: GCF_056395325.1. Classification (NCBI taxonomy): domain Bacteria; kingdom Bacillati; phylum Actinomycetota; class Actinomycetes; order Micrococcales; family Micrococcaceae; genus Arthrobacter; species Arthrobacter sp. 10L424. Next base: position 31,715 of record NZ_JBFTJH010000014.1, on the reverse strand, counting down.
CCCGGCCCTGCCAACCCCGCATCGAAGGAAGCTCCGGACACTACAGCTCGCCGTCCGGGGCGACTTTGGCCACGATTTCAGCCCTCGGGCCGGGCGTTCGCGGCGTGTCCGTGTCAAAGTGCCCCCGGACCGCAGCCACGGGCCCAAACCGGGCAAAAAGGAACGGCCCCGACGATTACGCCGGGGCCGTTCCTTGGAGATCTGAGCTTCCTGCCAGAATCGAACTGGCGACCTTCTCATTACGAGTGAGACGCTCTACCAACTGAGCTAAGGAAGCAACCGCATGGAATGTCCGGATGACCCGGGCGATTCATGCCAGAGATAACTGTAGTTGAGTCCTCCGGCCCGGGTCAAAATGAGTGGCGGACGCCTCAGCAGACGGTGTTGTCAGCCGGGGTTTTGCCGTCCACCAGGTAACTGTCCACGGCATTGCCGATGCAGTCGTTGGAGCGGCCGTAGGCCGTGTGGCCCTCGCCCTTCCACGTCAGCAGCGCGGCTGTTCCCAGCTGCTTGCGCAGCTCGCCGGCCCATTCCACCGGGGTGGCCGGGTCGCCCGTCGTGCCGATGACGACGATATCGGTGGAACCCGTGTAGTTTGCCGGTGCCGGGGTCCGGACGCTTTGGTACGGCCAGTCCTTGCAGTTGGTGCCACCGTAGGCGAAGTAGTAGCCAAGAGTGGGGGAGGCCTGGCGGAGTTTCTGCTCATCCGCGCGCATCCCGGCCGGATCCGTCACCATGGGGTAGTCCAGGCAGTTGATGGCGCCGAAGGCAAAGGTCGAATTCGCGGTGTACTTGCCGTTCGGCTCCCGGTCCGCGCCGAAGTCGGCGAGCCGGAGCATCGGCGACACGTCACCCTTGAGCGCGCTGCCCAAGGCCTGCGTCAGCAAGGGCCAGTTGTCATCGTTGTAGAACGGCAGGATGAAGCCGCTGACGAACATGGAGGCGTTGACTATCCGCCCGTCCTTCGCGGACCTCGGGTCCGCCTCCACGGCCTTGATGACTTCCTGGATCTGGCCGACGGCTTCCTCCGGGGTGCCGCTGAGCGGGCAGCCGCTGTTGTCGAGGCAATGCGTTACGTAGGCCATGATGGCCTTCTCGAATGCCTTCGCCTGTCCGCTAGTCAGCTCCTCGTAGCTCAGCGACGGATCCATCGCGCCGTCGAGGACCATCCGGCCAACGTTGTCCGGGAACAGCGAGGCGTAGGTGGAGCCGAGGAAGGTGCCGTAGGAGTAGCCGAGGTAGTTGAGTTTGCTGTCATTCAGCACGCCGCGCAGAATGTCGAGATCCTTTGCCGCGCTGGCAGTGTCGATGTGGCCGAGCACGGGGCCGGTCTTTTCCGCGCACTTCGCGGCGATGGCTTTGTTGTCCGCGAGGGCAGCGGCCAGCCCGGCGTCCGTGTCAAGGGCATAGGCCTTCGCCCGGGAGGCGTCGCGCTCCTGGTCGGTGAGGCACGTGACCGGGGCGGAGCGATTCACGCCGCGCGGATCGAAACCGACGATGTCGTAGTTGGAGCGGACCTTTTCCGAGATGTTGGTGGAGCCGGCGTCGCGGACGAAGTCATAGCCGGAGCCGCCGGGGCCGCCGGGGTTGACCAGCAGGCTGCCCTTCTTACTGTTGCCCTTGGTGGACAGTTTGAGCGCCGCGAGTTCGATGCTGTCGCCGTCCGGTTTGCTGTAGTCCAGCGGGACCTTGATCTTGGCGCACGTGAAGTCTGACTCGCACGGGACCCACTCGACCTGCTGCGTGTAGTAGCTGCGGAGCTCTGCGGGTGCGGCGTCGGCGATCTCAGGATTCGGTGTGCTGGCGCTCTTCGCCCCGCTGTCCCCACCGAAGAGGGTGCACGAGGAGAGCACCAGGGCCAGGACCATGGCACCGGCTGCCCGCAGGCCGATCGTTACGGATCGGGATCTTGCAGACACTGCTCGTGCAGACTTCATACGGTTCTCCTTGGAGGATCGGAGCGGAGGGGCTGCCTCTTCCCGCCGGGCGGGCGGACGGGGCGGGGCTGAGGGGCGGTTCACCGGGGAGGGGGTCACGGGATGGTTTCTCAGATGAGGCTGGCGGCCATGGACTCGATGGTCAGCAGCGGGGCCACGTTGGAGGTCGTGATCCGTTTGCGGGCCTTGTTGATGGCATCCATGCGGGCAAGGGTGGTTTCTGCGGAGGAGTGGCGGGCAAACTCAACGAGTTCGCTCCTGAGTTCAACGTTGACCAGTTCCACGGCGTTCCCCATCTGGATGATGAGCACATCCCGGTAGAAAGACAGCAGGTCAGTCAGCGTGCGGTCGAGGGAGTCAGTCACCGAACGCTTGGCGCGGCGCTTCTGATCGTCCTCGAGCTGCTTGACCTGGCCGCGCATGGCCGGCGGCAGCGTGTCGGTTTCGGGCGCTCCGAGGGTGGCGAGCAAGGCGGCTTTCTCGGCGGCGTCGCGCTCATCGTTGGAGCTGTTGGCTTCCTCGGTGGCGATCTTGACGAGTTTGTCGGCCATCAGCACCGCGGCGGTGACGCCCCGCAGGCCCAGGGGGAACCGTACTGTTTCGAGCCGCCGCTCGCGGGCTTCGGGATCGCGGGCCAGGCGGCGGGCGATCCCGACATGGCTTTGCGCGGCCCGGGCAGCTCGTTCGGCGACGGCCGGGTCGATGCCGTCGCGCTTGACCAGCAGGGCCGCGACGTCGGCCGCGGGCGGAAGCCGCAACGCTACCGGGCGGCAGCGGGAGCGGATGGTGACCAGGACGTCGGCCGGGGAGGGTGCGCAGAGCATCCAGATGGTCCGGGGGGTCGGTTCCTCGATCGCCTTGAGCAGCACATTGGTGGTGCGTTCCGCCATCCGGTCCGCGTCCTCCACCACGATGATGCGCCAGCGCGCCGAGGAGGGCCGGTTCCCGGCAGTGGAGACCAGGTCGCGGGCCTCATCAATGGTGATGGTGACCTTTTCGGTGCGCACAAAAGCCACATCGGAGTGGGTCTCGCCCACGATCGTCAGGCACGCCGCGCATTCGCCGCAGCCGCGCAGGCGGACGTCGTCCTGGTCGCAGTTCAACGCGGCAGCAAAGGCCTTCGCCGCGTTGGACCGGCCGGACCCCGGCGGGCCGGTGAAAAGCCAGGCATGGGTCAGGCCCTCACCCTGGGCCGCCTGCCGCAATTGATCGACGACGGCGGGCTGGCCCTGGAGGTCGTCCCAGACGCTCATGATTTCACTCCGCGGTGAAGGGGCAGCAGGGATTCCACCCGCTCGAGGATCCGGGCGGCCAGCTGATCGACCGGGAGGTGAGCTGGGAGGACGAGGTACTGCTCGGGCCGGGCGGCGGCGAGATTGAGGAACGCGGTCCGGATTCTGGCGTGGAATTCGTCGGCCTCTGATTCCAGCCGGTCCTCGGCCGCGTCGCCCGCCGTGCGGCGGCGGCGGCCGACTACGGGGTCGACGTCGAGCAGCACGGTAAGGTCCGGCTGCAGACCGGAGGTGGCCCAGTGGTTGATGTCCCGGACGGCGTCGGTGCCGAGGTCGCGGCCGGCGCCCTGGTAGGCGACCGAGGAGTCGATGTAGCGGTCGGTGAGGACAATCTCGCCGCGTTCGAGGGCGGGGCGGATGACCTGGCTGGCGTGGGCGGCGCGGGACGCCGCGAAGATCAGGGCTTCGGTGTGCGCGTCGATGTGGCCGTGGCCGTGATCCAGGACCAGGGAGCGCAGCTTCTCGCCGATCGGGGTGCCGCCCGGCTCCCGGGTCCGCCGCACTGTGAGGCCGCGCGACTCGAGGGCCGCGGCCAGCTCGGCTGCCTGCGTGGACTTGCCTGCGCCGTCGCCGCCTTCGAAGGCAATAAACAGTCCGGGGTTCTGGGTGGTCACCCTTCTAGCCTACCGACAATCCCTGACAGGAACGTGCCCCGACGTAACGCCTTGGGTGCCCTGCCGGGCGCCGAAGTACCCTGTGACCATGAGTCTTTCCGAAGAACAGGCAGCCGCGCTCTCCGCAGAAACAGTCGTTGTGGCGGCGGGCCGGCCGCCGCGTGAACGCGATGCGCCGGTCAACCCTCCGCTGGTGCTCTCCTCGACCTACTTCGGCACGGGACCGCTGGGCGACGGCGACCGCGGCTACGGGCGGTATTCCAACCCCACCTGGGACCCGTTCGAGGAAGCCCTCAGCCAGCTCGAAAGCGCCACGCTCCCGGGCCTGCTCTACTCCTCCGGCCTCGCCGCCGTCAGTTCGGCCCTGTCCCTGGTTCCCGCCGGGGGAGTCCTGGTCATGCCGTCCCACAGCTACGCAGGTTCCCTGGTCATGGCCACGGAACTTGCCGAGAAAGGCTTCCTGGAACTGCGGACGGTGGACATTGCGGACACCGACGCGGTCCTGGCGCAGCTCGCGCCGACGGACGGGCGGCCCGCCAGCATGCTCTGGCTGGAAAGTCCCACCAACCCGATGCTTGGCGTCGCGGACATCCGTGCGTTGACGGCCGCCGCGCACGCGGCCGGCGCCGTCGTCGTCACCGACAACACCTTCTCCACCCCTCTGGTGCAGCAGCCGCTGGCGCTGGGTTCCGACGTCGTCCTGCATTCGGTGACGAAGTACCTCTCCGGCCACTCCGACGTCGTGCTGGGCGCCCTGGTGACGTCCGACGCCGGACTCCGCGCCTCGCTGCTGCACCACCGCACCATCCACGGCGGCATCGCGGGACCCTTCGAGGCCTGGCTGGCGCTGCGCGGACTGCGCACCCTGGCCCTTCGGGTCGAACGGTCGCAGGCCTCGGCGGCGGTGCTGGCCGAGCGGCTGAGCGCGCACCCGCGGGTAGGCAGCATCCGGTTCCCGGGCCTCCCCTCGGACCCCGGCCACGAGCGGGCGAAAAGCCAGATGAAGGGCTTCGGCTCGGTGCTGTGCATTGAAATGGCCCCGGTCGCCAGCAGCGGAAACGACGGCGGCGGCACCGGCACGGGCAGCCTCAGCGGGGCCGACGCGGCGGATCGGATGATCCGGGCCCTGAAGCTGTGGCTGCCTGCCACCTCACTGGGCGGCGTGGAGTCGTTGATCGAAAGGCGGCGCCGCCACGCGGCCGAGCCGGTCAGTGTGCCGGACAACCTGGTCCGAATGAGCGTCGGGATCGAAAACGTCGAGGACCTTTGGGCCGATTTGGAGCAGGCCCTGGCCACGTTGGGCAGTTAGGCTGGGGGGATGGACGGAAGAGCGCTTATTTACTATGTCGAAACAGGGATCTATTTTCTCCTGGCCCTCGTAGCCCTCGCCCTTGAGGTGTGGGCGTTCTTTGACTGCCTGCGGCACAAGGCGAACGCCTTCGAAGCCGTGTCCAAGCGCACCAAGACGTTCTGGCTGGCCGTCACCGGCGGCGCCATGGCCGTTGGTCTGCTGTCCCTCCTGGGCGGCGGAGGCGGAGGCCTCCTGGGCCCGCTGGGACTGTTCGGCCTCGTCGCCGTGACGGCAGCATCCGTCTACCTCGCCGACGTCCGGCCGGCCGTCAAAGACGCCGGCCGCGGCGGGAGCCGCAACATGGGCCCCTACGGCCCCTGGTGACCATTTCCGGATAAGCAGGCACCCTAGCCCGGCGCGACCGCGTCCCAGCTGACCGTCAGTTCGCCCAGCCGCCACCGGGAGGGGCCGTCCAAGACCGGCCAGCCGCCGTCGCGCAGTGCCCGGCACATGGCCGTCCAGCGCTGCCGGTTCCCGAAGGAGGCCAGCGGCGCCGCCTCCAGCCAGGCCCTGTCCATGGCTTGCAGGAAGGCGTGGATGTTCTCGCCCGGCATGTTCCGGTGGATAAGCGCCTTCGGCAGCCGTTCGGCCACGTCGGACGGCAACGCGAAACTGCCGAACCGCATGGACAGGCTCAGGCTCAGAGGCCGCTCGGCGTCCAGCGCCACCCACGTCACCCGGCGGCCGATCTCGTCGCACGTGCCGTCAATGAACAGCCCGCCCGGCACCAGCCGGCCCTGCACCAGCCGCCAGATCGCCGCGACGTCGGCTTCCTCGTACTGCCGCAGCACATTGAACGCCCGCACCAGGACGGGACGGCCGGCAACCGGCAGTTCGAAACCGCCCAGCTGGAAGCTCAGTCCGGGCCGTTCCAGTTCCTTGGCCAGCCGGACCCGCTCGGGCTCGATTTCGACGCCGACCACCCGCACATCGGGCCTGACCACGGACAGCCGTTCAAAGAGTTCGACGGCGGTGGCCGGCGACGCGCCGTAGCCCAGGTCCACCACCAAGGGATCGGCCGCCGCGCGCAGCCGCCAGGCCTGCGGCCCGGTCAGCCAGCGGTCCAGCCGCCGCATCCGGTTTGGGTTGGTGGTACCGCGGGTAATGTTGCCCACCGGCCTGCCGGCGCGGGGTCCGCTTTTCGCCACGCCGCCTGTTGCCCCGCTGCGTTTTTCCATGCCGCGTTTGTCCACTACGTGGGTATGCGGGGGCGCCACCCGCTCAGCCTTCTGCACCACCAGCCCACCCTATCCTCCAATGCATCCTCCGACGCGGCGTCAGCTCCGGCCCATCCGGCGTCCCGCCATCGGCGCGGAGTGACCCCGCGTTGCGGTCGGGGCACCGTGATGTAACGCACGGCACCGCCCGGGACTGCTCGGCTAGGATAAAAACCATGACTTATAAGCTGATTCTGCTGCGCCACGGCCACAGCGAATGGAACGCCAAGAACCTGTTCACCGGCTGGGTGGACGTTGACCTCAACGACCAGGGCCGGGCCGAGGCGATCCGCGGCGGCGAGCTTCTCGTGGAGAACAACATCCTCCCGGACATCCTGTACACGTCGCTGCTGAAGCGGGCCATCAACACCGCCAACATGACCCTCGACAAGGCCGACCGCGGCTGGATCCCGGTCAAGCGCGACTGGCGGCTCAACGAGCGCCACTACGGCGCCCTGCAGGGCAAGGACAAGGCCCAGACCCTCGCCGAATACGGCGAAGAGCAGTTCATGACCTGGCGCCGGTCCTACGACACCCCGCCGCCACCCCTGGCCGACGACTCCGAGTTCTCCCAGGCCCACGATCCGCGCTACGCGGACCTCGGCGACGCGCTGCCCCGCACCGAATGCCTCAAGGACGTACTGGTCCGCCTGCTGCCTTACTGGGAATCGGACATCAAGGAAGACCTCAAGGCCGGCAAGACCGTCCTGGTCACGGCCCACGGCAACTCGTTGCGCGCCCTCGTCAAGCACCTCGACGGCATCAGCGACGAAGCCATCGCCGGGCTGAACATCCCCACCGGCATCCCGCTGGTCTACGACCTGGATGAGAACTTCAAGCCGTTGAATCCCGGCGGCACCTACCTCGATCCCGAGGCCGCGGCCGAGGCCATCCTGGCCGTCGCGAACCAGGGCAAGAAGTAACCCGCCTCCACCCGGAATTAGCGACGCCGGCCGGTCACCCCCCAAGGTGACCGGCCGGCGTCGTACGTTCTTATGGACCGGCACTCAGGGCCGGAGAGTTTGCGCCTAGCTGTGCTCGATGCCGTTCGGCTGCCAGGCGCCGGTGACCAGGTAGGTGACCTTCTGCGCGACGGAGACGCCGTGGTCCGCGAAGCGCTCGAAGTAGCGGCTGGCCAGTGCGACGTCGACGGTCGTGGCGGGGGATTCCTGCCAGTCGCTGCGGGCGATCGCCTGGAACACGCTCAGGTGCAGGTCGTTCACTGCGGTGTTGGCCTTCATGATGTCCCGGGCCACTGCAAGATCCCGGGTTTCCAGCAGCACGGTGAGCTTCTCGGCGATCAGCAGGTCGTACGCGGCGAAGCTCTTGAAGGTCTCGTGCAGCTGGGCCGGAACCACGGTTGCGGGGTAGCGGAGGCGCGCGAGCTGGGCGAGATGGCGGGCGAGGTCGCCCATCCGCTCCAGCGATGCGCTCATCCGGAGGGAGCCCACGATCATCCGCAGATCGCTGGCCACGGGACCCTGCAGGGCGAGGATGTCGATAGCACGCTCGTCCAGGCTATTCTGCAGGAAGTCGATCCGCGCGTCGGCCGCGATGACATCCTCGGCCAGATCGATGTCCGCGCCCTCGAAGGCAGTCGTAGCTTTCCCGATGGCCTCACTGACCAGCTTCGAGATTTCGACGAGCTGTTCCCCCACTTGGGCGAGCTCTTCCTGAAAAACCTTGCGCACGTGTGCGTCCTTTCCTCGGAAATACTGCCAGCCACCAGCAGTGGCGGGCCCATTTCGGTCACCTCTCGGCGCTCCAACTGTCAAGTGTTCCAGCGTCCGGTGAACTGTTACGCCCCAATAGGTGAACGTTAGCTGAACCGAAGCGCGAATAGCGGGAGATTTCAGTTTCTGACGCAGGCCAGAGCATAAGCTGGAGCCGTGGATCCAATGCTCATCGGCGTGATCGCCGGCCTGATCGGCCTGTCGCTTGGCGTCTTCGGCGTGCTCGCGTTCCGGGTCAGCGAGCAACAGCGCAAACTCGTCGACGTGGAGTTCGAGGATCCCTCCCTTCCCGACGGAGCCGCCGAGGTGCTCGCCGCCGTCGGGAGAGCCTTCGTGGTGGTGGACGCGATCGACGGCGTCGTCCGGGCCAGCCCAGCCGCCTACGCCTACGGCCTGGTGCGCGGCCACACCCTCGTCCACCAGCAGCTGCTGGAGATGACGGCCAAGGTGCGGCGTGACGGCGTCATCCTCGAACGGCTCCTCGAACTGCCGCGTGGTCCGCTGGGCCAGGGCACCATCGTGGTCCAGGTGCGGGCGGCCGTGATCGCGGAGGAATACATCCTCCTGCTCGCCGACGACCGGACCGAGGTCACCCGCACCGAGGAAGTCCGGAACGACTTCGTTGCCAACGTCTCCCACGAACTGAAAACCCCGGTCGGGGCTATCTCGCTGCTGGCGGAGGCGCTTGAGTCCTCTGCGGACGACCCGGAGGCCGTGCGCCGCTTCGCCAAACGCACCCACAAGGAGTCCGCCCGGCTGGCCGCCCTGGTGCAGGACATCATCGAACTCTCCCGGCTGCAGGGCGCCAACGTCGCGCAGCAGGGACGGGCGGTGGACATCAATACTGTCGTCACCGAGGCGGTGGACCGGTCCCAGCTGCCGGCGGAAAGCAAAGCCATCGACCTCGTCGTCGGCGGGCATGCGGACGCCATGGTCTACGGCGACCAGGACCAGCTGGTGACGGCGCTGCGCAACCTGATCGACAACGCCATCCGCTACTCCCCGGAAAACACCCGCGTCGGGATCGGCATCCGGTCCAAGGACGGCCTCGTGGCCGTGTCCGTGACGGACCAGGGCGGAGGGCTCAGCCCGGAGGACCAGGAACGCGTCTTTGAACGCTTCTACCGCGTGGACGCCGCACGGTCCCGCCATACCGGCGGCACCGGTCTCGGCCTGAGCATCGTCAAGCACGTGGTCGCCAATCACGGCGGCGAGGTGACCCTCTGGTCGCAGCCCGGCCAGGGCTCCACCTTCACCATCCGGCTTCCGGAGCTGGAAGGCCAGGACGACGGCGTTGCCGAGGCGCGCGGCCCGGCGGCCCGTGTGGCCGCCCCTCCCGCGGACCACAGCCCGTCCCAGAACCAACGACCCATACGACATGACGCCGCAGGCGCCCATGAGCAAGGAGCTACCGCTTGAGCAGGATTCTAGTTGTCGAGGACGAAGAGTCGTTCAGCGACCCTTTGTCCTATCTGTTGGGCAAGGAAGGGTTCGAGGTGGAGGTGGTGGACAACGGAATCGACGCCATCACCGAATTCGACCGCAACGGCGCCGACCTGGTGCTGCTGGACCTGCAGCTGCCCGGACAGTCGGGCACCGAGGTCTGCCGGCAACTGCGGCAGCGCTCATCTGTCCCGGTCATCATGTTGACGGCGAAGGACGCGGAGATCGACAAAGTGGTGGGGCTGGAACTCGGCGCCGACGACTACGTCACCAAGCCCTACTCGTCCCGGGAACTGGTAGCACGTGTCCGGGCCGTGCTGCGCCGCCAGGGCGAGCCCGAGGAACTGGTGTCCAGCACCGTGCAGGCGGGCCCGGTCCGGATGGACATTGAGCGGCATGTGGTCACTGTCGGCGGCGAACCGGTCTCCCTCCCGCTGAAGGAATTCGAGCTGCTGGAAATGCTGCTCCGGAACTCCGGCCGGGTCCTGACCCGCGGGCAGCTGATCGACCGCGTCTGGGGATCGGACTATGTGGGGGACACCAAGACCCTGGACGTCCACGTCAAACGGCTGCGCAGCAAGGTCGAGCCGGACCCCTCTGCGCCCCGGCACCTGATCACGGTCCGCGGCCTGGGCTACAAGTTCGACCCCTAAACCGGGAGGACCAGCAACCGGCCGGCGGCGCACAGCCGGCCCACGCCGGCGCCAACAAAGTCGACACAGACAAAAGGAGGGGCACCCGAACCGGGTGCCCCTCCTTTTGTGTGGAAACTAGTGGTTTGCGCTGCTCGTCGGCGACGGGGTCGACGTCGGCGTGGCCGAGCCTGTGGGCTCGCTGCCTGCCGGCAGGTACTGCTTGTAGTCGGAGATCGTCCCGTCCAGTACCGGAACCTTGAACTTGGCGTTCTGGTTGGTGCCGTCCTCGGTGATGCTCACTTCGACGAGGGACCCGGGAGCGCCGCCGGTGGTGCTCAGGATGGCCTCGTCCGTGGAATCGTTGAGCAGCGTGTACGAGTTCTGCTTGACCGGAACCCGGGTCTGGGAGCCGGCGGCGCCGACGATGGTCAGCGTCACGTCCTCGGAGGACGAGTTGTAGACAGCGCCGATCACACGGCCGGGCTTGTCCTCACCCCCGGAGATGATCATCATGTTGCGGAGCTGCAGCGGGCCTACGTTGGCCTGCGTTCCGTCCGAAGCAGCGTAATGCTCGGTGGTCTGCTGGGGGTTGATGTAGCCGCAGCCTGTTACGGACAGCAGGCCGATGGCCAGTGCAGCCGTTGCCATTGCCAGCTTGCCGCGCTGGCCCCGGTTCATCGCAGTGAAACCCACGTCACGCACTCCTTGAGAGTCTTGGAACATTCTTCAGCCATAGCCTATCGGCAATCGACGCCAAACGATGATTCGGGCCTTACACATAACCGTGCACATGGCCGCCGGATCCGGCGTCGGGAGGGCCTCTCGCGGGGAAGCAGCGCGCCCTTGGCAAAGGGAGGGCAATGCACTAATATCCGCTTTCGTCAAGGGGTCTGGAGGGGCCGTTTAGGCCATTTTCCCCGTATTCATGCGGTTCTTGGGTGCGTTCCATGGCAGACGTATGCCTTAAACGTGATAAACTGGTCTGCGGGAAAGGGGAATGTCCACATGGTTTTTGAGGTCGGCGAGACAGTAGTTTACCCTCACCACGGTGCAGCAAAAATTGAAGAAATCAAGATGCGCACTGTCAAGGGCGAAGAGAAGATGTATCTCAAGCTCAAGGTGGCTCAGGGTGATCTGACCATTGAAGTTCCAGCAGAAAACGTTGACCTGGTTGGGGTCCGGGACGTAGTGGGCAAAGAAGGTCTGGAGCACGTGTTTGAAGTGCTGCGGGCCGAGTTCACTGAAGAGCCCACCAACTGGTCACGTCGATACAAGGCAAACCTGGAGAAGCTTGCTTCCGGTGACGTCATCAAGGTGGCAGAGGTCGTCCGCGACTTGTGGCGCCGCGATCACGATCGGGGTCTCTCCGCAGGAGAGAAGCGCATGCTGGCCAAGGCCCGCCAGATTCTGATTTCAGAACTGGCACTGGCTGAGAAGACTGATGAAGAGAAGGCTGCAAGCGTTCTCGACGAGGTCCTGGCTTCCTAAGCAACAGTCGAAAGACAAGAATCGAACCCCGGTGGCGTAACAGCTGCCGGGGTTTCTTCTTGCCCTCTTTCGGCCGCCGCCACCCTGGTTGCTCTGTCACTTGTGGTCGCTCTGAGCGCCCCGGAAGCACCAGAACTGATAGCTCAACGGGATGTTCCTTGGCGCGGGGACGTAGTCTTGTGCGCATGGACTCTGCACCGAGAAACCCCGTCACCGCGGTCATCGTCGTGGCCGCAGGCTCCGGCCAGCGCCTGGGCTACGGGATGCCCAAGGCCAAGGTTCCCCTGGGCGGCGACACCATCCTCACCCACGCCCTGCGCGGCGTCGCGGCGGCCGGCATCGCGCAACAGATCTGCGTCGCCATTCCGCCCGGCGACCAGGAGCTGCTCGCGCTCTGCGACGACTTCGCCCAGGCCCTCAAAGCCGAACACCCGGGCACGCCTGGCACCGGGGGCGCCGGTCAGCCCCCCATCGTGACCATTGTCGACGGCGGCGCCACCCGCGCAGAGTCAGTCCGCGCCGCGTTGGCAGCCCTCCTGCCGGCCACGGAAGCAGTCCTGGTCCACGACGCCGCCCGCGCACTGACGCCCGCGGCCGTCTTCCACCGGGTGTCCCACGCCCTCGCGGCCGGCGCCCTGGCCGTCATCCCGGCCATCCCCGTCGTGGACACCGTCAAGACAGTGGAACCGACCACCGGCGACGGCGCCGCGATCGCCCCCGAGCTTGTCACCGGCACCGCAGCCCGGGAGACGCTGCGGGCCGTACAGACCCCGCAAGGCTTCGACCTTGCCACCCTCCGGCGCGCCCACGAGGCCGCGGCCTCCTTCGATGACGGCCAGGCGGCCGCTGTCACGGACGACGCCATGCTGGTCGAGCTCCTCGGCGTCCCCGTCCACGCGGTCCGCGGCGCCAGCCAGTCGCTGAAGATCACCACGCCGCTGGACCTGATCATTGCCGAGGGCCTCCTCGAAGGCCCGCTGGGTGCCCGTTGGGTGGAAGGCTGACCATGTCCGGACCCCAGAACGCCCCGCTGCCCGTCATCCCGCGGACCGGCATCGGCATCGACGTCCATGCCTACGCCCCCGCGGACGCGCCCCAGCCACTCTGGCTCGGCGGGCTGTTCTGGGACGGGGAGCGCGGACTGTCCGGCCACTCCGACGGCGACCCCGTCGCCCACGCCGCAGCCGACGCCCTGTTCTCCGCCTCCGGCGTCGGGGACCTCGGAACGCATTTCGGCACCGACCGCCCGGAGTACGCCGGGGCCTCCGGCGTGACCCTGCTGGCCGAGGCCGCGCGGATCGTCCGCGCGGCGGGCTTCGAGATCGGGAACATCGCCGTGCAGTTCGTGGCCAACAGGCCCAAGTTCGGCCCCCGCCGGGAGGAATCCCAGCGGGTCCTGAGCGAGGCCGCTGGAGCTCCCGTGAGTGTCTCGGCCACCACCAGCGACGGCCTGGGCTTCACCGGCCGCGGCGAAGGCATCGCGGCCACGGCCACGGCACTGGTCTACCCGGCCGGCTCGGCGTCTTCGGAGCCCGTCGCCTAGGCTTGAGTGCAGATCCTTTCCGCACAACACCAGGAGACTCCCCGTGAAAAAGCTGCTGCCCGCCGTCGTGCTTGTGGCCGGACTGCTGCTGCCCGGCTGCGCCGGAACGCCGAAGATGAGCATCCCGGACAGCTGCGCGTTCCTCAACAAGGACACCTTCGTTCCCACCGGCAACCAGCAGCAGCAGGCGGAACAGATCTCCAAGCATTACCAGGAGGTCGCGGACAAGGTGGCTCCCGAGGTGGCGGCCCCCATCCAGAAGATGGCCGACGTCATGAAGGAGGTCTCCGGTTCGTCCCTCGGCGCCAAAAGCGATGAACAGACCAAACAGCTCGCGGAACAGATGAACAAGATCGGCGAGTACTGCAAGTAGGAGCCCGGCGCGGTCCGGACCCCGGGGCGCGAACGCCATCGGCTAATCTGGAGCGGTGACCCTGCGCTTCTATGACACTGCATCCGCCGAAGTCCGCGACTTCGTCCCCCTGGTTCCGGGCAAAGTGAGCCTCTACTACTGCGGCGCCACGGTGCAGGGCATGCCGCACGTCGGGCACATCCGCTCCGCCATCGCCTTCGACCAGCTCACCCGCTGGCTGCAGTACCGCGGATTCCGCGTCACCTCGGTCCGCAACGTCACCGACATCGACGACAAGATCCTCGCCAAGTCCGCGGATTCCTTCGCCCCCGACTTTGAGGACGAGCCGGGCTCCGTCCGCGAGGAGGAGTGGTGGGCACTGGCCTACCGCTACGAGCAGGAATTCCTCAAGGCCTACGACACCCTGGGCGTCTCCCGCCCCACCTATGAGCCGCGCGCCACCGGACACATCCCGGAAATGCACGCCCTCATCCAGCAGCTGATCGACCGCGGCCACGCCTACCCGGCCCTCGACGGCTCCGGCGACGTGTACTTCGACGTGCGCTCCTGGGACAAATACGGCACGCTGACGCGCCAAAAACTCGACGACATGCAGGGGGCTCCCGATGCCGACCCCCGGGGGAAGAAGGACCCGCGCGACTTCGCCCTCTGGAAGGGCCACAAGGACGGGGAACCGACGACGGCCAGCTGGGCCTCGCCCTGGGGCGCCGGCCGTCCGGGCTGGCACCTCGAATGCTCCGCGATGGTCACCAAGTACCTCGGCACCGAGTTCGACATCCACGGCGGCGGGCTGGACCTGAGGTTCCCGCACCACGAAAACGAGATGGCCCAGTCCCAGGCCGCGGGCCACGGCTTCGCCAACTTCTGGATGCACAACGGCATGGTCACCTACGCCGGCGAAAAGATGTCCAAGTCCATCGGCAACACGGTCAGCCCGGCCGAAATGCTGGAACTCGCGCCGCCCCGGGTGGTCCGGTACTACCTCGGCCAGGCGCAGTACCGCTCGGTGCTGGACTACCAGCCGACGTCCCTGCAGGAAGCTGCAGCAGCCATGGAGCGCATCGATGGCTTCATCAGCCGCGCCGTCCGGACCCTCGCCGGGGTCGACGGCGGCACCCCCGTCAGCGTCGGCTTCGCCAGCTACGGCACCGTCCCGGCCGCCTTTGCGGCCGCGATGGATGACGACCTCAACGTCCCGCAGGCCCTCGCGGCCCTGCACGACACCGTCCGGGCGGGCAACACCGCGCTGACTGCCGGAGAGCTCGACGCCGCCCGGGAGGCACTCGCCAGCGTTATTGACATGCTGCGTGTCCTTGGTCTCAATGACACCGCCACGCCGGCCGTGGACGAACAGGGCAACACCGCCCTTGGCGTCCTCGTTGAGGCGCAGCTCTCGGCCAGGGCTCAGGCCCGCGCCAGCAAGGACTGGGCCGCCTCGGACGCCATCCGCGATACCCTCGCCGCCGCCGGCGTCGTCGTCGAGGACGGCCCCGACGGCGCAAACTGGGCCCTCAAACGCGGCTGATCCGGGGCCGTTCCCGGCGCTGAACCATGGCACCGCCAACCCCCGCGGTCGAGGATTTAAGTCGAGTCAGTAGACTGGAGTTCAGACTTATCAACAAATCGCGTAGTTAAAAGGGTGAAACTCATGGCCAACAACGGTCGCCGCTCGGTCAAACTGAAGAAGGGCCCCACCGTCGGAACCGGCGGCCACGGCCGCAAGGCTCTTGAGGGCAAGGGGCCGACGCCCAAGGCGGAGGACCGCCCGTACCACAAGGCCCACAAGAACAAGCAGCTCTCGGAACGCTCCGCCGCCAAGCGCCCGGGAGCCCCGCGCAACGCCGGTGCCCGCTCCGGCCCCAAGGGCCGCGCCACCGAGGAAGTCGTCACCGGACGCAACTCCGTCGTCGAGGCACTGCGCGCCGGCATCCCGGCCAAGGCCCTGCACGTTGCCATCCGCATCGAGATGGACGACCGCGTCAAGGAGTCCCTTAAGCTCGCGGCCGAGCGTGGCATCCCGCTGCTCGAGACCGGCAAGCCGGAACTGGACCGGATGACGGATGACGCCATCCACCAGGGCCTCGTGCTGCAGATCCCGCCGTACGAGTATCAGGACGCCTACGAGCTCGCGGAAGAGACCATCGATGCCTGGAAGAAGGGCCACGTCGCCAACGCGCCGCTCTTCGTTGCGCTCGACGGCATCACCGACCCGCGCAACCTTGGCGCGATCATCCGCTCCGTCTCGGCGTTCAGTGGCCACGGCGTCATCGTCCCGGAGCGCCGCTCCGTAGGCGTCACCGCCTCGGCCTGGAAGACCAGCGCCGGCGCCGCCGTCCGCGTCCCCGTGGCCCGCGCCGCCAACCTGAACAACACGCTGAAAGCCTTCAAGAACATGGGTATCTATGTACTGGGGCTCGACGGCGACGGCGACGTCTCGCTTCCCGACCTCGCCCTGGCCACCGAGCCGGTCTGCATCGTCGTCGGTTCCGAGGGCAAGGGCCTCAGCCGCCTGGTCCGCGAAAACTGCGACCAGATCGTCTCCATCCCGATCGACTCCGCCATGGAATCGCTCAACGCCTCCATGGCCGTCGGCATCTCCCTCTACGAAATCTCCCGCCAGCGCGCCGCCAAGTAACCTTCGCGGGTTTCTGCGGTTGGTCCGTCGCCGCCGGAGCTTTGCCGTCGCCTGAGTTGTGGTTGGGTCCGCCGGAACCGGAGCTTTGCCGTCGCTTAGACACCTCCCGACGCTCCGTTCGGCCGCTGGCGGCCTCACCCCGCTCTGGTCGGCGATGCGCTCCTTTGCAAAACTCCGGTACCGGCTCTGACGCTCCCTCACCTTTGGCGCGTGGACAGCGGAAGCTCCCGCACGTTTGGCGGGCGGACGGCGGACGCTCCCGCACGTTTGGCGGGCGGACGGCGGACGCTCCCGCACTTTTGGCGGGCGGACGGCAGACGCTCCCGCACGTCTGGCGACAATTCGGGCAACGCTCTCTCACGTCTCGTGAGGGAGCGTTTCCAGTTAAACGGCGAAAGGTGAGGGAGCGTCGTTTTCCCGGAGTACCTCGACAAAAGTGAGTTGAAATCGAGCGGGCGGCGGGGTCTTGCAAAGGAGCGCATCGCCGACCAGAGCCGGATGAGGCCGCCCAGCGGCCGAAGTAGGCGTCGGGAGGTGTCTAAGCGACGGCAAGGCGCCGGTGTCCGCGGAACGTGACCACAGCGAGGGTGACCACGGCGAAAGTGCCCACGGGCGAACCCGCGGCCAGCCTAGAACTTGTGGCGGTTGGCGAGGACCGGGAGTTTGGTGCGGGCTTCTTTGACGACGGCGGGGTCCAGGTCGGCGAACAGCAAGCCGGGGGCGCCGTCGAGCTCTTCGAGGACTTCTCCGAACGGGGAGACGACTACGGAGTGCCCGACGCCGGTGGGCGCCGCGCCCTTGGGCTCGATGCCCTGGCTGGCGGGGTCGCCCTGGCCGCAGGCGAGGACCAGGGTGGTGGAGTCCGCGGCGCGGGCCCGGGCCAGGAGCTTCCACTGGTCGGCCTTGCCGGGGCCGGAGCCCCAGGATGCGCACACGATGTTGACCTCGGCGCCCCGGTCCGCGTTTTCGGTGAACAGTGCCGGAAAACGGATGTCATAGCAGGTGGCCAGGCCAAAGGTCACGCCGTCGAACTCGAAGGTGACGGGCGAGGTGCCGGCGTCGACAGTGTCTGATTCCGCGAAGCCAAAGGCGTCGAAGAGGTGGATCTTGTCGTAGCTGGTCTCGATGCCGCGGCCCGTGACCAGCAGGGTATTGCGCACCTTGCCGCTGTCGCCCCCGGCGCCCGGGGTGAACATGCCTGCGACGATCACGATGTCCTGGTCCGCGGCGATGGCGCGCAGCCGTGATGCCCACGGTCCGTCCAGCGGCTCCGCGATGTCCAGGAGCGAGTTGCCGAAGGCACGCATCGTGGCCTCGGGGAACACCACGAGCTCGGCGCCGCCGGCTTTGGCCCGGGCCGCGTAGTCCGCCACGAGGGCCAGATTTTCGGCCAGATCGCGTCCGGTGATGATTTGAGCGAGTGCAATCCGCACTGTTACCTCCAATTTCGGCGCTTGTTCCAGTATGCAACGCCGTTATTCCGTACACTGCACTTCGTCAGGAAAAGCAGGAACCGGGGTTATTTGTTCGGCCCCGCTAAACTTTAAGCAATGGTTATGCCCTACGTAGACACAGCTTCCACGGTAGACGCCTCTCGCGCGTTTCCGTTGGGAATCAGCGTTCCGGTCACCGGGTCGCCCGCAACGGACGACCCTCGGGGTGCCTTCGCGAATGTCGCTGTCTACGCGCCCGGGGTGACCACCCTCGAGATCGCCTACCAGGCGCCCGGCGGCATCTGGCAACTCAAAACGCTGCCGAACGTGACCGACGGCGTGCACCACGGCATCGTCGAAGGCATCCCGGCCGGCTCGAGGTACGGGTTCCGGGCCTCCCCGGACCATGAGGCGCTCCCGCTGTCCATGCCCGCCACTGATTTCGATGCAATCGGCGAGCAGCCGCTGCTGCTGGATCCCTATGGCCGGGCCGTGGATGAGCGCGACGATTTCATCACGAGCGTCCGGATGGAAAGCGGCTTCGATTGGGGCAATGACCGCGGTCCCAGGGTCCCGTGGCGCAACACGATCATCTACGAGGCGCACGTCCGGGGCCAGACCAAGCTCCACCCGGACATCCCCGAAGACCTCCAGGGCACGTACGCCGGGCTGGCCCACCCGGCCATGATCGAGCACCTGATCGCGTTGGGGGTCACCGCCGTCCAGCTCCTTCCGGTGCACTTCCACGTGGACGAACCGCACCTGCAAAACCTCGGCATGACGAATTACTGGGGCTACAACACCGCCGCGTTCTTCGCCCCGCACCCCGGCTACGCCACGGCGGCGGCGCAGGCGGCCGGCCCGCAGGCCGTCCAGGACGAGTTCAAGGGCATGGTCAAGCTCTTGCACGCCGCCGGGCTCGAGGTGATCCTCGACGTCGTCTATAACCACACTGCCGAGGGTGGCCCGGACGGCCGGACGCTCAGCTTCCGCGGACTGGGCGAGATGACGTATTACCGCAATGACGGCCAAGGCAAGTACGTGGACACCACCGGATGCGGCAACAGCCTGAACTTCGGCGAGCCCCGCGTGGTGCAGCTGGTCCTGGATTCACTGCGCTATTGGGTGACCGAGTTCCACATCGACGGCTTCCGCTTCGACCTCGCGGTGACGCTGGCCCGCAATGCCGCCAACGAATTCGATCCCCGGCACCCGTTCCTCGTCGCGATCGGCGCCGACCCGGTGCTGTCGGCCACGAAACTCATCGCCGAACCCTGGGACATCGGCTACGGCGGCTGGCAGACCGGCCGTTTTCCGGCCGGCTGGGTGGACTGGAACGATCATTTCCGCGACGCCGTCCGCAGCTTCTGGCTCGCCGACCGCGCCGCGATCGACGGCGGCGGGCAGGGCGGCTCCGTGGCCCGCCTCGCCGACGCACTCTCTGGCTCCGCGCGGCTGTTCGAGCCGTCCGGCCGGTCCCGGCTCGCCTCGGTCAACCTCATCACAGCTCACGACGGTTTCACCCTGGCCGATCTCGTGTCCTACGACCGCAAGCACAACGAGGCCAACGGCGAGCAAAACCGTGACGGCCACGGCGACAACCGCAGCTACAACCACGGCTTCGAGGGCCCCACGGAGGATGAGGACATCCTCGCCCGGCGTGCGCAGTCCAGCCGCAACCTGATGGCGTCGCTCATGATTTCCCAGGGCGTGCCCATGATCACCGCCGGCGACGAGCTCGGCCGCACCCAGCAGGGCAACAACAACGCCTACTGCCAGGACAACCCGATGACCTGGATCGACTGGACCAGCACTCCCGAATCACACTCGATGCTGCGCACCACCAAACGCGTGATCCGACTCCGCAAGGAATTCCTCGCCGGGCAGCCGCACGACTACCCGACCCGCGATAAGCAGTCCTACTTCCACTGGTTCGACGAGCGCGGCGAGCCGATGGCCGGAGACAGCTGGCAGGATCCGGGGCACCGTGTGGTGCAGCTCCTGCTCGGTTCCGACGACGGCCACGTGGACGGACTCGTGGTGGTCAACGGCGGAGTCCAGGACGTCAAGGTCACGCTGCCGCCGCTCAGCAACGAGGACGGCACCGGCCACCGGCTCTTCGAACTGCGCCTGACCACGTCCGGGCTCCATGACCGGCGCCAGGGCGTCCGGGTCGCCTCGGGGGAGCGCGACGTCGTGCAGGCCAATTCCATCAACATCTACCGCACGTAATAACGGGCAAAATAGCGGGCAAACGCAGTCCGGCCCTCGATCCAGGCATAGGGGAACCACAAGTGAAGCTCCAGCGGCTGACGGCCCTGCTTGCCCTGCTGGCCGGGCTGGTGGTGTTGGCGTTTGTGCTGGCCGGCATGCCGCAGCAGGGAACGGCGCCGCCCGACGCCGGCCAGCCTGCCAGCACCAAGCCAGCCACCAGCCCGCCTGCGGCGCCGGCATCGTCCGCCGTCGTGAACCCGCCCGCGACGCCGGCCGTCGCAAACACGTCCGGCCTGCCGGAAGTGCTGGCCTCGGAACTTCCCGACGAAGCCCGCCGGACGCTGGCGCTCATTGCCCGGGGCGGCCCCTATCCGTACACCCGCGATGACGTCACTTTCGGCAATTTCGAGCGCGTTCTTCCGCGGAAGTCCTCCGGCTATTACAAGGAATACACGGTCCCGACGCCGGGCGAATCGGACCGCGGCGCCCGCCGGATCGTGGCCGGAAAAGCGGGCGAGAAGTATTACACCGCGGACCATTACAACTCGTTCAAATTCATCATCGAAGGAAAATAAAGGAACCCATGAAGATTTACTCCGCAGACACCTGGACCATCGAGGAACTGCAGGCCCTGGTGGCCGACGCCGGCCGGCGCACGGTGCTGATTCCCGCCGCTGACACCAAGCGAACCGTCCTCGAGACGTTCGCGGAGACGCTGGACTTCCCGGAGGACTACGGCGTGAACCTCGACGCCCTCAACGATTCCCTGCACGACTTCGCCGATGCAATCTCCGACGACGACCAGGCCCCGATCACGTTCATCTGGGAAGTCCCTTCAGCCTTCCGCGCGGACCGTTCCTTCGGCGTCATCTGCGAAATCCTGCAGGACGCGGAACGTTACGCCGGAAAGAACCTGGCCGTCATCGCCGTCTGCCTCTAAATCCGCAACAGACAGCAGCGCCGCACCCCGGACATCCGGGGTGCGGCGCTGCTGTTCGGGAAGCAACCCGCGGGTCAGGCGTTGACGATCAGGCCCAGTTCCGCCTTGGACGCGAGGGCCGTGTTCTTCGGGAGCACCCGGACCGTGTAACCGAAGGAACCGGACCGGTCGATCACCACCGTGCCGCTGAAAAGATGCCGGCCCTTGCCGAGGTCTTCAATCGCCTTCAGCTCCGCCACCGTGACGTCGGCCAGCTCGTCGCTGTCCTCCGCCTTGCCGTACGCCACCTCGACGGACACATCATCCGGGGTGAGATCGCGCAGGCCCACGTAGGCATTGACCTGGAGCATGTCGCCGATCTGCGGGTCCTCCGACACACCCACCGAGTCCACATGCTCCACCTGGATCTGGGGCCAGGCGGCCCGGACCCGTGAGGTCCAGGCCGCGAGGGCCTTCGCCTCGGCAAAATTGTCCGCCACGGCACGGCGGCCGGCGACGGCGGCAGGGCGGTACAGCACGTTGACGTAGTCCTTCAGCATCCGGTCCGCCGAGACCGCCGGGCCCAGGTGGGACATGGTGTGCTTGATCATCGAGACCCAGTGCGTGGGGACAGCCTGCGGCCCCGACGTCGAAGGCCCGGCAGCGCCGGCGCCGTCGGACACCGTGAGCCCGTAGAAGCGCGGGGCGACCTGCGTCTCCAGCAGCTCGTACAGCGCAGCGGCCTCGATGTCGTCGCGTTCCTCGGGGGACGCGTCGTTGTTGGCGGTCGGGATCGCCCAGCCGTTCTCGCCGTCGTACATCTCGTCCCACCAGCCGTCCAGGACGGAGAGGTTGAGCGAGCCGTTCAGGGCGGCCTTCATCCCGGAGGTGCCGCACGCCTCCAGCGGACGCAGCGGGTTGTTCAGCCACACATCGCAGCCCGGGAACAGGGTCCGGGCCATGGCGATGTCGTAATTGGGCAGGAACGCGATCCGGTGCCGCACGGCGGGGTCGTCGGTGAACCGGACCAGGTCCTGGATCATCTTCTTGCCCGCGTCGTCGGCCGGGTGCGACTTGCCCGCGATGACCAGCTGGATCGGGTGGGTCTTGTGCAGCAGCAGCGCCTTGAGCCGCTCGGGCTCGCGCAGCATCAGGGTGAGCCGCTTGTAGGTGGGCACGCGCCGGGCGAAACCGATGGTCAGGATGTCCGGGTCCAGCACGGAATCCGTCCAGGCGAGCTCGGCGTCGGCCGCACCGCGCTTCTTCCAGGCGGCCCGGAGGCGGCGCCGGACGTCCTCCACGAGGGACACGCGCATCTCGCGGCGGAGGGCCCACACGTCCTCGTCGCTGACGTTGTAGGCGAGGTCCCAGCGGCCCTGCTCTTCCGCGTCGGAGCCGAACTGGTCACGGGCCAGGGCAGAGACGCGCGGATCCACCCACGTGGGCACGTGCACGCCGTTGGTGACAGACGTGATGGGCACCTCGGAGTGGTCGAATCCGGGCCACAGCGCGGAGAACATGCCGCGGGACACTACACCGTGCAGCTTGGCCACACCGTTGGCGCGCTGGGCCAGCCGCAGGCCCATGACGGCCATGTTGAACACGAACGGGTTGCCGTCGGTGTAGTCCTCGCGGCCGAGGTTCAGGATTTTGGCCACCGGAACGTCGGGAGCCAGCCCGGCGTCGAAGAAGTGCTGGATCTGCGAGACCTCGAACCGGTCAATGCCGGCCGGGACCGGGGTGTGGGTCGTGAACACGGTGGAGGCGCGTCCGGCGGCCAGTGCTTCGTCCCAGGTCAGCGGTTCCGCGGCGGACATCATTTCCTGGATCCGCTCCACCCCGAGGAAACCGGCGTGGCCCTCGTTGGTGTGGAATACTTCCGGCGCGGGGCTGCCGGTGAGCTGCTGGAAAGCGCGCAGGGCTTTGACACCGCCCATGCCGAGCAGGAGTTCCTGCTGGAGGCGGTGGTCGCCGCCGCCGCCGTACAGGCGGTCGGTGATGCCGCGCGCGGCCTCGTCGTTGCCCGGCACGTTGGAGTCCAGGAGCAGGAGCGGGACACGCCCGACGTCGGCCCGCCAGACGTGCGCCAGCAGGCGGCGGCCGTTGGGGAGCGGCAGTGAGATCTGGATGGGCTTGCCGTTGCCGTCGGCGGAAGCTTCGCGCAGCAGGGTCAGCGGCAGCCCGTCGGGATCCAGGACAGGATACGTTTCCTGCTGCCAGGCGTCACGGGACAGGGACTGCTTGAAGTAGCCGGCCTGGTAGAGCAGGCCGACGCCGATCAGCGGCACGCCAAGGTCCGAGGCTGCCTTCAGGTGGTCGCCGGCGAGGATGCCGAGGCCGCCGGAGTACTGGGGCAGCACCTCGGTGATGCCGAACTCGGGGGAGAAGTAGGCGATGCACGCCGGCGCACCGTCGCCGAGGCTCTGGTACCAGCGGGGCTGCTCGAGGTACTGGTCGAGGTCCTCGGCGGCGGCGTGGACCCGCTGCACCACGTCCTGGTCTGCGGCGAGGCGCTGCAGCTCCTCCCTGCTGACCAGGCCGAGGAAGCGCACCGGATCGTGGGAGCTCTCGGCCCAGATTTTCGGGTTCAGGCCCTCGAAAAGCTGCCGGGTGGGCCGGTGCCACGACCACCGAAGATTCGTGGCCAGGCGGGCAAGCGGCCGGATCGGCTCGGGAAGAACGGTTCGGACGGTAAATCTGCGGATTGCCTTCACCAGCGAAACACTAACCGACAAGTCGGGGGCCCGGAACCGCTTTAAGTCTCTTTTGTATAAATGACGGACCGGCTTCCGGAAAACCTCCGGAAAAACTGAGCAGGCTTAGCAATCTGGCCGATTTGTCGATAACGTCGAGCCTGTGACGACTAACTCGCGAACCAGTGCCGTGTCCAAGCAAAAGCCGAAGGCCCTGATCACGGAAGGCCTTCGTTTTGGCCGTTTTCCGATCACCGCTGTACAGCCTGCGGTCGAAGGCGGAAAATTCCCTGCCAAGGCAGTCGTCGGAGAAACCCTGGTGGTGGGCGCCACCGCTTTCCGCGAAGGCCACGACCTGCTCGGCGTCAGCGCTGTCCTGCTGGATCCCCGCGGAAAAGAACGACAGCGCGTCCGTCTCGCCCCGCCCCGCGGCAACCGCGGGAAGGGAACCGACCGCTGGGAAGGCCTGCTGACCCCGACCGCCACGGGCAACTGGTCCTTCGTCATCGAGGCCTGGCACGACCGCTACGGCACCTGGCACCACAACGCCGAGGTTAAGGTCGAAGCCGGCATCGACGTCGAGCTGATGCTGGCCGAGGGCGCCGCGCTGCTCTCCGAAGCCTCCGAGGACTCATCCCGCCCGTCCGCGGACCGGCGGACCCTGCGGATGGCCGTCGTCGGGCTCAACGACGCCGGCAAGACGCCCGAGGAGCGCCTCGCCGCCGGATTCGGCCCCGAGGTGGCCGCCGTCGTCGACCGCCAGCCGATCCGCGAACTGGTGACCGTCTCCGAGAACTACCCCCTGCTGGTGGAGCGCGAGCTCGCGGGCCGGGGCTCCTGGTACGAATTCTTCCCGCGGTCCGAAGGCGCCGTCCGCGACCCCGGCACGGGTGAATGGACCTCCGGCACCTTCCGCACGGCCGCCCAGCGGCTCGACGCCGTCGCGGCCATGGGGTTCGACATCATCTACATGCCGCCGATCCACCCGATCGGCATCCAGCACCGCAAGGGCCCGAACAACACGCTGCTCGCCGGGCCGCACGATCCGGGCTCCCCTTGGGCCATCGGTGCCAAGGAGGGCGGCCACGACGCCATCCATCCGGAGCTCGGCACGTTTGAAGACTTCGACGCCTTCGTGGCGCGGGCCGGGGAACTGGGGCTGGAAGTCGCCCTGGATCTCGCGCTGCAGGCCGCGCCGGACCACCCCTGGGTCCAAAGCCACCCCGAGTGGTTCACCACCCGCGTTGACGGCAGCATCGCCTACGCGGAGAACCCGCCGAAGAAGTACCAGGACATTTTCCCGCTCAACTTCGACAACGACCCCGCCGGCCTCTCCAACGAGATCCTGCGCATCGTTTTCCTGTGGGTGAGCCACGGCGTCAAGATCTTCCGCGTCGACAACCCGCACACCAAGCCGGTGTGGTTCTGGGAATGGCTGATCGCCAAGGTCAACAAGAAGCACCCCGACGTCGTCTTCCTCGCCGAGGCGTTCACCCGCCCGGCCATGATGCACGCGCTGGGGCGGGCCGGCTTCCAGCAGTCCTACACCTACTTCACCTGGCGGAACACCAAGGAGGAACTGGAGGAGTACTTCCAGGAGGTCAGCCACGAATCGCCGGCATTCTTCCGGCCGAACTTCTTCGTCAACACCCCGGACATCCTGACCGAATTCCTGCAGTATGGCGGGCCGCCCGCGTTCAAAATCCGGGCCGCACTGGCTGCCACTGCCAGTCCCATCTGGGGCGTCTACGCCGGCTTCGAACTCTACGAGCACGTGGCCCGGCCCGGCGCCGAGGAGTACATCGACAACGAGAAATTCGAGTACAAGGACCGTGACTGGGACGCCGCGGCCGAATCCGGCCGGACGCTGGCCCCATACCTCACCCGGCTCAACGCGATCCGCCGGGCACACCCCGCCCTCGGGGACCTGCAGAACCTGACGGTGCACGCAAGCACGGACAACGCCACAGTCGTCTACTCGAAGCACAAGACCCTTCCCGACGGCACCAAGGACACGCTCATCGTCGTCGTAAACGTAGACCCGCACGGCATCCGGGAAAGCACGGTGACCCTGGACCTGGCGGCACTGGAGCTGGACCCGGAGAACCTGACGCACAACGGCCGCTTCCTGGTGGATGATCTGGTGACCGGCGAGAGCTGGGAATGGGGCGAGTACAACTACGTTCGCCTGGACGCCCACGTGGAACCCGCGCACATTCTTAGCATCCGGAGGTAGCACGAGTGAGTTTCAGCGCGACGAACCCCAGCCAGCACTTCAGCCCGAAGGGCACCTTTGAATTGAACGCGCCCGGCCTCCAGCATGATCCCCACTGGTACCGCAAGGCGGTCTTCTACGAAGTGCTGGTCCGGGGGTTCGCGGACGGAAACGGCGACGGGTCCGGTGACTTCCACGGGCTGATCGAGAAACTGGACTACCTGCAGTGGCTCGGCGTCGACTGCCTCTGGCTCCCGCCGTTCTTCCAGTCACCGCTCCGGGACGGCGGCTACGACATCTCGGATTACAACTCCGTCCTCGACGAATTCGGCACCATCAGCGATTTCAAGCGCCTCGTCGCGGAGGCCCATGCCCGCGGCGTGCGCGTGATCATCGACCTCCCGCTGAACCACACCTCGGACCAGCACCCGTGGTTCCAGGAATCCCGCAAGGATCCGGAGGGGCCGTTCGGCGACTTCTACGTCTGGAGCGACACGGACGAGAAGTACGAAGACGCCCGCATCATCTTCGTGGACACGGAGGAATCCAACTGGACCTTCGACCCGATCCGCCGCCAGTTCTTCTGGCACCGCTTCTTCAGCCACCAGCCCGACCTCAACTTTGAGAACCCCAAAGTCATCGACGCGCTCTTCGACGTCGTGAGGTTCTGGCTGGACCAGGGCATCGACGGATTCCGTGCGGACGCCATCCCGTACCTCTTCGAGGAAGAGGGCACCAACTGCGAGAACCTGCCGCAGACCCACGAGTTCCTGCGAAAATTGCGCAAGATGGTCGACGAAAGTTACCCGGGCCGCGTGATCATCGCCGAGGCCAACCAGCCGCCGGCCGAAGTGGTGGAGTACTTCGGCAGCCAGGAAGAACCGGAATGCCACATGGCATTCCACTTCCCGATCATGCCGCGGCTCTACTACGCGCTGCGGGACCAGAAGGCAGCGCCCATCATCGAAACGATGAAGGACACACCGAACATCCCCGAAGGCGCCCAGTGGGGCACCTTCCTGCGGAACCACGACGAGCTAACGCTGGAAATGGTCACCGCCGACGAGCGGGCCGCCATGCTCGGCTGGTATGCCCCGGACCCGCGCATGCGCGCCAACATCGGGATCCGGCGCCGGCTCGCGCCGCTGCTGGACAACTCCCGCTCCGAGATCGAACTCATCAACGCCCTGCTGCTCTCCCTGCCCGGCAGCCCGTTCCTCTACTACGGGGACGAGATCGGCATGGGCGACAACATCTGGCTCGAGGACCGCGACGCGGTCCGCACGCCGATGCAATGGAACCCGGACCGCAACGCCGGGTTCTCCAATGCCGACCCGGGCAAGCTCTACCTCCCGGTGATCCAGTCGCTGGTTTACAACTACAGCATGGCCAATGTGGAGGCCGAGGCGGCACATTCCGGTTCGCTGCTGCGCTGGACCCGCCAAATCCTCAGTGTCCGGAAGAACCACCCGGCCTTCGGGCTGGGCGGCTTCGAGCACGTCGAAGCGGACCACGACGTCGTCCTCGCCTACCTGCGCGAACTGCCGGCCGGCAACGCCGCCGGTGAGGAGCCGGAGACTGTCCTGTGCGCCTTCAACCTGTCCCAGCACCCGGTGGCCACCACTTTGCGGGTTCCGAGGTTCGCCGGCCGCGGCCTGCGGGACGTGTTCGGCGGGCAGGCGTTCCCGGCGATCTCCGACGACGGAACCCTGACGCTGACCCTGGGCAGCCACGATTTCTTCTGGCTGCGGATCCGTTCGGCCGCTTCCAACCCGGCGTCGCCCCACACGCAGGCCATGCCGATCCTGTCCATCGAAGGCTGAGATGACCTGGCCGACCCTTACCCCTGCCCTGAGCGGACTGCTCGGCGGCTGGCTTCCGCGCCAGCGCTGGTTCCCCGTGAAGAGCGCGGCGTTCAGCTTCGAACCGGCCGGGGGCCTGAGCCTCGCCGGCGGCCCGGACGCACCTGGCAGCGCCGCCGGACCTGGCGGCGCCACCGCTGCCGGACTCGAGGTGCTGCTGCTGGCCGTGAGCTACCCGACGCCGGACGGCTCCCGTACCGACGTCGTCCAGGTCCCGCTCAGCATCCGCAGCACGCCCCTGGCGGGGGCGGAATCAGCGCTGATCGGTCAGATTTCCGGGCCGGGTCCCGCCGGAACCTCGGGCCCGGCCGGATCCGCCGGGGCGGAGACTTCCGCCGGAGCGCCCGGTGCCCGGTGGATCTACGACGGCGTCCACGATCCGGCGTTCATCGCGGCATGGCTGGAACTGATGCGCGGCGGCGGCAGCACTCCGTCCGGGAATGCGACCGGCCACCTCGTTGCGTCGGGCTACGTCCTGCCCCGGGCCACCGGGGTCGTGAAAGTCCTCTCCGGGGAGCAGTCCAACAGTTCGGTGATCGTCGACGACGGAGAATCCGCCGCGATCCTGAAGTTTTTCCGGGTACTGTCCGAAGGCCAGAACCCGGAGGTGGAAATCGGTGCTGCCCTGACCGCCGGACACACCGTTGAAGTGCCGGCCACCCTCGGCTGGGTGACCGGGGAGTGGGAGCCCCCGTCCGGGCAGGACGGAGTCGGATCCGCGGTCGGCGAACTGGCAGTGGCGCACGAGTTTCTTGCGGGCGGACTGGATGCCTGGCGGCTCGCCGTCGATGCGGCGAGCGGCGGGCGGGGTTTCACCGGCGAGGCCCACGCGCTGGGCGCCGCCACCGCAGCAGTGCACCGCCGGTTGGCCGAGGCCCTCGGCGTCGCCTCCGAATCCGTTCCCGGCGGCGACATTGCGCCCGGCGTGGCCGAGCGCGTGCGGCAATCCTGGGCGCAGGCCGGGACCGCCGTCGGCCCCTATGGTGAAGCGCTGGACCGGCTCCTCGTGCGGCTCGAAGGCAGCGGCGCCGGGCCCCTGCAACGGATCCACGGGGATCTCCACCTCGGGCAGATCCTCCAGGTTCCGGGCGGTGCCGGGCAGGCGCCGCGCTGGGCCATCCTCGATTTTGAGGGGGAGCCCCTCCGGCCGATTTCTGAGCGCAATTTCCCGGATGTCCCGCTGCGCGACGTTGTGGGAATGCTGCGGTCCTTTGACTACGCCGCCGGCGCGGCCGTCCGGGAGCACCCGGACGCGGACGTCCCGGAATCCTGGGTCGATGACTGCGCCGAGGCCTTCCTGGCCGGCTACGCGGAAGTCATCCCCGGCAGCATCGACCGGGATTCGCCCCTCTTCGTGGCGCTTTGGCTCGACAAAGCGCTCTACGAAGTCATCTACGAACTACGGAACAGACCGGACTGGCTCCCCATTCCGGTCCACGCATCACGTCGTCTCCTCGGCAGTACTGGCTCCGGCGTCCCGGCCGAAGCCGCAGCGGAAGGTATCAAAATGACAGGTTCAGCACGTATCGATCGTCCAGGAAGTCCCATGCCGGTGGATGCGGACACCCTGGCGCGGGTCGCCTCCGGCGAACACCATGCGCCGCACTCGGTCCTGGGCGCCCACCTCGATGACCACGGGCACGTCACCATCCGCACGGTCAAGCACCTCGCCGAAGCCGTCTCCGTTGTGACCGCTGCCGGCACTTTCCCGATGACACACGAGTCCGGCGGAGTATGGGTTGCCGTGCTGGAGCCGGTGGACTCGGGGCACGTGCCGGACTACCGGTTGGAAGTAATCTACGAGGGCCAGGCACCGCAGGCGGCCGATGACCCCTACCGCTACCTGCCCACCATCGGTGAACTGGACCTGCACCTGATCGGTGAAGGCCGCCACGAGCGCCTCTGGGATGTGCTCGGCGCACATGTCCAGCACTACAAGTCCACCATGGGTGACGTCGACGGCGTTTCTTTCGCCGTGTGGGCGCCGAACGCCCAGGCGGTGCGCGTCAAGGGCGACTTCAACGGCTGGGACGGGCGGCAGCACTCGATGCGGTCCCTCGGCTCCTCCGGGGTCTGGGAACTCTTTATCCCGGGCGTTGTAGCAGGGGCGTGCTACAAATTTGAGCTCCGGACCAAGCACGGCTACTGGGTGGAGAAGGCGGATCCGCTCGCGTTCGGCACCGAGGTCCCGCCGCTGACGGCGTCGCGCGTCGTCGAGCCCTCCTACGCCTTCAAGGACACAGAGTGGATGGAGGCCCGGGCCGGGCAGGACCCGCACAACTCGCCAATGAGTGTCTATGAAGTGCACCTCGGCTCCTGGCGGGTCGGTCTCAGCTACCGGGAACTGGCCAAGGAGCTGGTCGACTACGTCAAATGGCTTGGCTTCACCCACGTGGAATTCATGCCGGTGGCAGAGCACCCCTTCGGCGGATCCTGGGGCTACCAGGTCACGTCCTACTTCGCCCCGACGTCGCGCTTCGGCCACCCCGACGAATTCCGGTACCTCGTGGACGAACTCCACCAGGCCGGCATCGGCGTGCTGCTGGACTGGGTGCCGGCTCACTTTCCCAAGGATGAATGGGCGCTGGCCCGGTTCGACGGCGAGGCGCTGTACGAGCACGCCGACCCGAACCTTGGCGAACACCCGGACTGGGGAACGCTGATCTTTGACTTCGGCCGCCGCGAGGTCCGCAACTTCCTCGTCGCCAACGCGCTGTACTGGCTCGACGAATTCCACATCGACGGCCTGCGCGTGGACGCCGTCGCCTCGATGCTCTACCTCGACTACTCCCGTGAGGAGGGGCAATGGCAACCGAACCGGTTCGGCGGACGGGAAAACCTCGAGGCCATCTCCTTCCTGCAGGAAGTCAACGCCACGGTCTACAAGACGCACCCCGGCGCGGTGATGATCGCCGAGGAATCAACCGCGTTCCCTGGCGTCACAGCGCCCACCAGCCAGGGCGGCCTGGGCTTCGGCATCAAATGGAACATGGGCTGGATGCACGACTCGCTCAAGTACATTTCCGAGGATCCGTTCAACCGCAAGTGGCACCACGGCACCGTCACCTTCTCCATGGTCTACGCCTACACGGAGAACTTCCTGCTGCCCATCAGCCACGACGAGGTTGTGCACGGCAAGGGATCGATGCTGCGCAAAATGCCCGGAGACCGCTGGCAGCAGCTGGCCAACCTGCGCACCTTCCTGGGATACCAGTGGGCGCACCCGGGCAAACAGCTGATCTTCATGGGCACAGAATTCGGCCAGGAAGCCGAATGGTCCGAGCAGCACGGCCTGGACTGGTGGCTGGCCGAAATTCCGGCGCACCGGGGCATGCAGCTCCTGACCAAGGACCTGAATGAGCTCTACAGCGCCACGCCGGCGCTCTACGAACAGGACAACGACCCCGCCGGCTTCCAGTGGATCAACGGCGGAGATTCGGACCGCAACGTCCTGACCTTCATCCGCCGGGATGCCGCGGGCAACCCGCTGGTGTGCGCCTTCAACTTCTCGGGCGGGCCGCACACCGACTTCCTCCTCGGCGTCCCCGCGGTGGGGGAGTGGCAGGAAGTGCTGAACACCGACGCCGACACGTATGGAGGATCCGGCGTCCTGAACAAGGGCACCCTGACGGCAACGGACGTGGACATCGACGGTCAGCCGGCCACCCTCACTGTCACGCTGCCTCCCCTGGGTGCCGCGTACTTCAAACCCGTGAGCTGACGCCGGGCCCGCTGCCCCGGCAGCGGGCAGGCTGACCTTCGCCGAAGAGCCCGGAATCCCCGTGATTCCGGGCTTTTTTGGCGCCCTGCAGGAGGGCGCAGCGGCGCCCCTTTGTCACCAGGGCGAAGTGGTGGTAGAGTTTATTTCCGCGCTGCTCCCCGGAGTTGATCGGCCAACAAGACCCAGATGCCTCACGGCGAGACTGAGTCGGGATGCCGATTTGACAAGGGTGAAGCGGCCCGGTAAACTAGATAAGTTGCTCCGGAGCGATCCACGGCTGAGGTTGTGGTGGTGCCGGGTGTGTCTGTTGTTTGAGAACTCAATAGTGTGCCAAGTTTGTTGATACCAATTTATTGTATTGAATTGGTTGAATTGACCAGGTTGCGCCACCCCGTGG
>NZ_JBFTJH010000013.1:0-90188 GCF_056395325.1 Arthrobacter sp. 10L424 | reverse complement strand
GGGCGGGAAGACCCGGGAGGCGCGGCCGATGTCCAGGATCCGTCCTTCGCCGCCGAGGAGGACGGGGATGATGTCCGCGTCGCAGGCGATTTTCCGGGCGGTGGAGGCGGTGACGGGCCCGGTGAAGAGCAGGGTTCCGGTGTGCGCCTTAGTTGTGCCCGGGCGGAAGGAACTGCCGGTGCCGGTGTAAGTGTCCGTGCTCTGTCCGTTCCCGCCGGGCTGACCGCCCACACCGTCAATGTTTCCGAGCCGGTCGAAGAGCGCGCGGTAGTCGATGGTGACCATGACCTGAGGGCGGAGTCCTCCCGCGGTCGGGAGGGTGCCGGCGGCGAGGGCGACTTTACAGGCGCCGACCAGGCCGTCGAGGAGTTTCTGCGGGCGGGATCGGAGGTCGAGGGGGACGTCAAGGCCGGGATTACCGCCGATATTCGTGGCGTCGGCCGACGTCGAAGAGCTGCCGGTGGCGGCGGAGCTTGCAGCGAAGGTCCCGGCGCCCGTGACGCCAGTGCACTGGGCGTCGGCTGCCGCGTTACCCGCGGCGGTCTCGGGGCCGCCGATGAGATCCGGGCCGGCGGGCCGGGGGTTGGTGGCGGTGTTCATGACGGTGAGGAGGTGTTCGAACTGTTCGGCGGTCGCGAAGATCTCCAGGTGCTGGAGTCCGTGGCGGGGTTTGCGGATGAATGCACCCTGCAGCTGGCGCAGGAGTTCCTCCGAGGGCTCAGTGCCGTCCTGGTCCAGCGCGTCAACCCAGGACCGGGCCATGCGGGAGAGGAAGTCCGGGTCGTTCTCGGCCGCGGTGCGGGTCAGGGCGTGCTCCATCCGGGCGGCGGCCTCGGCGTCACAGACGTGCCGGACCCGGCCTAGGGCCAGGCTGATGATGGTCGCGGCCCGGGACGCGACCTCACCGGAGGCGACAGCGGACCCGAGTTCCGCGTGGACGGGTGGCAAGAGTTCCCCGGCGAATCCCTGCCGCGGCAGGAGGGCCTCGCCGAGACAGAGCCGGCGGCGGGACTCCGCGGCGCTGATCCTCAGCCGCGCCCGCAGAAACTCCGCCGTGTTCCGGTAACCGTCATCCACAGCAACCGAGTCCTTCACCGCGCCCACCAAACCTGACGGCACCGCCGCCCCCGTGCAACCCGCCGTGCCATCCCTCGCGGCCGCCGAACCCGAAGAAACGTCGGTGACCGCGATACCCGCGGTGCCGCGGGGCGCCCCCATGGCAGGGGCATCGGCCACCGCATCGGAGCCGCAATCTGAGCTATCCGGCGTGGCAGGGGTTCCGTAGGTGCCGTCATCGCGCCAACCGGTGGTCCACGCCGTCGTGGTCTTCGCGGCGGCGGCTGCAGACTGTTTCCTGGTCCGGTCCACGGCGGCGGCCCCGACGAGCTGGAGATACTCGACGGTCCGCGAGAGCTCCTCGACCTGCCCCGCGAAGTCCGACGCCTCCCGGAACCCCCACAACGCAGAGTCCCCGATCGCGGTCGCACCCACGCCCCGCAGAGCCGCCAATGCGCCGTCTACCCCGAACATCACGTCCACGCTGTCTGCGCTGTCCGCGCCGGGCTGGCCGCCCACGTCCTCAACGCGGCCCTCACCGGAGTGCCCGGCCGGAGTCGTTCCCCGGGCAGGATCCTCGACGGTGATGAAATCCTTGGCGGCTTTCATGGAACCATTCCATCAGCGAGCACCGACAATTTTCGCGACCGCGGCAACCCGCACTGGAAGGACCGGAGTTCTACCAGCGGCACCGGACCGTCCGCACCGAAGTGCCCGTCCGGAGCGCTGCCCCAGACCGGATCCTCAACGGTGATGAAATCCTTGGCGGCTTCCATAAACCCAGTGCACCAGAGACCACCGACAGAAATAGGGCGGCCAGAAGCAGTGCACAAATTTCAGCCAGATGATGCCGTTAACCCGGGACCCGGCCCGCCAGATGATGCCGCTAACCCGGGTCCGGCCTGCCAGATGGCGCCGCTAACCTGGGTCCGGCCCGCCCGCTGAGGACTCGCGGGCGGCCGAACTGGGTGCGGACGCCGGGGGAGAAGAGGACAGATTCGGGCGGTCCCTCGACGTCGATGCCGGACGCTGCAACCAGCTGGTCCTCACAAGAAATCAGGTGCGCCCGGTACAGCGGCCACGCCGTGTGCGTGTTGGGAACGTACAGGGTCCTCCCGCGGAACCGGGTGTGCAGGCCGAACCGGGCAGTGAGGTGGAGGGACAGCGGGTCGGTTGCTCCGACGTCGAACTCCGGCGCCACCGCAAAGTTGCTCTGGGCCCCGCCACGCAAGCGCCGCACCCGGTACCCAGCTTGGGGGCCTGCCGCCGGACCCCCGCCATCCACAGCCGCCACAGGGTCTAAAACCCCCGCCCCGCGGAACCCCGCCCGCGACCACACATAAGGAATCCCGGCCGCCCGCGCAGCCAGCACTACAGCGAGCCGCGACGCATCGAGGCTGAGGAAAACCACGCCCCGGGTTCCGTCGGGCTCCCGGGAGTAGAGGCGCACGTTGATCTCCGTGAAACTCCCGAAATACGGAATTCCGGGCCCGCGGCCCAGTCCGGCGCCCTGCATGCGGAAGCCGATCAGCCCCACCCACGCGGATCCGTCGAAGTTGTCCGGAACCACGCCGGGAGGCATAAACGAGCCGGCAACAGACTCAGGAATGCGCCAGTGGAGGAAGACCGCGTCCGTCCAGCGCTGATCCATGATGATCGGGGCCGGAAGTTGCGGGGCCCTGGGCCAGGGGTCGGGATCCATAGCACGGTCCACTAGGAGGTCAGGCGGCGTTCAGCCCACCCGCGCAGCAGCCGGGGACCCGTCGGGTTCCTTCTGCCACGGCCAGCGGCCGGTGATTTCCAGCTCGAGGGAGAAGCTCAGGAACGTCCGGATCAGCACAATGATGGCGAGCACGCCCACACTTTCATAGGTGGGTGCGACGGCGACCGTGCGGATGATGTCGGCCGCCACGAGCAATTCCAGCCCGAGCAGGATGGAGCGGCCCAGGAGTTGCCGGTAGGAGCGGTAGACGGAGAACGGTTCGGCGCCCGGCGTCTGGCCCCGCGGCTGGAATCCCCGCAGCGCCAGCGGGATGGACACGACGGCGCCGATCACCATGATGGCCACGCCGGCCACGTCCATGTACCGGCCGGCGGCTTCGATGATCTCCGGAAGTTCCATAGTCCCTCACTGGAAAGCTTGCTGGTGGCTCGAACGGGGAAGCCTTAGGGGTACCGTACGCCTACGCCGGCCAGGATGTCCCGGTAACCTTCCCGAAAACTCGGGTATACGAACTCGAATCCGGTGCTCCGCAGCAGTGCGTTGCTGCACCGTTTGTTGCCGCCGCGGGACGGCTCGCCGCCGCCGTCAGACGCATCCGACGGCGGCTGGGGGAGTCCCAGCTCGGCGGCCAGGAAGCGCAGCACCTCGCCAAGCTCGGCAGGTTCGTTGTCCACGCCCAGATACACCGGTGCAGGGCTGGGGTCCATGGCGCACAAGTGGACGATCGCCGCTGCGGCGTCGTCGCGGTGGATGCGGTTCGTGAAGCGCGGCTCCGCGGGAACCACCGCTGTTCCGCCGCGCACCTGGTCAATGAGCCGGGTCCGGCCCGGGCCATAGATGCCCCCGAGCCGCAGGACCACCGGCGTGATCCCGGTGCCGCCCAGCCGGCTGAAGAGCAGTTCCTCGGCCTCGCGGATGATGCGGCCGGAGAACCCGCCGGGCTCCGGCGTCGTGCTTTCATCGATCCATCCACCGCCGGCGTCGCCGTACACCGCGGTGGAGGAGACAAAGAGCACCCGCCGCACCGGCGCACTCGAGCCCAGGACGGCGTCCAGCACATTCGACAGCCCGTCCACATACGCCGTCCGGTATGCAGCTTCCGTCGGCGAGTCCGCCGCGATCGCGACGACGACGACGGCGGTGTCCGCCGGGATGGCCGGCAGTTCCCCGGAACCCAGGTCAGCCGCTGCGCCTTCGATAGCGGCCGGAAGTTTCTCCGGCGAACGCCGCCAGCCCACCACACGGTGTCCGTCCGCGGCGAACCGCAGCCCGGCCTCGGTGCCCAGATCGCCGCAACCGGCCATGAGTACAGTCATAGGTCCAGTCTGCCAGCAATCGCGGCGCTGCCACGCTCCGGGAGCCCCTCCGGGTCCGTGATCGGAAGACTGGCACGCAATCAGCAGCCCCGGCTGGCGTTGCCAGCTGCCCACTGAGGGAACCTCAGCGTGAGGCGCGTGAGTTCTGCACGGGCTGGAAGTAGTCGGTCAGGAACCCGGCCAGGAAACCAGCCACGATCAGCGCGAGCCCCGGCTGGAGGGTGATCGGACCGACGTACTCGCGAATGTCGACTCTGAAGAGGACCGTGAGGAGGACTGCGAAAAGTACGTAGGCGATCGCCAATACCGTCCCGATCGTCACGATGGTTTGTCCCCGCGACCGTCTCTTCATCTTGGGGAACTGCTTCGCATACTCCGCGGCTGTGCCGAATTCAGCCTCCGCTGGAGTTCCTGCGGCGACCTGATGCGCCCGCACCTCACCAATAACTTCGGCGATCTCGGGTTCGGCCAACCCGCGGATTCTGAGATTGAAGGCCAGGCGTCGCTCGTAGCTCATGATTGTTCCTGTCGGATGGTGCGGATGTGGTTGAGGGCCCGGCTCATTCGGTGCCAGGCTGCTGCCGAGCGCTCCAGCTCGTTGCGGCCTTGCCCGGTGAGTGTGAACTGCTTGCGGCCCGGACCTGCCTGCTCGTGCACCCACGTGTGCTCAACGAAGCCCTGATCTTCAAGTCTCTTCAGGAGGGGGTACAGAGTCCCGCCCTTGATGCGGGTGAAACCGTGCTGCCGGAGGACCTCGGCGATGGCGTACCCATGGCTTTCGCCATGGCTGAGCACAGCGAGCACCGCCTGCGGAAGCGCAGCGCGGGTCAGCTCATGCTCAAAGTCGATGTCGTCCACGGATAGATAGTGTCACTAAGTAGGTAGGTTGGCAAGGCTAAATTGGCTTCGCGTTGATGGGCCAACGTCGGTCGTTTACAACCATCACGCCGAAGGCCACAATGAGTCGGCTTGAGGAAATCTTGAAGTGATCTTGTCTTCCACAGAGGCCTTGCCTTGAAAGGAACCGGGGATCGTTGTTCTTGTCAGCCTTTGGGGGCCGGCTACAACAATCACTTAGTCCGGTGCTCACGGCCCGGCTCCACGAAACGGATATCCGATGGGTCTCAACCTCAAGTCCACGTCCAGCAAAGTCCTCGCCTCCGCCGCACTCCTCGCCGCTGCTGCCGGCGTGGCCGGAATGGGCACCTACGGTGGCTTCACCGCCAGCACCTCGGCCTCTACCGCGGTCAACTCTGCGACGGTGAACTTGGTCGGTGGTGCCAGCGACCGACTCAACGTGGCGGCCACGGGCGCCATTCCGGGCGATACTATGCAGCGCGCGGTCACCTTGTTCAACAATGGCGACCAGAACCTGACCGGCCTTACTCTCACGACTTCCGCCACAACGTCGTCAGTTCTGGACACGGACGCGACCAACGGGCTCCAGCTGCAAGTTGATAGCTGCCCTGTTGCCTGGACTGAAGCCGGCACGGCTCCGGCGTTCACCTACACGTGTTCATCAGGTGCTCCGACCACCGTTCTGTCCTCACGCCGGGTGGTCGGCGTCTACGCGCTGCCGAATACCCTGAAGTCCCTGACGGCAGGCAGCACCGACTTCCTGCGCGTCACGATGTCCGTTCCGACGGCAGCGGACAACACTTTCCAGGGCAAGAACAGCTCCATCAAGTTCAGCTTCGACGCAACATTCCGCGGAGCGACCAGCAAGTAGGCTGCTCCGACTGGAATCCGGTCCGGCCTGAGAGCAGCCGGACCGGATTCCTTCCATTTCCGCAGTATCCACCCCGGCAGGAGGAACGCCCGTGAGCACCATGAATCACCTTAAGGCTCACGAATCGGCGGCAGCCAGCAGCCCTCGCGCTCCTCACGGGCGGCGGCGTGCCACGACATCATCGGCAACCGAACAGCGCCCGGCGTCGAAGGCCGTTGTCGCGGCGGGACGGGCGGTTTTCACGATCGTCTTGGTCATCGCCGCCCTGCTGTTTCTTTTTCTCGCCGTCGGGCCGCGGTTCCTGAACTACCAGACGTCCACCATGCTCACCGGGAGCATGTCGCCCGGGATCAACCCGGGCGATGTTGTGGTCAGCGTGCGGACTCCGGTTTCCGAGCTGAAGGTCGGCGACATCATCACCTACAGCATTCCGGTTGACGATCGCCGGATTGAGACCCACCGGGTGACAAGCATCAACCGTGCCGGCACGACGTCCGTCACCACGAAGGGTGACGCGAACCCCGGGGCCGACCCGTGGACGGCTGTGCTGTCCGAGGACTATGTGTACACCACAGCAGGCGTCGTCCCTTACCTCGGCGACGGCATCCGGGCGCTCCGCCAGCCGCTGGTGCAGTCTGTACTCCTCTATGGGGCGCCCGCCTTGCTTGTCGTAGTGCTGCTGACATCGATCTGGCGGAAGCCTGCTCAGCAGGCCCTGCCGGAAAATCAGGAGGCCGCGGGCGTGGGCCGGGCATGAGCTACCGCAACGGAATGGTCCTGGACACCAGCCAGCTCGACCGCCTTGCCGTCGAGCTGGATTCGAGGTCATATGCCGTGGGTTTCGTCTGCCGGTTCGTCTCACACCTGCCGGACAAGCTCACGCGCATTCACCAAAACCTGATTGAGGGCAAGAGCGATGGCGCCCTGGCCGCGATCCGCAGTGTCGCGACATCTGCGGCGATGGCCGGTGCGGTTCAACTCGAAACCCAAAGCCGCGCGGTCGAACAGTGCATTCGCGCCGGTAACCTCGAAGCGGCCCTGGCTGCTGCCGGGGGACTCGATTCCAATGCGGCCGACTTCGCCCGCCACCTGGATGCGCTCCTTGGATCCTCCGGCCCCGCACCAGCGAGGACACACCCGGAGTCTTAGCCGGCGTCGGCCGTAGCTGTAGTCGGCGCAGAGCCGGGAAGCGCCAACGCAGGGAGAATTACCGAGACGGTGGTTCCGCCGCCGGGGGCCGAGCCGATCTCCAGCCGTCCTCCATGGGCCTGGGCAATCCGCACGCAGGTTGCCAGCCCCAGCCCGAAGCCGGGAGGGTCGTCAGCGCGGTGCAACCGGACAAGGGGATCAGTGACGTTGATCCGTTCCCCAGCGGGTATGCCCTTGCCGTTGTCCCGCACGTGGACGGCCACGCCATCAGGAACAGCCTCGGCCGTGACCTGAATTCTCGGAGGGACGTCCAGCCGACGGTAGGCCACGGCATTCTGGATGAGGTTCTGCAGGAGAATGCGCAATTGTTCGGCGTCCGCGTGCAGGGCGGCGTCGGAAACCCTGATTTCCGCCCCGGACTCCTTGAAGCCGAAAGTCAGGTCCTCTTCAACTTCCTGGAC
This sequence comes from Arthrobacter sp. 10L424, assembly GCF_056395325.1. Classification (NCBI taxonomy): domain Bacteria; kingdom Bacillati; phylum Actinomycetota; class Actinomycetes; order Micrococcales; family Micrococcaceae; genus Arthrobacter; species Arthrobacter sp. 10L424. The sequence continues at coordinate 82,754 of NZ_JBFTJH010000013.1, read as the reverse complement.
CAAAGCGGAGAGAGACACCTGGCAGGGCCGGAGCACGCCGCCGATCCGGGAGAAGGACAAAATGTCGTCCACCATGGCCAGCATCCGGCGCGAAGTCCTGCCAATAATCCGGAAGTCTTCGGCCTCCGCCGGGTTTCTCATCTCACCGAGCTCGCTGAAGCCGATGACGCTGGTCAGCGGAGTTCGCAGATCATGACTGATGCGTCCGGCGAACGATTCGAGTAGCGCGTTGCTGTTCCGTGCCTCATCCAGGCTTCTGGCGAGCATGCGGGCGTGGTGCTGGAGTTCGAACACCTCAACCACCTGCGAGGCGATGATTTCCAGCGCCGTTTTCTGGTCTGGGGAGAGTCGGGCGGGCTCGGGCGAAAAGACGCACAGCGAACCCAGGACGAATCCCGCAGCCGTGGTGAGCGGGACCGAAGCGTAGAACCGGATAGACGCGACGTCTCCTGTGACAAAGGGGTGGTCCCGGAACAGCGGGTCCCGGGACGCGTCGGGAACAACAGTGGTCTCGCCGCGGAGGAAGACGCTGGCGCACATCGAATCCTCGAGGGAACAGACGCCCGGGTCGATCCCCAATGCCGCAACGTGGTGCTGCCTGTCAGCGGTAATGATGTTGACCGCGCCAAACGGGATGCCGGTTGAACTGGTGGCAAGAACCAGCAGTTTCTGGAGCTGGCCCAGCGTATCGGGTGTCCCCGGTCCGGTCTGGACTGTGAGGGGTTCGAGGTGTGGCAGTCCGTATTCCAGGAGCTGGGAATCCCGGCTCACGTCAGTGGCTGAGGAGCCAGGGGCCGCGGAGCGGGCTGGCGATGCCGGGGACAGCTACCCCACCTCTTCCGCTGGAGCCATTCGATACCCGACGCCGCGGACGGTGCGGATGAACCGCGGTTCCCGGCCCTTGTCGCCAAGCTTCCTGCGCAGGTTGCCGATATGGACTTCAACGAGGTGTTCGTCCATGGCCCATTCATTGCCCCAGACCTTGGTCAGGAGGGCTTTGCGGGTCCACACCCGGCGCGGTGCGCCGGTCAACGATTCCAGCAGGTCAAATTCCGTGCGGGTCAAAACCAGTTCGACGCCGTCCAGGGAGGCAGTCCGGCCCTCGGGTTCGACGACGAGGGGCCCGTGTCGGAGGACGTCGGCGGACTCTGGACTGCGGGACGGATCCGCAGCGCGGGAAGTCTCAGGGGCACGTCGATCGGCTCCGGCTGCGCCTACCGAATCGGCTGGCGAGGATTCCGCCGGAACTGGTCCGACGTCGGAGGCCCTGCGTTGCGGGACTCTGCGGTCCTCCGCGCCTGAGCCGGAGCGGGTGGTGGAGCGGTGGTCGGTGGCCCCGGGAGGCAGGAAGTCACTGGCACGGCGCTGGGGAGTCGGGCGTTGCGGCGTGGGACGGTGACGGCGGAGCACGGCAGCCACCCGGGCCTGGACGGTGCGGGGGCTGAACGGCTTTCCAATGAAGTCGTCGGCGCCGGTTTCCAGGCCGATCAGCTCGTCGATCTCGTCCACCCGGGCCGTGATCATAAAGACGTAGGCGTCGGAGAACTTCCGGAGCCGGCGGCACACTTCCACGCCGTCCAAATCGGGAAGGTTCAGGTCCAGGGTTACGACGTCCGGCCGCTGTTCATTGATGACCAGGAGTGCCTCGGTCCCGGTGGTGGCCTCGGTGACGGCGAAGCCCTGCATTTCCAGCGTCCGGCGAATAAGCAGGCGGACGTCACTGTCGTCGTCGACGACTACAGCTCGCAGTTGTCCCGGTGAATCAAACATGAACCCAGCTTCTGAAGAGAACTCAAGTCACACAAACCCCACGTGTCACAGCGGTTTCAGGCTAACACGGTTTGTTCTTGAGCAAATGTTGAACTTGAGCCCCGCTTCGACTTGAGGCTGGGCTGTCAGAGTTATAGCTAGGAAGTCAGCCGCCAGAGAGAAAGTCCGCAGTGAACGTCGTCCAGCCCACTTCAGCTTCAGCAGCCCCGCGGTTCTCGTCCGCGTGGCTGGTGCGACTGCGCCGTCTGCTGGCCGTGCCGGTGGCCGTGGCGATAGTACTGGGCGCTCCCGGGCTTGCCTACGCAACCTTCACAGCAAAAACCGGCGGCACGCTGGCCGTCGGGACGTATTCCATCCCGGCGCCTACGACGGCGAACGGCAACCGTACATGTAACAACAGCCCTCGTGGCATCACCGTCAACATCACCAGCTTCGCGGCGGTCAGCAAGGCAACTTCGTATATCGCAACCCTGACGGCGCCCGATGGCAGCACCACGAGCAAGTCTGTGGTCCCCGGCGGTTTTGCCATCAGCAGGACGTCGGCAACGGGCGGAACATACACGCTTGTCATCAAAGCCCGGGTGGGCAGCTGGACAGGGGCCGAGTGGGAAAAGACTTACGTCTGCAGATAGGCCGCCTTTTGTCCCGACAGCCTTTCGCCGCCGAACACCAACGGCGGCGGCCGACGTCGGGCTACTTGGCCCGCCTGCCGTCGAACGCGTCCCTACTGCGCCGGGATCGGGAAGAAGACGCGCGGATCCTGCAGTAGCGCAGGGTAGTCAAAGTCCGAGCGGCTCAGGATCTCGTCCACCTTGAAGTTGCGTGCGAAGCGGCCTTCCACGGTGATCGGACGGCCCAGGACCTTGCCGACGGCGAAAGACGCGCCGCCGTCGAACGGAACGGCAATCGTCGAGTTGCCCGGAAGCGTGGTGAAGGCATCTTCCTGGTGCTGGCGCTTGCGCGTGGGCTTCTTGACGAGCTGCTTGGGCGGGAGCTTGCGCACCTTGGGCCGGCGGGAACCGGAGTCGGCGTACACGAACTGGTAATCGTCTTCGCCCGCGGGGGCGGCTTTGGCCTTGCCTACGGGCGGCAGGCTGACGGTGTCCAGCTTGTCCGGCTTGGTGTCGCCGAGCGGGAGGCGGAGGACCCACATGCGGTCACCGGCAGGGTCCTCGGGGACCAGCTCATGCCTGGGCTCGGGCCAGACGTACTCCAGGTCAGGATCGGTATCAGGGAAAAGTTCCGTGTAGAACCGCGGGTCCTTGGCGATCAGCCGGGAGCGGTGGCTGAGGTGCAACTCGGGGGCGCCGAGCCAGGGCGGCATCGGGATCTTCGCTGCATAGTCGGGGTGTGCGGCCTGGGGCGCGAATTCCATGATCTTCTCGCGGGTGGTGTCCTCGCCGCCGCGGGCCGTCCACTCGTCGACCATAGCGAGGCCGTACATTGTCAGCGCGGGAACATACCCCATCCACATCCGGATGGCCGGGTGTGACTGCCACCCGTACTCGGGGATCACCAGCGCACGCAGGGTCTGCAGCGCTTCAACGCGCTGCTTGCCGAGCCGCGCTCGGTCCAAGGCCGCGGCGCTCTGCTGGAAATCAGGGAAGGGGAGAAAAGTCTGCATCTCTCCAGTTTGAGGCCACGGAGCCAATGCACCAATTGCGGGAGGCCGCGGGTGAGCGTGTTCACATTTTGGAATGGGACAGACAGCCCCCGCGATCGGCGCGTAAACTAGCATAAACACCACCGCGCGCACGGAAGACACGCCCATGTCGAATATTTCAGTAACTGCATCTGAGGCGCCGCCCGCGCCCGCAAGCCTGCCCAAGTACGGACGAATGTTGGGCCCGGAAGCACACGGGATCCTCGTCCTGGAAGAGTTCACCATTGATCCGGCCGCGGCCCGTTCTGAGCAGAACGGCTTCCGGACGGCGATGGCGTCTGTCGCGCTGACCATGCGGCGCCTCCTGGCACTCCGCTTGTTCATCGCGGTGGTGGCGATCGCCAACCTTCCCCTTTTCCTGCTCTCCAGCGGCTGGGAGGTTTATGTGGTCTCGTTGACCGTCGTCGTGGCGGTCCACGCTGCGGTGTCGTGGCTGAACCGCCACGAACCGAAGATCAAGCAGCGGCAGATGCTGGAACTGCACCTCCACCGCGAGAAGAGCGACAACTACCGGAAGGTCCGCGACGCCGTGAAGTACGTCATCGACGCTCCGGCGCGAATGAACGAGAACCTCTACCTCGAACTCCTCGCCGCCAAGCGCGTCGCCCTGCACCTGGCCATGGGCACCGTGGCCCTGCTGGACACCAGCGACGACACTGCCTGGAAAGTGCGGATCGTGCGGGAGATTCCGATCGCCGCCTAGGTCAGGGCTTAACGCAATACTGCACAACAACACAACACAGCACGACGCCGGAGGGTCCCCCTGAGGGAACGCTCCGGCGTCGTGGTTTAACCGCCTGCTGCGAGCCGACCAAGCGAGCCAGCCGATCAGCTCAGCCGGGCCGATCAGGCCGGCAGCTGCAGCACCTGGCCCGGGAACACCAGATCAGGATTGCCGATCGTGTTGGCGTTGGCGTCGGCCAGCAACTGCCAGCCGCCGGCGATGTTGAGCTGCTCGGCGACCTTGCTCAAGGTGTCGCCGCTCTGGATGGTGTAGGTCTTGCCGCTCAGGGCGACGGCCGCCGCGTGGCGCGGTGCTGCGGCCTTAGTGGCCGCGACCTGAGGCGCCGCCTTAGTAGCGGCAACCTTCGGGACTGCCTTGGGTGCCACGGTCTTGGGAGCCGCCTTGGGGGCGACGGTCCGTGCGGGTGCCTTGGCGGGCACCTTGGCCGGCGCCACTGACTTCGACGAGCTCTGCGGAGCTATCGTGCCGCCGCTCAGGCCCAGCTTCGCGGCGCAGGCCGGCCACGCTCCCCAGCCCTGGCCTGCCTGCACCCTTTCGGCAACAGCGATCTGCTGTTCACGGCTGGCGTTGGCAGCAGACCCCGTTCCGCCGTACGCGGCCCAGGTGCTGGGGGTGAACTGCAGCCCGCCGCTAAAACCGTTTCCTGTGTTGATGCCCCAGTTGCCGCCACTTTCGCATTGGGCCAGCGAATCCCACGTGGAAGCGGGGGCTGTAGCCGGAACGGCTGCGTTGGCAGCCGAGGCGGACAACGCGACGCCCGCGATCGAGACGACCGCAAGAGTGACGCCGCGGCGTGCGGCAGTGCTGTAGGTTGATTTTTTCATGGGACAGATGCTCCTGAGGGCCACCGGTGCTCGGTCCGTCCCCGGACGTTGTCGCACTACTGCCCGCCCCTGACAATAGAGGTCATTACGGTGTCTACCGGTCGGGCAGTATCTGGTGGTGGCAGCACCGGGCACTCAATGCCCGGTGTCCGGGCATGGTCCCAAGGTTAAGACAAGGCCCCGCCGTTATCAAGACGTTATTTTCCGCGGCGTTCCCGGTAAAATCAGTCGTCTTTCTGCCGGGGCACCCGGATCCGCCTCAGCCGAGGACCGCGGCGAGGTATGGCGCCGTCCGGCTCTTCTTGGAACGCGCGACGGCGGCCGGCGTCCCCACCGCGATGATCTTGCCGCCGGCGTCGCCCCCGGCAGGGCCGAGATCGATCACCCAGTCCGCCGCGGCCACCACGTCCATCTCGTGCTCCACCACGATCACGGTGTTGCCCGCGTCCACCAGCCGGTGCAGCTGCGCCATGAGGAGTTCGACGTCGGCCGGGTGCAGACCCGTGGTGGGCTCATCCAGCAGGTACAGCGAGTGCCCGCGCTGGGCGCGCTGCAGTTCGGTGGCGAGCTTGATGCGCTGGGCTTCGCCGCCGGAGAGTTCCGTTGCCGGCTGGCCGAGCCGGAGGTAGCCCAGGCCCACCTCACGGAGGGTCTGCAGGCTGCGCGCGGCGGAAGGGACCGCGTCCAGGAACTCGGCGGCGGCGTTGACCGTCATGCCGAGGACCTCCGCGACGTTCTTGCCGCGATAGGTGACCTCGAGCGTTTCGGGGTTGTAGCGCGAGCCGTGGCATTCCGGGCAGGGGCCGTAGCTGCCGGGCAGGAACAAGAGCTCGACGGCGACGAAGCCCTCGCCCTGGCAGATCTCGCAGCGGCCGCCCGCGACGTTGAAGGAGAAACGGCCGGCGCCGAACCCGCGGGCCCGGGCCTCGTCCGTGGCCGCGAATTCCTTGCGGACTGCGTCGAAAAGGCCGGTGTACGTGGCGAGGTTGGAGCGCGGGGTGCGGCCGATCGGCTTCTGGTCCACTTTCACCAGGCGGTCCAGCTGGTCCAGACCGGAGACCGGGCCCACGCTGACCGGGGCGCTGGGCAGGCCGGCGGGCTCGGCGTCGGCGGTCTCCGCGTCGGTGACGTTTGCCGCGGCGTCGACGTCGGGATGCAGCCGGGCGCCCACCACCTCGGCGAGCACCTGGCTGACCAAGGTCGACTTGCCGGAGCCGGAGACGCCGGTGACCGCGGTCAGCACGCCCAGCGGGAAATCGGCGTCGAGTTCGCGCAGGTTGTGGCGGCTGATGTCGCGCAGTTCCAGCCAGCCGGCAGCCTCCCGCCGGTTACCGGCCGCAGAAGAACCGGCCGAGTCGCGCCGGTGACCGTTGCCGCCGTCGTCCGTTCCGGAACCGTCCGCGGTACCGGAACCGTCCGCGGTCCGGGAGGCGGCTGCTGCGGCCGGGGCCGCGGCACCTGACCCGTTCGGGAACAGGAACGGCCGGGTCACGGACGCGTCCACCTCGGCGAGCCCGGCGACGGGGCCGCTGTAGAGCACCTCGCCGCCGCCCTCACCGGCGCGCGGGCCGACGTCGACGAGCCAGTCGGCGCGGCGGACGATGTCCATGTTGTGCTCCACCACGAACACCGAGTTCCCCGAAGACTTGAGCTGATCCAGCACCGCGAGGAGGGGCTCGGCGTCGGCCGGGTGCAGACCGGCGGAGGGCTCGTCCAGCACGTAGATCACACCGAAAAGGCCGGACCGCAGCTGGGTGGCGATCCGCAGCCGCTGCATCTCTCCGGGGGAGAGGGTGGGCGTGGACCGGCCCAGCGCGAGGTAGCCCAGGCCGAGGTCCAGCAGCACGGTGACCCGCTGGAACAGGTCCCGGGTGATGGCGACGGCCACCTCGTTGCCCTCGCCGGAGGTTTGCTTGCGGGAGGCGGTCCCTGCCTCCGTAAGTTCGGCGGTGGGGCGGATGATTTCGGCAAGGTCGCTCATAGGGACGGCGTTGAGCTCCGCGATGGTGCGGCCCGCGAACGTCACAGCCAGCGCGGCGGGGGTCAGGCCGGCGCCGCCACAGACCGGGCACGGGCCGGTTTCCATGAAGCGCAACACCCGGTCGCGCATGGTGGTGCTCTTGGAATCGGCGAGGGTATGCAGGACGTAGCTCTTGGCGCTCCAGAACCGGCCCTTGTATGGCTTGGCCACCCGGTCGCGCTGGGGCGTCACTTCCACCACGGGCTGTTCCTCGGTGAAGAGGATCCAGTCGCGGTCCTTTTTGGGCAGCTTCCGCCAGGGGGTGTCGACGTCGTGGCCGAGATGGGTGAGGATGTCGCGCAGGTTCTTGCCCTGCCAGGCACCGGGCCACGCGGCGATCGCGCCGTCGCGGATGCTCAGCGAAGTGTCCGGGACCAGCGAGGCTTCGGTGACGGTGTGCGCGATGCCCAGGCCGTGGCACTCCGGGCACGCGCCGGCGGCGGTGTTGGGGGAGAACGCGTCCGAATCGAGCGGGCTGGCGCCGTCGGGGTAGCTGCCGGCGCGGGAGAAGAGCATGCGCAGCGAATTGGAGAGCGTGGTGACCGTGCCCACCGTCGAGCGGGAACTGGGCGTCCCGCGGCGCTGTTGAAGCGCGACGGCGGGCGGCAGCCCGGTGATCATTTCCACCTTGGGGTTGTGGCCCTGCTGGATCAGCCGCCGGGCGTAAGGCGCCACAGACTCGAAGTAGCGGCGCTGTGCTTCGGCGTAGATGGTGCCGAAGGCCAGCGAGGACTTGCCGGAGCCTGAGACGCCGGTGAAGGCGACGATCGCGTCGCGGGGCACGTCCACGTCCACGTTCCGCAGGTTGTTCTCCCGGGCGCCGCGCACCCGGACGAAGCCGTCCGAAGGATGGCTGGCGCCCAGCCCCGGGACGGCCGGGCCGGTGGAATTGGAAGCATGCTGATCACTGTGCATCCAATTGACTCTATCCGGGTCGGACGCCGGCGGGCATATCCTTACCGAATGGAAACTAACGACGGCGCCGCTCCCACCGAGGGCACTGCACCGGACAGCCCAGCAACCGCCACCCCCGAGGTTCCCGAATTCGCCGAGGTCCCCGAGGAAGTGCACGGCCCGTTGCCGGTCGCGGAACTGCACCTGCACATCGAGGGCACCCTCGAGCCCGAGCTGATCTTCGCGCTCGCGGAACGCAACGGGATCCAGCTGCCGTATGCGGACCTGGACGAGCTGCGCTCCCGCTATGAGTTCACGGACCTGCAATCGTTCCTGGACCTGTACTACGCCAACATGGCCGTGCTGCAGACCGAGCAGGACTTCGCGGACATGACCCGGGCGTACCTGTCCCGGGCTGCGCTCGCCGGGGTGCGGCATGCCGAGATCATGCTGGATCCGCAGGCACATGTGTCCCGCGGGGTGGCCCTCGAGACCTGCGTGAACGGCGTGGCGTCGGTGCTGGCGAACTCCCGGGAGGAGTTCGGCATCTCGACCCTGCTGATCGCAGCATTCCTGCGGGACCTGTCCGAGGACTCCGCGCTGGAGGTGCTGGAACAGCTGCTGGCCATGGACGCGCCGATCGCGGGCATCGGCCTCGACTCGGCCGAGGTGGGTAATCCGCCGGCGAAGTTCCAGCGGTTGTTCGCCCGGGCCAAGGACGCCGGGCTGCACCGGATCGCGCACGCCGGTGAGGAGGGCCCGCCGTCGTACATCACCGACGCGCTGGACCTCCTGGAGGTGGAGCGGATCGACCACGGCATCCGCTGCATGGAGGATCCGGAGCTGGTGGAACGGCTGGTGCAGGAGCTCATGCCGCTGACGGTGTGCCCGCTGTCCAACGTCCGGCTCCGGGCAGTGGACACCTTGAAGGAGCACCCGCTGCCGGCGATGCTCGCGGCCGGGCTGAACGTGAGCGTGAACTCGGACGATCCGGCGTATTTCGGCGGGTACGTTGACGACAACTTCGCGCAGCTGAAGTCCGTGATCGGCCTGTCCGAGTTCGACTGCGTGCGGATGGCGGCCAACTCGATCCGCTCGTCCTTCGCGAGCGAGGAACGCAAGACGGAACTGCTGGCCGAACTGGCCGCATCCGGGCACTAACCCCCAAAGCAACGCGGGGTCACTTACCGCCCATCCCGGGGCGTGGGATGGGCCGTAAGTGACCCCGCGTTGCCGTTCCGCTGGGGCCGGCTTAGACGTCGATCGAATCCATGTGCGGGTACCGCGCCCCGGCGGCCGCGCCGGCCGGAGCGAGTTCGTCCAGACGGGTCAGGTCCTCGGCGGAGAGTTCGACGTCGGCAGCGCCCAGGTTTTCCCGCAGGCGGTCCACCCTCTTGGTGCCAGGGATCGGAACGATGTGCTCGCCCTGGGCCAGCAGCCATGCCAGCGCCAGTTGCCCCGGGGTGCAGCCCTTCGCGTCGGCCAACTCCTTGACCCGGTCCACGAGCTGCAGGTTGCGGACAAAGTTCTCGCCCTGGAAACGCGGGGAGTGCCGGCGGAAATCGTCTGCCGCAAAGTCCTCGGGGCTGCGGAACTGGCCGGTCAGGAAGCCGCGGCCCAGCGGGCTGTAGGGGACAAAACCGATGCCGAGCTCGGCGAGGACCGGGAAGACTTTCGTTTCCGGCTCGCGCTCCCACAACGAGTATTCGGTCTGCAGGGCGGTGATGGGGTGCACCGCGTGGGCCCGGCGAACGGTGTCGGCGCTGGCCTCGGACAGGCCAAGGTGCCGGACCTTGCCAGCCTGTACCAGCTCAGCCATGGCCCCGACGGTTTCCTCGATCGGGACGGTCTTGTCCACCCGGTGCTGGTAGTACAGGTCGATGTGGTCCACGCCCAGCCGCTGCAGGCTTGCGTCACAGGCGGCGCGTACGTAGTCGGGGGAGCCGTTGATGCCCACCCAGGATCCGTCGGGCCGCCGTTCGTTGCCGAATTTGGTGGCCAGTACGACGTCGTCGCGCCGGCCTGCGATGGCCCGGCCCACAAGCTCCTCATTGGTGAACGGGCCGTACATGTCAGCCGTGTCGAGCAGGCTTCCGCCGGCGTCGAGAAAGGCCTGGATGGTGGCGACGGATTCGTTGTCCTCACCGTGGCCGTAGAACTCGCTCATGCCCATGCAGCCCAAACCCAGGGCGGAGACGGTGAGCGAACCGAGTGTACGGGTTTCCATAGATATCTCCTCGATCAAAATGGTGGGAGCGGCCTCCGGCGCATGTCCGTGCAGGGGGCGGCACGCAGTTGGCCACTCTAGGCCTATCGGTCCGGGGGCACAACCGCCCCCCGGTGCCTGCTCAGTCTCGCCTGCGCGGCCCCTGTCTGCTCCCCGCGGCCGGCGTCCGGGTACCAAGACCAAGCAACGCGGGGTCACTTCCGGCCCATCCCGGGGCATCCCATGGGCCGGAAGTGACCCCGCGTTGCTGTGTCCGGGTCACCCTCGACGGAGGATGCACCGGGTGCCCCCGCCCGGCAGAGTGCAGGTATGACCGAGACCCGACAGCCGCGGACGGGCTGGCTGCGCCAGGTGATGCCGGGCGTCGACGTCGCCGCGTCGTATCAGCGGAGCTGGTTCGGCAAGGACATCGTCGCCGGAATCGTCCTGGCGACGCTGCTGGTTCCCCAGGGCATGGCCTACGCGGAGCTGGCTGGGCTGCCTACGATCACCGGGCTCTACACCACCGTCCTCTGCCTGTTTGCCTATGCGGTCTTCGGCCCGTCCCGCATCCTGGTGCTGGGGCCGGACTCCTCGCTTGGCCCGATGATCGCGGCGACGGTCCTGCCGCTCGTAGCGTCCGACGGCGACCCGCAGAAGGCAGTGGTCCTCGCGTCGATGCTCGCGCTTATGGTCGGCGTCATCATGATCCTCGCGTCCGTTGCGAAACTCGGCTTCATCGCGGACCTCATCTCCAAGCCCACGATGATCGGGTACATGAATGGTCTCGCGGTCACCATCCTGGTCGGCCAGCTCCCGAAGCTCTTCGGGTTCTCCGTGAGCGCGGATGACTTCATCGGGGACCTCGTGGGGTTCGTCCGGGGGCTGGCCAACGGCGAGGCGGTGGTGGCCGCGGCCGCCGTCGGGATCGTCGGGATTGTGCTGATCCTGGCGCTGCAGCGGTGGCTGCCTAAGGTCCCGTCGGTGCTGGTCATGGTGGTGCTCGCTATCGGAGCCGCGACACTCTTTGGCCTCGCCGATCGCGGGGTGTCCCTCGTCGGGGAACTCCCGCAGGGCTTCCCGCCGTTCACCATCCCCTACCTGGAGTTCTCGGACATTGCCCTGATGTTCGCCGGCGCCCTCGGCATCGCGCTGGTCTCCCTGACGGACACGATCTCGACGGCGTCGGCGTTCGCCGCGCGCTCCGGCGACGAGATCCGTGGCAACCAGGAAATGATCGGCATCGGTGCGGCGAACCTCGCTGTGGGCCTGTTCCAGGGGTTCCCGGTGAGCACCAGCGGCTCCCGGACCGCCGTGGCGGAACGTTCCGGCTCGAAGACGCAACTCACGGGTGTGACGGGTGCCGTGCTGATCATCCTGATGCTGGTGCTGCTGCCGGGCCTGTTCCGGAACCTGCCGCAGCCGGCCCTGGCGGCCATCGTGATCACCGCATCAATATCCCTCGCCGACATCCCGGGCACGGTGCGCCTCTGGCACCAGCGCAAGACCGAGTTCAACCTCTCGATCGCGGCCTTCCTTGGCGTGACATTGCTGGGGGTCCTGCCCGGCATCGGGATTGCGGTGGGGCTGTCCATCCTCAACATCTTCCGCCGGGCGTGGTGGCCCTACGAGACGGTGATCGGCCGGGTGCCCGGCGTCGAAGGGTTCCATGACGTGCACTTCCACCCGGACGCGAAGCACCTGCCCGGCCTGGTGATCTACCGGTTCGACGCGCCCCTGTTCTTCGCCAACGTCAGGCCGTTCCGCGAAAACATCCGGCGGCTGGCCCGGACCGAACCCAAGCCGCGGTGGATCGTCATCGCGGCCGAGCCCATCACGGACGTGGACACCACTGCCTCGGACGTGCTGCTTGAGCTGGACGCCGAGCTGAACGCGCAGGGCACGTCGCTGGTGTTCGCGGAGCTCAAGCACGGGGTCCGGACCAAGATCGAACGCTACGAACTGACCCGCCAAATCGATCCGCGCCACTTCTACCGCACTATCGACGCGGCCGTGGCCGCCTATATGGCAGAGACCGGCGTCGAATGGAGTGCCGGGGAGTAGCGGTGCCCGACGTCGGGAGTGTCAGGGGCGCTGCGCCGGCGGCCCCGCTGCGGCGGCGCGCGAGGTGCGGGTAATCCACCAGCCCAGGGCCGCCATGGCCAGTCCGATCGGAATCCCGTACGGCGGGAGGCCAGCGTTGAAGCCGAGGAACCCGGCCACCACGAATGCCGCGGCGGCCCAGGCCGGGAACATGCCCGCCCGCCAGCCTGCGGTGCCAAAGATGAGCCAGCCCAGGGCAAACAAGACATAGCTGGACAGCCCGCCGACCGCCAGTATCCCTGACCCGCCCGCAAGAATGGCCTGCGGCGCCGTTTCGGCGATCCAGGGCCCGGCGAAGCCGTCGAACCACATGTTCCCCGCCATATCCATGGTGCCCACCAGCGCGGCACAGAAGGCGAAGACGCCCAGGCCGCCGGCGCTGTCCGCGCTCCTGAAGTAGACGGCCACCAGGGCGAGAACCAGCCCGACGAAGACCACAAAGTAGAGCTCGTTGGTGACGATAAACGGCATCTGGCGCATCATCGCAATCCGGTCGAGGCTCCTGTCGGCGGCGAGCAGGCGGGCCAGGTCCACGGCGGCGAAGCTGAGGCCGGCAACCAGGGCAATGGGTCCGGCGGCGTTGGTGAGCGGTGACGACACGATTCCTCCTAGGCAGTGGGTCGGGGGACAGCGGCGGCGGACTGGCCAGGTCCGGCGTCGACGGCGGATGCGGGCGCCGTGCGCCAGCCGCTCCGGTCCAGAAGAACTGTGGCTAGGGCGGCAACGATGAGCACCAGAAGGTAGATGAGCTCAGCGCGGCCTGCATCGGCGCCCGAGAATCCGAAGGACCCCACGGTGAAGGTGCCCTGGCTGATGTGGAAAAGAACTGTCAGCAGCACGCTGCCCCCGGTGCGGTTGAACAGCCACACGTAGAGAAAGGTGATCACGAACGTCGAAGGCAGCCCGATCAGGCTCAGGCCCCCGAACAGGACCAGCGGCAGATGCCACACGGACACGATGACGCCCAGGACAGCGGCAGCCGGGAGCGGCCCGCGCCCCACCTGCAGGAGCGGGAGGGCATAACCGCGAAAGCCGGGTTCCTCACCCAGCGGGCCATCCAGCGGATTGACCAGCCGCACCGCTAAGACCGTCAGGAGCCCGGACCAGCTCACCTCCGCCAGTCCTGGTGCCGCGGCGCCGAGCGCCACGTTGGTCAAGCCGGTAACCAGGGCCAGCAGGGCCGGGAGGAACAGCGCCACGGCATACCAGACCCAGCCAACGCGCCAGCGGATCAGCCGCCGGCCCCACACCCTGAAGCCCGGCCCGCCTTCGGCCAGCGCGATGACGATGACTGCCGCCACCAGCGGGCCGATGGGCAGGAATTCCATCCGAGGCATCAGCCCGGCGGCGTAGAGCGGCCAGGAGGACCAGGAAATCGCGAAGGCCAGGACAACGAATGCCGAAAGACGATGGCGTTGCAGCCAGGCCGTGAAACGAGGCATGACGGCTCCCGGGATCAGGACGTATACGGCCCAGTGTGCGCCCGCCGGGGGCCGGATGCCAGCGCTGGCCGTCCCCGTGCCCAGGCACAGGGGCACCGCCGCCGAAAAAGCTACTCGCGGGTACCCCTGACTTGGGCCCCTCGCGCCGACCGGAATGGGGTGTAATAGTGGGTCACGACACACAGAGTTAACAGTTTTTACTCGCGGAAACGCATCCATTCTTGGCAAAATGCAGGTGGATCAATTGCTTCTAGAGGAGACCCATGGGCGCGAACACTGCCGAAAACACCAACCGACGACTGAAGGCCGTGCTGGAAGTTCTGACCGAGGGGGTGTGGACGGATGAGAAGCTGAACGCCGGAGCGGTGCTGGGCGAAGCGATCGCCCGCGTTCCGCTCAACGAGTTCGAGCGTGAGCTGCTGAGCGGCGGGATTCCCCGCGGCCACAAGACGCTGACCACCGCCACCGCAAAGCTGGTCAAGGCCGGCTGGCTGGTCAAGGGCCGTGCCGGCTGGACCATCACCGAGGACGGCCAGCGCGCCACCGTGGCGTTCGCTGACCCTGCCGCCTTCGCCGCAGCGCTCGACGCCGGGACTCCCGTTCCCGCCGACACCCCTCTACCGTCGGCGCCCGCCGGGAAACCGGCCGCGAAGGCCGCTCCGAAGGCCACCAAGGTTGCCGAGAAGGTGGCCGGCAAGGCTGCCAAGTTGGTGGAAGAGGCCGTTGCTCCCGTCGCCAAGGCGGTCCGCAAGCGCAAGTCTGCCGACAACGGCACCGCTCCGGCCCCGGGTGCTGCGGCTCCTGCAGTCGAGGCCCCGGCGGTTAGCGTCGAGACCATCGACCAGCCTGAAGCAGTTGCCGTGGCGGGGGACTTCAACGTCCTGCTGGGCGCGCCGGCCAACTGGGCACCGCAGTACGACGAATCCCAGATGGAACTGGATCTGGTCGATCAGCTCTGGAAGATCGCGGCGGACCTCCCGGCCGGTACCTACAGCTTCAAGATCGCGCTCAACCGTTCCTGGGATGTGAACTTTGGTGCCTTTGGTGCCTTCGACGGCGCCAACCACGAGGTGCACCACTCCGGCGGCCAGCTGGTCATCCACTATGACCACCGGACCCGCGACATCGTCTTCGCGTAAGCGCTGACGCGCAAAAGACCCTTCGACACCAGAATTCGGGTGTCGAAGGGTCTTTTGCTTAGCGCGGGCAGGATAGAGCGTCGCGGGCGGGTTTGCGCGAGCTGACAAGGCCGCTCTCCGGTTCGGGGCACCCCGCGGACTCCGGCGGCCAGAACCTGCCCGGCACCCCCTAACCGGCCTAGCATTGGCTTATGGAAGCCGTCGAGGTTGCCGGGTTGCGGATCGCCTACGAGCGGGTTGGCCACGGTCCGCCGCTGGTCCTGTTCCACGGGGTCGGGGAGGACAGCAGGATCTGGCGTCCGCAGCTGGGGGGACTCTCAGATGTCTTCACGGTGTTCGCCTGGGACGCTCCCGGGTGCGGCCAGTCCGACGACCCCGCCCAGGATTTGTCCGCTGAAGACCTCGGTGACCTCACAGCCGGATTTCTGCGCGCAGCCGTTCCAGCGAAGCCGCACCTTTTAGGGCTGTCGTGGGGCTCCATGGTGGCCCTCGAGTTGTATCGCCGGTACCCCGGGATTCCCGCGTCCCTGGTACTGGTGTCCGCCTATGCGGGCTGGGCCGGCTCCCTGCCGCCCCAGGAGGTGGAACGGCGTTACGCCCAGGTGCTGGCCGAGGTCGATCAGCCTCCGGAGAAGTTCATCGAGGAGTGGCTGCCGACGCTGTTCACGGACAAGGCCGATCCCGCCGTGGTGGCCCAAGTTGCCACGATCATGGCCGGCGTCCGCCCGGCCGGGATGCGGGCCCTGCTCTCCGCCAGCGGCCGGGCCGACTACCGCCCGGTGCTGCCCACCATCACCATTCCCACGCTCCTGCTGTACGGAGCGGACGACCAGCGGTCCCCGCTGAACGTCGCCCACGAGCTGCACCGGCAGATCCCGGGGTCAAGGCTTGCGGTGATTCCCGACGTCGGGCACCTCGCTCCGATGGAAGCGCCCGACGCCGTCAACACGGAAGTGCGGACCTTCCTGCACGGCATCGCCGGTTGAACCAGCACGCCGATTGAACCAGCGCGCCGGCTGAGCCGGCCCTCCCGCTGTGCGTCTTTCGCGCTCAGCTCCGCTGGAACCGGGTCGGGTCCGGCCGGGCTGGCGGGACCGGGCCGGGGTCGGGAATCGGCAGCGGACCCGGTGTGGGGAACGGGCCGGGAGTTGGCGCGGGGCCGGGCTCCGGGATCGGCGGCGGGGGAGTGACCGGGCCGGGCTCCGGCGGAAACGGATCCCCGGGCTGCGGCTCAGGCGTGGTGGGCCCGGGTTCCGGCGGGAACGGCTCAGGTTCGTGTGGCGGTGGAATGGTCATGCCTGGCTCCCTCACTCGTAATGGATGGTGGTTGTTCCGCCGGCTTGCCTCCCGCGGGCCAACGGTCCGGCCTGCGTTACCGGTCCTGCCCGCGTTTACCCGCCAGACCGCGCTGCTCCGGCGCGGAAGACCTTCAACTCCCACGGCCGCAGGTGCAGCCGGGACACCGCGGCGTCGGCGGGGTAGTTGCCCAACACCAGTTCCGCGCTGCCCCAGGCGAGCGGCACGTCGGCGTCGTCGAGCGTTACGTCCTGGTCCTGGCCGGTGAAGTTGCCCAGCACGAGCAGCCGGGTGTCCGGCAGCGAGCGGACAAAGGCGTACACGTGCTCGTCCCGCGGCAGCAGCATCGTGAAGTCCCCGTGCGACACCACCGGCTCGCTGTGCCGCAGCGCGATCACCTTCCGGTAGAAGCTGTACACCGAGTCGGAATCGTCCACCTGCGCGGCGGCGTTGATGTGGTTGGCGTTCGGGTTGACCGCGATCCAGGGCGAACCGGTAGTGAAGCCGGCGTGCCGCGAGGCGTCCCACTGGACCGGGGTGCGGGCGTTGTCGCGGTTCAGCGGCGCCAGCGCGGCGAGGACTTCGGCGTCGGTGTGGCCCAGATGGGTGGTGGCTTCGCGGTGGTGGTTGAGGACCTCGATGTCGCGGTAGTCGCTGATCGCACCGAAGGTCATGTTGGTCATGCCGAGTTCTTCGCCCTGGTAGACGTAGGGCGTGCCGCGGTGCAGGTGCAGGACGCCGGCGAGCATCTTCGCGGAGAGCTCACGGTACCGGCCGTCGTCGCCGAAGCGGGACACCGCCCGGGCCTGGTCGTGGTTGCCCCAGTAGAGGCTGTTCCAGCCGCGCTCCGCCAGGCCCGTCTGCCAGTGCCCCAGGGTCCTCTTGAGGTCCGTGAGCTTGAGCTTCTTGGGCCGCCACTTGTTGCCGTCCTCCTGGTCCAGGGCCACATGCTCGAACTGGAAGACCATGTCCACCTCGGCCCGCGCGGGGTCGGTGAACAGGGCGGCCTCGTCCACGGTGACGCCGGGCATTTCGCCGACCGTGAGCAGCTGTCCGGGGCGGCCCGCGAAGACTTTCCGGTGCATCTCCTGCAGGAACTCGTGGATCCGCGGGCCGCCGATGTAAAACGGGGTGCCGTCGCCGTAGAGCATCCCGGCGGCGATGGGTCCGTCGGGCAGGGCGGTGTCCTTGGAGATGAAGTTGATGACGTCCATCCGGAAGCCGTCCACGCCCCGGTCCAGCCACCAGTTCATCATCTCGTAGACCGCTGCCCTGACCTGCGGATTTTCCCAGTTCAGGTCCGGCTGCTTCCGGGAGAAGATGTGGAGGTAGTACTCGCCGGTGGCCTGGTCGAACTCCCAGGCCGGGCCGGAGAACACCGAACCCCAATTGTTCGGTGCCACGTTGTTGGAGCCAGGGCGGGGGCCATCGCCGGAGCCATCAAAGGCGGCCCCGCGCGGCGGCCGCCACCAGTACCAGTCCCGCTTGGGGTTGTCCTTCGAGGACCGCGATTCGACGAACCAGGGGTGCTCGTCCGAGGTGTGGTTGACCACCAGGTCCATAACCAGCTTCATGCCCCGGGCGTGCAGCCCGTCCGTCAGTTCCCGCAACTCCTCGAGGGTGCCGAAAAGCGGGTCCACGTTGCGGTAGTCGCTGATGTCGTAGCCGTTGTCGTCCTGCGGGGAGGTGTAGATCGGGGACAGCCAGACGACGTCGACGCCGAGCCGATGCAGGTAGTCGAGCTTGCTGATGATGCCGCGCAGATCCCCGATGCCGTCCCCGTTGGAATCCGCGAAGCTGCGCGGATAGATCTGATAGACGACGGCGCTCTGGAACCAGTCGCGGTCAGGAGCCTCAGCGGATTCTTCTGTGGGCTGTTCTACCGTCATCGGAACTCCTCAGCTGGTCCAGCACGCGCGTCGGCCAGCGCCGACGCTGACCCACCAACGTCTGATTATTGAACAGTTCCCGCAGGCAGGGAAGCCCCCGGCGGCGCCATGTGGACGGTGCCCGTCCGGCGGCGACAGCGCCCGGTGCAGCCGGCTGGCGGCGTCCTAGTTCTGCGCGGCGATGCTCTTGTCCCGGTCCTCGAACACTTCCTCGCCGGGGCCGGTGAAGGCCTTGGAGCGCTGGATCGCCTCGATCGATCCGGTGAACAGCTGGGAGTCGTGCGGATCGGCCGGGTGCCGGGCGGGCTCATCGGCGGCGGACACCTTGCCGGGCCGCTTGGCGGCAGCCGTGTCGGCCGCACCCGTCGTCCCGGACCCCAGCGAAGCAGCACCGAGCGACTCGAGCCGGACGTGGGGGAGCGCCGTCGGGTGTTCCTGCTGCAGGAACAGCACCAGTTCCTCGCGGATCAAGCAGCGCAGGTCAAAGAGCTGGGCGCTGTCCGCGGCGCTGACCAGGATGCGGACCCGGACGAAGCCGGCGGTAGCGTCCGTGATCTGCAGGATGCCCACCCGCTCGTCCCATAGGTCGGTGGTGGCCAGGACCTTTTTGAGCTCGGCGCGCATGTCCTCTACCGGGGCGCGCCAGTCGAGGTCGAACTCCACGGTGCCCATGACTTCGGACTGCCGCCGGGTCCAGTTCTCGAACGGGGTGGTGGTGAAATAGGTGGAGGGCAGGATGAGCCGGCGGTCGTCCCAGATGTGGACCACCACATAGGTCAGGGTGATCTCCTCGATCCGGCCCCATTCCTTCTGCACCACCACCACGTCGTCCACCCGGATCGCGTCCGTGAAGGCGAGCTGGATGCCGGCGAAGACGTTCACCAGGGAGGTCTGGGCGGCGAGGCCGGCCACAATCGAGATCACGCCGGCGGAGGCCAGCAGCCCGGCGCCGAGGGCCTGGATCGCGGGGAAAGTGAGCATCGAGATGCCCAGGGCCACGATGGCGATCAGGGCCACCCCGATCCGCCGGGCCAGGATCACCTGGGTGCGGAGCCTGCGGGCACGGCGGTTGTCCGCCACGTCCACCCGGTAGCGGGTGAGCACCAGGGTCTCGATGATGAGGAGCACGGCGATGGCCAGCCAGGCGATCGACCCAATGAGCGCGATCTGCAGCGCGTGGTCCACGTTGCGCCGCCATTCGGCATCCTCCGTGGTCAGGCCCAGGGCGATCCGGACACCGATGAGGCAGAGCGCCAGGCGCAGCGGCAGCCGGGCCACCCGGGAGGTCTCGCGCAGGGCCGGCTGATTGCGGTTGAACCGGAGCACAATCCGGCGCAGCAGCCAGGAGGCGAGGAGCCCGCCGGCCACCGCGAGGGTGACGGCGAGGATGGGGGCCAGGAAGGGCATGGCGGGATCGAGGACGTCGTGCATTACTTAAGCTCTAGCAAGCTTCCACGGCCAACTGAAATCGGCGGGATGTCAACGTGGGAAGCATCACGGCCGGCGATCCCCTGGCCGGCGGACCCGCACAGCCGCGAAACCAAGGGTCCAAAGGCCCTAGTTTCCCCGCGGGAAGCACCGAGAATTGACCAATCACTGAATATTCCCAGGGGGAGGGTGTCATGCGCCCAGCCGCATCGTTGGCCACAGTCATTTCCGCGTTCTGCGCGGCGGCACTACTGGCAGGGTGCGGGTCACCGGCACCGGCACCGGCACCCACCAGTTCTCCGCCGCCATCGACGGCCACCGCCGCAGCGTCGCCGGCCCCGACCGGCTCGTCCGCCGCCACGGTCCCGGCGGGCTGGAAGACATTTACGACGTCGGACGGCACGCTCGCGTTCGACTATCCGGAGTCGTGGACCATCAAGGACCCGGCCGATGAACCCGCCGAGGGCGGCGTCGCCGTGGATCTGGTGAGTGACTACGGCAAGACTATGGCTACCCTGCGGACCAACATTTCCACCGGTGCCGAATGCACGGTGAAGTTCCCCTTCATGGTTTACGACACCGAGCCCGTCCCTGCACTGGCCCAGGGCGGAGCGACGCCGCGGTTCGTCTACGAGGGCCGGACCGGCCCCGAGACTGGTGACCCGGCGGGGTCCCTCAGCCTGGCCTACGGCATCACCTCCGGGCCGGAGCCCACCGGGGACACCGCCTGCCCGATTTCCCAGATCTTCACCTGGCCGCCCAGCGGCGCCACGTTCGGCGGCGTTTATGACCCTTTCGACACCATGCCGGGCGGTCCCCAGAACGTGGACACCCCCGAGGTGTATATGGACACCCCCGAGTACAAGTACGTCAAGCAGGCGATCACTTCATTGCGGCCGGCCGGAAAGTAGGGTCGTGAGGAAACCGGCGGGGTTATCCGGCACGGCGCTGGACGGGAAGGCGCGCGCCACAGCCGGCACCGCCGCCGGGACGGCCCTCGTTCTGGTCCTGCTGCTGACGTCCTGCGGCCTGGTGCCGGGCCCGCCGTCCGGGAGCGGCGCGCCCACGGCGTCGGGCACCGCACCGACCACGACGTCGGGCACAGCGCCGAGCGCCTCGCCCACTGAGGGGACGCCGTCGTCGGGCTGGAAGACGTTCACGACGGCGGACGGCGGCCTCTCGTTCGACTACCCCGCGGGTTGGACAGTCAAGGATCCCGGCGGGGCGCTCGGCGGAGACTTCGTGGACGTGCTCAACGCCGGGGGGAAACCCCTGGCCGGCCTGCGGACCAACATCGTCACCGGTGCGGAGTGCATCGGCAAGAGCCCGTACGAGGTCTATGACACCGAGCCGATGGTGGCCCTCGGCGAAGGCGGCGGCGCCGACGGCGGGGTGCCCCGCTACGTGTTCGAGTCCCGGGGTGACGACCCTGATGCAGTGGCCACGAAGTCCACTATCGCCGCCTATGGCATCACCATGATCCCCGAGGAGTCCGGCGATCTGGCGTGCCCGATGTTCCATCTGTTCTTGTGGCCGCCGAGTGGTGCCTTCTTCGGCGGGACCTACAACCCGGAGAACAATGCCACGCCGGGTGATGCCGCGCTGCCGTACCTGGAGAAGGCCAAGCTGTACGCGTCCACCCCGGAGTACCAGGACATCCGGAAGATGATCACGTCGCTGCGGCCGGGACCCAGCTCTACCGCTTCGGCCGGCACCGGCACCCCGTCAGGGAAGTAGCCGCAATTCCCGTTAGCGGCCCGCCGTCGTCGGGGGCTCAACAGCGGTGGTGCGCCGCGAGCCTGACCTGAGCGCCGTGCGGACGTTGACCTTCGAGGTGTAGGAGATCGAGCCGTACTGGAACAGCCGCAAGGCGATGCGGAGCATCACGGCGGCGCCCACGTACAGGATCGCGATCACGATGCCTGCCTCCAGCAGGCTCAGGGAGCCGAAGCCGTTCCGCAAGAGGGCGGTGACCGGGGCGGAGAATGGGAAGAAGGTGAAGATCTGCACGATCACGGACTGCGGATCGGAGATCACCAGGGAAATGGCGTAGAAAGGCACAAAGATCAGCGCCATCATCACGCCCATAGCGGCTCCCGATTATGCCGGGCCGCCCGCCCGGGTCTTGCTGAGCCGCCGTTTAGACGGCGGGGATATGCCGGTGCCGGCGCCGGGCCGGCGTCGGCAGCCCCGCCCTGGTGGTGCCGGTACCGCCCCAGGCGTTGGTACGGGACTCCTTGATCAGGCCCGTGCCGGCGCACTCACGGACGGCCATGATGCCGTCCGCTGCTGCCCGCTTGTCCTCGAAGGCTTTGGAAACCGCCAAGACCGTTCCGTCGGCGCCGAGAAGCCGGAAACGGACGTTCGCCTCAGCGTCCGTGAAGATTTCGAATTGTCCTGCCATCGTTCGTGTCCTTTCGGGCAATGCGGCACGGCGGGCGGGTGAAGCACTTCCATGTGCCATGCCGTTTCTCGACAAGTCCCCCCAGTGCACTTGACCATCCTTACGGCTGCGCTCTACGGAAGGTAAGGGGCGAAGGTCCCTATGTGGAAGGTGCGCCAGTCCTCTGGCGGTGGTCTCAGCGGTGGGCGTTAGATTGGGGCATGGCTGAGATTCCGAAGGGCGATTCCGGCGAGTGGGTCCGGCTGACGGCGCGGGTGGACGGTGTGGTGCAGGCGGTCGGCTTCCGCTACTGGACCGTGCGCAAGGCCGAGGAGCTGGGGCTGACCGGCACGGTCCGGAACAACAGCGACGGTTCGGTGGGCATCGCCGCGGAGGGGCCCCAGTCGGTGGTGCTGGAGTTCCGGCGCTGGCTGCGCTCGCCGGACGCGCCCGGGCGGGTGGAGAACGTGGACGAATCGATCTCCCGGGCCACGGGGGCGTTCAGTAATTTCCGGGTGGTGTACTGAGGGTAGGCCGGGGTCATCCGCGCTCCTCTTCGCAGGGGACATGCCCCGCCTCCGCCCCGGCCAGTGGACATACTCCCGCTGTGCCCACTCCTGGGCCTGAAAAATGGGCATGTCCCACCGGCACCGTCACGAGCCTGGCGACGTGCCGCTGGCAGGGCAGGCGCCGGCCGTTACCGGGGCAAAGGACCCTCGGCAGCGGGCACGATTCTGAGTAGGGTGGCCCCATGCAGAAGATATCGCTCGATGCGCTTGCCCGTCAGCAGATGGCGGCTGCGGTGGCGGCACCGAGCGGACGTGCTGCGGATACGGCGTTTGGCGGACATGAGAAGACGCTCCGCCAGACGGTGATGGCGTTCCGGGCGGGGACGCAATTGAGCGAGCACCAGAACCCGGGCGAAGCCACCGTGTTTGTGCTCCGCGGCTGCGTGCGGCTTAGGGCCGGCAAGGAATCCTGGCAGGGGAAGACCGGGGACCTGCTGATTGTGCCGGACGGGCTGCACAGCCTGGAAGCTGAAGAGGACTCGGCGATCCTGATGACCGTCGCGAAGATCAAGACCTGACGGCCGGGCCTCGGTCGGTGCGATCGGCCGGGGCTGGACACGGCAAGGAGCCAGCTATGACTGTCGTTCCCTTCGAAGAGGTCCCGTCGACCCGGCGGTGGTGGGCGCGGGCCGCCTACCTCGCGGTGGTTTGCGCGGTGTTGGTCCCGCTGACGGCGGCCGGTGTGGCGGGCATTGTCGCGCTGCTCCTGACCGGTGCCGGCGCCGTCGTCGTGACCGTGGCCGGAATCTACTGGTTCCTCATCAGCCGCGGATTCCTGCGCTGGTGTGCGCTGGCGCTCGCGGTGCTCGCCCCGCTGGTGGTCGTGTTCCTGTACGTCCAGGCGGGCCTGCTGTTGGAGGTCATGATCGCCGTGGGGCTGGTGGTTGTGGCGGTGGTCTGTGCCCGCGCGGCCCTGCGGGAACCCCGGGCAGGATCGAAGATGACCGAGTACCCTGCTCCTGCCTGGCGGCATCCCTTCCTGGTGATGAATCCGCGCAGCGGCGGGGGCAAGGTGGTCAAGTTTGACCTGCAGCGAAAGGCTGAGGAACTCGGGGCCGAGGTGGCGCTGCTCGAGGGACCCGGTCAGGTGGATGTGGATGCGTTGGCCCGGCAGGCGGTGGAACGGGGAGCCGACCTGCTCGGCGTCGCCGGTGGTGACGGGACCCAGGCCCTTGTGGCCGGCATCGCGGCCGAACACAACCTGCCGTTCCTGGTGATCAGCGCCGGCACCCGCAACCACTTCGCCCTCGATCTGGGCCTGGACCGCGAGGACCCGACGGGATGCCTGGACGCCCTCCGCGACGGGGTGGAGCTGCACGTTGATCTGGGCAAGATCAACGGCCGCACCTTCGTCAACAATTCCTCCTTCGGGGTCTACGCCGAGGTGGTGCAGAGCCCGGAGTACCGCGACGACAAGACCGGCACCGTGCTGCAAATGCTCCCGGACCTGATCAAGGGCGACAAGGGGGCTCGGTTGCGCGCCCAGTTCGACGGCACCACCGTGGACGGGCCGCAGGCGGTGCTGGTCAGCAACGGCCCTTACGGAAGCCATGATCTCGCGGGCCTGGGCCGCCGCACCCGGCTCGACCGCGGCGTGCTCGGCGCGGTGGCACTCTCCGCGTCCAGTACCCGTGAGGCCGTCGGGCTGCTGCGCCGGGCGACGAAACGCGGACTGGTGCAGCGGGCCGCCGTGGAAGTGGTGGTCGACGCCGATGTGCCCCAGATCCCCGTCGGCGTGGACGGCGAGGCCCTGCTGATTCCCACCCCGGTGCGGTGCACGGTGGAACCCGCCGCCCTGCGCGTCCTGGTTCCGCGGAAACGCCCGGGGGTCCCGCCCGCCCAGCCGGCGCTGGACCTGATCCGGCTCCGCGAAGTGGCGTGGGGGCGTCGGGCGGCATAGTCTGTCGCGGAGGCTGCGAGTGGCTAATAGCTCGCAAGTGCTAGTTGACGCCTCGCCCATAGTTGCAGCAATACAAGCAAGCGCGTTGCGGGATAGTCCAGGTCAATGCCGAAGAGCGGCTCTACACGGGACAGGCGGTAACGGACTGCATTGACTGACGTGTACGTCCAGGGATTTGGCGGCCTCCACAGCGTTACCGCTGCAGCTCAGGTAGGCGCAGATGGTTTCCTCGAAAGATTTCTTCTGGTGTTCGCCGTACTCGGCGATACGGAGTGCGTGGGCGCCGGGCAGCTGGCCGGACGCCGTCAAGGCTGCGTCAACCCGGCCGACGTCGAAAAGGCCGCCCGCATCGGCCTTGATGCCGTCCAGCTGAGCAACCACGGCAGCCGCCAACTCGACCACATGTTGAGTCCGATGGATGTGCTGCAGGAATCCCGGCAACGGGTGGTCGGCTCGATCGAGGTCTACGTGGACTCGGGCATCCGCCGGGGAAGCGACATCCTCAATGCGCTGGCGCTGGGCGCCGATGCCGGCTCGATCGGCAGGGCCTACCTGTACGGGTTGGTGGCGGCAGGCTCGCCCGGCGTCGGGCGCATCATTGAGATCCTCGCGGACGAGCTGCGGCGTACGATGACGTTAGTGGGCGTTTCCAGCATTTCGGAGTTGAAAGCTCGAGGCGGGGAAATTCTGCGGGACATCCGTCATTCGGGAGAGATCGTTGAAACTACAGCGTCAGGCAACACTCATTGAGGAGTTCGGAATTTGCGGGCACAAAGTGCCCTCCTCCCGCAGACTTGCGGGAACCTTGTGATTCTCTGAACAGCTAAGGAAACCATGCGCACCCGATACCTACTTCCCGTTCTCACCATAGCCACGGCTCTCTCGCTCTCCGGCTGCGTCAACAACAGCGAACCTGCAGCCACCGGCTCGGCATCCGGAACCGCCGACGCTATTGAGGTGAAGAAGAATGACTCCATTGCCGCGATGCTCCCGGAGAAGATGAAAACCGCGGGTGTCCTCAACGTTGGCATGGCCAACAACTACCCACCCAACGAGTTCAAGGACGACAACGGTGCGCCGGCAGGCTGGTCAGTGGACCTCACCAACGCCCTGGGCCAAGTCATGGGCCTGAAGGTCAACTTCGACATCGGCACCTTCGACAACATCCTTCCGGCCGTGCGCGCAGGAAAGGATGACATGGGCATGTCCTCCTTCACCGACACGCTGGAACGCGAAAAGCAGGTGGATTTCGTCAACTATTACTCCGCCGGGATCCAATGGGCCGCCCCGAAGGGCAAGACCGTGGACCCCGACAACGCCTGCGGACTCAAGGTCGCCGTCCAGGCAACCACCTATGAGGACACCCACGAAGTGCCCGCAAAGTCGAAGGCCTGCACCGACGCCGGCAAGCCGGCCATCACCATCTTCAGGTACGACGCTCAGGATCAGGCGACCAACGCCCTCGTGGTCGGACAGGTGGACGCCATGAGCGCCGATTCGCCCGTCACCCTCTACGCGATCTCCAAGACCAAGGACAAGCTGCAGACCGCCGGAGACGCCTTCGAAGTGGCACCGTACGGCATTCCGGTGGCCCAAGGCAGCGAATTTACGCCGGTCCTCCAGAAGGCCCTCCAGTCGCTGATCGACGATGGCACCTACGTCAAGATCCTGTCCAAGTGGGGAGTGGAAGCCGGCGGAGTGAAGACGGCGGACCTCAATGTGGCAGCCAAAGGGTGATGACAGATGAGCGAGCCGGAATCCGACCGGATGATTGAGGCGGAACCCGGCAGGACGCCGCGGACCGGAAGGGGACGGAGCGCGGAGGAAGCGCCGCCGGAGGCGATCGTCGCCATCCCGCTGCGCCACCCCTGGCGGAACGTGGTGGCGGTACTCCTCATCCTCGGGCTGGCGGTATTTGTGCTGGACGCCGCCCAGCGCGCTGACTATGGCTGGCCGGACGTGGGCAAGTACATCTTCGACCGGCGGATCAGCCAGGCCGCCTGGGTGACGTTGTGGCTGACCATCTACTCGATGATCGGCGCGATCGTGATCGGCCTGCTGCTGGCCATCATGCGGCTTTCGCCGAACCCGGTCCTGAAGAGCATTGCCTGGCTGTATATCTGGATCTTCCGGGGAACCCCGGTCTACGTGCAGCTGGTCTTCTGGGGCATCGTGTCCCTGATCTATCCGGTGTTCACGCTGGGCATTCCGTTTACGGAGCCGTGGGTCACCATCCCGAATGAGGTCTTTACCAACCTCTTCATCACGGCCGTGATCGGGCTGGCCCTGAACGAAGCCGCCTACATGTCCGAAATCGTGCGGGCCGGGCTGTTGTCCGTGGACGAGGGCCAGGAGGAAGCGTCGACGGCGCTGGCCATGTCCTGGGGGCAGACGATGCGGTATGTCGTGGTTCCCCAGGCGATGAAGATCATCATTCCGCCCACCGGCAACGAGGTGATCTCGATGCTCAAGACCACCTCGCTGGTGGCCGCGATTCCGTTGAGCATCGACCTCTACGGCGTGTCCCGCGGTATTTCCGCGGTGACCTTCACTCCGGTGCCGCTGCTGATTGTGGCTTCCCTCTGGTACCTGCTGTTCACCTCCATCCTGATGGTGGGACAGCACTTCATTGAGAAGCGGTTCTCCCGCGGAACCGGTCGGGTCAAGACGGGCAAGGAACCGGCGACGCCGGAGCCGGCACCGACGGCGGTTCCCGGTAAGCCCACCCCGCCGCTCGGCACAGATTTTGGAGGAAAAGGATGACGGACGCGCCGATGGTGCTCGCGGAGCGGGTCTCCAAGAATTTCGGCACCAACAAGGTGCTGCGCGGGATCAGTCTCGAGGTCGATCCCGGCGAGGTGCTCTGCATTGTGGGCCCCAGCGGTTCTGGTAAGTCGACGTTCCTGCGGTGCATCAACCACCTGGAACGGGTTGACGGCGGCAGGCTTTCGGTCGACGGACAGCTTGTTGGCTACCGTCAAAAGGGAGACAAGCTCTACGAACTGAAGCTCAAGGAAGCAGCCTTCCAGCGCCAGGAAATCGGCATGGTGTTTCAGCGGTTCAACCTGTTTCCGCACCTGACCGCTGTGGAGAACATCATCCTCGCCCCCATGCGGGTGAAAGGTCTTTCCAAGGCCAAAGCCACCGCCCGGGCCATGGAACTGCTGGAGCGTGTGGGGCTGGGCGACAAGGGGGACGCCTATCCGGCGCACCTGTCGGGCGGGCAGCAGCAGCGTGTGGCCATCGCACGTGCACTGGCCATGGACCCGAAGCTGATGCTCTTCGACGAGCCAACAAGCGCCCTGGACCCCGAACTGGTGGGCGAGGTGCTCGACGTCATGAAGGAACTGGCCAAGAGCGGCATGACCATGATTGTGGTGACGCATGAGATGGGGTTCGCCCGCGAAGTGGCGGACACGCTGGTGTTCATGGACGAAGGCGTGGTGGTGGAGGCCGGACCACCCCGGCAGATCCTGAGCGATCCGCAGCACGACCGGACCAAGGCGTTCCTTTCCAAGGTCCTCTGACATCTGCTGTTGACCCCTCGGCGGTGGGTCTGGGCTTCGCCGGGGCCCGTGGGTTCGCCGCCGGCTCCCTGCCGGACACCAGGGAACGGCTGCTGGGGATCGAGCAGGCGGAGACGGACGGCCGGCTCAGCATCGGGGTGCGGGCCTTCCAGGACCTCCGGGTCGTCCTGCCGTCGGACCTCATCTTCGCTGGCTACTCGCTGCCCCGCATCCACCCGGACCAGGTCGGTGGGTTCTGCGCCGTGCTGCTGAGCGCCCTCCGGCGCCACGGCGTTCACATTCTCGACGTGATCGCCCGCTAACCGTGACTCGCGGCCGGGCAGGTGTCACGGGACGCAGGCTTTTGCCTCCCCGCCGAGAGGACTTCCGCGGCATTCCGCCGGAGCCCCGGCGCCGCAGGGCCAAAAGCCTGGCGTGCGTGACACGCCCGTCACCGCGGAAAGTGGCGTCCGGTTCGATTTTGGCAGGCGCTCTGCGACAGACTGTTGCCGTGAGCAACTCTCCCCGGACGGGCCACGCCGTCGCAGGACTCAGCCTGGGCACGGCCCTGAACCCGCTGAACTCCTCGATGATCGCCGTCGCCCTGGTGGTGCTGCGCACGGACTTCGGGCTCGACGTCGCCACCGTCACCTGGGTGATCACCTCCTTCTACCTCACCTCGGCGGCGGGCCAGCCGCTCATGGGCAGGCTGGCTGACCGGTTCGGCCCGCGGCGGCTGTTCATGCTCGGCATGGCCCTGGTGGCCGTGACCTGCGCGCTGGCTCCGTTCGCGCCGAACTTCGCGGTGCTCTGCGTGGCCCGCGCCGTCATGGCCTTGGGCACGGCGGCGGCGTACCCGAGCGCCGTCGTCATGGTCGGGGAGTTGGCGAAGCAGGCGAACGTGAAGTCCACCCGGCCGCTGGGCCGGATCCAGATGGCCAACACTTCCGCGGCGGCCG
Organism: Arthrobacter sp. 10L424; assembly: GCF_056395325.1. Taxonomy (NCBI): domain Bacteria; kingdom Bacillati; phylum Actinomycetota; class Actinomycetes; order Micrococcales; family Micrococcaceae; genus Arthrobacter; species Arthrobacter sp. 10L424. Next base: position 54,018 of record NZ_JBFTJH010000013.1, on the reverse strand, counting down.
TCGGGCCCGTGGTGGGCGGGCTGTTGGTGGGCTTCGTTGGCTGGGAGGCCCTGTTCCTGCTGAACGTCCCGCTGGCCCTGGCCGCGATCCTCCTGGTCGGGCGGTTCGCCCCGCCGGACGGGGCCCGGGAACGCGGCTCGGCGTCGGAACTGCTGCGGGACTCGGACATTCCGGGCATCCTGGCCTTCATCGGCTCCATGGTGCTGGTGATGATGGCGCTGCTCAACGTCCTGCCGGGCTACCGCTGGTGGCTGCTGGGCGGAGGAACGTTGCTGGCCGCGCTGTTCGTGTGGCGCGAACTGCGCTTCGCCCCGCCGTTCCTCGACCTGCGGCTGCTGGGCAGGAACCGGCCACTGCTGCTGGTCTATCTGGGCTTCGCCCTGTTCAGCTGCGTCTACTATTTCGCGTTCTTCGGCCTGCCGCAGCTGCTGCAGGAAGCCGGCGGCTACGATCCCCGAGTTGTCGGTCTCTTGGTGCTGCCGCTGGCCGCGGTTTCGGTGGTCTCGACGCCGGTGGCCGTCCGCGGGATGGACCGGTTCGGGGTTAAGCGCGTGCTGGTCGCCGGCGTCGTGATGCTCATGATGGCCTCGGGGGCGATGTGGCTGTTGACCGCCTCGTTCGCTATCCCGCTGGTGGTGGCGCTGACCGCACTGCTGGGCGTGCCCTACGGCGTGGCGAGCATCGCCTACAACCAGGGCATGTACCTCTCCACCCGGCCGGAGGAACGCGGGGTAGCCGCCGGGATCTTCCAGACCTGCCGGTACCTCGGGGCGATCACGGCCACGGTGCTGATCGGGATTTCCTATGGCACGGGCGTCAGCCAGGCCAACTGGGGACTCATCGTGTTGGCGATGCTGGGACTCGGCGGAGTGGTGCTTGCGGTGTCGCTGCTGTGGCGGGAGCGACGGGGCTGAGGGCCGCCGGCGCGGACTCCGTTTCCCCGCCGGGTGGGCTTCCGCAGGGAGGTCTATCCGGAGGCGAACTCGGGGGCCAGATGGGCCGTCGACGGCGGTAGCCACGGCATCTTGACACGCTCAAAACCCCGGATTAGGTTCTGCCTTAACAGGGCGTATCGCCCGACTCACAAGTCTTTGACACTACTTCCCAGCGTCCGGCGCCAGCCCACGAAAAGTGGCACGGCCGACGGTGGTACGTCATGGCGGGCGCCAAACGTCTGGGGGATCCAATTCGGTCTCGAGCCTGCAAGGAGTCGGAAATGGCTGAAGGAACTGGATTGATCAAGCGGTTCTACACAGAGGTGATTGGGGACGGAAACCTCGCCCTCATCGATGAACTGGTGAGTGATGACTTCGTCGATCACAATCCCATGCCCGGACAATCGCCCTCCAAGGACGGCGTCGGGTTCTTCGTCAACACGATGCGGGCGGCCTTCCCTGACCTCAAGGCCACAACCAGCGAACCGGCGCTCGTGGACGGAAATCTGGAGGCGCTCTACGTGGTCCTGACCGGCACGCACAAAGGCGAACTGATGGGTGTCGAGCCCACCGGCCACAGCGTCGAATTCAGCGGCATCGACATCATCCGCATCGACGGCGGCAAGGTCGTCGAACATTGGGGAGCCACGGACATCATGGCCCTCATGCAGCAGATCGGCGCCGGGGCCGTCGGCTGAGTGGAACTGAAGCACGACGGCGGCCGGCAAGACCGCCGTCGTGCGTCAAGGCCCTACGCGCCGAACCCTGCCTCGATCGCGTCCAGGTCACGGACGGCGTAACGGTGGTGCTCCCACTCCTCGTTGATGATTGTGTGCAGGCACGACAGGATGGTCACCGGGTGTTCGGGGCCCCAGGGGTTCTTGCGCACCTTGGCCAGGTCAGCCGGGGTGGCTGCGGCGAGGAAGTCGCGCACCATGGCTACCCGGCCCGCCCGCACCTCGAGCACGTCCGCGTACGTCGGCGCGGTCGTGGAGAAGACCGACATGTCGTAACCGTCAGGCTCATACTCAAAGTTCGGCTGGCCTGCGGGGTGGTACGGCTGTTCGATCTCCAGGATGGCCCGCCGCAGCCACGTGTCTGTGGCCATGACCAGGTGACGGAGCGTCTGGGCGAATGACCACTCGCCATCCACCGAAATATCGACCGTGCCGGCCGGCATCGCCGCGACCCGCTCGAGCGTCGCCTGCCAGGTCCGCTCCAGGGCGGCCCAGGCGGCGCGCAGACCGTCCGGATCGCCGGCGCGTCGTTCGGCGCGGCCGGGAAAGCGGCGGTTGAGTTCGGCCTCGACGAAGGGGACCACGTCGACGCCGTTGACGCGCAGGAACTCTCCGCCGTCGAACAGCCACGGCGCATCGATGTCTGCCCCGCCGACGTCCACGCCGCGCATCACCGTGTTGGAAAGGTCGGACCGGACGAACCGGGCTCCCCGCAGGTTCGCATCCACGAATTGTGCTCCACGGAGGTCATCGGACTGATCAAAGGCTGCCATGGCGAAAACTGTCCCACGCTTTTCACGCGGACGCACCCGAAACGGACCGGATTCAGCTACCGGGTCATCCCCGGTGACTGGGTCCGGAGCCCGGCTTCCGTCGCTGCGGTGACGAGTTCGACGTCGTAGGCCACCAGGATGTCCGTCTGCAGCCGGACGGCGGTGGCCAGGTGGACGGCGTCGGCGTTGCGCAAATTTCCGGACATGGCGGCGGCGTACAAAAGGTCCGAACGCGCCATGTCCACGAGATTGATCCCGTCCAACACTGTGGTGATCAAATCGGCCGGCAGCCCCCGGCGGTGGCCCGCACAGTGGAGTTCCGTATAGAGCAGCATGGAGGCGACTAGCTGGTCGCCTCGATGCGCTGCCGTTGACAGGTACCGCGCCGCTGCGGCGGACTCGGTCTCCTCCACGACAAGCTTTAGGGCAGCAGAAGCGTCAACGTAGATGATCAACGGTCGCCGCGCAGTTCGGACAGGATTTCTGCGCTGCCGGTGCCGCTGCTGACGCGGCGAAGGATCTGGAAGTCCACTGGTTCCGACGTCGCGCGGCGCACGCTTCCGGACAGCAGGAGGCGCTCGAACGGCGAGGCGGCGGGCGGGATCAGGGTGGCGGCCACTTCGCCATTGTTGGTGACGTCGAGTGTTTCGCCGTTCTTCACACGCTCAAGGATCTTGCTGCTCTGATTGCGGAGCTCGCGGTGCGGGATGGTTGCCATGACTGCCTCCGTAGCAATCGTAGCCCCGGCCGGTTTGTGGTCAGCCGACGGCGGCGGTCAGCCGCTCGCCGTTGAAGTACTCAAGGTTCCAGCCCTCCGCGGGGTGATGGTGGGCCAGGTTGAGCACGGCGTTGGTGACGCTCGGCAGGGTGCGGCCGACCGCGCGGCTGAGGCTCACCCGGAGGAGGGAGCCGTGCGTGACCACCAGGACGCGGCCGCCGCGGAACTCCGCTGCCAGCGTTTCCAGTGCGGCAAGCCCGCGGTCCGCTGTTTCGTCCTCGCCTTCGGCGCCGCGGAAGCCGCCGGGGGTGCGCAGGGCATCGAGCTCGGCACCGTCCTGCAGGCCCTCTGCGGGACCGAAGCTGCGCTCGGTGAGCTCCGGGACGCGCCGGGCCACGGTGAGCCCGAGCCCGGTGGCGATCAGGTCGGCGGTTTCCGCGGCGCGGCTCAGCGGCGAAGACACGATGGCGTCCCACCCGTAGCCGGCCAGGGTTTCGACGGCGTCCCGCGCCTGGTCCCGCCCGACGTCGTTCAGCGGAATGTCGGTGGTTCCTTGCAGCCGGCGCTGCGCATTCCAGTCGGTCTGGCCGTGACGGATGAGCGCGAAAGTTGTAACGGTCATGGTTCCAGTCTGCCTTGGCGGGCGGTGGAACCGGACATCGCTGACAAGGGGGGTCCGGGCCTTCTCAGGTGCGGCTGTTCAGTACCGCCTGCAATTTCTCGAACGACTCGGTCCATCCGCTGCGGTGCAAGTCCAGCCGCTCTTCCGTCAGGAACGGTCCCTGCGAGAGCACCAGGCGCGTGGCTTCGTCGGTGCTCCCCAGTGCGAGGTCGACGACGGTGTCCCGGTCGTCCGCCGTCGGTTCCTCCCAGCGGAAGGTGTACACGAGGCGCCATGGCGGATCGATCTCCAGGAACTCGCCCGAAAGGTGGAACGGATCGCCGTCCGGTGGCGTCATCCGCAACCGGTAGCTGCCGCCTTCCGTCAGGCTTACCTCGGCTGCGGGGATGGTGAAGCCGTGCGGACCCCACCACTTCACCAGTTCGGCGGACTCCGTCAGCATCCTGAAGACTTCCTCCGGGGGAGCGTCGAGCGTGCATTCCAAGTCCAGGATCAGCCCGCCGGTCTCCTCATTTCCGGTTTCCTCGTTCATCGTTTAACTCTGGCATCCTGCCGACGCCGAAGGAAGTGGGCCGGCCTAACAGCGCCGGTCAGGGAGGCGATAATTCGGGTCCTGAAGTCCCCTAGCCGTCACCCTCACACCTGCGTAGACTCCACATTGTCCCTACTGAATTCACCCGCGCTGGGCGTTGCTGGGGACGCGATGGCCAGGACGATAAAGCGGTCAGCGAAAGCACCGATGGGCCTGATCGCAGAAATCAGGAGCACGTGATGAAAACAGCTCAAAACGTCGCAGCGGGCGCAGCACTAACTGCCGCACTCGTCGGCGGCGGCATGTATCTCGCAATCGCCGCGCCCGACGGCGCCGCGACCTCCACAACATCGTCGGCCTCCCAGCAAAAGGGTGGCCACCAGGCCAACGGCATCACCGAGCAACTGCTGACCGGCGACACTGCCGCCCGGGTGGAAGCGGCAGTGAGGGCCGCCAACCCTGACGCGACCGTCGTCCGCGTCGAAACCGATGCCGAGGGGGCTGCCTACGAGGCACACATCCGGAAGGCCGACGGGACAAAAGCGACGGTGAAACTGGACGCCTCGTTCAACATCACGGGCACCGAAGCGGGCAAGAAACGCTGAGGGCCGCCACGAACGCCATCGCTGCGATTATCAACGAATAGAAGGGAATCATCATGCTCAAGGATTCAAACATCATCGCTGTCCTCGCCGCGAAGGACATCAACAGGGCGAAGGAGTTCTACCGGGACAAGCTGGGGATAGAGCCCACTGATTCCATGGAGGAGGGGAGCCTGATGTACAGCTGCGGCCAAGGAACGGGCTTCCTCATCTACCAGACAGAGAATGCAGGAACAGCCAAAAACACCCAGATGGGCTGGGAAACAGATAATCTCGAACAGGAGATGGAGGAACTGCGCGGCCGCGGCGTCGTCTTTGAAGAGTACGACTTTCCCGGTCTGAAGACGGAAAACGGCGTGGCCACCGCCGACTGGGGGAAGGCAGCCTGGTTCCTGGACAGCGAGGGCAACATCATCAACCTCTCCCAACGCGCGTAGTCGCTAGAGATTCCGGAGCCAGTCCTGAAGGACGGGCAGCACGATCCTGCTGTTCATTGCGCCGATGTGGTCCAGGCCGGGGAGGACGCGCACATCCCAACCGGCGACGGTGAGGTCCCGTTCGTGGGCGGCAAGGGGCTCGCCGATTCTCACCTGCACGTTGTCCCAGGCCGGGCCGTAGTCGATCCTGTCTGCCGAGCCGGCAAAAGCCAGCCGCGGTAGACGCGCCGGCAAAGTCACCTGGGCGTCGTCGAAGCCTTGAAGCGCCTCATATAACGTGACGAATTGCCGGGTTTGCGCCTCTGACGTCTGGACCGGGAAAGCGTCCCAGTCGCCGGGTTCGATCTCGCTGAGTTCAATCCCGGCGACACCAGCTTCGATGTCGGCCGGCTGGCTGTGGGCGGCCGCTTCGGTGGCCATCCTGTGCGCCGACCGTGTAACGGAGAGCATGCTCTTGTAGGGGCCGTCGAGAGGCGGAAAGCCGCCCATGGCCAGCGCCCAGAGCCGCTCCGTGCGGACGGCGAGCTGCAGCCCGGCCAGCGCCAGCCACGAGTAACCGTAGTAGGCGAAAGTATCGGCCCCGGCCGCGTCCGCGATCGCCAGGAGGTCGGCCGCTATATTGGCCGGGGTCAGGGTGTCCGGCGCGGGGTGTGCCATCCGGTGGCCCTCGTAGTCGGCCGAGATGACGCGATGCGTGCGGGAAAGGCCTGCCACCAGGTTCGGCCCCAGCTCAGGGTCCGCGCCCCACCGCCGCATCGTCTCGGCTTCGTTCGGCGGATAAGGCTCAATCCGGACGGGGAGCAGCACGGAACGCCCCGCTCCTTGGACAGACAGGGGGATGGCAGTGCTGTCGTGCAGGACAGCTTCAAGAGTGTGGGGCACGTTTCCTCCCGGCTTCTTCAGCTGCGGCTACGTAATACTGTCTGCAATTTCTCGAACGACTCGGTCCATCCGTTGCGGTGCAGGTCCACCCGCTCTTCCGTCAGGAACGGTCCCTGCGCCCGCCAGTTTCTTCATTCATCGTTCAACTCTGTCATTTTGGGCACTCTGACGGAAGGCGATCGGGCTGGCGGCCGCCCGTCAGGGGTGTGCCGGCTCAGGTGTACATGAGGGAGCCGGGAGTGGTGAGGAGCTCGCCGGTTTCCAGCCAGGTCTTCAGTCCGGAGAGGATCGTCGGCCAGCCGCCATAGAGTTGGTCGTTGGCGTTTTTCGGGTGTGCGCTGCGTTCCTGAGCGGCCGAATTTGCCGCGAAGGACCTCCGCGAATGCGGCCGGCCCTGGGCACAAAGACAAACAGAGGAACCCCGCAGTGCTGAGCACGGCGGGGTTCCTCTGTGGCTAGGCGCCTGTTACTCGGAACCGGGTTTCTGTTCCCGGTCCCGGAGGTTCTTCTTGATCTCGTCGAACTTCTCCTTGATGACCCGTTCCGCCTCCGAGAGGGTCTTGCTGGCACTGCTCAGGGGATCCAACTGAACGTAGACGTTCTGGCCGACGGGCACGTCGTACTCGTCCTTCAGATGCGTGCCGCCGCCCACGCCCTGCAGAGACAGGTACACCATGGCGTCCGTCCGGGCAACGCCCGCGAGTGTTCCGAAGACAACTGTGAAGTCGTTGGGTTCAAAGCTCACAGTCTGACCGATATGGCTGCGGTCCAGGTCGCCGGCTGCGACCGGCTTCTCGGACGGACTTCCGCTGTAGCTCATGAACTTCTCCTAATAGTCGAGGGACACGTACCCGGGCAGTCTATCTACGAGGCCCGTGAAGGTCCGGCGGTTCCGCTTCCGGCGAGGAGGCTGCGGCAAGCGGGCCGGCATCTCTCTTCTCAGGGTGCTGCCTGCGAGGCCCGCATCGCCATCAGCACCCAAACCGTCCGCGGGACCGGCCACAGGATTGCCAGCGCAAGAACCGGCACCAGGGAGATGCCGACGTCGGGAAACTGGCGGACGATGACGGACAGGCTGGTGTCGAACCGGGTGGGGGCGTAGACGAGGCAGAGCCACAGCGCGAACCCGTCGAGGGCGAGAGCCGCGGCGGCTAAGGCCAGGAGAATCGGCCGCTTTTCGGCAGGTGCGTCTCCCCGCGGCAACAGGAACCGGAGCGCCAGCCACAGGCTCAGCAGCTCCGCCAGCAGCAGTGCGAGTGCGACCGCCCAGCTGTAGCGCTGCAGCCAGTCCTCGTGCTCACCGCAGGTACCGGCGGGTGGCCGTGGAGAATCCGCAGAAGGTTGGTGTCGATCGCCTTCAGCCGTGACGGGGCGGCCGTGTCATTGCCGTTGATGACCAGGGCGACGCCAAGCCGGGCGGACGGGATCATGGCCAGGTAGGTGTGGCTGTTGCCCCATTCCCCTGATGCTCCAGGAACCGGCAACGTCCCTTCCGGGACCGGCGGACTCCACCAGCGGCCGGGAGTACCAGCCCATGGCGTAGCGCGTGGATCCGTCCACCTGCGCCCGTGGCTCGAACATTGCCGCAACGCTCCCGTGCTGGAGGATGCGGGCGTCGCCGTAGCGGCCGCCGTCAAGCAGTGCCATCAGTTCGTGGCTCAGGTCCTCGGCCGACGAATACATCGTGGAGGACGGCATTCCGGTGGCGGGAGCGAGACGTCGGTCTGCCGCCACCACGCGCCAAACCACCGCGAGTAGCCGGCAGTCGCATTGCCTGCGCGGGCATCAGCCCGCGTCGGATGGCTGTCGGCCATCTCCAGGGGCCCGAAGACGTGCTGCTGTACGTACTCGCCGAACGGCTGGCCGGAGACCGTCTGCACCAGGAGGCCCGCGCTGTTGAAGTTGGCGTTGGCATACCGGAAGGCCGCGCCCGGTTCGCCGGCCAGCCTGGATTCTGCCAGGGCCTGCACCCCTTCTTCGAGGGCGTCCGGGCCTTGCGCGTCGGAGGCCTCGAAGGCCGTGGGCTTCGAGTCCATAGTTCGGGCCAAATCCGCTGCCGCAGGTCCTCGCGACTGAGTTTCAAGGTGGGGCCCGCCGTATATTGTCGATTGGAGTGTGGCGACCGCGTGCGTTTCCGAATGATGTCGTCAGCGTAGGAAAACTACGGGGGAATAGGGCACCTTGACGGAATCGAGAGAACACCCCGACAAGAACTATCCTAAGTTGTAGAAGCAGAGCAAAGTCTGTCACCATCAACGCATCTTGGGATGCCGAGGAGTATCGTGGAATTTCTGTTCTTGTCGCATCGTTCTCGACCCCCTAGGAATCCAAGTCCGACGCGGGTTGCCTATCTTATCGAGGACAACTGGAACGACTACGGATACGTGACGCAGTACCAGCTGGTTATTCATGATGGCCGAGGAAAGCTTGATGAAATCGGATATGTGAAATTCGGTCAACGCGAAATGGCCGAAGATCAAACTTCACCTGAGTTGCCGGAGCGGTTCAGGCAACTCAGCGATGAGTTCTTTTCACTTGGGCAAGATGAGCTTTACTATCTTAGGCTAATTTCCGCATATCCGGCAGATGCAAGAGAAATTTTGGCTGCTCTTCGTGACGTTGCTGCCGATGAAGCATTATTTGAGGAGGTATTGCATGAACCAGTGATGGGAATCTCGCTGCTTCGTTCGGTCGAACGAATTACCGTCACCCGACAGTTCCGTAGAATACTTCGTGGCGGCCCAACGCTTTCTGACTTCAAGTTTAACTTCGTGTTGGGTCCCGGTAAAGCAGTGACAAACGAAATTCGTTTAGACTTTGATGTCAAGGCTAACTCAACGCCTCCAACCAATATTCATGTCATAATAGGCGGAAATGGGGCCGGGAAAACCACTGTCCTAAATGGAATGGTTGAAGCTTTTTTGGGAGAGGCGCGCACTAAAGGAAAGTTCCAAAATCAAGAAGATTCAAATGCAAATGACAATTTCGCCGGCATTGTCTCTGTCACCTTCAGCGCATTTGACCCATTTTTGCCCTGGAAGACAAATATCAATAAATCGGATGGTGTCACTCATACCTACATAGGACTTAAACGCGAGCAGGAACACGATGCTGTTACGGGCCCGGATGAACCGCGCGTGATGAACACTGAAGAACTCAGCAGTGCCTTTGCGGGCAGCGTAGGCCGCATTGTTGCACAGCGCGGTCGTCGCAGTCGATGGAAGGCTGCACTCACGACCCTTTCTTCAGATCCGATTTTTATGGAGGAGAACCTGAATGACCTTTCGGATATAGATCGGCGTGATGTTCTTGAGATTGCCCATAGTCGTTTCAAAAGATTGAGTTCTGGCCACAAAATTGCCCTGCTTACCATGGCACGTCTTATCGAGGCGGTAGAGGAAAGAACGCTTGTTCTTCTAGACGAACCAGAGGCTCATCTACATCCACCGCTCCTATCGGCGCTCATGACCGCGATTTCGGATCTAATGATCGATCGCAACGGCGTTGCTGTAGTAGCTACTCATTCACCGGTAGTTCTTCAGGAGGTGCCGCGGAGTTGTGTTTCCATATTGGGTAGAACGGGGAGTTACGCAAGGGTTCAGCGACCCGAAATAGAGACATTCGGAGAAAATGTCGGAGTGCTCACGAGGGAAGTCTTTGGTCTGGAAGTCACAAGTTCAGGCTTTCATGCCCGGCTTGAAGAAGCTCTTGCTCTAAACTCTAACGACTTCGCGGCGGCACTTGCATCACTTGGAGGTTCCTTGGGCGTCGAAGGTAAAGCCATTCTAAGAGCTATGAGCGTTACTCGGACCCGCAGAGGTGACCGCCGATGATTCCTTTGCCTCGACCTCCGTTTTCCTCTGAGTATTCATTCCGAATGTCGGTTTCTGGTTTCCCAGATCCTGATCTTAGGCTGCGGTTGGGATTGCTAGCTGAAAGCGTTATTAGCGCTTCTGCGGATTTTGAATTGGCATTTTCTGGGGGGCAACTTTGTTTCAATGAACCATTGACGCTGGACTACAAAAAGCTCGATCTGACTAAGCGGGAAATACGTAATTTATACACCAAAGGTATGGTAAGTTACTCCAGTGGGCGTGTTATTTACGATCGAATCAAGGGATCTGGAAAATGCCCGACATGTCGCGTCAGGACAATCAGTCAACTCGACCACTATTTGCCGAAGAATAAGTTTCCTCTTTTGGCTGTAACGCCGCTTAATCTTGTACCTTCATGTTCTGATTGCAATTATGCCAAGCGGGCGCACAATCCTCGTATTTCAGCTGAAGTCTTGCTTCATCCCTATTTTGAAGATATTTCCGGTCAAGTATGGCTTCGCGCCGTGGTAGAGGAAACTAATCCCCCTACTATTTCGTATTTCGTGGATCCCCCGGAGAGCTGGTCGGACGATCTTTCCGCTCGTGTCAGATTTCAGTTCGACATGCTAGGGCTAGCAGAGCTGTACAGCATTGAAGCAGCGACTGAATTGTCGGAGATGTGGAGTTATCTCTCAGATTTGCACGGTGGGGAATCCGATGGTCATTTAGCTGTACAGGATCATCTTCATGATATTGCCGTTAGCAGAGCAAATGTTGCCCCAAACGGTTGGCGGGCGGCTGCATACGCGGCCATGGCAACAAGCGAGTGGTATTGCCGACAAGTCTTCATGGGATGAGCTGTGCGGCGGGCGGCAAATCATTCTCCAGTCATAAAGACGATCAAAGTGGATTGTGCTGGCGACGAATCGGCCGCTCGGCGCTCCAGTCCCGACTCTCGGGGCGGAAATCCCAGCAAACTGGGAGGCCCGACCCGACCCGGAGCCCGGCCGCAGATAGCGTGGCTGGCAACTTTCCTACGACCGTGCGGCGGGATGACTTAGGTACGGCGGCCGGCAGCGCCACCGTCGCCCGCATTGGAAAGAGCCTTCCACGTTTTCCAAGCAAGAGTGGACAGTTCATTTCCGTGTTTCTGATCGTCTCAGCCGCGCAGCACCCATACAGCGTTGTTCGGCTGGAGCCAGCGGTTCTCGGCCAGGGGCGCGGCGCTGAGCAGGACCGATCCGGCCGGCAGCCGCACCGGCTCGGTGCCCATTGCGACGGCGACGAAGAAGTCGGCGCTGCGTTCGCAGATCAGCAGGTTCCCGGCTTCGATCCGCCAGGTGCCGCCGTCGTTCGGGCCGAAGACCTCCGTCTTCCACAGCAGCCGGCGCAGCTCCAGCGCTTTGGTCACCAACGACAGCGAGGACTCTGCGTCCTGCTGCTGGAGCTCGATGGCGTGTGCTCCCCAGCCCTCCGGGACCGGCAACCATGGCTGAGCCGCCGGTTCAGCCAGCGAGAAGCCGTGGCTCAGCGCAGCGTCCGCGGTCCAGGGCAACGGGACGCGGGCGCCGTCGCGGCAGACGCCGCCGCGTGCCCACATCGGATCCACCCGGGACTCCAGCGGGACATCGACCTCGGGCAGCCCGAGTTCTTGCCCCTGGTAGAGGTATGCCGGGCCGGGCAGCCCAAGCAACGCCACCAGCGCGGCGCGGGCGCGCAGTGCGCCAACGTCGCCGCCGCCGAACCGGGTGACGGAACGGACAATGTCGTGGTTCTCCAGCGCCCACGTGGGCGTGCCGCCGTGCAGCTGCCGCGCGGCTTCGAGCTCATTCCCGACGGCGGCCCACGCCTCCGGGTCCCAGCCGAGCTTCACAAACGCGAACGCAAAGGCCTGCTGCATCTCGTCCGCGCGGGTGTAGCGGGCGGCGCGGGCCGGTTCCAGGTTGACCTCGCCCACCAGCAGGCGGTGCGGCTCGTACTTCTCGGCCAGGGTGCGCCAGCGGCGGTAGACCTCGTGGACTTCCTCCTGGTCCGAGACCTGCGGGTTGGACCGCAGCCCGTCCACCACCCCGCCCTCGGAGGGCGAGTCTGGCAGGCCGTCGGCCTTGAACAGGGCATGCGCGACGTCGATCCGGAGGCCGTCCACGCCCTTGTCGAACCAGAAGCGCAGTACACCGTCGAAATACTCGCCGACGGCGGGATTGCGCCAGTTCCAGTCCGGCTGCTCGGGGGAGAAGAGGTGCAGGTACCAGTCCGTGTCCGTCTCGGACTGCGGGCTGGCGCGGCTCCAGGCGCGGCCGCCGAAGACGCTCTGCCAGTTGTTTGGCGGAACGTCGCCGCCGGCGCCATCGGAAGCAGCAACGCCAGCAGCGCCAGCCGAAGCGCCGCCGTCGTCGGGCATGTCCGCCGGACCGGGGACGAAGTGGAACATGTCCCGTTCCGGCGAGCCCGGCCCGGCCGCCAAAGCAGCCTGGAACAGCGGGTGCTCCGAGGAACAGTGGTTGGGGACGACGTCGAGCAGGATCCGCAGGCCCAGCGAGTGTGCCAGCTCCAGCAAGGTATCGAACTGCTCCATGGTGCCGAACAGCGGGTCCACGCCGCAGTAGTCGGACACATCGTAACCCTGGTCCACCTGCGGGGAGGGCTGGAACGGGGTCATCCAGATGCCGTCGACCCCGAGCGAGGCGATGTACGGCAGCCGGGCAATCAGCCCGGCGAGGTCGCCCACGCCGTCGCCGTCGCCGTCGGCGAAGGACCGCGGATAGACCTGGTAGATGACGGCGGACTGCCACCACTCGGCGGCGGGCGCCACAGCGGTCTCCTCGACCGAAGCACGGCTCATTTGCTGGCGCCGGCGGTGAGGCCTTCGACGATCCGGCGCTGGAAGACCAGCACCATGATCACCAGCGGGACGGTGACGATCACGCCGGCCGCCATCTGCTCGCCGAACGGCGCCTGGAATTCGGTGGCGCCGGTGAACTTGGAGATCGCCACCGTGGCGGTCTGGATCTTGGGATCGTTGATCATCGACAGCGCGATGATGAACTCGTTCCAGCTGTGGATGAACGTCAGGATTGCGGTGGTGAAGACGCCCGGCGCGGCCAGCGGCAGCAGCACCCGGCGGAACGCCTGCCACTTGGTGCAGCCGTCGATCATGGCGGCCTCTTCAAGGTCGAACGGCAGGGCCTTCATAAACGTGGTGAGGTTCCAGACCGCCAGCGGGATCGCGAAGGACAGGTTCGGCACGATCATCGCCTGGTAGGTGTTGATCCAGCCGATGTCCGTGAAGAGGCGCAGCAGCGGGACCACGACGGAGATGCCGGGGAACATCGACGTCGCGATGATGACGCCCAGGATCAGCGACTTGAAGCGGAAGTTCAGCCGGGAGATCGCGTACGCGGCAAACACGCCCAGGACCAGCGCGAACGTGGTGGTGGTGCCGGCGACGATCAGGGAGTTGAGCAGCGCCTGGCCGAACATCGTGGAGCCGTCGAACACCTTGGCGTAGTTCTCCAGCGAGAACGGCGCCGGCAGCAGGGTGTTGTCGAAGATATCCGCGGTGCGGCGCAGGCTGGAGACCAGCATCCAGTAGAACGGGGCCAGGCAGTACACGAAGATCAGCGCCAGGCCGGCGTAGACGCTGTAGGAGCGCCAGGTGCGCTTGGGTTTCGGTTTGCCGGCTTTCGATGAGCCGCGCACGACGGCGGCCGTCGCCTTGGGTGCGCGGGAACCGGTCGCGCCGGAATCGGCGGCGGCGTTGCGGAGGTCGGAGATGGTCATCGGGTGGCCTCGGCCTTCTTGGGGTCTGTCTGTTCAGCGGTCGCCGGCGTCTGGCTGGCCGCGAGCCGGTTTTTCCGGGCGGTCTTCTTCGACAGCAGCTTCAGTTCCTTGGCGCCGGTGACGTCGGCGCCGAGCACCTTCACAAAGACGATCGCGACGACGGCGACGTACAGGAAGAGCATGACGGCGAACGCGGACGCGGAGCCGTAGCGGAGCTGGTTGGATTCGTCCCAGGCCAGCATGGAGAGGGTCTCGACGGATTCCTTGCCCGGGCCGATCAGCACGAAGGGCAGGTCGAACATGCGCAGGGCGTCGAGCATGCGGAACAGCACGGCCACCAGCAGGGTGGGCTTGACCAGCGGGAGGGTGATGGAGCCGAGCTGGCGCCACCAGCCGGCGCCATCGATCCGGGCGGCTTCGTAGACTTCGCCGGGGATGACCTGCATGCCGGCGAGGACCAGGAGGCCGATGAACGGGGCGGTCTTCCAGACTTCGGCGATGATGACGGCGATTTTGGAGGCGTTGCCTTCGGCGGTCCAGAGGATCTCGGAGCCGAGCAGGGTGTTGGCGATGCCGTCGGACTGGAAGATCCAGCGCCAGAGCAGGCCGGAGACGGCGGTGGGGACGGCCCACGGGACCAGGATGCTGGCGCGCAGGAAGGACCGGCCGCGGAAGGCGCGGTTCATGGCGAGGGCCAGGCAGAGGCCCAGGACGGTCTCGAGGAACACCGTGGTGACGGTGAAGAAGGTGGTGTTGGCGAAGGCGTTCAGGAAGCGACGGCCGGATTCGCCGACGAACAGGTCGGCGTAGTTGGCGAGGCCCACGAAGGAGTCGACGTCGGAGACGAAGCCGTCCGCGTCCAGGCCGGATTCGGCGCGGAACAGGGACTGGTGCACCGCGGAGAGCAGCGGGTACACAATCACCAGTGCCAGCACCAGGATGGTGGGGGAGAGCAGCATCGCGGCCATGCGGCCTTCGCCGGGGGAGCGTTTGCCGCGTCTGCGCGGGCTGCCTGGCTTGGGCGTGCCGGTCTGCGCGCCGGCGGGCGGGGCGGTCGTCGTCGTCATGCTGGGTACCTAACTGGAGTTGCAGCTGCCTGGCCGGCCGGGGTGGACCGGCCGGCCAGGCGTGTGGTCTGAACTGCTGGGCTGGATTACTTGGTGAGCTCGGTGAGCTTGGCCTGCATGTCGTTCAGGGCCGTGTCCGTGTCTTTGGCGCCGGTGATGGCCGCGTAGGCCTCTTCCTGGATGGCCTTGGTGGTGGCGCCGTACTGGACCACCTTGGGGCGCGGCTGGGCGTTGTTCAGCGAGGTCAGCAGGGTGGGGAAGAACGGGCGCTTGGCGACGACGGCGGGGTCCTCGAACAGGGAGGCGTACACCGGGGCGCGGGAGGACAGGGCGAGGCGCTTCTGGGCCTGCTCCTCGCTGGTGAAGAACTTGACGAACTCCAGCGCGGTGGCCTTGTTCGGGGTGAACGGGGAGATGGCGAGGCTGCGGCCGCCCAGGGTGGAGACGCCGGGGCCGTCGGTGCCGGGGATGGAGGTGATGCTGAACTTGCCGGCCACCTTGCTGGAGCCGTCGGTGGCGCTCAGGGAGGCGTGCAGGAAGGGCCAGTTGCGCATAAAGACGAGCTTGCCGTCCTGGAACGCGCGGCGGCCCTGCTCCTCGAGGTAGGTGATGGCGTCGGACGGGAAGAGCCCGTCCTTGAAGCCGTCCACCAGCAGGTTCAGGCCTTCCTTGGCTTCGGGGGTGTTGACGGTGGGCTTGCCGTCGGCGTCGACGATCGATCCGCCGGCGGAGGCCACGGCCTCGGAGAAGTTGACGGTGAGGGCCTCGTTCTTGTCGAACTGGCCGGTGTAGCAGGACATGCCGGCGGCTTCGGGGAGCGCCAGGATGGCCTTGCAGGCGGTCTTCATTTCGTCCCAGGTCTTGGGCGGGGCGGCGATGCCGGCGGCCTGGAGCAGGTCGGAGCGGAAGTAGAACAGGGCTCCGTCGGTGTAGTACGGGGCGCCGACCAGGGAGTCCCGGTAGGTCGCGGCGTTAACCGTGGCGGGGATCATCTTGTCGGTGGGGACGGCGTCCGCGGGCAGCGGCAGGATCCACTTGTTGGCGGCGAACTCGGAGGTCCAGACGACGTCGAGGTTCAGCACGCTGAAGGTGTCCGACTTGATCTGCGCGTTCTGGATGAGCTGCTGGCGCTGCTGGTCCGCGGAGTCCGGCAGTTCGATGAACGTGACCTTCTCCTCCGGGTGGGCGGCGTTCCACTCCTCGATGGTCTTGTTCGCGGCCCCGGAGGCGTCGCGGTTGGAGACGTAGTTGATGGGGCCCTTGCCCTCGAAGGACGCGGCGGCGGCCTTCGGGGTGCTCTTCGCTTCCGTGCCGGTCCCGCCGCAGCCGGTGAGGGCGACGGCGGCGACGGTCAGGGATGCGGTTGTGGCGAGAAGAGTCTGCCAGGTGCGGCGGCGCTGCCTCATGTGTTGCTCCTTGTTAAGTGGGGTGGTGCGAGGTGGGTGGTGCGGGTGGTTTGGTGCATGCGGAACTGCGGCGAGTTGCCTCGTGGCACGGGGGAGTGCCGGCTGTCGCCGGTGGTTTGTGTGGGTCTAGCTCGTCGGTTCTTGCTGTTCCGGCGGTCTTGGGCTGGGCGGCGCGGTGGAGCCGCGCTCGATCAGCCGGTGCGGCATGATCTTCGGCCCCAGGTCGCGGGAGCGGAGCAGCTTCTTCACGGCCATCCGTCCCATTTCCTCGAGCGGCTGCGCCATGGTGCTCAGCGGCGGGTTCACGTGCAGGGAGGTGGAGGTGTTGTCGAAGCCCAGGACGGAGACGTCTTCCGGCACCCGGAGACCGCGCCGCTGCAGTTCATTGACGACGGCGGCGCCCATCTCGTCGCTCATCGCGAAGATCGCGGTGAGTCCGGGTTCCTGCCGCAGCAGGTCGTCGACGCCGGGAGCGCCGCTTTCGTAGAAGAAGCTGCCGGTGGCGGTGACCGGGGTGCAGTTCGCTTCGGTCATGGCGCGGAGGTAGCCGCGCTTGCGGGGTTGGGCGACGTGGACCGACGCCGGATCCCCGGTCAATAGGCCGATGCGCCGGTGGCCGAGTCGCAGCAGGTGACGGGTCGCGTCGTAGGCTGCCTGCTCGTCGTCGATGGCCACGCTGGGGGAGCCGGACTTGTCGCTGATGGCGACGGAGATGATGGGCACGTTGGGCCCCAGCAGCTGCCTGGTCTCCGGCGTGATCACCGCGGAGATGAGGATGACGCCGGCGGCCCGGTAGGTGCGCAGGGTCCGGAGGTAGCCGGCGATGTAGGCGGATTTGGCGCCGGTGCGGCCGAGCATCACGGCGTAGCCGCGTTCCTGCGCCTCTTCCTCGACACCCTGCATAACTTGGGAGGCCAGGGCGTCCGAAACCATGGGGGCGAGGAGCCCGACCACGGACGTCTGGCGGGTCTTGAGGCCCCGGGCGAGGTAGTCGGTTTCGTAGCTGAGGCTTTTGACCGCGGTTTCGACGCGTTCCCTTGTTTCGTCGGAGTAGCCGACTAGCCCGTTGACAACCCGGGAGACGGTGGCCGGGGAGACGCCGGCGTGCTTGGCGACATCGCGGATGGTGACCACTGTTCCTCCTCCCTGAGGGTGTCTCTGTTGTCTGCTGTTCGCGTTACGTAATCGGTTTCGGAAAACGGTTTACGTAAACGGTTTCGTTAGGTGCAGGATCAACAGTAAGGGGTGGGTGGGGGATAGCGTTGCGTTTCGTAAACGTGCGGGAACGGTGAAGACGGGTACCGAGGAGATCCAAGCTTGACCACGGACAGAACTCGAGGGTGGGCGGGCAGTGCCATCTACGTCAGGCAAGCCTGCGGGCTGAGGTAGCAACGATTGGCTCGATGAGGCCCGCTGTTTGGCCACTATGGGTGAGAGGAAGGCGTAAGAATCTGGTGCCCGATAGGTCTGGTGCCCGATAGGTGATGCGGCCCCGGTTGGCGAGTTCCTTCGCCTGCTGGTCAAGGTCAGATCGCGGAGTCATCAGCGAATACTGATCATTTTTCCGGGGTCCTCCTCGCTGCGTGTAAGTATGAGTTGCAGGCCGCGGACACGCTTGCCAGATGGGCAAGAGCCTGGGAGTTCGGTCGTAGCTGAAGTCGAGCTTCGCGTATCAGTTGACGTGAGTGGATGACGGAATTCGTGCATTGATTGAAATCTTGCGAGTCGCGCTACGGTGCAGTATCTCGTCAAACATGCGGCCCACAGCTTCCACAACTGATTTCATCGCTGGTCGAAGAATATGCAGGGTGCGCGACAAGATGACCGAACCTCTAGGCTGGTGCCATGAGTGATGGGGGCACATTTGTGTGGGAAGCGTCGAGGCACCCCGAGTGGGATCTGATGTATCGCAAGGGCCTTTCCGTTAGCCAGATTTCGAAACTATGCGGAGCCGGGAGTGAAACCGTCGGCCGGTATTTGAGGGGGGAGCTAAAGAAGTTCCCAGACATGCAGGCGGAGCACGAGGCGTGCCGACCCCAGACCAAGGTGACACAGCTCCGTTCCTCCTGGCTAGCCAATATCAAGGAACTGTCGGCTGTCTTCGAAGCTGAGAGCCGCTATCCGACTTCTAGTGATCCTGATCCGCAAAGACGCCGGTTGGGGCATTGGCTATCCGTACAACGGTGTGCGCACCGCGACGGGCGACTTACGCAGGCCAAGCTTGACGCCCTGAGTGAATTGCCAAAGTGGAAGCAAAACCAACGGCTTGACCTTGCACAGAAACGGTGGCAACAAAGGCTCGAAGAGCTTCAGGCTTTCGTAGTCGAACGAGGACGATGGCCGAGCTTGCGAAAAGCCGAGTCTGAAGCAGAGCGCGGTCTGGGTGTGTGGCTCCATGCACAGCGCCAGAAAGAATCTCGAGCTGCATTATCTGAAACGAAGTCGGAATCGCTGGAGGCATCAATTCCAGGCTGGTACACCTGGGGACGTAAGCTTCCCCGGTCACTGAATTGCCCAGAAGAGCAAGAATAGTAGTCAGCTGTGAGTTCTGCCTTGCAAGATCCGTCGACCCGACAACGCAATCTCGACAGGGCTCTATGATGGCAATGACACCTGCGGGCGAAATATGTCGCGAACGACGTCGGGCAAGATTACCGTGCAAACGGCGCCGGGCAGCTTGCTCGAGAGGTAAGAAGCCCGTCCGGATTCTTCTGCCGGCGGCCGTGCTTCAGTTGTCACCCTGTGCGCGCAGCAACTCTGAGGGGCCATACGAATCGCCGGTATCGTCACCCCGGATCTCCCATTGCCGATGGGGGCATTTCGGGGTACGTGCTCGGATCCGCTAAATCTGTTGGCGGGCCCTCGAGTACCGTTCTGACAAACCTATTTTGATTCTTAAAGTCCGGCGCGCCGTCCTCGCGCTGCCGATGAGGAAAGGATGGCAGGTGCGCATACAATGGTCAGCGGACTTCTGTGACGACCCTGACGGCGCCCGAACCAGAAGTGTCCTCGCAAACAGTCACTGAAAGGGAATTAAGTGTCGACACCGCTCGATATTTTCCGTCTAAAGACAATGGCAGAACTCTCGAAAGTACCGAGCTTCCGGAAAACGTGGCCACATCTTGAAAAAGAAATCCTTCGATCCTTGGGAGACGCTCCCAATGGCGAAGACGTATTTCGGTTGGGTGATCGACTTAGCGTAATCTTCTCCTCCGTAATGCCTTCCCAAGCCGAGGCTGCTAAGCAGCAGGCTGTGCAGGGGGGACAATCGGTCGCGACGCTGCCTGAAATTGTGTCCAGAGACCAGAGCACCGTGGCTACTGCCGGAGCAGTTTGGGAATGCCTGATCTCTTGGTACTTGAATTTCGTCTGCTATGGAACTGACGTAATCGCCGCGAAACGAACCAAGTTCAACACACCGACGGTCATCACTGATGCAATTACGGTGACACTTCACGGGTACTCATCTATGTCAGAAGCCGACATTGTTGTCTTCTCAGTTCCGGGAGTGGAAAATATTCCTGCTGAAGTCTTGACGATCGATGATCTGAATGCGAGCATCCGAGATGATGCAGGATCCTGCTCGGTTGCCATCGTTCAGTGCAAAACAAATTGGAATGAAAATGCTCAGATTCCGATGCTTTGGGATCTCATCTATCGTTCCGTTCCCGTAGACTTGACCTTGCAGCTTGGATGCAATGGAGTCAGCCCCCGCAGCTTCAAGGACAAGTCGATCAAGTACGCGTTTATGACTGTTCCCACCAATAGGAAGAACAAATACAAAGCGGGCGGCGTGCCCGTTAACCGCGTACGTGGGCTTTCAGGCGGGAATTATTGGGGCCATCCCACCGAACAGGGTGTGGCGAGGGGATTCTCCGACTTTCTCAACACCAACTTCAGCGCGCATTTTCAAGGTAGCATCCAAAACCACATAGACCGCGAACTTGCTGCCAATCCTGACTTGATGCAAAAGTTTCTAGGTCTCAACTTTTCCTAGAAGGAAAGTTGCCTGAACGTTTGCTGTGGGCGTACCGACGAACGAGGAGCGTTTCTTGCCGGGATCACCTTTGACCTCGTGGCGGTCCTCGCATGGCCCGACTAGTGGTCCTGTTCATCGAACCGGTGGGCGACTGTGTCGGCTTGGTGCAGGAGCTGTGGATTGCTGCCGTCTGGAAGACTGGCGGTCGATGGGGTGGACTATCGTTAGCGAGTGAGTAATGCTTGGCCTTCTCGTCCCGCTGAGGACTGTTCGGCTCTACGTGGACAGAAGGCTTCGCCACTCGGTCTAGCTCCTCGCACACGTGGCGGTCGAGGTCTGTGAAACAATGAACTGGCTACTGGCCGCGGCCGAGAGCAAGACCGACGCCGCCCAGAGGTTGACGGCCACGCCAGCAGATGAAGTTCTGTCAGTGCTCGGCACTATGGTTCCGGTACGGGATCTCCGCGGGAACATTGGTCCTGGAAAATCATCCGAGAATCAGACAGAATAGGGCAGTGATGAAATACGTTGATCTCTTCGCCGGGTGCGGTGGACTCTCTCTGGGCATTGAGAGAGCGGGAGGGGAACTGGTAGTCGCGGTTGAAAAGTCCGACATGGCGGCCAGGACGTTCTTCCACAATCTGGTGGATGACGCGTCGAACATGCACGAGTGGCTTCAGTACGTCTCCAGCCCAGTGGCAGATCAGGTTAAGAGAGGCGTGCTGGTACGGGAGCTGAACTCGCTGTTGTCGGAGGACGACATAATGTCGGGATTGGCCGCAGAAGAAGTCGATCTGGTCGTTGGGGGCCCGCCTTGCCAAGGCTTTTCGCTGGCCGGCCGCCGTAACCGGGACGACGTTAGGAACAAGCTTCCCTGGGAGTATCTGGAATTCGTTTCCCGGACCAGACCCAAGGCAGTCGTGATCGAAAACGTTGTCGGCATGAACCAGCGGTTCACACCTGACGAAGAATCCTCTTTCGTCCAATTGCAGCAAGCCCTGACAGAGACGGAACCAGGTTACGTTGTTCAGGGTGTGTTGGTAAATGCTATGCATTACGGTGCGCCCCAGCATCGACCGCGATTGATGATCATCGGTGTCCGGGCAGATGTAGCCAAGGCGCGGGGCATTCGGTCTACCGGCGCGTTGTGGAAGTCGGACTTCGCGGATGCCATGGCCCTTCCTTTGCCCGATCTGGCGCCAGTGCCGACCGTTGAGCGCTCAAACGTTCGTACGGTCGAGGATGCCATATCTGACCTCTCACCCCACGCAAGCAAAGCAAACCGGCCGCGAAACCGCGAGTACCTCAAGGAGATGCGTGACGGGGACTGGGGTCTTCGGCTGAAAGCAAGAAAAGACGAACAGAATCACGTGCCGCGCAAGCATGCGGCACGGACGGTCGAACGTTTTCGCCTTTATCAGTACTTGGCCGGTGCCGGTCTTGATCAACGAGTGGTGAGTCGTGCTGCGTCCCTGCCGGAGTCGGATGCGATGCTCTACGTGAAGACGCAACTCTTGGACGCCGAGATGCCGGCTACCTCTCCAGATGGTACCGTCTTGGCTTCCACGTTGGATGAACTTTGCCAATTGGTTATCAGTCTCGCCACAAAAAAGCACTCCCAGAAAGTCCTCGGCTGGAAGAGTCCTGCGCGTACAGTCGTGACCTTGCCGGACGATTATGTCCATCCGCTGGAGCCTCGAATTTTTACAGTAAGGGAGATGGCACGCTTCCAAGGTTTCCCGGCAGCATTCGAATTCCTGGGCAAAGAGACGACGGGGGCTCACAGACGGCGGGTGGAAGTGCCCCAATACTCGCAAGTAGGCAACGCCGTATCCCCTTGGCTATCTCTCGCGGTCGGGAAGATGGTCTCTAAGGTGTTGAGCGGCTCGTAGCGTTGAGCTGGGCCGGAAATCTGGTGCAAGTGTTGACTGAGAGCGGTAAGGCGAGGTTCCAGCGCCGAGCAAACAATGCTCGGCGCCGGGTCGTGTCGCTTTCTGTCAACGTCGCCCAACGAATCCGTTACCAAGCTGATAGACCTCGATGCGTGGGAAGAGTGAGTCGAATTCACGGTCGGCAATCTTAAATAGTGGGCCCTGTTCCTTGACACCTTTTCCCGGCTTCTTTGAGATGAGGTGATCGACAGTGATGGCTCCTGATGCCAGAAGCGGCACGACCTGATTGAGCACAGGTTTGCTCGTATGGACGATCGAGTCGAAGCGCACGTATTCTCCGTCATGCCTCAACTCGGACGTCGCTTTTACCCAAAACGTTTCGGCGTGTTTACGTTTTAGTGCAGTCCGCAGCGACTCCATAGTCCAGCGCAACCTGAATGCCGAGTGCTGCCTTTCGCAGAATTCTTCGAGTACCGTTTCGTCCGCGGAGACTCGCAGTCTCAAACCTTGAGAATTGGCTCGTTTGGCGCCGACTTCGCAGTTTAGTTCAGGAAATCCCCGTCGGTCGTAACCGAAAAGGTCGAGAAATTCCGCTGTGCTCGTCAGCGTACTCATATGCCAATCAGGCACCTTGGCGAACATCGTATGCCGATTTTGCACTCTTGCCCTAGTGGATTTAATCTCGATTCCCTTGTAGTCAGGTGCCTTGCTGGAGTTGGCCGAAATACCCAATTCTGTCTCTAGAAGATGCCCCACTGCCGTATCGCCGGACCTGTGAGTCTTGATGAAACCGCGTTCCGCCAGTTCAAGAATCATCTGAAGCAGCTCCCGCGACGCCGAAAGTCTATTTCTCGCTCTCCTCCCCAGAATGTCTTGGAGCGCCCCTCGGCGGTTTAATTCAGTTTCAATATCTGATTCATCAAGGCGAAGTATAAAGAGTTCTTCATCCAGAAATAGCACTGCAGATATATCGCCAGGCATGCAGATCTTCTTGATATGAGAAATTCGAAATCGTGGATCACCTTTTTTGGTGCAGGGCCTGTACATGGCAACTTCTGACGCCAGAAACTCGCCATTCTCAATAATTGTGGCCATGCGAATGATCTTTGCTCCTTGACCTTGGCTTTGCTTAGCGTAGTCGTGAATTCCTGTGGAAACCAAGAACTCCCGAAACTCTTGCGTGGCATCCGAATAAGCCTTTTCTAGAGTCGTTTCTGTCTGCTCTAGCAGTCCGAATGGTACATCCAGCCTCACCAATAGTTCGACGTTGAGACGCTCAGGATCCGACAATTCTCTCATTTCGTATTCCTATCCTCAAATAATGCGCAGCACTTTCTAGCTCAGTCACAAATTATATAGGTTAAATTGACGGGGAAACCTGGCCTCGTGCCGGACCAGCAAGCCCACACCGTGGACGTGGGATCTGTCGACGACGCTGTATGCGTTCGAAAGACTCGATCAGGCGGCGAAATCGATTGGGTTCTAAGATTGACCATGTGGCAGATTTCATGAGCCCGGAGCAACGGAGCGCTCATATGGCCAAGATCCGCTCCAAGAATACGAAGCCGGAGGTCCGACTACGCAGTCTTCTGCATCGCGCCGGATACAGGTTTAGGCTTCACGAGCGATCACTTCCGGGTCGGCCCGACCTAGTCTTCACGGCCCGTCGAAAGGTCATCTTCGTCAACGGGTGTTTCTGGCACGGACACGACTGCTCAGTGGGCTCTCGGCTACCAAAGACGAACACAGATTTTTGGGCACTGAAACGCGAGAAGAATCAGGAGCGCGACGCCCGACAGCTGCGGGAATTGGAGTCTCTGGGGTGGAGTGCCCTCGTAGTTTGGGAGTGCGAGCTACCGCCAAATTCGCCCTTGGATGCGAGTTTGATGAGTTTTCTCGGTCCGCCGAAGCGGGGGCTCTCCGAGAAGACACCTCGGTGAATAGCCGCGCTGAAACCCAAGACGCCTCCGCGATTAGCTCACTCCGATTGCAGCGCACCGATCTTCGCGGATGGCCTAGACGTCATTCCTGGCGAGGCCGTATCCGAAGGTCAGCGATGTGCTTGTCCCTCGGGTTCTGATTCACTCCCGTAGTGGGGCAGCTCAACGGTACTGTGTTCATCATATTGCCCGTGAGCACGTTGCAAGGGATGATCGTCGCGCTCCCACCAAGGGGCGGATTTGGAGGTTCCTACCGTTGGCCGCCGGCCTCGCTATTCTGGCGAGGTGCATGCTCTACACGCCCGCCATTTCGAGGGCGAACCGTCGTTGGGCTGTTAGCGGCGCTGGCGGCAGCCCCTTGCAATTATTCCTGGTCGGTTTCATGCACCAGCATTGCGCGGCATAGGGCCGTTGCTCGGCCAGCGCGTGACTGATGGCGCAGGGAACCTTACTATCCCTTCCGATATCGGCAGGGATAGTGGGTTCAGAAGCGATATTGGCCGTGGTCCGTTCCTGGTGCCAGCGCGCCCTGACGCCAAGGGCTCGAACGTACGTCCGTTCCAGCTCGCCGGGAACGTTGTGATGCCGACTGATGCTGTTTCAGTTTGCCGCCCGATTCCACGCTTTGTACTGCCCCTATCGCAGTGCTTCCTGAGATTATGCGGCCCTTTTCAATTGTCCAGCGTATATTCATCCGGTTGAATGTTGAGCCGAGATATATACATTTTGAAAGTTCAGCATCACAAACGCCCGTATTCGGATGGAACGAAGAGACGCGCATTTGTGTGATCGTCACGTTCATGAGCTGCAAAACGTCACCGGCCCATGAAACTTCTGAATTACGGTAATGAGGCTACCCGGCGATCAAGGTCTTTGAAGCCCAACATGATTACCTTGACTTGCGCATACTCCGTCGCGGGATCGAGCCGAATACCTATCTTCCCCGACGACTTGTGCGCGAAGTCTCCTCGCTCCTGTGCCCAGCCATCGAGGCGCTCAAGCCAAACGAGGTCAATTTCACTGGCTTCTAACCCGATTGGTAACACCATGTTGAGTATGTTTATTTCGCGAACGCCATGGTTGAACATGCGGACTTGATGGTTGAAGCGTTGCGCGGCGTCCCTTAAGCGTTCGGGGAAAAGTTTGGCGCCTTTCTGTCCAGGATCAACGAGGGAGGTTGCCGGTTTACCGCCAACCTCGTCGTAGGCAATGAGGGTGGCAAGTGTGATGGACGGCTTTCGGTTCGCAGTCCAGAGCGCAATGCGGGCCGCGACGTGACCCGTCACAATATCTTCCACGAATGACTCGAATTCTGCGTGAGCCAGCAACCTGAATGCCGCAGCCCGCTGGTGTACTCGTTCCGGATACAACCCGGTTGCATCGAATCGGGAAGGCAACATAGCGTGGCGAAGAGCTGTAATCCTCTTCTGCATCTCGACGTATCGCATGCTTGGCACGGTAAACCTCAGGGCTGCAGAACGCGGTCGGAGTCGAGCTGCGGAACGCGAACGTTCGTGTCAATTACGGAGGCAAGTCCGTTACCCCAAACGGAGAGGCGTGTGTGCAGCGCTTCGATAGTTTTGGTAGATGTTTGCAAGGCCTCCACGAAAGCTGAATTATCTCGACAGAGCTTTTGGAATGTCTCCCGAACTAGTTCAGATTTTTCAATCGCGGCATGGCGAATCTCGGGTGTACTGAAATAATAGACCATAACATCGAAGACTGCACGATTAAAGCGATTCTCATATGAATTACGATCCGGATTCCAACGCGAGAAAGCACTTGTTTTGAAAATTGTAAGTGTGGCATCGACGGCGTGGTCAAACTCATTCGCCAAGCTACGAAGTGTTGATTCGTCAGATTCCCAATGCACATTCAGCTTGTCGGATGTATCGTCGAGAAAGTTCTTGAGGCTCCCTCTGTAAGATGAGAGCCCAGTTTTCAAGGCAAAGTATCGCAGCAAAATCTCCACATCGCGCATCCGAAAATCTGGCCCAGTGATGTTTAGTGCTCGTTGCAGGGGTTCACTTGCGGATGCGTGATCGTCCAAGTAGTCCGTGAAGTGCCCTGGATGTAGGGCTTGCCGTAGTTCCTGAGGGGAAAGCTTCACACTGCCGGTATTCAGCCTCAAGAAAACTAAGTTGAGGAATGCATCATCCGGCCAGTTCCGGACAACCGCGGTACGGATAGTTTGGTTTAGGAAACTGTTGAGGTCGTGTACCCGGTCTGCACGAGATTCGAGGTCAGCAAGCGAGAGACGCTGTAGCTCGGGACGAACTTCCAGTGAACCTAGCGAGAGCTGACGTAGGGAATCGTCGGCATCGCTATCTAGCGATGACCCCTTTGCGAATTGTGCCAGCGTCAGCAAGCGCTGCTTGCCATCTAGAACGATAAAAGAACCTTTGCGTCGCTTATCCTCCGCCAAAACCAGTTGTGGGATTGGCAGACCAAGAATAAGGCTTTCAACGAAACGGCTTTTTCTGGATCGGTCCCATGCGTCGCGGCGTTGGAATCGAGGATTAAGCTGAATATTGCCCCGTCGCATCTGGCTGAGGATAGTCTCTGTCGTCCAGGCTGTATCTGTGACGAAAGCCGAGGTAACGTCGTTGAGTTCTACAGGTTCCTCGTCGTCATCAACATCGTCGATGAGGTCTTCCACTGCAAGCTTGTCGTTCATGTAGACATCATGTCAGATGCGCTCAAAGTCGTGGGTGCCCTAGCAAGACGCTTCGTAGTCCTAGGGGCCGTATGGCGCGGAAAGCGGCGCACAGAACCGGTGCTTCCCATCGTTCCCTGTGGCTGGGGGATTGGCGGTGCCGTGGCAGAGTTCTTACATGACTTCCGAAAGCGACGTAAAAGTAGTTTCACAGTTTGTTCTCCGCGCTCGTCGTGTGGCTGCTCACTCACTTGCTCAGAATCGTGAATCACTGCGGGAACTCGCCGGCTTCAAGATCACCGGGAATGTAACACTAGATGGCACTTTTACAACGCGCCGCAAGTTGCCAGATGAAGAAGTTTTCGAATCTTTAGCCGCCCGCGTGCGCCCTTTCACACTAGCTACCGAGCCCATCTACTCGGAAAAAGTCTTTGAGGCTCTTCATCAACTTTTGAAGAGCATGCGGGATTCACCTATCGACAACATCAAGGGCCGGTTGGCGACTCTCAGGGCCGAATGGGCTGCGATCGATCTGCAAGGTATCGGGGCACTTGCGTTCTGGGTGCAGACTGAGCGTGGAGATGGTGCCGACAGGAGCCCACAGGTGACAGACATCCAACTTGCTGCTTCCTGGATGTATGCCGACCTAGTCCATTCAAACCCCAAGGGCCCGAAGCGGCAGGGCCTTCGTTTCCCGATCAAAGAACGCTACTCAGCAGCGGTAAACGTATTCTCACGAATTGCACTGTTGAGTCTGGCAACCCACGACGCAATCATGGAGCTGCACCAGTCCGGTGCCATAGAGCTGGACCCGCTCTCCCTCGCAACAGACGTGGTGGTTGGCATTGATGAACTAGTCGAGGAGGGAGTCGCTTACGTGGGCCCAGTTGGTGCTCCGATGCCGAACATGGACGCATCACTTGGCTTTCCACCAAAAGGGTGGGACCAATTCACTCCGACAGTACTACTGCGAAACGACTCACGTAACCAGATTGAGGTTGTGATGACGGCTTCGGATGGCTCGGTAGTAGCGGCTTACGATGCAGCCATTGCACGACGTTGGTCCCGCGATAATGCTTTGCACTGGGCAGTGTTGATTGCGGGCGTCGTAACCGCAGAGTTCTCGTTTCTTGTGGAAGGCGGGACGGTGGAGAATATCCGCCTTGTCGAGTTGGCAAGTGAGGCGACCACAAACCTGATGATGCTGACCGAAGCGAAGCTGCAGCGTGAGATGAGTCAAGCCGAGGAGGTCACGTTCTTCGTGGCCGAAAAGCCATTCTTCTCGTTCAGGGTCCCCCCGATGGAGCCAAAAAAGGCTGCCTGGATAGACGTATCGATTGACACCTTGATCGATCTGACAGCCATCGAGGCAGTGACGAAGAAGTCTTTGGCTCCGCTCAGAGGCTCCTACTCGGTGCGCGACCGTGTCAGACTCAGGCAAGCTCGACTACTACTAGAAGGCAATTTAGTGCCGCTCGAACTATCTCCGATGCAAATCACCGCTGCACGCGGAGTCACTCCTCAAGTGGTATTGAGCGCAGAATGGACATTCATTCTGGGTGACGATACGTCTGTAACAATGCCTCAAATGGCGGTCATGCACCCGTTGATGCGGCCGGGCAAGGTGACAGAGGTTTTAGACGGTGATCCGCCTAAGGATCTCATCACTATGGAGATCCCAGTACCAGAGCCTTTCGTAGCTTGGGTTCCGGATTTGTTGTTGGTGGAAGACGACGAGGATCTGGAGGGACCTACCAGACTGGGTTTGAGCCACATAGATGAGAAAGGCCTATTTGGCGGGTGGGAAGGCGCGATTTCTACGCACCTGAGCCGCACCTAGATACAGCGGCGCGACCGCTAGCGCGGCACCGAACGGTCACAGTAAGCCGGGCAGCCCGACCAAACGGGCAATACATGGTGGGCAAAGGAGAATAAGGCTGGAGGTTGTCTCAACATGCTGTTCTAAACAGGACCAGCAAGCTGCCTTCAAACGAGACAGGGTATACGAGCAAATGTGCACCATCGGATACGCCCAGGTAACACGGCAGAGTAGTCCTCGGAGCTTCAGACGAAGCCGATCCAGGGCAATCGATGCGAGCGGATCTTCGCGGGTGACAGGGTGAAGGCAAGAGGGGCAGGCTGCAGCGCCCAAGCGTGGACTTACTACCCTATCGGGGACGACTCCAGCTTCTGCTAGATCGCCCCCAGCAGCTTTAGGGGCGTTACGACAGCATCCATCCTCGATGTAGTCCTCCGGGTCGGCTGTTCCAGTTCGCCGGACGCCGCAACCTCCAGCTACAAATGGAAGGTGCACGGCGGGCTCGCTGCGAGGATCCCCGACGGGCCTGACCAGTCCAAGCGGTCGGCGCCCACGAGAATCCCGACTCTTCCAGTGCAAGAAGCAGATTGATTTGATATAGATTCGTTCTCCCATAGCCATTGCAAGGAAGCAGCCGAAAGGTAACCGTGCCAGTTGATTGGGTCTACGACCTGCTTGATAAAGAAGTTGTGTTTACGGGCAGGGACGAAGAGTACGAGCGGTCGGACCTCGCGGCTATAGCACGAGGTATGGGTGCGTCGGTTAAGGGAGACGTGGGAAATTCCACAGATATCCTAGTCCGAGGCTTCAGCTCACAATGGAAGTACGGCGACTATGGCAATAGAGAAAAACAAGTGGCCAGGATGCAAAGCTGGGGCCACCGCATCGTCATAATCGACAGTGCCGGATTTCATGAACTGCGACGTGGATTCCCCACTCCGACAATCGCACCGCATGTTCCGGATGTCGCCGCTCGCCTGCCGGCCTCGTTGGGTGGAACTCTCGGAGCTCCCTACCGGTCGGGTCAGTTCGCCGAACCTGTCGCACTCGCCGGAGATAGCTACAGGGATCCGGATGCAGTCGACCGAGGGCTTCAAGCGCACTCGTGCACGCAGGATGCATTGGCACGCCATCTAGAGGATATTGGGTTCACCCCCTTATCGGCCTTTAGTATTGGCTGCAATTTTGATTTGGCGTGGGATCGTCGGGATGGCACCTGCGGAGTGGCTGAGGTGAAGAGCTTGACGATCGAGAACGAGATCTTTCAGATCCGCCACGGTTTGGGGCAGGTCCTCGACTACGGGTTCCGTCTCCGCACGCGAGGATTCGAGCCGCAACTCTTTCTGGTCTTGGAACGGCAGCCCGAGCGCGTAGAGCATTGGTCAAGTCTTTGCACGGAAAGTGGAGTGACACTGACGTTCGCGCCGGAGTTCGCAGAAGTCAGATAGGCCTGCTTCTAGGAGTGAGGTTGAGGACGGCAGCGGGCCAGCCAGAGCCAACTCTAGCTATGGGGCTCCGGACGGAAATCTAACGGGGACGTCACTTCCCGGGTTTTTCGCGCATGCTCTCCAGGGAGAAATCTGGAAGCGTGTCGGCCAGGGTCCGACTGGATCTAAATCAGCCTGACCCTTACCGCACAAGACGCTCGCTTAGTGGCGTTCGGGAATTCCCGCGTACGACAAGTGTTACGCGTTTGTTGGACAAGCTGAGGCGCCGGTCTCGGAATGCCTACTAACGCTTGCGCGAGGCTGGGGGTTCAAACGCCGTCACTGCCGTGGGATAGGTTCGGGGTAGAAAAATGGTAACCGCCTTCACTGGCAAGCGAGACTGGGAGAGCAATGACGACGGCATGGGTGGTACGGCAAGGCAGAGGCGGCCAGTTCGCGGAACAGATGATCGAGGCCGGCTATCTGGGCGTCGATTTCATCGGCGACTATGACATCAAACCCCACCTTGGCGCCGGAGCGGAAGTTTTCCGTGGAGTTATGAACAGTGTCTTTCTGGAGATGAACCCCGGGAAGAGCCGGATTGCAGCAGGACTGGCGATGGGGAACTTGTGGGCGGCCTGCGAGGGGATCAGCGAAGGCGATCTCGTTCTGGCTCCGAAGCCCGACCGCACCTACCAGTACGGTCTCGTCACAGGCGGCTACGAATACTGCCCCGGCACAGACTTGCCCCACCGGCGCCGCGTCGATTGGAAGGGCTCGCTCAGCAGGGACGATATGAGCCAGACCTTGGCGTCCTCTGCCGGCTCACTGATGACAGTCTTCCAGCTCACCGCCCACACAGCCGAGCTCGCGACTCTCACCCAGCTGGCCGACCCGGCCCAGCCCATCGTCCAGGCGATCTCATTGCAGGTAGAAGACCAGCTGGCGTTCCAGATGGAGAAGCAACTCGAGGACTTCCTGGTCCACAACTGGGCCAGCACATCCCTGGGGCGGGAGTACGACATCTACGAGGAAGACGGCCAGCCGGTGGGGCAGCAGTACCCCACCGACACCGGCCCGATGGACATCCTCGCCATCAGCAAAGACCGGTCCCGCCTCCTGGTCGTCGAGCTGAAGCGGGGAAGGGCCAGCGACGCTGTAGTGGGCCAGACTCAGCGCTACATGGGGTTCGTTCAGGACGCCCTGCTCGAACCCGGACAGACCGTCGAAGGCGTCATCATCGCCCAGGAAGATGACCTGAGAATCCGCCGGGCACTGTCCATGGCACGGAGCATCCGGTTCATGAAGTACCGCGTCGAATTCCACCTGGAGCCAGTGACCTGCCAGTGAGAGGAGGCGTTGGCGGCTGGGACGGACGCACGTGGGCTCAGGTGCTCGCTGGCCGGGCCGTATTCAGGACCCCAAAAGTGCGGGACACTGGAAGTCCCGAAGGACGAAAGCGTGCCACCTTGATCAGGCTCCAACACGATGCCGACGGCTTCACCCGGCTGAGTCCTTGGGACTGAGCGGGGCCGGCGGCGCCGGCCATCTCGATCCGCTGCTGTATCCGTGGGACCCGCCCGTGGCCTCGGGTGTCATGGACGGCAATGAATTCCGGCCTCTTGAGCTTTCGGCCGGGCTGGATGAAGCCCTCGCGCAAGCCGGCGCGGCACCGCTGGACGCCCGTTCCTTGGTGGTCTCCATCGGCTCGAATTCAAGCGCCGACGTGATGCGGCGGAAATTCGCCAGCTACCACCAGCCTGTGAGCGCGGTCCTGCCGCTGGTCCGGGGGCAGCTGCACAACATCGCCGTTGGCCACTCCGCGCACGTGAGCAACGGCGGCTACATCGCCGCCGCCCCGTATCTGCTGCTGGGAGAGTGCACAGCGGTCTGGCTGTCGTGGCTGGACGATGTCCAACTGCTGGCCCTCGACGAAACGGAGCCCAACTACCGGCGGATCCAGCTCGACGTCGAAACCTGCCCGCTCGTGGTAGACCACCGGGACCTTCCGGAAGAGTTTTCGCTGTTCACCTCGCGCTGGGGCGTGCTTACCGACGGCGACGGCGGGAAGCTTCCCTTCCTCGACCAGCCTGCCCTCTTCGGGCTCCTCGCCGGCAGCGGCACCGGGAACCTCGTGGAGGAGGGGAGGTCCGTGTTCGACGGTCCGCCGGAGCGTGTTGCCGAGCAACTCGCGATGCCCCCGGTCCAGGCCTGGGCCAGGGAATGGTTCAGCGCGGCCGGCCTCGCCGTACCAGTGGACTTCGACGGGCCTTGACCGGGTAGCCACGCCTCTGGAACATCGCCTTCATCGGGCGGCGATGTTCCCGGCGATGTGCTGCGCGATGTATTCGGCATCGCGGCCCACGCCCGCCACGATGGACGAGCCGTGCCCGGTCAGCCACGGCAACCCGACGGCGTACAGGCCCGGGTGTTCGGTGACGCCGCGGTGGTGCCGGGGGTAGTTCCATTCGTCCAGCACCGGGATGTGCAGGATGCTGAAGTCCAGCCGGTAGCCCGTGGCCCAGAGGACCGACGTGATGTTGGCGGCTTCGAGGTCCAGCCGGGCCGGCTCCGAGGGAAGCCAGCGGTCCTGGCGCGGCGGCTCCGGCTCCGGTGCCGGCATCCCGGTTGCGGCAATATAGCTGTCGAACATCGGTTTCATCCGCTGGTAGAACGCCGACTCCACCAGGTCCAGGCGTTCCGGCAGGTCATCACTGAAGACGAGGCCGCCGTCGTCGGACGCTTCCAAATGGCCGTGCAGCAGGACGCCGCGGCGGCCGAGGTCCCGCAGGTGGAGGTCGTGGCCGCCGTCGGCGCCGGACACCAGCGGGTTGCAGGCGAACCTCGCCGCGGGGGAGGGCAGCTGCCCCACGGTGAGGCCGTTCAGTCCGTAGCCGGGGCCGAATTGCGCCAGCTGCATCATCCAATAGAGGAGGTCCTGGCCGCGGTACCGGCGCGGTGCTTCCGGGCACGTGGACACCGCCAGGTGGATGTCGCGGCCGACGGCGAGCAGTTCCTCGGCGATCTGGCCGCCGGACTGGCCGGTGCCCACGATGAGCACGGCACCGTGGGGCAGTTGGCCCGGGTTGCGGTAGCTGTCGGTGTGAAGTTGCAGGAGGTGGCTGGGCAGTTGCGCCGACAGCGCGGGGATTTTCGGCATCTGGTAACCGCCGGTGGCGAGCACCACGTTCCGGGCCCGCCAGCTGCCCTGTGTTGTGGCCACGCTGAAGCCGCCGCCCTCCGCGGGCGCCATACGCGTGACATCCGCACCCGTTCGGACAGGAGCGCCGATGAGCTCCGCATAGTGCCGGAAATAGCCGATGAGGTCATCCCGCGGCATGAATGCTTCCGGGGCGGGGCCGTCATACGGCATGCCGGGCAGCGCGAGCGAGAAGTTCGGCGTGTTCAGGCAAAACGCGTCCCACCGGTCCTGCCACGCTCCACCCAGCG
The DNA here is from genome assembly GCF_056395325.1 of Arthrobacter sp. 10L424. Lineage (NCBI taxonomy): Bacteria > Bacillati > Actinomycetota > Actinomycetes > Micrococcales > Micrococcaceae > Arthrobacter > Arthrobacter sp. 10L424. The sequence goes on along the minus strand of NZ_JBFTJH010000013.1, from coordinate 20,549 downwards.
TGTCGCGCCGTTCCAGCAACAGGTGTTCGACGCCGGCCCGGCTGAGCCAGTAGCTCGTGGCCAGGCCTGCCTGCCCGGCCCCGATGATGAGGGTGTTGACGCTTTGCGCAGGTTCTTCGACGCGGGATTGCATCTCTATTTCCTTGCGGTGTTCGCCTTTGGGGCCTTCGGTGGCAGTCCGGCCTCGTGACCCTCAGGGTGGTGCGGGAGCACCGAGCAGAAGTGCTCCTTGTCGGCGTCGGAGGCTTTCGATATTTCCGTCGGCCTTCCTCCGGCAACTGACGGTCACGGGTGGATCTCCCTGCAGGATATGCCCGCGGCCGCGCGGGGTACAGGCGATCAGGCTACCCGCCCGGGGCCCCCGCCGATGATCCCGCAATGGCTGCCAACTCCACCACAACCCCCGCCTCCCGGAACTTCTGCACCTGTCCCGGGTCGGCGCCGTCGTCCGTCACCAGCGTCCACGGCAGCGCGAGCCGCGCCCACGCGTGGAATGGTCGCAGGCCCAGCTTGGACGAATCCGCCAGCACATACACAACCCTGCCGCGCCGCGCCATCAGTTCCTTGAGCCGGGTCTGGGCATGGTCGGCCTCGCAGATGCCGTCCTCGGCGGTGACGGCGTCGGCACCCAGGAACACCCGGTCAAAGCTCATCCGCTCCAGTGCCGCCTCGGCCAGCGGACCCACAAAACTCTGGCTTAGGCTCCGCAGCCTGCCGCCCAGGCAGTCCACCTGGATGCCGTCCGAATCGGCCAGCTCCTGCATGGTGTTGATGCCCGGAGTCGTCACCGACAACCGCTCGAAGCCGCGCAGCTCATGCGCCAGGGCACCCACCGTGGAGCCGGCGTCGAGCAGGATGTTCTCCCCGGGCCGGATCACGGACGCCGCCCAGCGGGCGATCGCATGCTTCTGCTCGAACGCCTCGCCGGTGCGCTGCCGCAGAGACGCCTCCGGGTGCGCGCCCAGGGCCATTGCCCCGCCATAGGTGCGGGCCAGCCGGCCCTGCCCGTTCAGCAACGCCAGGTCGCGGCGGATGGTGGATGCCGTCACCTCGAACCGGGCGGAAAGTTCCTCCACGGACGCCAGGCCGGTGGTGACGGCAAGGTGGTAGATCTCCTCGCGCCTGGCATTTGCAGACAGCATTCCCGGTCTCCTTCGCGTGGGCGTGGTTACCATGCTAGTTCCGGCACCCGCCAAACTTCCCGCAGCATCGCCCTGTGCCCCTAACCATGTCCCGCAAGCTAGCGCCTACACCGCCATGCTGGGCCGGGTGGCCATCTCCGCAGCCTGGTGCAGTGCTTCCACCATGCTGCGTGAATCCGCGATCGCCTTGCCGGCAATGTCAAAGGCCGTGCCGTGGTCCACCGACGTCCGGATCACCGGCAGACCCACTGTGATGTTTACGCCGGCCTCGATGCCCAGCACCTTCACCGGGCCGTGCCCCTGGTCGTGGTACATGGCCACCACCAGGTCGTAATCGCCCCGGCCGGCCAGGAAAAACAGCGTGTCCGCCGGCAGCGGGCCGGCCACGTCAATGCCGGCAGCCTGCGCCGCCTTCACGCCCGGCTCGATCTTCTCGGCTTCCTCCCCCTGCCCGAACAGCCCGTTCTCGCCGGCGTGCGGGTTAATAGCGCATACACCGATCTTCGGGTTCGGGATGCCCGCACGGACCAGGGCCTCATGCCCGCGGCGGATGGTGCGCTCCACCAGGTCCGGGTTGATCTTGCGGATCGCATCCATCAGCCCGATGTGCGTGGTCACGTGAATCACCCGGATTTTGGGCGTGGAGAGCATCATGGACACCTCCTCCGTGCCCGTCAGCTGAGCCAGCAGCTCGGTGTGCCCAGGGAAGATGTGCCCGGCAGCGTGCAGGGCTTCCTTGTTCAGCGGCGCGGTGCAGATGGCCTGCACCTTTCCGGCCATGGCCAGCTCGCTGGCCACCCGGATGTACTCGTAGGCGGCGTGCCCGGCCACCGGGGAGAGCTGCCCCCACGGCAGGTCCTCGGGCAGGAGGGCCAGGTCGATGACGTTGACCCTGCCCGGCGTGAACTCCGCGTCCTCAACGTTGTCAATCGCCCGGATGTCCGCCTCGATGCCCAGAGTGTCCGCCGCCTGGCGGAGGCGCAGCGCGTCCCCGATCACCACGGGCCGGCACTCCTGCTGGATGTTCCGGTCCAGAACGGCCGGCACAACGACTTCCGGTCCGACGCCGGCGCCGTCACCCATAGTGACGGCGATGTAGGGGGTGCTCATGATGAGACCTTTCCAGGGTTGGTGGCTTCTAGTGCCTGCATGGTCAAGAGGATTTGGGTAAGGCTGTGGCGGTCCCCGAAACTGCCGGGGCGCGTGGCCACCAGGCGTCCGGAGTCGGTGACACTGACGACGGCGCCGGGGTGGGCCTGGGCCAGCGGGTGCAATCTGCGGATCCCCAGCTCGTCCAACACTGCCCGGGCGGTTTCCCCGCCACTGAGGACCAGGTGGCGGCCTGCATGGGCGCGCCGGGCCAGTTGTGCCAGTGACTGAACGATTGCCGCCGAGCGCGCAGGGTCGATGGGCCCTTCGACCACGACGGCGGTAGAGCCCTCGCCGCCGGGATCAAAGGAGGGGATGTCAGCAGGGAGCAAGCGGTGGACCGGCACCCCCATCTGCTGCAGTTCGGTCAGCTGGGCGCGCGTTGACGGGCTTGCCGTTCCGAGGATGAACATCGCGGGGGACTGCCTGAGCCGCGGCGCTGTCGCTGAAGACGCGTCCGACGGCGCCGGGCGGCTCCGGCGCATGGCTGCGGCCAGGCCTGCCGCGCCGGCCAGGACGATGCCCTGGCCCAGCGCGGCCGCCGCGATCCGGTCCAAGTCGTCGTCTGTTTCGGCGTCACACACGGCGAGGCGGCCTTCGGACGCGTGTCCCGCGAGGACCTCCTGCAGGTCGCCGCCTCGAATAGTGCTGAGGGGTACGACGGCGGGCGATGTGACGGTAAGACGGGAGGCTATTGAGTAACCGGGGTCCGCTGACTCCGCCTGCCACAGATTGGTCTCGTGCAGCGGGATGCCCTTGATCCTCAGCACTCCGTTGCGGACAGTACGGTCCAGGTCCGGAAGTGCGGGGCAGAACGCGACGGGACCCGTTTCCATTGCTGCGGCGAGCTCTACGTCCAGGTTGCCGCGCAGCAGGGAATCGAACTTCAGGAAGACGTGGCTTCCTTCGGGACGGGCAGCCAACAAGGAACGGATGCGGGCTGCGGCGTCCGGTCCCGCGGCATGCCGGTTGCCTGAGTCCACCACCAGGATTTCCGGGCGGCGGGAACCGGGATCCACGGCGGGGTCCGCGTCACCGGGGGAGGGGAGGTCTAGGGCAGCCGGTGTGGCCAGCAACGGCATTTGCGCGATGTGCGCATAGCCTGCAGGCAGTCCTGTCAACGCAGCGGCGACCTCTGCCGCACCGGACAGGTCATCTGCGATGGCATACATGGACAAAATGGTCTCCCTCAAAGTTCGGATTGCATAAATCACGCTATAGAACTTGCGCGAAACGCGCAAGTGTGGAAATGTGAGCGGCGCTACAGGTCTACTGGCTCAGAGCAGTCGTTCAGATTTGGGCTTCCTAGCTGTTCCACATACATAGTCGAAGGAGACTGCTGTGACGACGCAACTGACAACAGCGGAACAAGATCGTGCCCAACCGGCCGACCCCTACAAGCTCCGGCCCGAGGACGCGGTGGCCGCCCCCACCACGTTCCGCGGCCGGTTCCGCTACCTTGGCCCTGGCCTCATCCTGTCTGCTGCTGTGGTCGGATCCGGAGAGCTCATCACAACAACCGCCCTGGGCGCACAGGCCGGGTTTGTTCTCCTCTGGCTGGTCATTGTCTCCACGGCCGTTAAAGTCTGGGTCCAGATGGAGCTCGCCCAATGGTCCATCCTCACCGGGAAGACCGCACTTGAGGGCTACGGCGAGGTGGGCCCCAAGACCCGCCGGGGCGGTTGGATCAACTTCCTCTGGATCCTGATGGACTTCGCCAAAATCCTGCAGCGCGGCGGCATCATCGGCGGTGCCGTTGCGTGTATCTCCATCATGTTCCCCGTCATGAGCGGCCCGCTTGAAACGCCGTCCCTCACGTTTTGGACTGTGATTGTTATGGCCTCCGTCATCACCATGATGGTCAGTGGCAAATACTCCATTGTTGAACGCGCAGCGTTTGTCTCCGTGGTTGTCTTCACCGTGGTCACCGCGGCGCTCGCCCTGGGTCTCCCGCTGACCTCCTTTGCCTATACCGGGAACGACCTCGCCACCGGCCTGAGCTTTGCCCTGCCGGCGGGCGCCATCGGCTTCGCCATCGCCATGTTCGGGCTCACAGGCGTAGGTTCGGACGAAATGACCACGTACACCTACTGGTGCCTCGAAAAGGGGTACGCCCGCTGGACCGGGCCCCAGGACGGCACAGCCGAACGCGCAGAACGCGCAGAAGGCTGGATTAAGGTCATGCGGCTCGACGCCCTCGTTTCCTGGGTCATCTGCACACTCTGCACGCTCTCCTTCTACATCATCGGCGCGGCAGTCCTGCACCCGCAGAACCTTGTCCCCAAGGGCAACGACATGATCGTCACCCTCTCCCGCATGTACACGGACACCATGGGCGGCTGGGCACACTGGGTGTTCCTGATCGGTGCCTTCGCAGTGCTCTACTCCACGCTGGTTGCCTCCACCGCCTCCGTGCCACGTCTGTGGACCAACACCCTGGGCATCCTGGGCATCTTCGACTGGGCGGACGTGGCCAAGCGCAAGCGCATCATCTCCGTGCTCACGGTGGTCATGCCGATCATTTGGGCCGCCAGTTTCCTCGTCATCAAGTCGCCGGTCATCATGGTGCAGATCGGCGGCGTCGCTTCGGGAATCTTCCTGGTGGCGGTGGTCATCGCCGTCTGGCATCTACGGCGGCAGGTTGACCGCCGCTTCCGCTCCAGCAACTTCTGGACGATAGCGTTGGTTTTCAGCAGCCTCTCCGTTCTGTTCATCGGCGTCTACTCCGTCCTCACCGTCTTCGGCGTGGAAATCGGCTGACCCTCTCACAGAGTTTGGAGTTTCTTTCCGTGGAAATCCTCATCACCACCCCCAGCTTCGGCCAGCAGTCCAGGGAACCCTGGCAGGCACTGGAGGACCATGGCTTTACCGTGCGCCGGCCGGTCAAGCCGCACCCGCTCTCCGCCAGCGACCTCGCCGGGGAAATCGGGGATGCCGCGGCAGTGATCGTGGGCCTGGACGCCGTGGACGCGTCCGTCTTCGCTGCGGCTCCCAACCTCAGGGTCGTTGCCAAACACGGTGTGGGAGTGGACAACATCGACTGCGCCGCGGCCGCGGCTGCCGGAATCCGGGTGGTGAACGCGCCAGGGTCCAACTCCGGCGCCGTCGCAGACCTGACCTTCGGACTGATGCTCGCCCTCGCCCGCCAGATCATTCCCGCCCACCAGTCGACCCAGGCCGGAGGCTGGGACCGTTTCACCGGCGTCGAACTTACCGGCCGAACCCTTGGCCTGGTGGGTTTTGGCCGGATCGGGCAGGCGGTGGCCCGCCGGGCCCGCGCCTTCGACATGAAGGTGGTGGCTTACGATCCATACCTTCCCGCGGAGATCTTCCACCCGCTGGACGCGGTGCAGACAAGCCTGGAGAACTGCATCGCGTCCGCCGATTTCCTCAGCCTGCACATGCCGGGGACTCCTGGCGATCCGCCGATGTTGGATGCCGCCGCGCTCGCCACGATGAAGAAGGGAGCGTTCCTCATCAACGCAGCGCGAGGCGGGCTGGTTGACGAAGACGCCCTCGCCGGACGTCTTCACGCGGGTGCCCTTGCAGGTGCGGCGTTGGATGCGTTCAGCCTGGAACCGTTGCAGCAGCACAGCGCCATCCGGACGGCACCCAACGTCATCCTGACCCCGCACATCGGCGCCTTCACGGACCAGGCGAACGCCACGATGGGCGTGATGGTGGTATCGGACGTGGCGCGGGTGCTCCGCAATGAAGAACCGGTCAACCCCGTTGCCTGAACGCTGCGGACAATGAATGTGAAGCACGGGCTCGTGAAACAGCCCGCTCTGATGGAGGAAGCAATCTGATGCAAGGAATTATTGTGGCGGGCCTGGACCTTCCCGTTTCGCAACTGGCGCTGGGCACCATGACGTTCGGTGACACGGCCACGGAGGAGATTGCCGAGGGCATGCTTTCCACAGCGCTCGACGCCGGCATCACCGTTGTGGACACGGCCAACGGGTATGCCGGGGGAGCCAGCGAGGAAATCCTCGCCAAGCTCCTGCCGGGCCACCGCGACGACGTTATCCTCGCCTCCAAGGCCGGGATGCCGCATCCCGACGCCGGCGACAACTCACCGCTGTCAGCCGAAGGCGTCCGCCGCTCCGTTGAGGGCAGCCTTCGCCGCCTGGCGACAGACCGCATCGAGCTGTTCTACCTCCACCAGCCGGACCGGAAAGCGCCGCTCACGGAGACGCTCGACGCCGTCGGGCAGCTGATCCGCGACGGAAAGGTCCGCGCCTGGGGCGTGTCCAACTACGCGGCCTGGCAGATCAGCGAGCTGAACGCGGCGGCTGACGCGGCCGGCGTGCCGCGGCCGGTTGTGGCCCAGCAGCTGTACAACCTGCTGGCCACCCGGATCGAGGACGAATACCTCGAATTCGCCCAGCACACCGGGCTGCTGACCATGGTCTACAACCCATTGGGTGGTGGCCTGCTGACCGGCAAGCACTCCTTCACCGAGTCGCCCGCCGACGGACGCTTCGGCAACTCCCGCCTCGCGGAGATGTACAAGCAGCGCTACTGGGACCCGAGGCTCTTCGAGGCCGTCCGTCGGCTCGGCGACATCGCGGAGGACGCCGGCCTGCAGCTGCCCGAAGTGTCCTTCCGCTGGCTATTGAGCAAGCCGGGAGTGAGTTCCATCCTGCTGGGCGGTTCCAAGGTCGAGCAGCTGCAGGCCAACATTGCCGCCGCCGCCAAGGGACCGTTGCCGGAGGACGTCGTGGCAGCCTGCGACGCCGTGGCTGCGGAGACGCGTGGCCCGATGCCCAACTACAACCGCTAGCCCTCCTGCCCGAACCCACCTGATCCGTATGTGCCCGCATTGTCTGAACTGAAGAGGAATACCCCATGAGTGCCGCATCATTTGCCGCAAAAGCCCGAGCCAATGAACCCGTCGTCGGATACTGGGTGGTTCTTGACTCACCGGTGTCCACCGAGCGCGTGGCACGGCTGGGCTACGACTACGTGGCGCTCGACGCGCAACACGGTCTCATGGGCTATTCGGGCTGGCTTCATGGCCTGATGGCGATTGATGCCGCGGGGGCTGCCGGAATCGTCCGCGTCCCGTCCAACAACGCGGCGTTCATCGGGCAGGCGCTGGACGCCGGGGCAGCCGGCGTCATTGTGCCGCTGGTCAACAACGCCGAGGAAGCCGCCGCGGCCGTCCGGGCCGTTCGTTATCCGCCGCACGGCATGCGGTCCTACGGTCCCATGCGGTCTGCGCTGCGGATAGGGCCCACTCCGGCAGAAGCGGACGCCACGGTGCTGTGCCTGGCAATGATCGAGACGCCGGAAGGCCTTGCGAACGTCAAAGAGATTTGCGCGGTGCAGGGCATCGACGGTGTATACATCGGCCCGTCCGACCTGTGCCTGGCCGTGGGCGGAAAGTACCCGAACGACCCTGATGTGGCGGAGGAGTTCAACGCGGCGCTGGTCACTATCCGAGAGGCCGCGCAGGCCGCGGGTGTGATTGCCGCCATTCACACGGCCAGCGGTGAGATCGCCCGCCAGCGCATCGAGGAGGGCTTTACCTTCGTTACCGTGGCATCGGACCTGACACATCTGGAGATCGCGGCCGCCGGGCACCTCTCGACGGCACGCGGGGAGTAGCCGGTAGGGGCCTCATGCGACCCCGGATATCCCGGGGTGCAGGAGTGTCTATTCTTGGGGCGAGGCGGCTCTGACGTGCGATGGGTGGGGTCGCGGCGAGCGAGTGTTCGGCAGGGTACTGGCGCGAGTTGGCGCTCGGCAGCTTAGGAGAGCGGCTGCCGGGCGCCGATGCTGACGGGACCACCCTGCGCAACGTACGCCTGCCGCCGTCGCGCCATCCTTGACTGTTGACCGGGCGAGGGAACCCCAGCTCCCTTAGTCCGGTTGCACCTGGCACAGGCCGCGACAAAGTTCTGCAGGCTGGTGGATCCGCCCTTGGACCACGGGTAGAAATGGTCACCATGCTCAGCGGGACGCGGGCACCGCCGCCGGAGTCCGGCCTCCATCTCGCACTGGCCACCAGCGCGTGCCATGCCCTCCCGGCGTTGCTGGCGGCTGAAACGCCGGATCGGGTCCCTGCGTTTTATATCTCTGGCGCGGATGACGGCCGCAACAATCGTCAGAACCACCAGGAAAAGCCCGGGGACGCTGACCGCAGCCAGAACGCCGTCGAACAGTCCGCGAAGAATTTCAGCGGCGGTGGCCGCGCTGCGGTTGACCGGCTGAGTCGCCTTCGGCATGAGCGCCAGGAAAACGGAGGCGCCCAACCAGACAACGACCGCCGAATAGGCCGCACGCAGAGCCTGGCGGCTCCAGTAGATGCGTTTCAGTTCCACCATTCCGTCGTCCCCCATCAATCTTCAGTCCGGTCGATTCCCTGCAGCGCTGCAGCTAGGGAGATCGTACCTTCGGGCTCACAATACTGCGGTCCTCGCAGCTTCTTCTCGCAATCCCGCCGAAGCACCCGAAGCTTTGCCGGGTTTTGCAGGCCGGCGGGTAAGTTGTGACGATGGAAGATTCGGTCTTCGCCGAGGCGCTGCACCTGTTCGTGCAGGTCTGCCGCCGCCGCCAAATACCGAGGGAGGACATCGTCAGCGCCGACCAGTCCACGCATCCATGGGTCTTCGCCGGTGGCGTCGGGGAGGGATGGTCATTCACGCTGGGGGCCGACGCTGCTCGACGGTTTGCAGTGGACACCGAGGGGTTGCTCCATAACGCAACTCGAACCTGGGTCCTGCGGAAGGTACCAAGCTGGTATCAGGTCAGGGAGGGCGGCCATCATCTGGTCGCGACGAGCCCTATTGAGGACGGTGACGAGCAGTTCCGGGATGAACTGCTCGAAGGCCTCGTCAAGTACCTTGCGGACGTTTAGACACCGGGTACCGCGGGCGTCACGACGGTTTTCCGCAAGTCCGACGGCAGGGAGAGCCGACGGAGCCGGGCACGTCCCCGACGTCGTCCAGCTTGCACCACGAGCCTGCAGCACCAAGTCCGCGGGGACCTGCGCCAGCCGCGCGTAGGCGGTGAAGTTGACGTGCTCGTATTGCGCGCACGAGGACGAGGTGCCCGGCGCCGCAAACGGGCCGCCGAATGCACGTTTGTGCAGGCGCTGTGGACCGTTTTCTCAGGCCGTCTCGGGTGAAAAGAAGGTACTGACCAGTAGCTTTGTTTCTCGAGCGGGGCGTCATTTCAGGGCAGACAGGGCTCGCCCTCAGAGCCGGTTTTGGTGCACATCCGTGCAAAATCATGGCCGGATCGGGCTCCGGGCTGCCTACTGTTGAGTAACCGGGCAACGCTGGCCGACCCGCAGTACAACGGTTACTGCCGGCCCCGCAGCCCGCTGACACACGAACAAAGAGGTTTCCATGTCAATGCTCGCAAAAGTCCTGTCCACCGCCGCCGCTGCTGCCGTTCTGGCCGGCTCCCTGGCCGTGGCCCCCGCCCATGCGGAACCTGTTGAGATTTCCCCGCCGGGTGCCAATGACTGGTCCTGCAAGCCGAGCGCCGAGCATCCGTATCCGGTCATCCTGGTGCCCGGAACCTTCGAGAGCATGGACAAGAACTGGTCCACCCTCTCGCCAAACCTCAAGAACGCCGGGTACTGCGTCTTCGCCCTCAACTACGGCGAGACCAGCGGCGTGTATGCCACCGCGCCGGTCGCCGATTCAGCGCAGCAGCTCGCCCCGTTCGTGGATAAGGTGCGTGCCGCCACCGGCGCCAAGCAGGTGGATCTCGTCGGCCACAGCCAGGGCGGCATGATGCCCCGCTACTACATGGGCTTCCTCGGCGGCGCCAAGAATGTCCACCATCTCATCGGGATCGCACCCTCCAATCACGGCACCGAAGGCGTGGTTGTCCCGCAGCCGGGCGTTGTCCCGGACCCCAACTACACCGGCGCGGGCTGTGCCGCCTGCGCCGACCAGCAAGCGGGGTCGGCTTTTATGCAGAAGCTCAACTCCATCGGCGATACGGTTGCGGGACCCTCCTATACCGTCATCTCCACGGTGAACGACGAAGTGGTCATTCCCTACAACAGCCAGTTCCTCGACGGGCCGGCGCGACAGATCACCAACATCACCATCCAGGACAAGTGCCCGGCCGATCCGATCGAACATGACCAGACGCCGAACGACCCCGTGGTGCACCAGCTTGTGGCCCACGCACTGAGCATGGCGTCCGGTCCCGCTGATCCGGCCTACCAGCCCAACTGCGTCTTGTAAGTGGCGCAGGGCTGGGGGAGCGGCGCTACTGCAGCCCCGGCACCCCGTCCCGGATCGCGAACGACGCCTTCGTGCTGACGGGCGCGCCCGGCGTCGTGACGTAGTCCAGCGTCCGGAAGTCAGCGGTCATCGCGTCCTTCGTGATGCGGGTGTTCACGTAGCCGCGGTTGTCGTTGTAGAACTTCAGGTGCGGGTTCCAGGCCATTACCGGGTCCGTTGTGGAGCCTGAGCCGTTGCCGGTGGACGTGATGGACGTGCAGACGAGTTCCGAGCCCACCACGGGCGACGCCGGGTCCCTGTAGTCCACCTTGATGTCGTTGGCCCAGTTGCGGTGCACGTCGCCGGTGAGGACGACGGCGTTGCGCACATTCGCGTCCACCCAGCCCTGCGTGATGCGGCGGCGGGACGCGGCGTAGCCGTCCCACCCGTCCATGGAGACGTCGTCGATCTCCGGCGCTTGGTTCCTGTCCCGCTCGGCGAAGAAGACCTGCTGGCCCAGGATGTCCCAGCGCTGCGTGGAGTTCCGGAAGCCGTCCAGCAGCCACTTCTCCTGCTCCGCGCCGGTGATGGTGCGGTCCTCGGCCAAGCGCCCGGCCACGTTCTTCTTCCAGCCGTCGCCGGCGAGCTGGTCGTCGCGGTACTGCCGGGTGTCCATCATGTGGAAGTTGGCCAGCTGGCCCCACTGGATGGTGCGGTAGATCTTCATGTCGAACCTGGCCGGCACGGACGAGGCCCGCAGCGGCATGTTCTCGTAGTACGCCTGGAACGCGGCCGCACGGCGCTGCCGGAAATGCTCGGAGGTGTCGTTCAGCTGCCCGGCATCCCTGTTTTCCGGGACCTCATCCGCCCAGTTGTTGTCCACCTCGTGGTCATCCCACACCACCAGCCACGGCGCCACCGCGTGCGCTGCCTGCAGGTCGGCGTCGGCCTTGTACTGCGCGTGCCGCTGCCGGTAGCCGGCCAGGGTGGTGGTCTCGGGACCTTCGTGGTCGCGCGGGTTGCCGCCTCCGATCACGTAGCTGTCCTTCTTGTACTCGTACAGGTAGTCGCCCAGGTGCAGCACCAGGTCCGGGTGGTCCTGCGCCAGCCGCGCATAGGCGGTGAAATAGCCGTGCTCGTACTGCGCGCAGCTGGCGAACGCCATGGCCAGCGCCGCCGGAGTCTCGTGCAGCGCCGGGCTGGTGAGGGTCCGGCCCACCGCGCTGACGTGCCTGCCGGTGCGGAACCGGTAGAAGTATTCGCGTCCCGGGCGCAGGCCTTTCAGCTCTACATGCACGGAGTGCGCGGTTTCGATCCGTGCGTGTTCGACGCCGCGGGCTACGACCCTGCGCATGCCGGCATCCTCGGCCACTTCCCACGCCACCGCGACGTTGCGCGACGGCATCCCGCCCTGGCCGTCGCCGGCCACCGGGTCCAGGGCCAGCCGGGTCCAGATCACGAAGCCGTCCGGCCACGGCTCGCCGGAGGCGATGCCCAGCAGGAACGGATCAGTGCGGAGGCCGGCGTCGTCCGCGGTGGAAACGGCGACGGCGGTACCCGGCCAGGCGGCGACGAGCCCGGCCCCGAGGCCGGCGGAAAGAAGGGATCTGCGTGAAATGTTGTCCATGCCGTCGACCGTACGGCGGCCGGTTGGACAGGTTGCGAGTGCGATGTGAATGAGCGGTTAACTGCGTGACAAGAGCTGTCGGCTGGGTTCGACAGGTCCGGTTTTCTTACCGGTACCAGCCCACCGCACGGTCGTAGCTGCACTCCAGTGCACCCGTTCCGGGGGCAATGCCGCCGCCGGAGGGAAAATAGATGGCACCGAAGTCCGCGGCATCGGCGTCGATCCGGCCCTGGGCCCAGATCTGGGCGGCTTCCAGGTCTTTTTCGGGGATGGATTCCCGGGTGCTGTGGCCCCCGCCGAAGTGAATGTCCAGCTGATACGTCCCCGGTTGGGAGGTCCCGGCGTGATGGGCCGGATCCTGCTCATCACGCCTGCTGATGAGGACTTGGGCCGACGCATGGAGGACGGAGGGCTCGCTGGCCTGATTTCCGTGCTCCTGCTGTTTCATCCGCAGGCCCGAGACGACGCTTTCCACGGTGTCTTCCTCCGTGACGACGTAGGTGGAACCGTCGGCGTCGGCCTCTGAGCCGCCGACGCTTTTCAGATGCTGTCCGAATTGTTCGGAGCTGGACTGGCTTAAAGTCATGCACCCTCCTTGAGGGTTTTCGCGGCGGGTGCCGACCGTCTCACCCTAGACCCGCGGGGAGCATCCAGTCCGGTGATGCGGAACTATTTCTCGGGGAGGCCCACATCGAGGGGGCAATTGGACCTCCCGCCGACGGCGAAGACGATGACCACGTCTCCCGCGGCAACGACGGCAAGGGCAGGGGCCGTCCCGAAGCCGCGAAGCCGGGCTCGGGAACCATCGTCCGGCGAGGGACGCAATGTAACGAACTGGTAACATAAGGTGAATGCGCTCTAAGTCTGGTCAATCAAGAGTCACTCAGCTGGATGGCCTCAGGGGGATTGCCGCCCTGGTGGTTGTCGCCTGCCACGTTATGTCGACGCTCCCCGGAATCGGGAGCGCTGTCAACGGCGACCGCTCCACGGAACTCACCACCGCCGAGTCATGGGCTGTCTTTTCTCCACTGCACGTCCTCTGGAACGGCACTCCGGCGGTCCACGTCTTCTTTGTGCTCTCCGGCTTCGTGCTGGTCCTGCCGTTCACCCGGCCGGGGGCCGCCAGGAGTTGGGCGCAGTACTACGCCAAGCGCTTCTTCCGCCTCTACCTGCCGGCCTGGGCGTCCCTGGCGGTGGCCGTGGCGTTGGTCCTGATGATTCCCCGGACGGCGTCGCCGCTGCAGAGTCCGTGGGCGGACATGTACGTGACCCACCCCAGCGTGGGCCAGGTCCTCAAGGACGGACTGCTGATGCTGAGCGCGAGCACCATCAACACCCCGCTGTGGTCACTCAAATGGGAGGTCGCGTTCTCCCTCCTGTTGCCGGCCTACGTCTTTCTCGCCCTCCGCTGGCGGCGCCTCTGGCACGTGAAAATCGGCCTTGCCCTCCTGCTCGCTGTGGTGGGAGGGGTGCAGGACGTGGACTGGCTGACGTACCTCCCGATCTTCGCCATCGGGGCCGTCCTCGGCGCTGAACGTGAGCGGGTCCGCGACCTGACCCAATCCTGGCCGCGCTTTGTCTGGTTCTTCGTGGCCGCCGCCGGCCTGTTCCTGGCCAACGCGGAATGGATCAGCCGCGAGCAGCCGATCCCCGGCGTCGAGGCCGTCGTCACCGTGGGGGCCTTGCTGATCGTCCTGCTGTTCGTGTCCTGCGGCTCGGCCAAGAAGCTCGGTGATACGGCCGTGGCGCAATGGCTGGGACGTGTGTCCTTCAGCCTCTATTTGGTGCACCTCCCGATCATCCTGGCCGGCGTCACCTTGCTCCGCTCCGTCTCGCTTCCCCTGGCGCTCGCGCTCTCCGTGGCCGCCTCGTTCGGAATCGCCGAGCTGTTCTTCCGCTACGTGGAACAGCCCGCCCACCGGCTCTCGACGGCGGCAGGCCGCGCCGTTGCGCGCCGGACCCGCCGCGACACACGGGCGGAAACCCCGAACATCCCGGACGCAAAAGTCATTCCTGCGACTCCGCCCGTCCGGGAGATGGCGGACGCGACGTCGGGTTACTAGTAGCGCGGACCCCGGCTGCAGCACCATCACTCCGGAGGGTGGCCGCCGTCGGGCGTTCAAGCGGGTGCCGCGGTTACAGGCCGGCAGGGGCCAGCAGCTCGCGCAATAGTGTCCCGTAAAGCCCGGAAGCCTCTGGTCTTCCCCGAAGAGACTCGGGCAAAATAAAGCCGGACGGTGCCTGCCCGCTGCGACCGTTGGTTTCTTCTCTGTCGCTCCGGGGAAGCGGTGCCTCTCCACGCGTGGTGTTCGTCAAGGGTGTCCTGGTTCGATGCGGACTGCCCTACCTTTTCTACGTGGCCATGAGCACGCAGCGGTGCTCTGACCCGGACGGGATTTTCTGCTCAGAAGGAGTGGGAAGGTCATGAATCCACGAACCAGAATCTTTTTTGGTGTCATCGTGCTGTTGCTGGTTGTGGGCGGGGTGTCGCTGTTTGGCTTCGACACCACAAACAAGAGCAGTACCGCGGAGTACAACCCGCAGATCAATCCTGCCGATTTCACCACCAAGATCACCAATAAATACTTCGCCCTCCCGGTCGGCAAGAAACTGACGTACGAGACCGCCGAACAGGGAAAGGTCGCCGAGAGGGTCGAGATCGAAATCCTGCCCGAGACCATGACCATCGCGGGTGTGGAGACGGTGGTGTATCTGGACAAGGAATACAAGAACGGGCAGCTCGTCGAGGAAACCCGGGACTACCTGGCGCAGCACAAGAACGGCGACGTGTGGTACTTCGGCGAGGACGTGGACAACTACTCGAATGGAATCCTGCTGAGCCACTCCGGCAGCTTCCTGCATGGAAAAGACGGGGCCAAAGCCGGCATCTGGATGAAGGCCGAGCAGCGCCCCGGCGATTCCTACCGGCAGGAATTTTACGTCGGCCATGCGGAGGATATCCGGGACACCGTCACGACCGGCGAGACCGTCACCACGAAATCCGGCACCTACAAGGACTGCGTCAAGGTCTACGACTGGACGCCGCTGGAAAAGAACGCGCGGGAGTACAAATACCACTGCCCCGAGGTCGGCGCCCTGGTCCTGACCGAGGACCTGACGACAGGGAGCCGGTCAGAACTCGTGAACTTGACCCTGCCTTAGGCGTTGAACAACTCTCTTGCAGCGGCTCATCAGGCGCCTCCGAATTCGAGAGGCCATGCGCCGCAATCAGAAGTCCGACGGCGGGGGCTACTTTTTGGGCCGGGGCTTGGAAGCCTTCGGCTCCTTGGGCGGCAGCCCGGCCACGTGCTCGAATGCTTTCTCCACCCAGGCCTTGGCCCGTGCCTTGTCGCCGTCGCCCTCGGCGTTCCAGACTTCCGGCAGTCCGGTGTAGCCGCCCATGGGGCGCTCGGGCGGCCCGAACGGAACGGTCCGCTCGGTGCTTTCAAGCGTCTCTTTGTCCTGCTCGTCCAGCTTCACGCCGATGGTGGGGCCGAACAGGCCGGCGAACATGTTCCCGTTCACGAAGGCCCCCAGGTTCCCGAACATCGGCTTGACGACCACCTCGGGATGGTCGGGCAGCACCGAGCGGAAGTGGTCCTTGTCGGCGTCGGACGCTTTCGGCATTTCCATGAGTCTCCCTCTTATAACGGGCGGCGGGCTGGTCTTCCTGCAGGATATGCCTGCGGCCCGGTACGGTACAGACGGCCTGCCGGTCCGGTGCGGGACCCGGCCGGGGCCGGGCGGGCCTGCCGCGGACGGCAGGACGGCGGGGCTGTGGTAAGCCGCCCCGCAAATCTCCTGTAGAGTTGATCCTGTTGTTGTGTTTATGCAGTTCGTAGTTCAGGCAGTACGCAAGGTTGAGAGACCTTGTTCTTCTGAAGCAGCGGTTTTGAGCACCCCACACCGGAGGACCCGAAAGTCGGGACTTTTCCTCCACCTTCACGAAGGACAAAAAATAATGGCTACTGGTACCGTCAAATGGTTTAACGCTGAAAAGGGCTTCGGCTTCATTTCCCCCGATGACTCCTCACAGGACGTCTTCGCACACTACTCCGCGATCGCTTCCTCCGGCTTCCGCTCCCTCGAAGAGAACCAGAAGGTCTCCTTCGAAACCGAGCAGGGCCCCAAGGGTCCCCAGGCCGTAAACATCCAGGCTCTCTAAGACTTAGCTTCCAGCTAACTCTTCTGAGTCCGGAACCTTACAGGTTTCGAGCAGGGTCCGTCTTTGACGGGCCCTGCTTTTGTTTAACCCGGGTGTGCTTCATCCCCAATAGCTGGCAGATGGGGCCCGTTTTGAGCCCCCGAAGCGGCCCCTGCTGCCGGTCAGTTGGGGGTGGGCTTCACGGGAGCGCGGACGACGGCGGGACCGGGCTTCCGGAACCGGCTCCGGCCCCGCTCGACGGCGGTCAGCTCACTGCCGGTCAGCTCAAAGGGAGACGCTGTGCCGGCGGGCCAGGAACGCGGTCAGCGCGGGGTTGTCGATTTCCTTCGCGAGCCAGGGCACGGACTGGGCCGCGGCCTCGTCGCCGAGTGCCGCCCGGTGTGACTGCGCCCGCACCACGAACTCCCGCATCCCGCTCCGGCTGGCCAGACTGGCCAGCCGCTCTGTGAACTGGGATGCCCGCGGCGAGCCCGTGGCGATGGTGACCTCCGCCGCGACATCCAGCAGCCGGGCCGTGTACCAGAGGTACCACGGCTTCGGCTCGAGGCCCCGGTCGATCCAGTGTTCCGCGGCAGCGAGGTCGCCGTGGGCCAGGAACAGCCGGGCTTCGGCCCCGGCCGCCAGGGCCAGGAAGCAGTGGTCGCCGGCGAGTTCGGCCATCACCCAGGCCCGGTCGATCAGGTCCGCCGCCTCCTCCAGCCGCCCGGCGGCCAGGTAGGTTTCACCCCGGACCCCGGCGACAAACGGTTCGAACGCGGTCCAGTGTTCCGCAGCCACCCCTTCAAGCGCCCGGTCCAAGGCGGCGGCCGCCAGCCCGAGGTCCCCGCGCAACAGGTGCACACGCCCCAGCAGCGCCTCGCTGAACGCCAACTGCCGGCGGTTCGGGACCGCCTTGGCGAGCCTTCTGGACTCCGCGAAGTCAGCCACCGCATCGCCATAGTGCGCTGTGTCCGAGGCCAGCATGCCCTGGATCGCAAGGATCCTGGCCCGCTCCTCCGGGATTCCCTCGGCCGCCTGAATCGCCCGGTCCAGCCAGCCGGCCGCACGGTCCGGCACCCCGCGCTGGACCGACAAGTAGCCCAGCTCGCGGTACGCCGCGGCGGCAGTCCGGGAGACGCCGTCGGGCGCTTCCGCCGACAGTGCGCGGTGCAGGAAGTCGGCCACCTCGGCGCCGCGCCCGCCCGCCTGGTGGATCAGCGCCCCGGACAGCGTCACCAGCGACTCGGCCACGAGATGCCGGTCCGCGGTCCGCTGGGCCAGGACGACGGCCAGGCGCAACTGGTCGAGCCCCCGGTCGACGGCGCCCGACGACAAGGAGGCGCTGCCGGCGTCGAGATAGGACCGGACGGTGGCAACGGTGGCGTGAAGCTCGGGGTCGGCCACCGGCTCCGAGTCGGCCAGGGCACGGCGGACTTCCGCCGGCAGCGGCAGGCCCAGCTCACGGTGGTAGAGGTCCGCGCATTTGGCGACTTCCTCCCGCGCCCGCCGGTGATCGCCCAGGGCGACAAGGGCCTTCACCAGGACCGCGGTGCAGTCCGCGTGGAAGGCATCGCGGCGCAGTGCCAGCGAGGCGAGTTCCACGGCGTCGGCTGGGGCGCCCGCGGCGAGGGCGGACAGTGCCCCTTCGTACAGCAGCGACTGGACGCAGTTCTCGAGCCGGTACCGCTGGTCCGCCAGCCAGGAATCAAAGACGGCGTTGTCCGCGAAGGAGAGCCCCTCCAGCAGTTGGCCGTTAACCGTTCGGGGGTCCAGGCCGTGGCCGTTGGCCGAGCCGATGAGGTCCAAGGCATCGCAATGCCACGGCGGCAGGAGCGCCAGCCGGAGCGGGTCGCCGGTGATGGAGACGCCAGCCAGGGTCCGGCGCAGCTCGGACAGGTTCCAGCGCAGGGCGCCCAGCGGATCCGCGGCATCCGGGAACAGCAGCATGGCGGTCCGGGAGCGGCTCACGCCGTCCGGCTGCAGGGCAAGGTAGGCCAGCACAGCCCAGGCTTTGCGGCCTTTGGGCTGTGGGGGAGCGGTGCCCGAGGACTCGATCTTTGGCGGACCGAGGAGGCGGATCCACGTCTCGGCCATAGGAGTCATTTTACGCCGCGGGCTCTTTGGCGTCCCGGGAAATTAAGTCGCAGGGATTCACACGGTTGCTCACACGGTGGCTGCCGACACTGGAGCCATCCAATCCGCTCAACCCCTGAGGAACCAAAAATGGAACTGTTCGTAGTCCTGCTGTTCGGACTCGTGATCGTCGCCGGAACCGCCACGGTCCGCGCCGTGCTCAAGGACGGCCACGGCCACACTCCCGTGGTGCGGTCCACCGACTCGTGGAACGCCGGAAACCTGCCCAGCGAACCCTTCACGTCATCCTTGGCCTGGTACCTGCCGGGGTCGCGGGTGCAGTAGAGGTTGATTTTGACCAGGACAAGCGCCCGTACAGCGAACTTGTGTGGGGCGGCGGGCCGGCGGTCCGCCGCCCTCTCGGTGCCCGGCACGTTACGCAACGCCGCGGCCGCCGGCGGCGCGTTGGCGACGTCGGCACTCAGCCGGCAGCCGCCGTCGAACCTGCCGCTAACTGGCTTTCGGAATGAGGATCCACAGCGCGATGTAGACGAGCTCACCGACGCCAAAGAAGCCGAACAGCACGAATCCGAGGCGGACCAGTTTCACGGAAACGCCGAAGCGGTCAGCGAGGGCAGCGCACACGCCCGCGAGGATCTTGCGGTTCCTTGGCCTCACCAGTGATCGTTCCATCCAGCCAAGGTAGCAGTGCGGGCGCTTCAGGTGAACAGAAGCCGTCCACATGCCCTGGCCCAGCCGATGAGTCCCGCTCCAGACGCAGTGCCGGGCCTAGGCCTCCATTGGCAGCGTGCGTTCCATTGTTTTCTCAACCTCGAGGTCCTACCATCCGATAACCGTGAGGACTCGCAGCCCGACGAAAGAGAGACGCGCCATGAAAAGGACAGCACTAGGAGTACTGGCACTCGCTGGGACACTCGTCGTTCAACTCGCCAGCGCCGGAGCGAGCATCGCGGCGGAGCGGCACGTCACTCCGAAACCCGTCACTCCGAAGCCCGGCGTTACGAAAACCGTGGTGAGAGGCGAGGCGCTGACCGCGGAATTTGACCAGACGGATGGTTGCATACGGACGAGGGTCAGCGTGTTCGGCAGCGCCCTAACGCTCCGCGGATCCAATGCGCCCGAGAAACTGGGCTTTGTGTCTGTCACGCAGGACAACACCTGCACACAAACAACACTGATCGACGGATCCGGGGAGACGGAATCCCTGAACCTGGTCGTTCCGAACGGGTTGGCTAAGGGGCAGTTGAAGATGTCCCTGGAATTCACGAACTATGCCGACCCCGACAACCCGGTAGTTTCGCCGCTAACAGCCGACCTGTCCTTCCGGGCCACGGCTCCAGCCTCCACTACGTTTGCCAAGTCCAAGTACATTTCCGAGGGCATCAAATTTGTATCGTCGGCAAAAACCAAGAGCCGGACCGGCGGTGCCACCGGCACGGTAACCCTGGGGGCTAAAAAGCTAGTCTCGCCGGCTTCTTCGACGTACTACGCGACGATCGCCTGGGCGGACAGCAAGGAGAAGACGAAAGTCCTCCCCGTCTAGTAGCGCCCAGCAGCTCGTACTCACCGGGCTGACCCAAGGTTCCGCGGGTGCCGGGGGAGAGTTAGTTAAGGCCGGCGTCCCCGCCCGACGGCGGCCCGCAGCTCGACGTCGTAAGTGACGACGATGCCGGCTTGCAGCCGGATGTCCGACGGCGGGCGGTGGGCCGATGCCCGACGCCGGCTTGCGGCCGGATGCTCACACCGTCCGGCGGGATGCCCCATTCCGTGAGGCGGGCCCGTGGCGGGTGATGCACCGCACAAAAGCCGGGTGGTGTGGTTTTGGCCGGCGGGGGCTTCTTTGGGTGACTGGTTGCGGTGTGGTGGCGGGGTTTTTGGGGGTGCGGGTGGGGTGGTGGGGGTGGATTTGTGCCGGGTGCTGGGGGCGTGTATTGTTGTTCGAGTCGCCGCCGCTGATGCGGAAAGATAGCGACCGACCCCCTTCTGAACAGCCTGGAAAATGGCGCGGTTAGTTACGCGCTGATTTCGGGTGGGGATCCTGCTTGTGGAGTTGTGAGTCGCGGTAACGCTGATTTGCTAAGGCTTCCGGGTTCGGGTAAGTTAGATAAGTTGCTCCGGAGCGATCCACGGCTGAGGTTGTGGTGGTGCCGGGTGTGTCTGTTGTTTGAGAACTCAATAGTGTGCCAAGTTTGTTGATACCA
>NZ_JBFTJH010000012.1:0-108692 GCF_056395325.1 Arthrobacter sp. 10L424 | reverse complement strand
CGGCCAGCTAGAAGCCATCGCCACTGCCAAACAGGCTGCCCCCGTCAAACCCGCCGTGAACGAACGATGGAACCAACGCGCCAGCCGGAGGAATTCATCTGAGGCAACGACTGCACCTTCCCGGAGGTATTGACATGAGGCAACAGGGACACGCCCCGGCCGCAGGCCCGGCCCGCGGACGGTTCCGGTCAAGCCCTACCGCGCGACCTTGAAGTTGAACGCTCCGGTACCCAGCGCGCCCCAGACCCGCAGCCAGAGCGGCAGGATCATTTCAGCGCCGCGGGCGGTGCTGATGTCGCCCAGATCGATGATGTCCCGGTGCCCGAATTCCCTGAGCAGTCCCCGCACGGTTTCCTTGGCGTCCGCGTCGTTGCCGGAGATGAAGACCGAATGCTCTCCCCCGGCCACACTTGCCGGATCCACCATCACGCTGGCAGTCATCGTGTTGAGGGTCTTGACCACGCGCGCCTCCGGGAAGGCGTGCTGGATCTGCTCACCAAGGCTGTCAGTGTTTACCGGGTTCAACGACGGCGGAAACCCGTGCGAGAGGTCCAGCGGGTTCGCGACGTCCATCAGAACTTTGCCGCTCAGGTTTTCCGCCCCCGCCGCAGTGAGCGCCTCGAGGGTGCCGGCGCCGTTGGTGGCATTGACGACGACGTCGGCCCCTGCAGCGGCGTCCGCGAGAGTCACGACGTCGATCCTGCTGTGCGCGGCGTGCCACGCGGCAAAGGGTGCGCCGCCCATCGCGCCCGGCTCGGTCCGGGCCACCGTCGCCCGTGGATCGCGGGTGCCGATGACCACGTCGTGCCCCAGTGCGTCCAGCGCTTCCGCGAGCGCGGGGCCAACCGTCCCGGTTCCCAGTACGGCAATTTTCATGGTGTCCTCAGTTCTGCAAGCCAGGTAGACAGGTCCGTCTACCGTTGCTCGGACGCTATCAGACAGACCTGTCTACGACAAGGGCAACAGCTTCTCGCCGGAGTGGACGTGAGGAACCCCCCGCCCTAGACAGACTTGTCTGTGTAGCATGGAGCCATGAGGCCGCCAGCAGACGCCGCAACGCAGGCCGCCCGCACCCCCGCCGGGCAGGCCCGGGACAAAATCCTGTCCACGGCTTTCCGGCTGTTCTATGCGCACGGGCTCCGGGCCGCCGGCATCGACACAATCATTGCCGAATCGGGCGTCGCGAAGGCCACGTTCTACAAGTATTTTCCGGCCAAGGATGACCTGATCCTGGCGTATCTGGAGAAGGTCGACGACGTCTGGACCGGCCAGCTCCACACCGCGGCGGAGGCCGCCGGACCAGACCCCGCGGTCCAGCTCGTGGGGCTGTTCGACGCGCTGACCAGCGCCTGCCGCCGGGACGGCTACCGCGGGTGCGCCTTCATCAACGCCGCCGCCGAGTCTGCCTCCGGAACCCGCGTCCATGAGCGGACGGTGGCCCACAAGGAGAACATTCGCGCCTGGATCCGGGATCTCGCCGTTCGGGCCGGCGCCCAAGATCCGGACCAGCTAGCCCGCAGCCTGACCCTGCTGCTCGACGGCGGCCTGGCCAGCGGGGTGCTCGACGGCGACCCCGCGGCCGCCGCCGCGGCCCGCGACGCCGCAGCGCAACTCGTGGCCGCAAGCCGCAGCACCGCACCCACCCCCAACTGACCGGCAGCAATCCCCAGGAGGAACCCGTGAGCACCCCGCACCGCGATCCCGAAGCCCAGCTCGCCCGCTGGCAGCGCTTCAGGAATAGCCGCAACACGGCCCTGGCCGGCGACTACGGCTGGCTGACGCTGACCTCCTTCCAGTGGCTGGAGGGCCAGCCGGCCGCCGTCGAACTGGTTCCCGGGCTCTGGTCCACGGACGGCACGACGGCGTTCCTCACCGCTGCGGCGGCGGACGGGCTCACCCTCGTGGAGACCGGCGGGCCCGTGGACGGCACCATCAGCGCGACGCTGTCCGACGAGGAGTCCCTGCTCTGGGTCCAGTACGGCGGCGAGGACGGCCGGCAGGTGGTGGTGGAGCTGGCCATGCGCGCCAACCAGTACGCCGTGCGCACCCGGGATTCGACGTCGCCCGTGTTCACCGAGTTCGATGGCGTCCCCACCTTCGACTACCGGCCGGACCTGGTGGTTGAGGCCAGCTTCCGGCCCTATCCGGAACCCGTGGACGTCCCGATCGGCACCGCCAACCCGCTGGTCGACGGCGTCCACCGCACGGTCGGCGAGCTCGTGTTCCGGCTCCCCGGCAAGGACCACGAGTTCCACCTGCAGGCCGAGGAGGAAAAGCTCGGAGCCCTGACGGTCACGTTCCACGACGAGACCAATGGAGACTCCGCCCCGGAGAAGGCAACTGCCGAGTGGCGGAAGGTCTCCACAGCCCGGCCGCGGCCGGACAACACCGTCATCCTGGACTTCAACCGCGCCATCAACTACCCCAGCGCCTTCACCCCGTACGGCACCTGCCCCATGCCGGTGAAAAACAACAGCCTGGACTACCGGATCGAGGCCGGGGAGAAGGAACCGGCGCTCTTTTAGACGATCGCCGAAACCCCGGTCACGGCCCGGCCCACGATCAGCGTGTTGATCTCGAAAGAGCCCTCGTAGGTGTAGATCGCCTCGGCGTCGGCAAAGATCTTGGCCATCCGGTAGTCGGTGACGATCCCGTTCCCGCCCAGCAGGGACCGACCCATCGCCACGGTTTCCCGCATCCGGGCGCTCACATAGGACTTCGCCAAGGCCACCTGGGGCATGTCCGCCGCGCCTTTCTCCTGCAGCTGGGCGATCCGGACCATCATCCCCATGCTGGCCACGGCGTTGCCGAGCATGGTCACCAGCTGCTGCTGGACCAGCTGGAATTTCGCCAGCGGCCGGCCGAACTGCTGACGTTCGACGGCGTACTGCCGGGCGACGTCGAACGCGGCCAGCTGCTGCCCGACGCCCTGCCAGGCGACCATGATCCGGGAGCCGCGCAGGAGTTCGTTGGTGTCCTCAAAGCTGTTGATCCCGGCGAAACGGTCGGCCTCGGCCACCTGCACGTCCTTGAAGACAATGTCGGCGTTCTGCACCGTGCGCAGTGCGATCTTGTTCTCGATCCTGCTCCGGCTCACGCCGGGCAATGTGGCGTCGACGATGAAGCCGCGGACGGCGCCGTCGGCCTCGTCCCGGGCCCAGACGAGCATGTAGTCGCAGAACGTCCCGTTGCCGATCCAGCGCTTGGCGCCGTTGAGCACCCACGTGTCGCCGCCGTCGGGAGCCCCGCCGGGAACGCGGCGGGCGAGGGTCTCCATGCCGCCGGCCACATCGGAGCCGTGGTCCGGTTCGGTCAGGGCGAAGGCGCCGGTGGTCCGGAGGTTCGCGGCGTCGTCCAGCAGGCGCGACTTTTGCTCCTCGGATCCAAAGCCGTAGAGGGATTCGACAAAGAGGTCGTGGTGGACCAGGAAAAACGTTGCCAGCGAGGTGTCCACCCGGGTGATCTCGGCGATGACCAATCCGGCGAACAGTTTGCTGTAGCCGCGCTGCGCCGGTGCGCTGAGTTCGAGTGCCGCCAGCTTGGGCAGGATGTGCGCGGGGAACTCGGCCTTGTTCCACCAGTCACCGGCGAAGGGTGCCACCTCGCGGGCCAGGAAATCCCGCAGCTCGGCGAGCTTTTCCTGTTCCGTAGCGTTGAGCATCGACTCGAAGTCGAAGAAATCGGCTGTCGGCAACCCCTCGTAAGAGAGAGGCGGCGCGGAGACGGGCAGACCGAACGGAGCGGCAACCCCGGCCGGCATCACTTCGGCCCCATTCGGATGGCACCGTCAAGGCGGATGGTCTCGCCGTTGAGCATGGCGTTGTCCACAATATGCGCGGCGAGGTTCGCGTACTCGTCAGGCTTGCCCAGCCGGGACGGGTGCGGCACCTGCTGCCCGAGGGAATCCTGGGCTTCCTGCGGCAGACCGGCCATCATCGGCGTCTCGAAGATGCCCGGCGCGATGGTGACCACCCGGATCAGCGAGCGCGCGAGTTCACGGGCGATCGGCAGCGTCATCGCATGGACCGCCCCCTTGGAGGCGGCATAGGCCGGCTGGCCGATCTGCCCATCGAAGGCAGCGACGGAGGCGGTGTTGATGATGACGCCGCGCTCCGGGCCGCCGAGCCCGGTTACGGCCGGCTCGGTCGCCGCCATCGCGGCCGCGGCAAGCCGGATGACGTTGAAGGTGCCCACAAGGTTGATCTGGATGACGCGGTTGAAGCTCTCCAGCGGCAGCACGCCGTCGCGGCCCAAAACCTTGCCGGGGGTCGCGATCCCGGCGCAGTTGACCACGATCCGCAGCGGGCCCAGGGCGACGGCGGCGTCGACGGCGGCCTGCACCTCGTCCTCGCTGGTGACATCGGCCGGAACGAAGACCGCCTTGTTGGCCGCCTCTTTCCGGTCGCCGGCGCCGCGGGCATCCACAGGGGCTTCCACAGGGGCTTCGCCCCGGGTGTTCAGCTCCGCGGCGAACGCGTCACCGGCGGAGCTTGGCAGGTCCACCAGGACCACGGAGGCTCCGGCGTCGAACAGGCGCCGGGCCGTCGCGGCGCCCAGGCCCGAGGCCCCGCCCGTAATCAGCGCGACTGTACCTTTGATGTCCATGCATCCTCCTTGATGTGGAACCGGAACCCGCCACGACACTGTGTGCAGTGTCACGAAGTTGCAGGGAACATTAGTTAGTGAATGTTAACTGGAATACGGATATTCCGCACCTTCGCCGGCGCCGCCGCCCGCCGGACGGCGGGGTGGTTCACGCAGCCGGGCCGGAATCGCCTCCCGCGGCGCAGCCGCGATCCCGCCCCGGACGTACTGCCGCTACTAGGCTGGAGCCATGACCCCAGCAGAGATCTCCACCGCCCCCAACTGGTCGTTCCGGGCCGACGAAGCGGCCCGTTCCGTGACCAGGCTGTTCGGGCAGCGGCTCTTCTTCCTGCCGGGGACACACATCGCCGCGATCGTGCGGCCCTCGGGCCGGGTCAAGAATCTTGCCCGGCCGTGGCACTACTGGTGGCAGGCGCACTATGTGGACTGCCTCGTGGACACCGGCCGCCGGGAACTCGGAACCGAAGGAAGGCCCGGAACACGGTTCGACGGCGAGAACCGGCCCAGCGCCGGCCGGCTCGCCTCCCAGTTGGTCGCCGGGATCCGGCTCCGCAATTTCCTGACCTTCGTCAACAACTATTACGACGACATGGCCTGGCTGGCACTGTCCACGCTGCGGCTCGAGAAACTCGCGGAGGACAGCCGCAAGGCGGCCGGCCGCGGCCGCAACGCCCGTGCCCTCAAGAGCCTCACGCTGCAGTTCGATTCCGCCTCCACGGACGACCTCGGCGGCGGCACGTTCTGGAGCAAGAAGCGGGATTTCAAGAACACGCCCGCCACGGCACCCGTGGCGCTCTACTACGCCCGCACCGGCAAGGCAGCCAGGGCACAGGCCCTGATGGACTGGCTGGATGCCCGGCTTTTCGACCCGGAACAGGGCATGTACCAGGACGGCCTGCGGATCGCGCCGGGGGGCGACGTGGTGCTGGAAAGCTCCATTTACACCTACAACCAGGGGCCGGTCCTCGGCGCGCTGCTGGAACTCGGCGGCGAAACCAACCTGGCCCGCGCCTCCGCGCTCGTGGCTGCCGTGGCCCGGAACCTCACCCTCCCGGCCCCGCTGATGGGGCGCAGCGCCACGGTGCTGCGCTGCGAGGGAACGGGCGACGGCGGACTGTTCACCGGCATCCTCGTCCGGTACCTGGCCCTCGCCGCCATCGACGAGCGGCTTCCCGCCGAGGCCCGGAACACGGCCGCGACCCTCGTGAACGACACCGCCGAGGCTTTCTGGGAGGGCCGCCGCATCGTGTCGGCCCAGGAACCGCTGGCCCGCAAGGGCGGCCGGATCCTGTTCTCCACCCGCCCCGAACTGCCGGCGCGGCGCAGCTACCCGGCGGGCGCCGCCGTCGAGCTTTCCACCCAGCTGCAGGCCTGGATGGTGCTGGAAGCGGCCGCCTCCATTACCGGCAGGTCCGGCCTCCCGGACGAGGCAGTCCCGGACGAGGCGGCGGAGCCGGAGCCCGCAGAGGCGGACGCGGCGGTCCCGGACGCGGACGCGGAGGCGGAGGCGGCGCCGCGCGCAACGCCAGCAGCACCGGCCGGGACGCCGGCCGAATCACGCACAGAATCCCCCGCCGGCAATTAAGTCACGCAATAGTTTCGTAATTGATGTGATCCTGATCACTTAAGCCGCTCTCGGCTTGGTTGCTTAGGTTTGGCTAACCTACAGTTTTTCCTAGTGAGCATGCCCTAACTTCCCCCGCTCACAGGGGGCTAGGGTTCCTAAGAACTTCCTTGCAGAAAGCAGCCCCCAATGAAGATCCGCACCAACGCGCTGGCAGGTGTCGCGCTGGCGGCCACCGCCGCGCTCGGCCTGGCAGCCTGTGGCTCCGCCGCCTCGACTTCCCCCGGCAGCAGCGCTGCCGCCGACGGCAAGGTCTCCGGCGAGATCACCGTCTACAACGCCCAGCACGAATCCCTGACGCAGGAATGGGTGGACGCGTTCACCGCGGAAACCGGCGTCAAGGTCACCATGCGCCAGGGCTCGGACACCGAGATGTCCAACCAGATCATCCAGGAAGGCAAGGCCTCCCCCGCCGACGTCTTCCTCACCGAAAACTCCCCGGCCATGGCCCAGGTGGAAAACGCCGGGCTCTTCGCCGACGTCGACAAGGCCACCGTCGACCAGGTGCCCGCCGAATTCCGGCCCTCCACCAACAAGTGGACCGGCATCGCGGCCCGCTCCACCGTCCTGGTTTACGACAAGGCCAAGCTCACCGAGGACCAGCTGCCCAAGTCCATGCTGGACCTGGCCAAGCCGGAGTGGAAGGGCAAGTGGGCGGCGTCGCCGTCCGGCGCCGACTTCCAGGCCATCGTCTCCGCCCTGCTCGAACTCAAGGGCGAAGCCGCCACTGAGGAATGGCTCCAGGGCATGAAGGAGAACTACAAGGCCTACAAGGGCAACAGCACCGCCATGAAGGCGGTCAACGCCGGCGAGGTCGACGCCGCCCTGATCTACCACTACTACTACTACGGCGACCAGGCGAAGACCGGCGAGAACTCCAAGAACGTCACGCCGTACTACTTCAAGAACCAGGACCCGGGCGCATTCGTGTCCGTCTCCGGCGGCGGCGTGCTGCAGTCCTCGAAGAACGCGGCGGCGGCCCAGGCCTTCGTCAAGTTCATCACCGGCAAGAAGGGCCAGGAGATCCTGCAGAAGGGCACCTCCTTCGAATACGCGATCGCCTCCGATGTCCCGGCCAACGAGAAGCTGATCCCCCTGACGGAGCTGCAGGCCCCCGTCGTGGATCCGGCCAAGCTCAATTCCGCAAAGGTCACCGAGCTGATGACCAAGGCAGGACTGCTGTAACCGCGTGACAACCAAGCTGGCGGCTCCCGGGACTTCCGGGAGCACGACGACGGCGGGCCGGGGCAAACGCCCCCGCCCGCCTTTCGGCGTTTCCGCGGTGTCCATCCTCGCGGTCCTCATTGCCCTGTTTTCACTGATCCCGCTGGGTTACGTCATCGTGATGACGGCCGCCACGGGGTGGGAAACCGCCGTCGCCCTGATCTTCCGCGCGCGTGTTGGTGAGCTCCTGCTCAACACGGTGCTGCTGATGGCCATCACTGTGCCCCTCTGCCTGGTCCTGGGCGTAGGCGGCGCATGGCTGGTGGAGCGGACCACGCTCCGCGGGCGCAAGTGGTGGGCCGTCCTGCTCGCCGCGCCGCTGGCCATTCCGGCCTTCGTCAACAGCTACGCCTGGGTTTCCGCCGTGCCGTCCCTCGAGGGGCTGTGGTCCGGCGTGCTGATCGCCACGCTGTCCTATTTCCCGCTCGTGTACATCCCGGCCGCCGCCACGCTGAGCCGGCTGGACCCGGCCATCGAACAGTCCGCTGCGGCCCTGGGCCTCGGCGCCTGGCGCGCCTTCTTCCGGGTGGTGCTGCCGCAGCTGCGCATCGCGATGACCGGCGGCGCGCTGCTGGTGTCGCTGCACCTGCTGGCCGAGTACGGTGCCTTCGCGATGATCCGCTTCGACACGTTCACCACAGCGATCATGGTGCAGTACCAGTCCACGTTCAACGGCACCGCCGGGAACATGCTGGCCAGCGTCCTCGTGTTCCTCTGCCTGATCCTGCTGCTGGTGGAAGTCCGCAGCCGCGGCAGCGCCCGGTACGCCAGAATCGGCTCGGGCGCCCAGGCCGGCGCCCTGCGCCTTCCGCTGCACGTCTACCAGCTCCCGGCCCAGCTGTTCCTGATCGCGCTCACCGCGCTGGCCTTCGGGCTGCCGCTGACGTTCGTGCTGCGCTGGATCATCGCCGGAGGCCCGGAGATCTGGGCCGCGGACGAGTTCCTGCCCGCCCTGCTGCAGACCCTGATGTACGGCCTCGCCGGCGCCCTGGCCACCACCGTCGTTGCGTTCCCCATGGCGTACCTGGCCGTGCGGCACCCCAGCTGGTTCAGCAAGGCCCTGGAACTGTCGAACTACATTACGAGCTCCCTGCCGGGGATCGTGGTGGGCCTGGCCTTCGTGACGGTCAGCATCAAGGCGGCGCCGGACCTGTACCAGACCTCGGCCCTGCTGATCGCAGCCTACGTGCTGCTCTTCCTGCCGCGCGCGCTCGTCAACATCCGGTCCGGCCTGGCCCAGGCGCCGAAAGAACTCGACGAGGCCGCCCAGGCGCTCGGCAAGCCCCCGCTGCTTGCCTTCCTCCGGGTCACGCTGAGGCTCACCGCGCCGGCCGCCGCGGGCGGCGCCGCCCTGGTGTTCCTCGGGATCGTGAACGAACTCACGGCGACACTCCTGCTCTCGCCCAACGGCACCCGGACGCTTGCCACCGAGTTCTGGAGCAAGAGCAGCGAAATCGACTATGCCGGCGCCGCCCCCTACGCCCTGCTGATGATCCTGATCTCGGCACCGATGACCTACCTCCTCTTCCAGCAGTCCAAGAAAGCAGCGGGACAGTGACCGACCACAGCCCTTCCCGGCTCCCGGAACCGCGGATCGCCGCTTCCGTAGCCACCAGCACCAACAGCCATCTGGAAATCGACTCCGTCACCAAGAACTTCGGCAACCAGGCCGTCCTCAAGGGCGTCAACCTCTCGGTGGCCAAGGGCGGGACGACGGCGATCGTGGGCCCGTCCGGCTCCGGCAAGACCACGCTGCTGCGGCTGATCGCCGGTTTTGAGCACCCGGACACCGGCAGCATTTCGCTCAACGGCGCCAAAGTGGCCGGCGAGGGCGTCTGGGTCCCGGCGCACAAGCGCCACGTGGGCTACGTGGCGCAGGACGGCGCTCTCTTCCCGCACCTGAGCGTCGGACAGAACATCTCCTTCGGCCTCGACTCCGCCAAGCTCCCCGGCGGGCACCGCGGCGTAAAGGCCCGGGTGGCCGAACTGCTGGAAATGGTGTCCCTGGACGCCGCGATGGCCAAGCGCCGCCCGCACCAGCTCTCCGGCGGCCAGCAGCAGCGGGTGGCGCTGGCCCGCGCCCTCGCCCGCGAGCCGGAACTCATGCTGCTGGACGAACCGTTCTCCGCCCTGGACGCCGGACTGCGCGTGGCCACGCGCCGGGCCGTGGGCAAGGTGCTCCACGACGCCGGCGTCACCACCATCCTGGTCACCCACGACCAGGGCGAGGCGCTGTCCTTCGCGGACCAGGTGGCAGTGATGCGCGGTGGGCGGCTGGCGCAGATCGGCAACCCCTTCATCGTCTACACCCGGCCGGCGGACCGCGCCACCGCCGAGTTCCTGGGCGACGCCGTCATTCTCGATGCGTGGATGGAAGGCTCCCTGGCCACGTGCTCCCTCGGCGGCATCCCCGTGCGCCGGCCTCCTGCGCAGGGCCGGGTCCA
The DNA here is from genome assembly GCF_056395325.1 of Arthrobacter sp. 10L424. Lineage (NCBI taxonomy): Bacteria > Bacillati > Actinomycetota > Actinomycetes > Micrococcales > Micrococcaceae > Arthrobacter > Arthrobacter sp. 10L424. The sequence continues at coordinate 98,795 of NZ_JBFTJH010000012.1, read as the reverse complement.
GTTGATGCTGCGCCCGGAGCAGATCCGGATCGCCGAGGACGGCCCCATCCGCGGCGTCGTGGTGGACACCGATTACTTCGGCCCGGAAACCACCGTGCGGCTCAAACTCGCCGTCCCGCCCGTCCTCGCGGAAGGCGCCGTGGCCGACCACCGCTACCCCGGGGGCGGCGAAATCATCACCATCCGGCACTGGAACGCCTCGATCGCCCGCCCCGGCACCGAACTGTGCCTCCGCGTCGTCGGCGAGGCCGTGGCCTTCCCGGTGGATGACCTGCCTCCGGCCTAGCCTCCACCAAGCCGGCTGCCCCCTTCACCGACGTACCGTGAACACCCGGGGCCGCACCCGCGGGGCCCGTTGAGCCGGTCCGGCTCCCGGCATAGGGTGGGGCGCATGACAGTTCAGCCAGCGCTCCACCGCCAGCACTGCTCCGTTGCTGCCCCCACCCAGTTGTGGCTCGACGCCGACGGGCGGCTGGCCGGCGCCGCTGACGCCGCCGGCGCTTCCAGCCCCTCCAGCGCGGCGGGCGGTGGCTGGTTTACGGGGCTGCTGCACGGGGACACCCGGATGCTGTGCCGGGCAGAGGTTCGGGTGAACGGCATGGAGCCGGAACCCGCGACGGTCGAGGCGGAGGCCGGTGGTGTGCTGCGGGTGCGTGGACTGGTCCGCGGCATCCCGGGGCCCACCGAGGACCCCGCCGTCGAACTGCTGCAGATCTGGACCGTCACCCCCGGCGTCGTCCGGCACTCCCTGCACCTGACCACCTCCCTCGAGTCGCTCGACGTGGAAATCGAAATCCAGCTCGCCGCGGACTTCACCGATATGGCCGCCATCCGTCTCAGCCGTTTCCGGGATCCCTCCGAGCCGTTCGCGTCTGATGAATCCACGCTGCGCTGGCGCGACGGTGGACGGACCCTGACCGTGGGGGCCCCCGGCAGCGTGGCGCCCGGTGAGAGGCTCATCTGGCGCGGGACGGCAGGGCGGGGCCGCCCCTTCGAAGCGGAATGGCAGGCAGTGCTGGCCGACAGCGACGACGCCGTGGTGGCGGCCCGGCCGCCCGCCTCGCGCCGGGTCCGTGCCGAGCCGTCCGGCACCCTGGGCCTGCTGCTGGACAACGCACTCGATGATCTCGCCGGCCTCCGCCTGGCCACCCGGAAGCTGCCGGACGCGCCGTTCCTCGCCGCCGGGGCGCCCTGGTACTTCACGCTGTTCGGACGTGACTCACTCTGGGCCGCGCGGCTGCTCCTGCCGCTCGACGCCGGGCTCGCCTCCGGAACCTTGCGCTCCCTGGCCGCGTTCCAGGGCACCCGGGACGACCCGGCCGCGGCCGAGGAACCCGGCAAGATCCTGCACGAGCTCCGGTCCAAGGAGCTGGTGCTGGAAAGCCAGGGCCTTCGCCTGCCGCCGGTGTACTACGGCGCCGTGGATTCCACCCCGCTGTGGCTGTGCCTGCTGGCCGAACTCGGCGAGTCCGGACTGGACGACGCGGCGGTCCGCTCGCTGCTGCCCAACGCGGCACGGGCCGTGGAATGGCTGCTGGCCGCCCGGGGCGCCCCCGGAAGCCCGAACAGCGGATTCCTCAGCTACCAGGACGCTACCGGCCACGGCCTCTGCAACCAGGGCTGGAAGGACTCCCGGGACGCCATGCAGTTCCGCGATGGCCGCCAGGCTGACGGCCCGATCGCCCTGTCCGAGGTCCAGGGCTACGCCTACCAGGCCGCCGTCGACACCGCCGATCTTTTCGACGCCTATGGCGAACCCGGCGGCCAGGCGCTGCGGGACTTCGCCGAGGCGCTGCAGCAGAATTTCCGCGAGAGCTTCTGGGTCGAGGACGACGGCGGCCACTTCCCCGCCATGGCCCTCGACGGACACGGCGATCCCCTGGACATCCCGGGCTCCAACATGGGACACCTGCTCGGCACCGGAATCCTGGATGCCGGGGAGGCCCGGCTCGTGGCGGACCGGCTGCTTAGCCCCGAGCTGTTCTCCGGCTACGGCGTCCACACGATTTCCCGGCGGGCCGCCGGCTTCTGGCCGTTCAGCTATCACTGCGGCTCGGTCTGGAGCCACGACACCGCGATCGCGGTCCGGGGGCTGCTCGCCGAGGGATTCCTCCCCGAGGCCCGGACCATCGCCGAGGGGCTGCTCGCCGCGTCCGGCTCCTTCGGCCACCGCCTGCCGGAACTGTTCGCCGGCATCAGTGCGGAGGAGTCTGGCCACGCGGTGCCATATCCTGCGTCGTGCCATCCGCAGGCGTGGTCCTCGGCGTCGGCGGTGGTGATCGCGCAGGCCATGGGCGTCGGCTTCTAAAGTCCGCCGGCCGGGCTGTCGGGGCGCGGGCTGTCAGGGCGCGGGCGGGCGCCTTTTCTGCGGGTACGGCGTTTCTTGCCGGGCGAGCATCTCGACGAAACCTGCGATCTTCCTCTCCCGGGTTGCGGCCTGCTTGACTCCGTTGGTCCGGTAGATCAGGGCAAACCTGTTCACCGAGGTCAGGACGTCGAACATCGCCTGCGCCCGCGGATCGGCCGCGATGGCAGCTGCCAGGTCCCCGGGAACTTCCGCCGTCGCCGGGCCTGAGTAGGCGACTTCCCAGCGGCCGTCCGCTTTGGCACTGTCGACGGCGGCGCGTCCGGCGGGAACCATCCGGCCCTCGGCTTCCAGGCGCCCGATCCGGTCCACGTTCCGGGCGGACCACACGCTTTTCGGTCCGCGGCGGGTCATCCGCTGGAAGGAGCTCTCTGCGTCGCGGCGACGTCCCTGGCCGTCGATCCAGCCGAAACACAGTGCTTCCTGGAGCGCGGCCTCGTAGTCCAGCTCCGTCACGGAGCCCCCCTTTTTATGCAGCACCAGCCACACGCCGGGGCTCTCGCCATGGTGTAGTTCCAGCCAGGCACGCCACTGGGCGGCGTCCTTCACGAGCAGTTCCACGAGTTCATCAGCCATGGCACCATTGTGCTCCGCTCGGCCCACATGCGTCCGCTTTGGTGGGACGATATCCCTGAGAACCGGAATCCGTTCCAAACCTTGAGGAGCAACGATGCTGCGCGTCCGCCCGATCCACTTCACCTCCCGCCTGGACGAATGGGAGCGGCTGCTCACCAGCCTGGGCATGGTCAAGACCGTTGACGAGCCCACTTGGCGGGAGTTCGACGCCGGTTCCGGCCGGCTCGCCCTGCACTTCGCCGAGCAGGACTCGGCCGGGGACGGCACCACCGCCCTGGGCGTCGAGGTGGGCGACCTGAAGGAATTTGCCCGGCGGACCAAGGAAGCCGGCGCGGCCGAGAGCACCACTGCCGGCGGCACCACCGCGGAACTCATCGAGGCGGACCACGGTCCGTCCTGCCGTATCACCGCCGCTGACGGTTTCAGTTTCCTGGCCGACCCGGCCACACCCGCCGGAGACGGGAGCTGGGGCGGGTCGCCGGAAGCGGACCCGGGCCTCGCCGTCGTCGGCGTCTGGTTCGCCGAAGATGCCGTCGCGGCGGCCCAGACCCTGCGCAACATCGGTGTGAGGCCCCGCCCGATCCCGGGCGCCGCCGGCAGCGCCGGCATAGACTCCGATACGGCCGAGTCGGAAGCGTTCGCGGCGAAAAACGGCGGGATCCTGATGGTCGGCGCCGGCACCGGGGCCGGCAGCGCGGGCCTGGGCTTCGAATACGCCGGCGACCTTGACGCCCTGCGTCAGCGTCTCGAGGCGGCCGGACACGAGGCGGCGGTCCTTGAGGAAGCCTTGCTCCCCACCCTTCATGTGGCCAATCCCGATGCGGACGGGACTGCCGCCCGCCCGCCGCTCTGGATTGCCGCGGCACCGGCTGCCGGGTGAGTGTGACCACAACGCAACGGCGGGGATGGGGTAGAACTTAACCATGAATGTTCGCACTCCTGACCCGAACCCCGGCTGGCTCTCCGACGACGATCTGTTCGAGGCACGCGGCCGGCTGCCCATGGTCTATGTCGAGGCCGTCCCGGTCCGGCTGGATCCGCTCGGGTTTGTGAACGAGGTCGGCACGCTCCTACAGGCCGACGAGGACGGCAACATGATCCGCTCGCTGGTATCCGGCCGGGTGCTGTACCGGGAGACCATCCGAGCCGCCCTGCTGCGCCACATGGAGAAGGACCTGGGCCCGCTCGCGTTTCCGCAGCTGCCGATCAGCCCGGTTCCGTTCACGGTGGCCGAGTACTTCCCGTCCCCGTCGCACACCGGATTCACCGACGACCGGCAGCACGCCGTCGCTCTGGCGTACATCATCCCCGTCACGGGCGAATGCTCCCCGCGCCAGGACGCCCTGGAACTGACCTGGATGACGCCGCAGGAAGTCATGAGCTCGGACGTCCAGCTGGAATTCAGCGGCGGCCGCGGCGCCCTGATCCGGCAGGCCCTGGCCTTCGCCGGCGTCGGAAACTGACCGCCGCCGGCTGCGGGACCTGACCCCCGCCGCTGGCTGCCCAGACGCGCCTTTGTAGACTGTTGGGCGGACCGCAAAAGAATTTAAGGACTCCAGATGACCCACCCCCCGGCCGCCCCGAACTACATCGAACAGCAGGCTGGATCTCTGCAGAGCGGGGATCATCTGCTTCTGCCCGACGGCAACCGCTCCGCCGAAATCCAGCGGGTGGACGTCGAAACCGACGATTTCGGAACGCCCGCCATGGTGCTGGCGACCCTCACCGGCGGCGGCGGGCTCCGGATCGCGGCGGCCTCCACCGTCCTGATCCTGGAGGCGGCCGCCGAGGCTGACGCGGCTCCGGCCGAGGACGCCGGCTCGCCGCTGCAGCTGGTCGAACCGGCCACGGATGATGACGGCGCCCGGGCCGAAACGGCCGAACCGGACGGGAGCCAGGAGCCCGACGGCGGCGCCGCAGCTGCCGCCGTCGTCGTTCCGCCCCTGCCGCCCGTTCCGCCCGTGGTGAGCGGCCCCAGCGAAGAGGACCTGGCGCTGATCCCGGCCCTGGAGGGCACGCCCGAGTCCGTGGTGGAGGCGGCGGCCGCGGCCCATCCGAAGTCCGTGGGAGTGCTGCTGCTCAGCGAACGGCTGGCCAAGGGCATCAACACGAAGTCCGGAAGCTGCCTCAAGGACCTCAACGACCTGGCGCAGGAACTGTTCATCATCCTCAAGGACGCCAAGAGCGCCCTCGCCGTTGCCGATCTGCTCAATGTGCTGCCCTTCGACGGCAACCGCGGCCGCTGGTCGTCGGTGGAGGCTTCCCTGGCCCTGTCCAGCTTCATCTGCCGCCAGCTCGGCCGGGCGGACCGGGCCGCAGTCTACGAGAAGTTCCTCCGGGCACCCGACGCCATGGAGACGGACCCGTTTAAGGCCCGCATCAACGCCAAGGTACGCCAGCGCTCCCTCAACGAACCAAACCTGTACGACAAGGAAATTTTCCGTTCGATGGACAACTCGAATCCGGATGCGGAACGTGAATGGCGGCTCCTGCGGCTGGAGGCTTTGCTCTTCCTGCGCGCCCACGGCGGATCGGAAACCATCGGCGCCCCGGAGCTGGACCGCCGCATCGGCAACGAGCTCGAGTCCGTCCGCTCCTGAGGCGTTTGCCCCCTATCCCCTCAGGGCAGGGCGTTGTAGATTCACCCCATGACGAACAATCTGAGCGTTGTGATCAACTCCGACGCGCAGCAGGTTTGGACAATGCTGCGCGAGCCCGCCAAGGTTTCCCAGTGGCACGGCTGGGAAGCCGATGACCAGGCGGCCGAGATTAATGAGATCTACTTCAGCCCCAATGTGGTCGAAGGCGCCGACCACACGTCCCTCGTGGTCGATGGCGGAGACGTTTTCACCCTGAAGCCCGTCCCCGCCGGCACGGAACTCAGCGTCACGCGGGCCGCGGTGGACCACAATTCCGAGTGGGCAGCCTGGGACGAGGACATCACCCAGGGCTGGCTGACCTTCATCCAGCAGCTCCGATTTGCCCTCGAACGGCACCCGCACGGCAAACGCCGGACCTTCTTCTTCTCCGTCCCCGGGAACGAGGGGTCCGCCATCGAAAAACTGGGCCTGTCGGATGTTCCCAACCCCGGCGAACCGTACTCGCTCACCCTGGCCACGGGCGAGGAAGTCTCCGGCAAGGTCTGGTTCCGCAGCAACCACCAGGTGGGACTCACGGTCCACCACTACGCCGAACACGGCGAGGGCCTGGTGATCGTGGCGGACCAGCCGTCCATCAAGGACATCAGGCCCGAGGGCGGCTCCCTGGTCATCGTCTCCACCTACGACCTCGGAGCGCACCAGCTGGAGTCCATCCGCAGCTACTGGGACAAGTGGCGGGCTGAGAACTACCCCACATCCGATCCGCTGCACTAAGGGTTGAAGGCTGTTAGCTGGCACACTTGAACGGTGCCAGCCAATCCTGACTTTGCGTCCTTGCCCTCCGCGCCCGCCCACCAGTCCGAGTTCTCCTTCCGCGTGGGCAAACGCCTAAGTGAAAGCTGCTCGCCGTCGGCCGATCAGATTGCCGCCAACGGTGGGGAGTTCCTGGGCCGCACCGGCACCATCACCACACCCCACGGCGAGATCCAGACCCCGGCGTTCATCGCTGTCGGCACCAAGGCCACGGTCAAATCGGTGCTCCCGGAGTCAGTCGCCGAACTCGGCGCGCAGGCCGTGCTGGCCAACGCCTACCACCTGTACCTGCAGCCCGGGGCGGACATCCTGGATGAGGCCGGAGGCCTCGGTGCCTTCATGAACTGGCGCGGCCCCACCTTTACGGATTCCGGCGGGTTCCAGGTGATGAGCCTCGGCTCGGGATTCAAAAAAGTCATCGACATGAAGTCGGTGGACAATTCCGGGCCCGACGACGCCGTCGCCCCCGGCAAGGAGCGCCTGGCCCACGTGGACGAGGAAGGCGTGTGGTTCAAGAGCCACCTCAACGGCGACCGGCACCGCTTCAGCCCCGAGATCTCCATGAACGTCCAGCACCAGATCGGCGCGGACATCATGTTCGCGTTCGACGAGCTGACCACGCTGCAGAACTCCCGCGGCTATCAGGAGGAATCGCTGGAGCGGACCCGGCGCTGGGCCGAGCGCTGCATCACCGAGCACTTCCGGCTCACGTCCGAGCGCGCCGGCAAGCCCTACCAGGCCCTGTTCGGGGTGATCCAGGGCGCGCAGTACGAGGACCTGCGCCGGAAGGCGTGCCGCGATCTCGGCGCGATGAACTTCGACGGCTTCGGCATCGGCGGGGCGCTGGAGAAGGAGAACCTGGGCACGATCGTGCGCTGGTGCAATGAGGAGCTGCCGGAGAACAAGCCCCGGCACCTGCTGGGCATCTCCGAACCGGACGACATCTTCACCGCGATCGAAAACGGCGCCGACACCTTCGACTGCGTCTCCCCCACCCGGGTGGCCCGCAACTCGGCGTTCTACCACCCCACCGGCCGGTACAACCTCTCCGGCGCCATGTACAAGCGCGACTTCGGCCCGCTGCAGGAAGGCTGCGACTGCTACGCCTGCCTGAACTACTCGCGGGCCTACATCCACCACCTGTTCAAGGCCAAGGAAATGGTCTCCGCCACGCTGATCTCGATCCACAACGAGCGCTTCGTGGTGAAAATGGTCGACGATGCCCGGCTCGCCATCGAGGCCGGCAACTTCTTCGAGTTCAAGGCCGAGACCCTGGGGCACTACTACTCGTAGGTGTCGCCTTCGTCGCCGTCGAGGTCGCCGGAAGCGTGCGGGATCGCCGGAACGTTCCGGCGACCCCGCAGCTTTCCGGCGATCTCGCGGGCTACCGGGCCGTCAGGCCGTCGGGTGCAGCGACGCCGTCAACGCTGAGTCGGCGTCGCGCAGGACCTTGGCCGCCACCTGGAGCCCCTCGATCCGGCCCAGGGACACGTCCTCGTGCTCGATGTTGACCAGCATGTCCGGGTCCACCTCGTACAGGGCTCGGAGGAATTCGGTCCAGTAGGCGGTGTCGTGCCCGCGGCCGAGGGCCACGAAGTCCCAGGCGGAGTTCCTGGGCCACTCGTTGGCCCACTCGTCGCCGCCGAGGTTGGTGCGGTTTTCATCCGGCGAGAGCCGGCGGAAGCTGTTGTCGAGGACCCCGTAGACCGCTGCGTTCGCGGTGTTGACGCGGACGTCCTTCGCGGCTGCCTGGAAGACCAGCGGGCCGAGTTCGCGGACCACGGCGACCGGATCCATTTGCTGCCAGAACAGGTGCGAGGCGTCCAGTTCGACGCCGACATGGGTCGCGCCGGTGAGTTCAATGAGCCTGTGGACATCGGCGGTGTTGAACACGATGTTCTGCGGGTGCAGTTCCAGTGCAACCTTCACCCCGTGGTCCGCGGCGAGGCGGTCGGTCTCCTTCCAGAAGTCGGCCGCGATGCCCCACTGGTAGTCGAGCACGTCCAGTCCGGCCGAGTTCCAGGCGTTGACCACCCAGTTGACCGTGGTGGCCCCGGGCTCGCCGCCGGGCAGGCCGGACATGGTCACCACCCGGTCCTGGCCCAGCCGCTGCGCCAGCCGGATGGAGCGTCGGATATCCTCGGCATGTTTCTCGCCGATCTCACGCTTGGGGTGCAGCGGGTTGCCGTTGCAGTTCAGGCCGGCGATCGAGACGCCGGTCCCCTCGAAGATCGCCAGGTAGTCGTCGCGGGCAGCGTCGCTTTCCAGGATCTGGTCCATGTTGGGCACGTGGACGGCCGGCAGAAACCCGCCCGTGTTGATTTCGATGCCGGTGAGCCCCAGGCCGGCGATGACTTTGAGGGCCTCGGGAAGGGGCCGGTCGTGCAGGATCGCGTTGTAGACGCCGAGTTTCATAGCGTGATCTTCTTTCCGTTGTTGAGCGCGGATTCCGTGACGGCGCCGAGCAGTTCCATGTTGCGCACGCCCTCGTCGAAGGTGGCGCAGCGGGGCAGCGAGTCGGCTTCGCTGAGGCCGGCGACCTCCTCGAGGAACGCCCGGGCCTGGTAGCCGAAGGCGTCGTTCTGGCCGAACCCGACACTGGGCGCGTCCATGGCCAGGCCGCCCGCGATATAGGGGTGTCCGGGGCCGAGGATGACCTGGCGGTAGCCGTTCTCGTTGGCCGGGCCGTCGTTGAGGAACAGTTCGATCTCGGCGGGGCGGCGCTGGTCGAACCGGGCGGCGCCGTTCTCGCAGAAGACTTCAAAAATCAGGCTGTTGGCGTGGCCGGCCGCGACCCGGGAGACCTCGAAGCCGCCGGCGCCGTTCTCGAATTCGGCGGAGAACACGGCGTAGTCGTCATTGTCGACGGGCTCGAAGGTGTCGCTGAGCGCGGCATGGTCGTGGCCTATAACGGCACCTAGCGGCAGCGGGCGCTTGTCGATCACTGTGCTGAGGCGCCCGCCGCTGATGGACTTGATGTCGCCGCAGAGGAACTCGGCAACGTACGTCAGGTGGCTTCCGACGTCGGCCAGCGCACCGGAACCGGGCCCGCCCTTGTACCGCCAGCTCATCGGCGCCGAGGGGCTGAACCCGTAGTCGGTCCAGTAGCGGCCGCTGAAGTGCAGCACATTGCCAAGGACGCCGGACCTGATGAGGTCGCGGATGTAGGCGATGCCGGGGGTGCGGCGGAAGGTGAACCCGATACGGGCAATCGAGCTGGCGTTGCGGGCCGCGTCCGCCATGGCCCGGGCGTCCTCGAGGGAGTCGCTCAGCGGCTTTTCGCACAGCACGTGCTTGCCGGCGGCGAGCAGGCCCTCCACGACTTCGCGGTGAAGGGAGTTCGCAATGACGACGCTCACGACGTCGATGTCGTCGGCTTCGGCGATCGCCTGCCAGGACGTGTCGTTGCGTTCGTAGCCGAATCGCTGCGCTGCCAGAGAACCGAACTCGGCATTAACATCGCCGATGGAGACCAGCCGGATGGGCGGAAGGACCGGGCTGTAGAGCGCCGATGCCGTGCGGTATGCGGCCGCGTGGGCCTTGCCCGCCATGCCGGCGCCGATTACGGCGACCCCTAGACTGTCAGCCATCGATTTCTCCTTTGAAATTCGGCCAGGCCGCGGCCCGGCTCCTAAAATTGGAGCGCTACAAAATGTGTCGCTGATTAGAAGATTAGCTATGTCCATATGTCCTGTCAATGGTCGACTGGTTATCCTCGGATGAGACATGAAAGGCTCTGCAGATGACGCTGAACACCTCTCGAAACCGCCGCCCGACGATCTACGACGTCGCCAAGAGCGCGGGCGTCTCGCCGTCGCTGGTGTCCCTGGTGCTGCAAAACCCGTCAAAGGTCAGCGAGAAGCGCCGGGCGGCCGTTCTGGCGGCGATGTCCGAGCTGGGCTACCGGCCGAGCCGCGCGGCGACGACGCTCGCCAGCAGCCAGACGAAAAGCATCGGGCTGGTCATTGACGACTTCCGCAACCTCTGGTTCGTCGACCTCCTGCGCGGGCTGGAATCCGCCCTCTCCCCCCACGGCTACCAGGTCACCCTCGCGGACTCGCGGCCGGGCGAGAACCGCATTACGGAAGCGACGGACGGCCTGCTGTCCATGCAGGTGGAGGGCCTCGTCATCGCGGCCGAACCGAGTGAGCCGATGATGGCCGGAACCTGGGTCCCCGCCGTCGTCGCGGGCTGGCGGGACGGTGTCCCCGCCGGGGCGGGCCTCATCACGAATGACGACGACGGCGGCGGCCGGATGGCTGCGGAGCACCTGCTGGGGCTCGGCCACACCCGGATCGGGCACCTCTCGGGCACCGGCGGTGCTGCCTACCACCGGCGGGAAGGCTTCCGCAGGCGCATTGTGGAGGCCGGCGTCGAGGTCCGGATCGCCGGCGAGTACCACGGGACGTCCGAGGAGGACGGCTACGCGGCCGCCTGCTGGATCCTTGACCACCACCCGGACACGACGGCGCTGTTCGCGGCCAACGACTCCATGGCCCTGGGCGCCCTCGCCGCCGCCAAGGCACGCGGCCTGTCCGTTCCCGAGGACCTGTCAGTGATCGGCTACGACAACTCCCAGCTGGCCAAGTCGCGGTACCTGGACATGTCCACCGTGGACAACCGTAGCGACCTTGTCGGCGTCGACGTCGCCAACACCCTGTTGGCGCGGATCCAGGACCCCACGCTCGAGCCTGGGCGCAAGCTGATCGAGCCTGCCCTCGTCGCCCGCGGCACCACGGCCCGCGTTTCCGGCTGAGGGCCGGGGCCCCGGCGTCGCCGACCGGCCGCAGCCTGCGGCCCTGCACGGCGCCCTGCCGACGCCGAGATCGCCGGAAGCGTGCCAGATCGCCGGACGGTTACGGCGACCCCGCAACGAACCGGCGACCTCGCGTTGTCCACATAACGACGGCGGCTCCTCCCGCGTCCTCCGGCGGCCCGCGAAGCTGGTGGCATGACGCAAAACCACCCGCTGGAGTTGCCGCCGACGGGCAACCTCTGGCGCACGGAACAACTGCTCGACCTCGGCTACGGATCGCGGGCCATCCGCTCGCACCTGGATGCAGATACCCTCGTCCGGCTCAGGCACGGCTGCTATATACGCGCCAGTCTTTGGCAGGCCCAGTCATCGGCCGCCCGGAGCAGGCAGCTCATCTACGCCCATGCCCACGGAACGCGTACGACGTCGACCGGCGCCTTCCTCTACAGCCACACCTCGGCAGCGCGCCTGCGTCACCTCTACCTCTGGGACGTCGATGACAGGATCCATCTCCTCCAGAAGGTGCACCCTTCGAACGAGCGCCACGGCAAGGACGTTTGCTGCCACACGCGCCCCTTCGCCGAACATGACGTCGCCATGGTGAAGGGACTCCGGACGACTTCCCTGGAGCGAACGACGGCCGACTGCGCCATGATGCTGCGCTTCAGGCAGGCGCTGGTCCTCACAGACCATGCACTTCGTCTGGGCGCTGACCCGGCTGCCCTGCTCGCCATGGCCGATGCGCTGGAGGGCCGCCGGGGGATCCGAACCTTCCGCCGCGTCCTCGCAGCCGCCGATCCACGGTCCGAGTCTCCCGGCGAAACCTTGACCCGCGAGCTGATCCTTCGGTGTCGGATCCGGCCCCCTGAGCTGCAGCTTGAGGTGCCAAGTCGCGCCGGTCGCCATCGTCTGGACTTTGCGTGGAAGGAGGAAATGGTCGCCCTCGAGTTCGACGGAAAAACCAAGTACTTCGACTACAAACCCACAGCCGAAGTGCTCTTCGAGGAACGGCGCCGCGAGAAGGCTCTGACCGAAGAAGGCTGGAGGTTCGTCCGCGTCGAGTGGAAGGATCTCTTCCGCGAGCAGGAATTCAAGAGCCGACTCTTGCGGGCGTTGGCAGACCGGCCCCGCCCCTGAGTCGCGGATTCGCCGGTACCCTGCGGGGTCGCCGGACAGTTACGGCGACCCCGCAGGGTACCGGCGAACTGGCCGACCCGGGCGGCAATATACCTGCGGCCCTGCCTTACACCCCGTAACTCGGTTCGCGCTTCTTGATCCAGCCGATCGCGGCCGCGGTGACCGGAACAAAGAGGAACTCCACCAATGTCTTGTAGAGGAAGCCCACGGCGACATAGTTCACGAAGGTGCCGACGTCGGTAATCCCGATCACGGAGGCGGCGATGCTGCAGAAGATCAGGGTGTCCACGAACTCCCCGGCCACCGAGGAACCCATGATGCGCGCCCACAGGGACTTCTCCCCCGTGCGGGCCTTCATTTTCACGAGAATCCAGGCGTTGATGGTCTGCCCGGCGAGGAACGCCAGCAGCGAGGCGAGCACGATCTGCGGAACCGGTCCCAAAGCGCCTTCCAGCGCGGCCTGCTTGGCGGCGCCGAAGTCGTCGTCGAACCCCGGGAGCGCGATGACGATCCAGTAGCAGAGCGACGCGAAGACCGACAGCGCGAAGGTGGTGATGATGGCCTTGCGCGCCACCTTGAAGCCGTAGACCTCGCTGATGACGTCGCCCAGGATGTACGCCAGCGGGAAGAGGAAGAAGCCGCCATCAGTGATGATCGGGCCGATCGCCACACCCTTGGATGCCCCGATGTTGGACAGGATCAGCACCACGGCCATGACAGCCAGCAGGATGCCGAAATAGGGGGAACCGATCGAGGCGAACTTCGGCGGCGCGGCGGCCGGGAAAGTCTTGGCGGAAGTCATGGGTGGTCCATTCATAGTGGTTCGCTCGGCCGCGCGGAGACCTTGAATAGGCCCGTGCGGCCGGCTGTATTAGCACTGGATGGCTCTTTGCGGGCTGACCGCCGGAACCGCCTTCCATTCTCTCACCCCGGCCCCCGCAGTTAACGACGACGGCGGGGCGCCGGCTGCCGCGACCGAAGTCCAGTAGCCGGCGACCCGCCGTCGTACGCGCCGCCCGTTCGCGAGCGGCCCGCGAACCTAGCGGCGCGAGGAGTCGACGAGGTCCTTGTCGTCGTCCAAGCGGCCGTCGCCGGACCCGGCCGTTCCGGCGGCAGGCTCCCAGGCGTGGCCCTGTTCGTGGTCCAGGTGGGTGGACTTCTTGTTCTTCAGCGCGAAGATGTAGACCAGCAGCGAAATGCCGATGCCCACCGTGATGTAGGTGAAGAAGATTTCCACCTGGCCAGCCTTCTGGAACGCGGCGCCCACCAGCGGCGTGGTGCCGCCGAAGAGCGAGTTGGCGATTGCGTAGCCCAGGCCCACGCCGAGGGCCCGGATGGAGGCCGGGAACAGCTCGGCCTTCACGAGGGCGTTGATCGAGGTGTAGCCGCCGACAATGAGCAGGCCGCCCATCATGAGCAGGAACGCGGTGAACGGATCCTTCGTGCCGGCCAGCGCGGACAGCAGCGGCCAGGTCAGCAGCACACCGGTGATCCCGAACCAGAGCAGCAGCGGGCGGCGGCCCACCCGGTCCGAAATCATGCCGTACACCGGCTGCAGCAGCATAAAGATGAACAGTGCCCAGAAGCTGATAACGGACGTGGTTTCCTTGGCGATGCCGCTGGTGTTCTGCATAAAGGACAGCGTGAAGTTGGTGTAGGTGTAGAACGCCATGGTCCCGCCCAGCGTGACGCCGATGCAGATCAGCAGGGCCTTCCAGTGCTTGGTGAACAGCAGCTTCATGGTGCCCGGCTGGGCTTCTCCGCCGGCTGTTCCGGCCTTGGCTGCGGCAGTCTGCTCCGCCGAGATGGTCTCTTCCATTGACCGGCGCATCCAGAGAACGACGAGCGCAGCAACGCCGCCGATCGCAAACGGTATCCGCCAGCCCCACTCACCCAGCATCTCCTTGCCGAGCGTCCGTTCCAGGATGACGAGCACCAGGAGGGCCAGCATCTGCCCGCCGATGAGGGTGACGTACTGGAAGCTGGAGAAGAAGCCGCGCCGCTTGGCGGTGGCGGCCTCGGACATGTACGTGGCGCTGGTGCCGTACTCGCCGCCTACGGAGAAGCCCTGCAGCAGCCGGATGAGGACCAGGAGGACCAGCGCCCAGATGCCGATGACCTCTTTGGTGGGCAGCAGCGCGATGGCGAAGGAGCCCGCGGACATCATCGTCACGCTCAGGGTCAGCGCGGCTTTCCGTCCGTTGCGGTCGGCGTAGCGGCCAAAGAACCAGGCGCCGATCGGGCGCATCAGGAACGTCACCGCGAAGACGGCCATCGCTTCAAGGTTGCTCTGCAGCGGGTCCTTGGAGCTGAAGAAGTGGACGGCAAAGTACGCCGAGAATGCCGTGTAGATATAGACGTCGAACCACTCGACGAGGTTGCCTGCCGAGCCTTTGAGGATGTTGCCGACGGCTCGTCTCGTCTGTGCCGATTCGGACAGTTGGGTGCTCATCAATGAACCTTCCTGGATCCGGCGCCGCAAGGAAGCAACACCGTCCGCCACCTTAGTCTTGGTGATCCGGAACACTCGCGTTTTGGTCATACTGGTCATGAGCACAATGCGGGCGGCTTTCCGGGGGTGGCAGGATGGGCTCATGACTTCCACCGCATTCGACGCTGCCGCCCTTGCGGCTTCCGACGCCCCGGCCAGCCCCGCCGTCGCCCTGACCATTGCCGGCTCCGAAGCGACCGGGGGCGCCGGCGCGCAGGCCGACCTGAAGACCTTCCAGGAACTGGGCGTCTTCGGCATTGCCAACCTGACGTGCATTGTGTCTTTCGACCCTCAGGACAACTGGAACCACCGCTTCGTCCCGGTCGACCAGGAGGTCATTGCCCACCAGCTGGAGGCGACGACGGCGGCGTACGGTGCCGCGTCCGGCGCGCCGTCGATTCTGGACACGGTGAAGATCGGCATGCTGGGCAGCCCGGCGACGATTTCCACGGTCGCCGAGGCGCTGGCCGCGGGCGGTTTCGCCAATGTCGTGCTGGATCCGGTGCTGATCTGCAAGGGCCAGGAGCCGGGCCACGCGCTGGACACGGACCAGGCGCTCAAGGGCCAGATCCTGCCGTTGGCCACGTTCGTCACGCCGAACCACTTCGAGGCCGAGTCCCTCTCCGGACTGGCCATCACCGACCTCGAATCGCTCAAGGCCGCCGCCGTCCGGATCCACGAACTCAGCGGCGCCGCGGTGCTGGCCAAGGGCGGCGTGCGCCTGGCCGGGCCGGACGCCGTCGACGTTTACTACGACGGCGAGACGCTGGAAGTCCTGTCCGCCCCGAAGGTGGGCGAAGTGGCCGTGTCGGGCGCCGGCTGCTCGCTGGCCGCTGCCGTGACGGCCGAGCTGGCCAAGGGCGCGACGCCGCTCGAGGCTGCACGGACCGCCAAGGCGTTTGTCACCGCGGGCATCCGGAACCGGGTTGCTTCGGGGGCGCCGTTTGATGCGCTCTGGCAGGGCGGCCCGCGCTAACTATTCCTGGACCACGCGGAAGGAACGGCCATGGCACAGCACTTTGAGTCCGTCGACGAGTACATCGCCTCGTTCCCCGCCGGCGTGCAGGAAATCCTTCAGGAAATCCGGCGCTGCTGCCATGCCGCGGTACCTGATTCCGGCGAGATGATCAGCTACGGCATCCCGACCATTACGCTCGGCGGCCAGTACGTTGTGTACTTCGCCGGCTGGACGCACCATGTGTCCGTGTACCCCGTGCCCGACGGCGACGGGGCGTTCCGCGAGTCCATCGCATCGTACAGTGCGGCCAAGGGAACGCTGAAGTTTCCCCTGGCGAAGCCCGTGCCGTACGAGCTCATCGGGCAGGTGGCGGCGCTGCTGGCGGCGGAACGCCGGAGCGAAACACCCTAAGCAACCCGGCTCGACGGGGTCGCCGGGATGTCGGCGCGGGCTCAGGGTCCTGAAGGACGGGGGTCGGACACCCTGCCCATAAAGAGTGGCAGGCCGGTCTCGACGTGGACGATCTCATACTGGAACGGCCGGTCGAAGCGGATCACTTCCATCGCTGCCACGCCGCTGACGGCCCGGGCGTTGATCTGGGTCACGGCGGCGGCAACAGTGCCCTTCTCGGCCACGGTGATGCTGGCGGACTGTGCTGCCGCCTGGATCTTGAGTCCGCGCTGGATTGAGTCGAAGTCGGTAGCGGTGTTGAGCATTTCCCGCAGCCCCAGGTCCGTGAAGATTTTGCGCAGCTCAAAGCTGCTCTCCTGCTCCCATTTGGGCAAGATGATCTGCACGGGCGCCGGGGCTGCGGCTTCAAGGGCCACGGAAGCGTCGGCGGTGTCCTTGGCTCCGGGCCCGGAAGTCCCGGAATCCGGGAGCACGAGTCGCATCACAAATCCCTCGACGTAGGGCAAATCGACAGCTTGCCAGCCTGCACCCCGGGCGTAGGCAAGGTCCTGGACGCCCGACATGGTGGGGACGGAAACCTGCCCGCCGTCGGGCGTCGTAAACGGCAGGTCAACGGTGTCCGCCGGGTCGAAGGGGACCTTCCACGCCGAGGCGAAGTACCCCGCGTTGAGCACGCTGAAGGTGTCCCTGCGGTCGTACTTCGCGGGCGCCTTCTTGATCCGTCCGCCGGTGTTCTGGTTCACCCAGGCGTCGATTGCCGGCTTGGTGGCGGCCTCGTCCTGGAAGTCCACCGGGTACACGCCTGTTCCGTAATGCCGGGCTAGGGACCGCAGATAGCGTTCCCCCGTGGGCTCGCTCATATCCACGAACAAGCCGTTTGCCGTGTGCAGGACTGGCCGGCGCGGCGGGTCCTTTTCATCCACCGAACCGGGGTCGCCGTCGAAGGCGTCCAGGGACGCCAGCAGCGCATTCAGGGCTTCGTCGCGGCGCTCCGCGGGGAGGCCCAGCACGCTGTCCATCTCGGCAGCGGTTGCGCCGGATGCACCCACCCGGAGCATGGCCAAGGCAATCAGCAGGCTGCCCGGGGACGAAACCACGTTTCCGTTTCCGCTGTCCCCGCCGTCGGCCAGCAGCGCGGCACCCAGCATCCGTGCCGACGCCCGGAGCTGGGCAAGGTCGGCCGGGTAGGCGGCCCGATCCGCCGAAACGCGTTCGACGTCGGCCTTCACCAGCGCCGGCGGCGAGGCGGAACAGGCCGTCAATGCCACCGCCAAGGCGGCCGCCGCGGCAGTCAACCGCGCTGTGGTCTTCTGTTTCATCGCGCCCCCAAAGGCCCGCACAACAGCGAAAGTAGAAGGGCGGAGATCCGCCTACGGCCAGTCAAGCAGCGGACCCGGAAAAGTGCGACCACTCCCGGGTCACGATTCGACGCCGCTTTTCCTCCGAGCGTTCTGCGCCGGAGTTGTCCGGTTCGTGCCACCCGCGCCACCTCTCCCGGTTCGCCGGTAACGGGCGGGCTCGCCGGAACCTTTCGGCGAACTCGGGCATTTCCGGCCCCGGCGACGGCGTTGTCAGCGCCGCGGTATGTTTCTCAGGTTGCTCCGCGCCATACTGACGGCCTCGCCGGCGCCCCGGTTCAGGACGACTTTGGACATGGCCGTGGCGAAGCCCAAAACCTGCGCGCCCTTGATCTTCGGCGGAAGGGACAGCGCCTTGGGGTCGGTGATGAGCTCCACGAGCGACGGGCCGGGGTGGGCGAAGGCTTCCCGGTAAGCGGCCTCGATGCGGGACGGGTCCGTGACGCGGACGGCGTGGAACCCCAGGGCGCGGGCCACCGCGGCGTAGTTCGCATCGGGCACGTCCACGCCGAAGTCGGGGAGCCCGTCCACCAGCATTTCCAGCTTGACCATGCCCAGGGTGGAGTTGTTGAACACCACCAAGTTGACGGGGAGCCGGTGGGCGGCAACGGTGATCAGCTCCCCCAGCAGCATCGACAGGCCGCCGTCGCCCGATACCGACACGACCTGACGGCCGGGGTAGGCCAGCTGGGCGCCGATCGCGTGGGGAAGTGCGTTCGCCATGGAGCCGTGCAGGTACGAGCCGATCAGGCGGCGTGTTCCCAGCGGATTGATGTAGCGGGCGGTCCAGACGTTGCACATACCCGTATCGGCGGTGAAGACCGCGTCACGCGCTGCCACCTGGTCCAGCATCGATGCCGCGTATTCCGGGTGGATCGGCTGTATGGTTTCCACCTTGCGCGTGTAGGCGCCGACGGCCTTGTTCATAAGCCGGTCGTGCTTCTTGAGCATCGCGTCGAGGAAGCGGCGGTTCTTCTTCGGCTTCAGCAAAGGCATCAGGGCCGCCAGGGTGGGGAGCACGTCACCGTGCACTGCGATGTCGACGTCGGTCCGCCGGCCCAGGTTCTGCGCCGCCCGGTCCACCTGCGCCGTGCGGGTTCCGGGCAGGAACTGGTCGTAGGGGAAGTCCGTGCCAAGGAGGATCAGCAGGTCCGCGTCCTCGATTCCTTCGGCCGCCGCGCCGTAGCCCAGCAGCCCGGTCATGCCGATGTCGTAGGGGTTGTCGTACTGCATGAAGTCCTTGCCGCGGAGCGAGTGCCCGATCGGGGCGTTCACGGCTTCCGCGAGGGCGATCACCTCGTCGTGGGCGCCCTCGACGCCGGCGCCGGCGAAGATCGCGACCTTGTCCGCGGCGTTGATGGCCTCGGCCAGTTCCCGGACGCTGGCCGGGTCCGGGACCATTGCGGCAGGCCGGAAGGCCGCGGGCGCCGGCGTTTCGGCGGCCGCCTCCAGCCCGGCAATGTCCCCGGGCAGGGTCACGACGGCGACGCCCCGGAGGGCGACGGCGTGCTGGATGGCACTGTGCATCACCCGCGGCGCCTGCTCGGGCGTGCTGATCAGTTCGGAGTACACCGAGCACTCGTTGAACAGCCGGTCAGGATGGGTTTCCTGGAAGAAGCTGCTGCCGATCTGCTTGCTGGGAATGTGCGAGGCGATCGCCAGCACCGGGGCTCCGGAGCGGTTGGCGTCGTAGAGTCCGTTGATGAGATGCAGGTTTCCCGGCCCGCAGGAGCCTGCGCAGACCGCGAGACGGCCGGTCAGTTGTGCCTCGGCCGC
Source organism: Arthrobacter sp. 10L424 (assembly GCF_056395325.1). Classification (NCBI taxonomy): domain Bacteria; kingdom Bacillati; phylum Actinomycetota; class Actinomycetes; order Micrococcales; family Micrococcaceae; genus Arthrobacter; species Arthrobacter sp. 10L424. Next base: position 79,554 of record NZ_JBFTJH010000012.1, on the reverse strand, counting down.
GGCGGCGAACGCGGCAGCCTCTTCGTGCCGGACGTGAATCCAGTCGATCCCGCCCTTTGCAGCACCGCCGGTCTTCCGGACGGCGTCGACAATAGGGTTGAGGCTGTCGCCGACTATGCCGTAGATGCGCTGCACGCCGGCGGCTTGGAGTTGTTCGATGAGCTGGGTTGCAAGTTCCTTGGCCATGGGTGCACGCTCCCGCAGTCGAATCCGTTAGCTGACACGGCCAATATAGTCCGCTCAGCTTCAGCCACGCCCGGGGAACGCTCCCTCAGCTTCGGCAACTGGCCACCGGACGCTCCCGCACGTTTGGCAACAAAACACCGGATGCTCCCTCACCTTCGGCAACAGATCATCCTTGGGCCCCTCACCTTCGGCAGCTGACCGCCCACCTCTTCAGCGCCGGACGTGCGGGAGCGTCACGCCAAAACCCGCCGGACGTGCGGGAGCGTCCGGAGGGTCAGTTGCCGGAGTGCGCCTGCAGGAAGGAGTAGACCTCGGTCTCGTCCACGCCGGGGAAGGCTCCCGGGGGCATCGCGGCGAGCAGGTGCGAGTGGGCCCGCGCCGAGGGCCAGGCGTTTCCGGCCCACTCGGAGGTCAGGGCGGCTGGAGGCCTGCGGCAGCAGCTCTCGTCCGGGCAGGTCGACTTGGACCGCTCCGTGGTGTCGCGGCCGCGGAACCACTTCACCTGCGCGTAGGGCACCCCCACGGACAGCGAAAACTCGCCATTGGCGGAGCGCTCGGTCCGGGCCGTGCACCAGTAGGTCCCCGCCGGGGTGTCCGTGTACTGGTTGTAGGCGCTGAACTTGTCCGGCACGTCGAAGACCACCCGGGAGGTCCAGTTCTTGCACGACGGCTGGCCCTCGATCGCGCCGGTGTGGTCCTGCGGGAACGTCACGCCGTCGTTCTCATACGCCTTGTAGATGATGCCGCTCTTGTGCGTCTTCTGGAAGTGGGTGCGGATGTCCAGGTGCTGGGTGGCGAGGTTGGTGAAGCGGTGTGCCGCAGTCTCGTAGGACACGGCGAAGGCGTCCCGGATGTCCTCGACGGCGATTTCCTTGGCCTGCTTGGCGCGCTGCAGGAATTCCACGGTCGCCTCCTCGGGCAGCAGGAGGGCGGCGGCGAAGTAATTCGTGGCCACCCGCTGCATCAGGAAATCGCCGTAGTTCGACGGTGTCTGGTGCCCCAGGACGTAGTGGCCCAGCGCCTGGAGCAACACCGAACGCGGGTCGTGGTCGCTGCGCGCGTTCTGCGTCAGGTAAATCCGGCGGTTCTTCAGGTCGGTCACCGAGCGGGTGGAATGCGGCAGGTCGCCCACATGGTGGAGGCTGAACCCGAGGTGCCCCGCAATATCGGCGATGACGTGATGGGACAGCGGGCCGGACGTGTGGCCCACGGAGGCGAGGACCTTTTGCGCCTCGGCCTCGTACTCCGGGAAGTAGTTGTTCCGTTCCCGCATCATGGCACGCAGCTCGCCGTTCGCGCGGCGAGCCTCTTCCGGCGTCGCAACCTGCTCGTTGAGCCGGCGTTCCAGCTCGTGCTGCAGCCCCACCATGGACTCGAGCACATCCATCGGAAGCCGCGAGCTGATGCGGATCTTGGGCAGGTTCAGGGACTCGTAGATGGGGCTGCGCTGGTAGCGTTCCAGCTCGATCTCCAGGGCGGCGCGGCGGTTGGGCGGCTCCGCACCGAGCAGTTCGTCAATGCTCACGCCGAGGGCCGCCGCGAGCTGCTGCAGCAGGCCGAGTTTCGGCTCGCGCTTGCCGTTCTCGATCAGGCTCAGCTGGCTGGGGGCCGTTCCCACGGTGGCGCTCAGGTCATCCAGCGTCAGCCCGGCGGCCTTGCGGAGGTGTCGGACCCGGCGGCCCATGCTGATGACGTCCACCTCAGGCCCGGTGGACGACGGCGACAAGACGGGGCGGTTCCAGCTGGCGGGATGCATTTCTTGAGAATACGCGAAGAAGTGCATTTCTTTCCAGAGTTTTGATCTAGAAAGCCCCTTGAAAGTACAGAAAAGTAGGTCTTACGGAAAGATTCAGCATCCGGATCAGCCGCTTGAACTGCGAGGACGCAGCCGAGCCGGCCCCGGACCCCACCAAGGAGACAACGATGACTGCAGCATTTGAGCCCACCCAGCAGCCGTCCGGCCAGGACACAACACAGCAGGCCGCCGCCCTGGAGCTCGAGTGGGCCGCCAACCCGCGCTGGGAAGGTGTCACCCGGGACTACAAGGCTTCCGACGTCGTCCGCCTCCGCGGCCGCGTCTCCGAAGAGCACACCCTGGCCCGCCGCGGCTCCGAGAAGCTGTGGAAGCAGCTCACCGAGGAACACAGCACCGGCAAGTACACCAACGCCCTCGGCGCCCTGACCGGCAACCAGGCCGTGCAACAGGTCAAGGCCGGCCTCCGCGCCATCTACCTCTCCGGCTGGCAGGTCGCCGCCGACGCCAACAACTCCGGCCACACCTACCCGGACCAGTCCCTGTACCCGGCCAACTCGGTTCCCACCGTGGTCCGCCGCATCAACAACGCCCTGCTCCGCGCGGACCAGATCGAGTTCTCCGAGGGCGTCCAGACGGTCGAGGACTGGATGGTCCCGATCGTCGCCGACGCCGAGGCCGGCTTCGGCGGCCCGCTCAACGCCTACGAGCTCATGAAGTCCATGATTCAGGCCGGCGCCTCGGGCGTGCACTGGGAAGACCAGCTCGCGTCGGAGAAGAAGTGCGGGCACCTCGGCGGCAAGGTCCTGATCCCGAGCCAGCAGCACGTCCGTACCCTGAACGCCGCCCGCCTGGCGGCCGACGTCGCCGGCACCCCGTCGGTGATCATCGCCCGCACCGACGCAGAGGCCGCCACCCTGATCACCTCCGACGTCGACGAACGGGACCAGGAGTTCATTACCGGCGAGCGCACGGCGGAGGGCTTCTACAAGGTCCGCAACGGGATCGAACCCTGCATCGCCCGCGCCAAGGCCTACGCCCCCTACGCCGACCTCATCTGGATGGAGACGGGCACCCCGGACCTGGAACTGGCCCGCAAGTTCGCCGAATCCGTCAAGGCCGACTTCCCGGACCAGATGCTCTCCTACAACTGCTCCCCGTCGTTCAACTGGAAGAAGCATCTCGACGACGCCACCATCGCCAAGTTCCAGCGCGAACTCGGCGCCATGGGCTTCACCTTCCAGTTCATCACCCTGGCCGGCTTCCACGCCCTGAACTACTCGATGTTCGACCTCGCCCACGGTTACGCCCGTGAAGGCATGAGCGCCTACGTCGAGCTGCAGGAGAAGGAATTCGCCTCCGAATCCCGCGGCTACACCGCGACAAAGCACCAGCGCGAAGTCGGCACCGGCTACTTCGACGACATCGCCACCGCGCTCAACCCGAACGCATCCACCCTCGCATTGGTCGGATCGACCGAAGAGGGCCAATTCCACTAGTTCCCGCCCAAGGTGAGCCGTTCATTCCGCTCACTCGAAGGCACGACGGAGGCGGGCACCCATGGTGCCAGCGCCATCAGGGGCCGGGGAAGGTGATCCGGAAGCGTGCGTAAAAGGGGCCCTGTCCCCGCCCGGCCGAGCTCTGCGAGGCCCAGGCGGGGATGGGGAATAGCACGCGGAGGATTGCCTTTTTCGGCCCCAAACCGCACCCGCCGTCGAACCTGCTTCTTCCTATATAGGAGATTTGAAATGAACAGCTTCACTGACAACTTCACTATCAATGGGATCACGCTGACCGCGCAGCCGATTTGCCGGCAGGGCGAGGTCCTGACGCCGGACGCGCTGGCGTTTGTGGCCAAGCTGCACAAGGCGACGGCGGGACGGCGGCTGGAGCTGCTGCAGGCACGCCGTGACCGCCGCCAGCAGATCGGCAAGGGCCAGGATCCGCGGTTCCTGCGGGAGACCGAGTCCGTCCGCAACGATCCGAACTGGCGCGTCGCTCCCCCGGCCCCGGGCCTGACGGACCGCCGCGTGGAGATCACCGGCCCGGTGGACAAGAAGATGACCATCAACGCGCTGAACTCCGGCGCCAAGGTGTGGCTCGCGGACATGGAGGACTCCTCCACCCCGTCGTGGCGCAACGTCATCCAGGGCCAACTCAACCTCACCGACGCGCTGGAGCGCCGGATCGATTTCACGTCCCCGGAGGGCAAGGAGTACAAGCTCCGCTCCGCCGAGGAGCTCCCCACGATCGTGGTCCGGCCACGCGGCTGGCACCTGCCGGAAAAGCACATGCTTATTGACGGCACCCCGATTGCCGGCGGAATCGTCGACTTCGGCCTGTACTTCTTCCACAACGCCCGCCGCCTGATCGCCCAGGGCAAGGGACCGTACTTCTACCTGCCGAAGATCGAGAACCACCTCGAAGCCCGGCTGTGGAATGATATTTTCGTCCTTGCCCAGGATCTGCTGGGCATCCCGCAGGGCACCATCCGCGCCACCGTGCTGATCGAAACCATCACGGCCGCGTTCGAGATGGAGGAGATCCTCTACGAACTGCGCGACCACGCCGCGGGACTCAACGCCGGCCGCTGGGACTACATCTTCTCCCTGATCAAGAACTTCCGCACCCGCGGCCCGCGCTTCGTCCTGCCGGACCGCAGCCAGGTGACCATGACCCAGCCGTTCATGCGCGCCTACACCGAGCAGCTCGTCCGGGCCTGCCACAAGCGCGGCGCCATGGCGATCGGCGGCATGGCCGCGGCCGTCCCCAACCGCAAGGATGCGGACGCCAACGCGATCGCCATCGAGAAGGTCCGTGCGGACAAGACCCGTGAGGCCGGCGACGGCTTCGACGGCTCCTGGGTGGCCCACCCCGACCTGGTTCCGGTCTGCCGCGAAGTGTTCGACGGCGTCCTCGCCGACCGCACGAACCAGCTGGACCGCCTCCGCGAGGACGTCACCCCGGATGACCGCGCACTGCTCGATATCGCCTCCACCACCGGCACCATCACCGAACAGGGCATCCGGAACAACATCGAGGTCGGCATCCGCTACATCGAGTCCTGGCTCCGCGGGAACGGCGCCGTCGCCATCCACAACTTGATGGAGGACGCCGCCACCGCGGAGATCTCCCGCTCGCAGCTGTGGCAGTGGATCTTCTCCCGCGCCATCACGGACCACGGCGACGTCATCACCCGCGAATGGGTCGAGGACATGCTGGACGAGGAGTTCGCCAGGCTGGAACGTTTCGAGGGCGACCGCTTCGCAGATGCGAGGGACATCTTCGAGGAAGTCACGCTCACCCCGTCGTTCCCCGCCTTCCTGACCCTTCCCGCCTACGACCGGTTCCTGCATGAAGCGCGCGACGGCGCAGAAGTCCCCAGCGAGGACCCGGCGCTCGTCCCCGCCTAACGGCAGGGCACAGATTCCGTCTGCTGGGCTGCCATGCCCTTCGCAACAGGCACCCCGAGATCCGGGGCGGCGGCCCAGCGACGGAAGACCCCCACTCCCGACAACGGCGTCGAGGTGACAGTTGAGGCCCATGGTCCCCGTGAACATGGGCCTCAACTGTCACCTCGGCGGCCCGTGGGCCCGGCTGCGACCCCACATGTGAAGTGGTCCTTCTTAGTGGCAGTACCTGCCATTTTGCGTGGACTACTTGACTTCCCTGTGACTACTGTCGCGCCAAGGTGCCCAAGGTTACGATGTGACAACGTGGATGCATCAGCCCGCTCGTTAGCTCTCGGCGCCGCAACGGAGGCAAGCAATGGAACTCAGATCCTACCCAGAGGCGCCGAGACCGGTCCGCGGCTGCATCCCGCCCGTATCAAGTGGCGCCTATGCTTCTGCATGACCTGGGCAGGGGTCTCCTGCGACGCTGGTACTTCGTCGTCATCGGGGTCTTGCTGACGGCTTGTGGCGCGCTGCTACTGGCGTCGGTGGTCCCGCCCACACACCGCGCCACCGCGAGAGTCGTGCTGATTCCGCCGCCCTCGCTGGTGTCCGCGGACGGCAATCCCTATCTGTTCCTGGGTGGACTTGAACAGGCGCTGGGCGTCTTGACCGTAAAGTTGGGTTCCGAAGCGACTAGCGAGCAGATCCTGGAGGCATACCCGGACGGCTCCTATACCGCGGTCAAGGACACATTGTCGCCCGGGCCAATCATGCTCATCACAGCGGAAAGTGAGAGTTCGGACGGCACCCTGCAGGTCCTTGACGCGGTGCTGAGGGTGGTGCCTGAAAACTTGGAGAACATGCAGGACCAGCTCAACATTCCAGACGCGTCCCGGATCACGGCCTTGACCATTGTCCGTGAGGATGCGACAACAAAGGTTCTGCAGAGCCAACTTCGCGCTGTATTGGGCGGCGTCGCACTTGGACTTTCTATGACAGTGCTGCTGACCGGACTGCTGGACCGGCTGCTCACCTCCCGAAAGAAAAAAGCGGGTCGGCGTCACGCGTCGGGCCCGGGAGTTGAACTCCACGAAGAGCCATCCCCAGCGGCCGACGACCAAGTGCGGATGTCGCGGCGCGGGACCAAACGCAGCCGCCGTCCAGCACCGGAACCGGAAGCAATGGAACCTCCGGCAGCCGAGGATGGCTCCGACGGGCCGGAGCGTGACAAGGACGAACTCCCCACCATGGTTACGAATCAGTAGCCGTGGCTTCAGCGGCAACGCCCCGTGAAATGACGGCGGCAAGATCCAGCCAGCTCAGCCCGCCCGACGGCGTTACCGTCCTCACCTGCTTCGCGGTCCTCCTTTACTTGGTTCCGGCCGACCGCAGAATAGAAGCACTCGGCGGCGCCGGTGCCCCTGCCTACCTTGTTGCCCTGGTGGCCTTGTTGTGGTGGGCGTGGCACCACCTCCAAAAGCCGGCCGCCAGCGGGCGCCAGCAGTTGCAGTGGGTCCGGGTTGCTGCCTTCCTTTTCGTCGGGGCCTGTCTGGCCAGCTATGCGAAGGCCGCGCTTACGGCCCTTCCAGCAGCCGACATAAGCGTCGCCGACCTGGGGCTGGTTCGCATCGCAGCGCTGGTCGGCATCCTGCTGGTGGCCAACGACGCAATAGGCAGCGAAGACCGTTTCATGGTCCTGATCCGAAGGCTGACCCTGTTCGCCGGCCTCTACGCCACGCTCGGACTGTTCCAGTTCTTCACGGGCATGAGCATTGTGGACACGTGGCAAATTCCAGGTTTGTCCGGACCCGGAGAGAACGGCATCGGCGCCAGATCAGGATTCGTGCGGTCCGCGGCGACTGCCACCCACCCTCTGGAGTACGCAGTGGTCTTGACCATGATGCTCCCCTTCTGCCTTACCGTTGCCATTCGCGACCGCTCCCGCCCGGCCTTTCTGCGCTGGTTTCCGGTAGCGGTCATTACGCTCTCCACCGTGCTTTCCGTTACCAGGTCGGCTTTGCTCGCCATGGCAGCGGTCTACCTGGTGTTGTTTCCGTCCTGGCCGCCGGTGGTCCGCAGGGCCGCGGGCGCCACGTTGGCGCTCGGGGCCGTTGCCGTCTATGTGGCCGTTCCGGGCATGGCCGGAACGATCCTGGGAATGTTCTCGGCCAATGATTCGAGCATCACCTCGCGGACGGACAGTTACGACGAAGCAATCCAATTCTTCCTCGTGAGCCCCTTCGTTGGCCGTGGCTTCGGGACGTTCCTGCCCGCCTACCGGATTCTGGACAATCAATACCTGGTGAGCGCCGTGGAGATCGGGATCGTCGGAGTGCTTGCCCTGCTCGCCATCGTATTTTCCGCGATGGCGGCGGCGTATTCCTCCCGCCGCCTTTATGCCGAAGAACCTATGAAGGCAATGGGACTGGCCTTGGTCGCCTCGATGCTGGCCGGAAGCCTGAACTTCGCGCTCTTCGATGCCTTCGCTTTTCCGCAGGCCTGCGGCACAGTGTTCATGGTTGCCGGCTTGTGCGGCGCCTACGCCAACATCGGCCGAAATCCAGCCATGCCCAGCGGGCTGTCGTGAAAATACGGGAACGGCTCGGGCGCCGCCTGAGAAAGGGGCGGAATGCCATTGCGCGCAGATGGTACCTGGCTCTGGGCACCGTGGTTGTTATGCTCCCTCTTCTCTTCGCGGCCAGCACGGCCACTGGCATTTACTACAGCAAGACAGATGTGCTTTTCCTGTCTCCGCGCGCGCCAGGCAGCGGCAACGCCCTGCAGGAAGACCCAGCTCAAATACTGGCATTCGCTTCAGTGGTAATGCATCGCTTGAATGCCGATGCCGGAAAGACAGTTCCAACCAGCACGTCCTCCCCGCTGTACGGTTCAGGCATCCGCAGCGGTCACCTGGTGTATATCCCCAGCTCTGGCGGCCAATGGCAATTGAGCTACAACCGCCCCGTCATTACGATCGAAATCGTGGGTGAATCCATGGATGAGGTCGCAACTGAGCGCCAGCAAATCCTGGACCGGATTTCCAGCATTGCCAAGGACTCCCAGCAGGAACTGGGCATCAAGCCGGCCGCCAATATCACCACCGAGCCGGCCCCCAGCGTGGAGTTCGTAGCCTACGTCGGTGTGCGGAACGCGACGGCCGTCCTCGCACTGACCCTCCTGACGATCGGTCTGGCCGCGGGGATACCGCTCAGTGTCGACCGCGCCCTGGCCGGCAAGCGCAGACCAGGCGCCGGCCGCCGACCGCAGCCCGCAGCTGGTGGCCCGGATGCTCCGACGTCAATACTTCGTGCAGACTCCGGGGCGCTCTCCTAGGCCCACCGCGGGGAGGGACTGGCCGCGGGCTACGTGGTCCGCAGTCTCGCCTTCCCGGGAAACGGGAGCCAGCCCCTGGACCGCATTCCTGCCAGCTCCTCCGTGCTGGCCCGGACGTGCTCGATGAAGTCCTCCAGGCGGTGGTACTTCTCGACATAGGCCCGGCCGCGCCGTCCCATGTCCTCCGCAGCATGGGGATCGTTGAGGATCATTTCGATCTTTGCCCTGAGCGCCGCAACATCGCCGGGGGGAACCAGCATGCCGGTTTCCCCGTCCTGTATCACGTCGATCTGCCCGGCTGTCCGCGTCGAAATCACCGGTCGTCCCATGGCCATGCCCTCAAGAATGACGTTCACACCCGCGTCGATATCGGTGGGCAGCAAGGGGACCACAACCACCTTCGCTTCCGCATATGAGGCCCGAAGCTGCGACGAGTCCAAGGATTCGACTTCAACGTCGTCGGACGTGTCGAGATGCTGCCGGACGTCCGTCGTGGTGACCTTGAACCCGTTGAGGGCGACGACCAACGATGCCGCGATCCGGAGCGGAATGCCCAGTCCCCGGGCGGCCGCCACGAGGGTGTCGAAGTCCCGCTGGGTTGATCCGGCGGAGAAGAGGATGTTCCGTGCCCTGTCCTCGGGGCGGAAAAATTCCTGGTCCACCGGATGGCGGACCAGGACGACAGTTTCAGGGCCGAACCCGATCCTTTCGACCGCCACATCGCGCTGGACCGAGCTCCACGTAATGATCCGGTCGACGCCGGACCGGAACACTCGCAGCGGCAGGCGCACCGACGGCTTGGACAGCCAAAACATCAAGGCCAGATGCGGGGTAGGAAGGCGCAGCACGGCAAAGAGAGCGGCGACGGCTACGGTGTGACGCTCTGACCAGGTCACCACGACGTCGTACGACCGGCTCAGCCTGCCGGCCTCCACGGCCTGGGCTACGAAGGTTGGCAGCTTCCGATACACCCTGCCCCGCCGCCCTGGGACTGCCGCTATGGCTGCTTCGTCGAGGACGTCGCAGCCCAGGGTGTTTTGAAACAGCATGCTGCGGGGATCTTCACCCCGTTGTTCCCGTCGCAGGCGTTCCTGGCTGTCCAGTGTCGCCCGTCCCCGGGTCTTGACCAGCAGTATTTTGGGGCGCCCGCCGGGCCCGCTACCCACGAGACAGGCTTCGTTCGGACGTCGACGCGCGCGGCTCTGCTTTCGGCTCCATGCGGTCATCCTAGCAATTCGGCAACTTTTGGGAATGACCTGCGTCACATCGTTTGCGACAGCCCGGCGGGGCCATGCGTGCGCTCCCTCACGAGACGGCTCGGCGCAAGGGGGCGAACAAGGAGTCGTCAGTGCACCTTGGGGACGTGCCGGAGCGACAGTCCGGTGCCGAGGATGAACAGCGCCACCGAGCAAAGCACCATCAGCAGCGGGCCGGTCCAGGATCCGGTGACGCCGTGCGCATAACCCAGCAGGGTCGGGGCCAGGGCACCGAAGGAGTAGCCCACACCCTGCACCACGGCGGACATCCGTCCGGCCGAGGCCTGGTCCCGGGCCAGCCGGATGATGGCAATGAAAATCAGCGTGATACCGCCGCCCTGGGCGATCCCGCCGAACGAGGACCACAGCCACCACAACTCCGGCGCCAGCAGCAGGCCCAGCGGAACGGTCACCCAGAACAGCCCGAGGGTGAGTCCGACCGCCGTCGTGCTGGCGAAGCGGGCCGCGAGCGGAACGCCCAGCCCGCCCACGATGGCAAGGATCTGGAACAGCGAGGATCCGGCGCCGGCACCCGCGGCCGTCATGCCCAATTCGTCGGCGAGGATGCTGGGCAGCCACGCGGTCACCCCGTAATAGGAAAACGCCTGCCCTGCGAAGCCCACGGTCAGTCCGACCGTGATCCAGCGCGACGCCGGCTTGGCCCCGGCACGCGGCGGACCCGGGCCGGGAACCGGTTCGGGGCGGAACGCCCGGCCGCCGACGGCGAGCACCCACGCAGCCAGCGCCGCGACGGCGAAGAGGCCGCAGGCAGCAAGGGCCAGCCGCCAGCCGAACAGCTCGGCCAGCGGAGCCATCACCATGGCGGTGATGAACGAGCCGATGTTCAGGGCGGCGGTGTAAATGCCCATCGCGGTGCCCTGCCGGGCCGGGGCGAAGTCCCTCCGGATGATCAGCGGAACGGCAATATTGCCGATCGTGATGGCGACGCCGAGAATCACCGTGCCCAGCATCACGACGGCGCTGTCACCCGCCGAGCGCACAATCACGCCGAGCAGCACACCCAGGAGCGTGAGGGTGATGGCGACTTCCGCGCCGAGTTTACGGCCGGTCAGCGAGGCCAGCGGCGAGGCCAGTGCGAAGCACAGCACCGGGATGCCGGTCAGGAAGCCAAGTTCCACCGGGGAGAGGCCGAGCTCCTGCTGCATCAGTCCGACCACCGGGGCCACGGCCACGAACGGTCCGCGCATGTTCAGTGCAATGAGCCCGATGGCGGCCAGCAGGATCCAGCTGCGCGGCACCTTCGCCAGGACGCTTGCGCTCATGGGTGCCGCGGCCCGGCCGACAGGCAGAAATATGATTTCATCAGTCCCATTGCTATCACGTGCCCGCGCCGGACCTGCCGATTGTGACTCCCCCGGGGTCGCGACGGCGTCAGCCCGCGGACTGCAAGGTCGCCTCGATCACAGCGGGCGAAAGCACAAACTGCGTGACCATCTGGCTGGCGCCCAGGATGGCGGCCTGGTCCCCCGCCATGGAAAGACCAATCCGCAGGTGGGTGGTCGCAAGCGGCAGCGACCGCCGGTAAACCACTTCTCGGACGCCCGCCATGAGGTGTTCACCGGCCTGGCCCAGGCTTCCGCCGATCACAATGACGGACGGATTGAGCAGGTTCACCACGGTGGCCAGCACGTCGCCCAGGTCCCGCCCGGCCTGGCGCAGGGCCTGGATGGCCTGCAGGTTCCCCTCGGCCACGAGCCGCAGCACGTCGCCGCCGTCGTCCGCCGTCACGCCTTGGAGCGTCAGGGACTGCGCGACGGCGGGGCCGGAGGCGAGCGCCTCAAGGCAGCCGTAGTTGCCGCAGCGGCAGAGCACATCGTCGCCGCGCGGCACCCGGACGTGGCCGAGGTCCCCCGCCGTGCCGTCGGCGCCGCGCTGGAGCTGGCCGCTGCTGATGATGCCGGCGCCGATTCCGGTGGCGACCTTGATAAACAGGAAGTTGCCGTCTTCCGGCCAGTAGGAGGTCTGCTCGCCGAGGGCCATGATGTTGACGTCGTTGTCCACCAGCACGGGGACCGGCAGCGAGCGCTGGACGTGCCGGACGACGTCGAACCCGTCCCAGCCGGGCATGATCGGCGGCTTCACCGGCCTCCCGGTGGCGTGTTCCACGGGGCCGGGCAGGCCGATGCCGATGCCGGCGAGGTCCTCCGTGCCGCGGCCCGCTTGTCCGAGCAATTTGGTCCCTTCCGACACCACCCGGTCCAGCACGGCAACCGGGCCGTCGGCTACGTCCTGGCCCAGCCGCCGCTCCGCCAGCACAGTCCCATTCAGGTCCGTGACGGCAATGTTCACGTGGGTGGCGCCGACGTCGACCGCCAGCACCACGCGGGCGGCGGGGTTGAAGGCAAAGCGCGACGGCGGCCGGCCGCCGCTGGAACTGGCCTCGCCTGCCGGCCCGACCAGCCCGGATTGCATCAGTGCGTCAATGCGGGACGCGACTGTGGAACGCGCCAGGCCGGTGGTGAGGGCCAGCTCGGCGCGGGTGCGGGCCTTGCCATCGCGCAGCAGTTGGAACAGGTCCCCGGCACGGGACATGCTGCCCGCGGCCTCGGGGGCGGCGGCGTCGGTGCCGGTAGGCGAAGTCATGAGTCAGTGATAGCACGGGCACTTCTGCGTGTCACGTTCTACAAATCCGGAACCCAGTTTTCAACTTTTGCTTGACGATCGACAGAAGTAGTCCTAGCTTGGGTGTGAGGCAGCTCATACCCCGACGACGAGGAGAGACAGTGCCATTCCCGATCCCGCTGTACACGGTCGAAAGCTCCGCTCCCGCATCCGCAGCCCTCCCGGAGGACTGGGATCCCATGGCGTCCACCCTCTAGGCCCGCCATGCCTCCCGAGGAAACCATGCGTCTACAGGAATCCATGCCCGGCCGGCACCCGCTCGGCGTAGCCATGATCGGGTACGCATTCATGGGCAAGGCCCACTCGAACGCGTGGCGCAACGTGGCCAGCTTCTTCCGCGTCCCGGCCTTCGAGCAGCGGGTTCTCGTCGGGCGGGATCCGGAAGGAGTCGCCGAGGCCGCGCAGCGGTACGGCTGGGCGGAATCCGCCACGAACTGGCGGGATGTCGTCGCCCGCGACGACATCCACGTGGTGGATATCTGCGCCCCTGGCTTTCTGCACGCAGAGATCGCCCTCGCGGCCCTCGCCGCAGGCAAGCACGTCCTCGTGGAAAAGCCGCTGGCGAACACGCTGGCCGAGGCCGAAGCCCTGGCGGCGGCGGCTCTGGAAGCGCAGTCCCGCGGAGTCCAGTCAATGGTCGGCTTCAACTACCGCCGGGTTCCCGCCCTCGCCCTAGCCCGAGAGCTGATCAGCGAGGGCCGGCTGGGGGCGGTCCGACAAGTCCGGGCGGCTTATCTGCAGGACTGGCTGGTAGACCCGGCAACGCCCATGACGTGGCGGCTGCAGAAGGACACCGCAGGTTCCGGCGCGCTGGGCGACATCGCCTCACACGCCATCGACCAGGTGCTGTTCCTGCTAGCGGACCAGGTGACCGGCGTTTCAGGCCGGCTGCGGACTTTCACCCCGCACCGGCCGGGCGCCCGCGGGCTGGAGGAAGTGACGGTCGACGACGCCGCGTGGGCGACGCTGACCCTTGCCTCCGGTGCCGTCGCCTCGATTGAAGTCTCACGCGTGGCCCTCGGAAAGAAGAACTCCCTCACGCTCGAGGTCTATGGCGACAAAGGCTCCCTCCTGTTCGACCTCGAGAACTTGAACGAACTCCACTTCCTGGACGCTACTGACCCTGCCCGCGAGCAGGGATTCCGGCGCATCCTGGTCAGCGAACCCGAGCACCCGTACCTGCCCGCGTGGTGGCCGCAGGGCCACATCATCGGCTGGGAACACACCTTCACGCACGAAATCCGCGACTTCCTCCTGGCGATTGACTCCGGAGCAGAGCCTTCACCGTCGTTCCAGGATGGACTGGCAGTCCAGCGCATCCTGGCCGCGGTCGAGGAAAGTGCCGGGGCCGGGAGCTCCACGGTTCAGTTGGCTGACTCCCGGGCAATTGCCGTCCCTGTCCCCAGTGAAGGAGCCTGACATGGCCCGCCCGTACACACTGTTCACCGGCCAGTGGGCCGACCTGCCGTTCGAGGAAGTCGCAAGGCTGGCCTCCGGCTGGGGCTACGACGGCCTGGAGATCGCCGTCTCCGGCGACCACCTTGACGCCTGGCGCTGGGACGAGCCGGGCTACGTCAAGGCCAAACTCGCCGTCCTGGAAAAGTACAACCTCAAAGTCTGGGCCATCTCCAACCACCTCAAGGGCCAGGCCGTTTGCGACGACCCCATCGACTTCCGCCACCAGGCAATCGTCGGCCCCAAGGTCTGGGGCAACGGCGACCCCGAAGGCGTCCGCCAGCGCGCCGCGGAGGAAATGCAGCACACCGCCCGGCTCGCCAAGGCCCTGGGCGTGGACACCGTCGTCGGGTTCACCGGCTCGTCCATCTGGCAGTACGTCGCGATGTTCCCGCCCGTCCCTGCGTCTGTGATCGACGCCGGCTACCAGGACTTCGCAGACCGCTGGAACCCCATCCTTGACGTCTTCGACGAGTGTGGCGTCCGGTTCGCCCACGAAGTCCACCCCTCCGAGATCGCCTACGACTACTGGACCACCGTGCGCACCCTCGAAGCGATCGGCCACCGCGAAGCCTTCGGGCTGAACTGGGACCCGTCCCACTTCATGTGGCAGGGCATCGACCCGGTGTCCTTCATCTGGGATTTCAAGGACCGGATCTACCACGTGGACTGCAAGGACACGAAGTTGCGGCCCACCGGCCGGAACACCGTTCTGGGCTCCCACCTGCCCTGGGGCGACCCGCGCCGCGGCTGGGACTTCGTCTCCGCCGGCCGCGGCGACGTGCCCTGGGAATCCTCCTTCCGCGCCCTGACCGCGATCGGCTACGACGGCCCCATCTCGGTCGAGTGGGAGGACGCCGGCATGGACCGCCTCCACGGGGCTCCAGAAGCCCTGGCCGCCCTCAAAAGATTCGACTTTCCGGCGTCGAGCAGCTCCTTCGACGCCGCGTTCAGCGCCGCGGACCCGGCCGAACGGCCGCAATAGTGGGCGCTCGCGTATTCCTGAACGGAACACAATCAGCCCTTGTCACAGTTAGCCCGGAGGACGCATCGATGGAGAACCACAACTCCCCGGCACCACCGCCGATCCTGGAGGTCCGTGGACTGACCAAGAGTTTTTTCGGCATTCCCGTCCTGGAAGACGCCCATCTCAGTCTTCACCGTGGCCAGGTGCACGGCCTCATGGGGGAAAACGGGGCCGGGAAGTCCACCCTGATGAAGGTTCTGGCCGGTGTGTACCAGCCCGACGCCGGAACCGTGCTCCTGGAGGGCCAGGAAGTCAGCTTCAGCCACCCCACCAAGGCCCACGAAGCCGGGCTGTCGTCGGTGTTCCAGGAATTCAACCTCCTGCCTGACCGGACAGTGGCCGAAAACATCTACCTGGGCCGGGAGCCGCGCCGGGGACTGCTGGTGAACAAGGCCCTGATGAATTCGAAAACGGCGGAGCTGCTTGAGTCCTTGGGCATCACCGAGATCCGGCCCACCACGCAAGTCAGGAGCCTGACTGTGGCCGAGCAGCAGGTCGTGGAGATCGCGAAAGCGGTCAGCTATGACGCCCGGATCATCTCCATGGATGAGCCCACAGCCGCCCTGGCCGGCGCCGAGGTTGAACTTCTCTACGGAATCGTGGCCCGTCTGCGTGAACGCGGAACGGCGATCCTTTACGTCTCCCACCGCCTTAGGGAAGTGTTCGACCTCTGCGACGTCATTACCGTCCTGAAGGACGGCAAGGTGGTGAGCACCCAGCCCGCGGCCGAACTCGACGACGCCCGGCTGGTCCGGTTGATGGTGGGCCGGCCAATCTCGGCTTACTTCCCGGACAAGCTGCCCCGGGAGCACGTGGAAGCCGCCGGCGTTGGGGAGGAGCCGATCCTCGAGTTGGCGGGTGTTGGCAACGGCCAGCTGGACGGGATAAACCTCAGCATCCGGCCCGGCGAGATTGTCGGCCTGGCGGGGCTCCAAGGGTCCGGCCGTACGGAATTGCTGCACGGCATCTTCGGCGCAGCACCCTTCACGCGCGGAACGATGAAATTGGCGGGCCGGGACTTGCTGCCCAAGTCGCCGCGCCAGGGCGTGCGGGCACGGATGGCCCTGATTACCGAGGACCGCAAAGCTGAGGGCCTGAGCCTGAACCAGTCCATCCTGGACAACGCCCTCAGCGTGATCCGGTCCGTTTTTCCGGGCCGCACCGGGTCCGTCAGGACGGAAATCCCGGGCGTGTTTTCCTCCCTCGAAGTGATCGCCCGTGACCTGGACCAGGAGGTGCAGTACCTGTCGGGCGGCAACCAGCAAAAAGTGGTCCTCGCCAAGTGGCTGGCGATCCGGCCCCGGCTCGTCCTGCTGGATGAACCCACCCGCGGCATCGACGTCGGGGCGAAAGTTGCCGTGTACCGGCTGATGCGGCAGCTCGCGGCGGAGGGGAAGGCCATCCTGATGGTGTCCAGCGAGCTCCCGGAGGTCATCGGCATGTCTGACCGGATCCTTGTCATGCGCGATGGCCGGCTGGCCGGTGAACTTCCCGCCGGAACGTCAGAAGAAGCCATCCTGCAGATGGGGACCGGCGCCAGGACGGCACCCGAAGGAGAGGCATGACACAGCGAGCGGGATTCTTCCAGAAACTGTCCTCCACCCAGATCGTCTACGTCGTCGCGCTGGTGACCCTCATCCTGGGCGCGGTGCTGGTGAACTCCGTGGGGCGGAATTTTTTCAGCGCGGGAAATATCTCCAGCATCCTGACCGGAACCAGCGTCCTGGGCTTCATCGCGATCGGTCAGACGCTGGTCATCCTGGCCGGCAGCCTGGATCTGTCGGTTCCCTATGTCACGAGCCTGGCCAGCCTTATCGCCGCGGGGGTGATGGCCAACAACCCCAACAACGTCCTGTCCGCAGTCCTGTTGACGCTGGGGGCAGCAGCCGTCATTGGCCTGGCGAACGGACTGATCGTCGCCCGCCTCCACGTGCACGGGTTTATCGCCACGCTCGGCGTGGGCCTGATAATCAGCGGCTTCCTCGCCACCAACTTCAAGGGCAGCTTCGGCCAGACACCGCTGGCGTTCCGCTTAGTGGGGGCCACGGGACTCGGCCCGGTTCCGATCTCGACGATCATCATGCTGGCCTGCGCGGGCCTGGCCGGGCTGCTCCTGCACCGCACACGCGTCGGGCACCATCTCTACGCTGTCGGCGGCGACATCGCCGTGGCTCGCACCTCGGGAATCCGCGTTGATGTGCCGGTCATTACTGCCCACGTCATCTGCTCGGTGCTGGCAGCCATGGCCGGGCTGCTGCTTGCCAGCAGGCTGGGCGTGGGCAGTCCCACTGTGGGTTCCCAGGGCGGCTACGATCTGCTCTCCATCGCCGCAGTCGTGCTCGGCGGCACGTTGCTCTCCGGGGGGAAGGGGACCATCGCGGGCACCCTCGGGGGCGTGCTGATCTTTGCCATGCTGGACAACATCATGTCCGTCATGCAGGTCAACCCGTTCCTGAAGGACGTGGTCAGGGGCGTCGTCATCGTCGCGGCCGTCGCCGTCTACGCCGGGCGCCGGATCGTGAGCAGACCGGAACGGTTCGCCTCGAAAGGGTCCGCGGAAACGCCCGCTGCCCGGCCTGTGTCCGTGGAGGGGCCATGAGTACGGCAGTGAACTCCGAGCGTGGCGCGGTTCTCAAGCAGAACCGTGCGAGCCGTTCCGAGCGGCTGCTGCGCGCCGTGCGCACCCCGGGCGGCGCCGTCTTCGTCCTGCTGATCGGCCTCCTGGCGGCCATCATTGTGCTCAATCCTTCTTTCGGCGAGCCGAGCTCCTTCATCCGGTTCATCGGCAGGACTGCCCCCATTGCCATCGCCGCCATCGGCCAGTACTTCGTCATTGTCGGCGGGGAATTCGACCTGTCGATGGGCTCGGTCGTGACCATGCAGGTCATCGTTGCCGGCAACCTGATCGGGCAGGACGATTCCAAGGTGATCCCCGTACTGGTCCTGATGATTGTGCTGGGCGCCTTCATCGGGCTGGTCAACGGACTCATCACCACCTTGCTGCAAGTCCCGAGTTTCATTGTCACGCTCGGCATGATGCTGGCGTTGCTCGGGCTGGTCCTCTATTGGACCGGCGGAGCGGCCCAGGGCAACCCTGCGGCCAGCTTCCGGCAGATCGGGCGCGGCGGTATCCAGGGCGTACCGGTCCTGGACATCATTCCTTACCCGGTCATTATCCTCACAGCGGTGGCCGTGGCGGCGTCCGTCCTGATGCGGCGCCCGTTCGGCCGCATGTTGATCGCGGTGGGCGACAATTCCGTTGCGGCCGCGCTCGCCGGCTCAAGCGTGTGGTGGGTGCGGACCCGGGCCTTCATAATGTCCTCGCTGTCGGCAACCGTGGCCGGAATCCTGCTCGTGGGTTACGCAGGCGTCCACCCGTCGGTGGGGCGCGGCTACGAGTTCACGGCCATCACCGCCGTCGTTCTTGGGGGCGTCGTGCTGGGCGGCGGGCGGGGCTGGGTCCTGTCCGCTGCGGCCGGGGCGTTCGCCCTCGAGTCGCTATTCACCCTCCTGAACTTCATGGGGGTCCAGGCGACCTGGCGGGACACGGTCCAAGGAGTCATCATCATCATCGCAGTGGCCGCAGCATCCAGATCATGGCAGCGCAAGCGCAAGGGGGCCAGTTCCGCTGCCCATGACGAACAGCACCAACTGGCCGCAGCACCCACGCCCGACAAGGGCACCGAACAAGGAGGAGAAAGAGTCTGATGCGCAAAAACCCTGTCCGCGTGATCGCCCTTGCCGCAGCATTGCCGCTGGCGGCCCTGACCGCGTGTACCACCACCGACCCGTCCGTCACCCAAACGACGGCGGCCGGCACCGGCTCCCCGGCAGCCAGCACTCCAGCGAGTAAAGATTGGTTTGACCAGTCTCTCTACGACACCCAGAACCAGCAGCGCTCTGCGACCTTTGAAGGGGACCCGGAGCAGCCGTACCTGCAGTACATCGCAGGCGCGATGACGGACACGTCCAAGTTCGCCGCCCAGGGAGCCCAGAAGGTGTGCTTTGCGAACGCCTCCATCTCCAACCCCTGGCGGCAAACGGGCTGGATCACCATGAATCAGCAGCTCAAGGCGCTCCAGGCCTCGGGGGTCATTTCCGAAATGGAAACCCGTGACGCCAAGGACAACGACAACACCCAGATCGCGGACATTGACTACTTCATCGCCGAAGGCAAATGCGGTGCGTTCGTCATTTCGCCCAACTCCACGGCGGCCCTCACCCAAGCTGTCGAGCGTGCCTGCCAGACGGGGAAACCCGTGGTGGTGTTCGACCGGGGCGTGGAGACCAAATGCGCCACTTCGTTCATCCACCCGATCGGCGGCTTCGCGTGGGGCATCGACACCGCCACCTTCCTCAGTGAGAAGCTGAAATCGGGCGACAAGGTGGTGGCCTTGCGTATCCTCCCGGGCGTGGACGTGCTGGAGCACCGCTGGGCGGCGGCCAAGAAGATCTTCGAGGAAAAGGGAATTCAGGCCAAGGACTACTTCACCGGCGCGGATCCCACGGAGATCAAAAAGATCATCTCCGATGAACTGGCCACGGGTGACGTCAAGGGTGTCTGGATGGACGCCGGCGACGGTGCAGTGTCTGCCCTCGAGGCCTTCGAGGACGCCGGCAAGGCCCTGCCTGTAATGACCGGCGAGGACGAGATGAGCTTCCTGACCAAGTGGAAGCAGACCGGGATCACCGCCATGGCCCCGGTCTATTCCAACTTCCAGTGGCGGACCCCGCTGCTGGCCCTGGAAAAGATCTTCAAGGGCGAGCAGGTTCCGACCGAATGGGTCCTCCCGCAGAAGCCCATCCTGGCCGACGAACTGGACGACTGGCTGCAGCGCAACGAGGGCATGCCAAGCGGGCACTACGCCAAGTTCGGCGGCGAGGACCTGGACGGCTACCCCGAGGTCTGGCAACAGCGGCAGATGCCCTGACCGGGACTGGCGGTCCCGCGGGGTTTCCGCGGGACCGCCACAGCCTGGAATCGGCAGCAGGACATGTAGATGGGAGAAGGCAGCATTGGCGCGTCCAACAGGAATCAGCACGTGGGTCTGGGAATCCCCCTTGACCGACGCCAACCTCCCCGGGCTGCTGGCGAAAATCGCCGGCCTGGGTTTTGACGCCGTCGAACTACCGCTGGAAAACGCGGGCGACTTCTCTTCCGGCACCGCACTCAAATCCCTTGCGGATACCGGCCTGAAGCCTTACGTAGTGGGAGCCATGGCGCCGGGGCGGGACCTGGTGGCCGCGGATCAAGCCGCCGTGGAAAGGACCCAGGCCTACCTGGGCGACTGCATCACGATGGCCAGCAGCATCGGTTCGCCGACGGTGTGCGGACCCTTCTACGCCCAAACCGGCAGGGTCTGGCGGATGTCGCGGGACCAGCGGCGGGACGCCTACGCCGAGCTGCGCCGAAACCTCCAACCGGTCGCGGCCCGCGCCCAGGAGTCAGGGGTGGTGCTGGGCATCGAACCCCTGAACAGGTACGAAACGTCGCTGATCAACACAGTGGAGCAGGCGCTTGAGGCGCTGGAGCCCCTGCTCGGGAACGGCGTCGGCCTCGCGCTGGACACCTACCACCTTCACATCGAGGAGCGCTCCGTGGCTGCGGCCGTCCGGGCTGCCGGGGAACATCTGGTGCACGTGCAGGTCTGCGGAAACGACCGCGGCGCCCCCGGCGGGGACCAGACGGACTGGGAAGGCCTCCTGCAGGTCCTCGATGAGGTGGGCTACACGGGACCACTCAACATCGAGAGTTTCACCGTCGAAAATGCCGCCATTGCCGTCGCGGCGTCGATCTGGCGTCCGCTGGCCCCGAGCCAGGATCAGCTGGCTGAAAACGGACTGGCCTTCCTCCGCAGCCTGTGCCGCGACAATGGAGTATGACCCACGTAATCCGCAGAGCAACAACGGACGACGCCGGCCGGCTGGCCGGGCTCGCCGCCGTCACCTTCCCGCTGGCCTGCCCGCCCAGCTCGACGGCGGCGGACATCGCCGCGCACCTCGCTGCCACCCTCAGCGAGGACAACTTCCGCGCCTACCTGGCCGATCCGGACATCACCATCCTCGTGATCGACGCCGACGGCGAGCTCCGCGGCTACAGCCTCCTCGCCGCCCGGCCCGCCGGGGACCCGGACGTGGCCGCCGCCCTGACCATCCTGCCTTCAACCGAGCTGAGCAAGTGCTACGTCCACCCGGACCACCACGGGCTGGGCGCCGCCGCCGAACTGATGCACGCCAGTATCGTCGAAGCCGCGGGGGCGGGTGCCCGCGGTCTCTGGCTCGGCGTGAACGAGCTGAACGCCCGCGCCATCCGCTTCTACGAAAAGTCCGGCTTCCGCAAGGTCGGCACCAAATCGTTCAGGCTCGGCAGCACCGTAGAACACGACTTCGTGCTGGAGCGCCCGGCCACGCCGTGACCAAGCCGACAGGTCGTCCGGGAATGGCGCCGCACCCGGCGGGGTTGACGCCAGCATGAAGATTGAGATCTGGTCCGACGTGGCCTGCCCCTGGTGCTACATCGGCAAGCGCCGCTTTGAATCCGCCCTCGCTGCCTTCCCGCACCGGGATTCCGTCGAGGTGCAGTGGCGCAGCTACCAGCTGGATCCGTCGCTGCCGGAGCACTACGACGGCACCGAACTGGACTACCTGAGCACCCGCAAGGGCATGGCCCCGGCCCAGGTCGCCGGAATGTTTGCGCACGTGGCGGAGCAGGCCAGGGGCGAGGGGCTCAACTACCGCTTCGACGACGTCGTCGTGGCCAACAGCTTCACCGCCCACCGGCTCATCCACCTCGCCGCGGCCCACGGGAAACAGGACGCCGCGAAGGAACGCCTGCTCAGCGACCACTTCGAGAACGGTAAGGACATCGGCAGCCGGGAGTACCTCACCTCCCTTGGCCTGGACCTCGGGATCGGCGCCGTCGAACTGGACGAACTGTTCACCACCGACAAGTACGCCGACGACGTCCGGCTGGACTTCGAGGAGGGCCAGGCCCTTGGCATCAACGGTGTCCCGTTCTTCGTGATCGACCGGAAGTTCGGGCTCTCCGGCGCCCAGCCGGCCGAGACCTTCACCGCGGCCCTCGAGCAGGCGTGGCAGGAAGGCCAGCCGCTGGTGATGGTGGGAGCCTCCGACGGCGGCGAAGCCGGTACCGCGCCTGCCGCCACCGGCGAATCCTGCGGTCCGGACGGCTGCGCCGTCTGAGGCCCCCGCCGACGTCGGACTCGCCGAAAGCGTCCGGGGTCGCCGGAAGTTTCCGGCGACCGGGCCGGTTTCCGGCGAACCCACGCCCTGGCCGCCGTCGCAGCCGATTTTGCTGACAGATCGCGCTAAAGTGTCTGTATGCCCAGGATTTCGGCCGCGAGCAACGCCGCCCAACGCGCCGAGACCCAGCACCGCATCCTGACGGCCTTCGGCGAGCTCCTCTTCACCCATGGGCTGCCGGGGCTGACCATGACCGACGTCGCCCGTCACGCACGGATCGGCCGCACCGCGGTCTACAACTACTACGCGGACATCGAAGAGCTCCTGATCGCCTACGCGCTGGACGAGACCGAGCGGTTCCTGGTTGACCTGCGGGAATCGCTGGACTCGCTGGAGAACCCGGTGGACCGCCTGGCCCTGTACGTGCGGGCCCAGGTCGAGGACCTCAGCCGGCGCCACCTGCCGCCAGGACCCGCCATGGGCGCCGTGCTGTCCCCGGCGTCGTTCGCGAAGCTTGCGGACCACGTCGGGGAACTCAGTGTGCTCCTGCAGGGCATCCTGCGGGACGGCGTCGCCCAGGGTTTCCTGCCGGAGGCGGACATTGCCCAGCTCGCGCAGCTCATCCATGGAACCCTGTCCTCCAGCGCCGCCCGTGGTGACGGTGCGGGCCAGGACGCGGAGGCGGAAGCCCGGCTGGCCCGCACCGTGCAGTTCGTCCAGCTCGGCGCCGGGGCCCGGTTCGACGACGACGGCCGTCCCCTCCGCCTGCACTCCTGACGCCGCGTGGGCCCGGAGTGCCGGGTGGACAAAGCTAGCTGCCGGGAGCCGGCGTCGCCGTCGGCAGTACGGGCCACTCCGATTCGTCCACGATCCGCCGGTCCTCGCGCGGGCAGGTGAGTTGGCCCGGCGTCTGGTCGACCAGTTCCGGCTTGGCCAATTCCTTGAAGTCTCCGGTGAGGATGACGTCCACGCTCGGGTCCGTCCGGGCGTCCTGGAAGTAGTCCGAGCCGGGCAGGTTGCGCTGGACACTGAACGCCGCAGACTGGCCTGCGGCGCCGGAAACAATCAACGCCACTCCCCGGTAGCTGGACGTCGTGTTGGCGACGTTCCCGACCATGAATTTGCGGGCCGCGAATTCGTCGGCCACGGACCGGGCCAGGCCCGGACGGGACGTCGAGTTGAACACGTTGAGATTAACCTTCTCCGGCGGGGTGTAGTCATACATCGCCTCCGGGCAGACGGACGCGGCAGCCTGGCTGCGCTCCGCCGTCGGGATCTTGATCTGGCCGTTCATGATTGCTATCGCAACCACAATTCCGGCGGCAACCAGCCCGAGCAGCAGCACCAGGACCACGCCGTGCAGGATACGCCTCCGCATTCTGAAAGGGTTGACGCGCAGTTCGTCATCCTCCACGAAGGTGGCGCGCAAATCCGCGCCGGAAATGACCTGGTGCCCGTGCAGGACGGTGACGTCCTTCGGCTTCCTAGCCATTTATCACCAGCACGCGCGCGTGGATCGCCGTGCGCTGGTGCAACGCGGTGCGGACAGCCCGGTGCAGTCCGTCCTCCAGGTACAGGACGCCGCGGTACTCCACGACGTGGGGGAACAGATCGCCGAAGAACGTCGAGTCCTCCGCCAGCAACGCCTCAAGGTCCAGGGTGCGCTTGGTGGTCACCAGTTCGTCCAGCCGGACCGGCCGCGGCGGCAGGGCCGCCCAGTCCTTGGGCGTGCTGTAACCATGGTCGGGGTACGGGCGTCCCTCGCCCACGGCTTTGAATATCACCCTGCAAGCCTAAGTAACTTGGACTGCCAAAGGAATCCGCGACTCCCCGCGTCGGGAGGTTGTAGCCAAACGGTAACCATTTGTCACACCGTCCTGCCCTTGCTGTCACAGTCAAGACCTTGCCGGCGGCACGGTCCACAACACATGCAAAGACGCCCGCCGGCTGGGAGAATGGAGCCATGACACCTCCCGAGACCCCAGCTTCCCACTCGCCGTCGGCCCCGCCCCTGGCACTGCTGCTCGACGTCGACGGTCCCGTGGCGAGTCCCGTCACCCGCGCGGTACAGCCCGCGATCATCGCGGACCTCCTGGCGCTGGCCGCTGCGGGAATCCCGGTCATTTTCAACACCGGCCGTTCCGCCGCGTTCATCCGCGAGCAGGTGATGGAGCCGATGATGGCCGCCGGGATGCCGGAAGACATCCTCATCCACGCCATCTGCGAGAAGGGCGCGGTCTGGTTCAGCTACACCTCCGCCGGCCCCGGCGCAGTCCACGTCGATCACGACCTAGCCATCCCGCGGGCGTTCGGCGACGACGTCCGCCGGCTCGTGGCCGAGGACTACGCCAGCCACATGTTCTTTGACGAGACCAAGCTGGCGATGGTCTCCGTGGAGCAGCACATCTCGGTCGAGAACTCCGACTACCGGGACGAGCAGCAGCTGTTCGACGCCGATGCCATGGAACTGATGGGCCGGCATGGCCTTGGAGTGGTGCGGCTGGACCACCATGCCCCCGATTCCGATGACCGGATCGACTACCGCGTGGATCCGACCATCATCTCCACCGACATCGAATCGGTCCGGCTCGGCAAGGACCTCGGCGCGAGCCGGGCTGTGGAACTGCTGGCGGCCCAGGGCGTCACCCCGCAGGCCTGGCGCACCGTGGGCGACTCCCGCACCGACTACGCCATGGCCGACTGGCTGCACCACAACGACCACCCGGTGAAACACGTCGACGTCCGTCCTGCCGACGGCGTCCCGGTGAAACCATACGAGGTGCTCACCGCGGCAGATCTGGGGCTGGGTGAGGACATCATCCACGACGACGCCGGGGCGGCCTTCCTGCGCGGCTGGCGCACTGCCCTCGCCGGCTGAACCGGCGGGCGGAACCACCCTGCGAACGCAGGGTGGCAGGGCAGGACGAAGGGCCGTTGCGGCCCACACCGGCGGCGTTTCAACCGCGGATTCTCACGGCGATTTTGGAGCGGGCGATATCATGCAAGCAGGGACACATCCACGCAAAGAATCACGGAGAAGCGACATTACAGACTCATTGGTCCAGGACGAGATCTACTACGGCAGCCAGGCATCGGTAGAAGCCCACGATGAGGTCACCTCCGCGGCCGCCGTCGCGAGGTTCCGGACCCGCCAGGACGTTGTGCGCCGGCGCGGCCGGTACGGCCTGATCAATGAGAACCGTACGCCGTACCAGGCCATGGTCGAGGACCTGATGTTCATCCGAGCACTGCTTGATGGCGCCGGCCTCGACTATCTCCTGGTCCGCGGGAACAACCACCGGCCGGTCATTGCCGTGGACTGGAAGGACCGGAAGGAACTCCGCGATGCGCTCGTGGCGGCCTGCCACGACGAGCCTTTCTACTCGATGAGCGTCGACGCGAAAAAGAAGTCCTCGGTGCTGGTGGCCGACGGGGAGCTTTCCCCCAACCGGCAGTCCCGGATCTTCCGGCTGTACCGCCCCCGGGTCGAACCGGAAGGCGGCTTTGAGTTCGGCGCCTCAGCCGGCGTGCAGCTGGAACTGTGGAGTTTCGAAGGCGACCAGCTGATCCTCCCGATCGAGAACTCGCTGACCCGCCGCACGCTCCTGGCCCAGGACGCCGTCCGCGGAACCGTGGAACGCTACGGCAGCACCTGGCCCACCATCGAGAACATGTTCGCGGACCACGCCAGTGACATCAGCTTCGATGTTGATCTCGTGTTCTCCTGGGTCGATGGCAGCTCCCCGGAATACATTGCGGCCCGCCGCGCGCGGATGGCCGGCGTCGTCGTGGGTGAAGGCGACGACCACGAAGCCCGGTTCCGGCAGATCGACGAGCTCAAGTACGCGCTGCGCTCGGTGTACATGTTCGCGCCCTGGATCCGCCGGATCTTCATCGCCACCGACTCCCCCACCCCCTCCTGGCTGGCCGACCACCCGGGCGTCACGATAGTCCGCAGCGAGGAGTTCTTCGCGGACCCCTCCGTGCTGCCCACCCACAACTCGCAGGCCGTGGAGTGCCAGCTCCACCACATCGACGGCCTGTCCGAGCACTTCCTGTACTCGAACGACGACATGTTCTTCGGCCGCGCGGTCGGACCGGACATGTTCTTCACCCCCGGCGGCATCACGAAGTTCATCGAGGCGGAAACCCGGATCGGGCTCGGCGACAACGACGCCGAGCGCAGCGGTTTCGAGAATGCAGCCCGGGTGAACCGCAAACTGCTGTGGAACCGCTTCGGCCGGATCACCACCCGGCACTTGGAACACACGGCCGCCCCGCTGCGCCGCAGCGTCGTGGCCAAGATGGAGCAGGAGTTCCCGGCGGAGTTCGCCAAGACGGCAGCCAGCACGTTCCGCGCGGCGGACAACATCTCGGTGACCAACTCGTTCTACCACTACTACGCGCTGCTGACCGGCCGGGCCGTCACCCAGACGGCGGCCAAGGTGCGTTATGTGGACACCACCGCCAGGGCAGGGCTCAACTACCTGCCCAAACTGCTCGCCAAGCGGAACATGGACTTCTTCTGCCTCAATGACGGCAGCTTCCCCGAGGTCGCGGCCGAGGAAAGGGCCGAGATCGTGACGGACTTCCTGGAGAAGTATTACCCGATCAAGGCGCCCTGGGAAAAGTAGCCTGACAGAGGCAGCCGCCAGCAGCCGGCGGTCAGTTGCTGGCGGTCAGCCGGCGGTTGCCCGGGGTCCTGGCCGGGTCCTCGAGCTTCGCCTTGGAAGGGATCCGGATTCCTGCCGCCGAGATCCTCCGCTGCGTCTCCGCTGCGGTGACGAGCTCGCCGACCGCCGGGGTGTCGCCGAGGAGAACCACGGAATGCACAACCGTGTGCTCGTAGACATGCACGAGGTTGAACGCCTGGCCGCCGTCGCGTCCGCGGGTTCCGCCTACCTCTACGTTAAGGTCCTGCGTGTAACAGGTGGCTGACGCGACGGAGACCGGGATCCCGGCGAAGGTCGCCGTCGTCGAGTAGTGCAGGTGGCCTCCCAGGATGGCCCGGACGTCGGAGTTCCGCAGGACTCCGGCCAGTGCCGACTGGTTTCGCAGCTCCACCAAGACGGCGAGGTCAAGGACCGAGGGTACCGGCGGGTGGTGCAGGGCAAGGATCGTTCCGTCCGGCGCGGGGGTGGCGAGTTCGGCCCCAAGCCACTCCAGCTGTTCAGGGCTCAGCTCGCCGTGGTGGAAGCCCGGGACAGAGGTGTCGAGGGTGATGATCCGCAGCCCGTTGATGAAGTACGTATGGTCCACGGGGGCATCGTCGGCCGGCAGATCCAGCAGGCCGGTGCGGAAGTTCTCCCGGTTGTCGTGGTTTCCCATCGCCCAGATGACCTTCGCGCCCAGCGCCTGGCAGGCGGGCTCCACGATGGCCCGCAGCTTCGCGTAGGCCTCGGGTTCCCCCCGGTCGGCGAGATCGCCGGTGAAGATCACAGCTTCGGGGCGCGCGCCGGAAGCCAGCACTTCGTCGAAGAGTTGTTGGAGCAGGGCGTCGCTGTCGACCACACCATGCAGCGGTGCCGTACCTCCCAGCAGATGGGGGTCACTCAGATGGAGTAGAAAATGACGTGGCCGGGGGTGCTCGGCCTCGATGGGCTCCATTGCTACCTTCCTGGTTGGGTGGGGGCGGTAGCCCCCTGCTTCCCTCTCAGTAATATCTATCCAATCAGACATTCGGCCAACAATGTGCAAACTCCAGTAGGCATGTTTGAAAAAACGGCAACAACGAGTAATCCGGCGGACACATACCTGCCTCGGTATGTGTCCGCCGGAAACTCCTTACTCAGGTACTTGGCGGCTAGTTCAGGTAGCCGTTCGGGTTCAGCACGTACTTCGTGGCCGCGCCGGCGTCGAATTCCGCGTAACCCTTCGGCGCATCCTCCAGCGTGATCGCCTTGGCGTTGACGTTCTTGGCGATGTGGACCTTGTCATGCAGGATGGCCATCATCAGCTGGCGGTTGTACTTCATCACCGGACACTGGCCGGTGGTGAAGCTCAGCGACTTGGCCCAGCCGGTGCCCAGGCTGAGTGAGAGGGCGCCCTTCTTGGCCGCCTCATCGATGCCGCCTGGATCCCCGGTGACGTAGAGCCCGGGGATGCCGAGCGCTCCGCCGGCCGCCGTGATCTCCATCAGCGAGTTGAGCACCGTTGCCGGAGCTTCCTTGGCGTCGTGGCCATGTCCCCTGGCTTCGAATCCGACGGCGTCGACGCCGCAGTCGACTTCCGGAACGCCCAGGATCTGCTCGATCTGCTCGGCGGGCCCGCCCTGGGAAAGGTCGATGGTTTCGCAGCCGAAGCTCCGCGCCTGCTTCAGCCGGTCCGCATTCATGTCGCCGACAATCACGACGGCGGCGCCCAGCAGCTGGGCACTGGTCGCCGCGGCCAGCCCGACCGGGCCGGCTCCCGCGATGTACACGGTGGAGCCGACTCCGATGCCGGCAGTGACGGCGCCGTGGAAGCCGGTCGGAAAGATATCTGACAGCATCGTCAGGTCCATCATCTTCTCGAGGGCCTGGTCCTTGTCCGGGAACTTCAGCAGGTTCCAGTCCGCGTATGGCACCAGGACGTAGTTGGCCTGGCCGCCGACCCACCCGCCCATGTCCACATATCCGTAGGCCGCACCGGGGCGGGCCGGGTTGACGTTCAGGCAAATGCCGGTCTTGCGCTCCTTGCAGTTCCGGCAGCGTCCGCAGGCGATGTTGAAGGGGACGGAACAGATGTCCCCCACCTTGATGAACTCGACGTCCGGCCCGACCTCCACCACTTCACCGGTGATTTCGTGACCGAGCACCAAGTCAGAAGGCGCGGTGGTGCGGCCACGGACCATGTGCTGGTCCGAGCCGCAGATGTTCGTGGCGACGGTTTTGAGGATCACTCCATGGCGCACCGGGCGCCCTACGTTCGCGGGGTTGACCCCCGGGCCGTCTTTAAGTTCGAAGGTGGGGTAGTCAATGTCGATCAGTTCGACCTTGCCCGGCCCCTTGTAGGCAACGGCTTTGTTCCCTGTCATCACTTTCCTCCTGGTTACACGGACCCCCAATAAGAGTGTCCAGTTGTGATTTCCGAAGCGTGCTGATGTACCTTCCCCGGGCGTTCGGCGGCAGTCCGGCCGGCGCGCTGACGCGCGTCGGGGACGTGGGCGTGCCCCATTTACTTGGAAGGTCCGGCCAGTCTAGGCGGGAAGCATGCTTAGGGATAGGGGCCCTTGTCCCCTTGCGGTCTGGGAGTCGGCTCTCAGCTGAGAGCCGACTCAACCGCCTCAATGACGTCCGGCGCGTCCGGCTCCACCGTCGGGGCGAAACGGGCCACTACGACGCCGTCGCGGTTCACGAGGAACTTCTCAAAGTTCCATTTCACCAATCCCGGCAGGACGCCGTTCCTGAATTTGGTGAGCTCGGCGTAGAGCGGGTGCTGCTTCCTGCCGCGGACATTCGCCTTGGTGGTAAGCGGGAAAGTGACGCCGAAGTTCCGTTCGCAGAATTCGGCGATCTCGGAGTCCGCGGCAGGCTCCTGGCCTGCGAACTGGTTGCACGGGACGCCGAGGACCTGGAAGCCCTGATCGCGGAATTTGTTGTGCAGGGCCTCAAGTCCTGCGTACTGCGGAGTGAACCCGCACTGGGACGCGACGTTCACCACCAGCACCACTTCGCCCTTGAAGCGGCCAAAGTCGGTGTCCGTTCCATCTATCAAAGTGAGCGGAATGCTGTGGAGAGAGGTCATGGGCGGGTTCCTCGCGAAGTCGGAGTGAAGATCATGTTCCGGACGGTGTCCGGGGTTAATTTCGATAGTCATTCGATACCAACGCGCGAGTGTATGGGTTTATGCCTGCTACGGTCCGGGTGTCAACGACGGGTCAATGGGCGCCGACGGTTCAGTGGACTGGGTGGGCGGTGCAGGTGCCGACGTGGGCACCGGCGGTGGCGGCGGTGGCGGCGCAGGTATCACGACGGGCGGAGGTGGCGGCGGAGGTATCACGACGGGCGGAGGCGGCGCGGGAATAACGACGGGCGGAGGCGGCGCAGGTATCACAACGGGCGGAGGTGGCGGCGGAGGCGCAGGATCGCCGGTGGGTGCCAACGTGGGCGGTGGCAGCACAGGTTCCTCAACGGGAGGCGGCGGCACGGGTTCCACAACGGACGGGGGCGGCACTGGCGGCGTGGTGGGCTCCGGGGACAGAGTCGGCGTCGGGGTTTCCGCGGGCGGCGGCGTTGTAGTGCCGGGCGGCGGCGTTGTAGTGCCGGGCGGCGGCGTTGTAGTGCCGGGCGGCGGGGGGTTGCTTGCGGAGGGGGTGTCACTCGGAAAATGGAAATCTCCCGGCGCTGTGGTTCCCCCTGGGGATCCGCTCGGCGGCTGGCTGGGTTCAGGCGTGGGCGTGTCCGATCGGGTCTTCGTCGGTGACAGGGCGTCCCCGGTCGGCGAAGTGGGCGCGGCCGCAGGCGAAGACGGCGTGCCAGACCACGCCGAGGCGGGCGATTCGTTGGCTCCGCCGGCCACCACGTGCGTCCTGTCTTCGGACACCGGAATGGCCCAGCCGAGGGACGTGTTGGACGGCTTGCCGGCGTCGGGGGCGTAGCTGATCATGTCGATGGTGCCCAGCTGGTCAGTCTGTGTGATCGGCAACAGCGTCCAGTCGTGGGGGTTCTTGTGGGAACCGTTCAGGATGGTCTCAAAATGCAGGTGGCAGCCGGTGGACGATCCCGTGGTCCCCACCCGGGCAATGACCTCGCCCACCCGAACCGAGTCCCCCTTCTGGACGGCGATCGCTTCCAGGTGATTGTAAGTGGTGATGAGCCCGTTGCCGTGGTCGATTTCTACGCGGTTTCCGCCACCCCACGGGTGCCAGCCGACTGCGCGCACAACTCCGGAGTCTGCTGAATATACCCGGGTGCCACAGGCCGCGGCGTAGTCCTGCCCCCAGTGAAATTCACCCGATGACCCTGTGATTGGGCTGGTCCGCAGCCCGAACGGCGAGGACTCGAAAAGCGATTCTAGGGGCGCCATAAGAAAGCCCTCTGCCGGCCGCCTCAGCCCGGCGGACGCTACGTTGAGTTCACCTGGAACGCCGTCTTTGGAGGTCGTCACGACCGTGGACCGGGTGTAGGCCACGAGCGCCAGGGCGTCTGCCGTGAAAGTTGACGGGGCCACGGCCTCAGCGCCCGGGCCGGTGGGAGCGCCGGTGGTTCCCGGGTCCAGGACGCCGGGTCCCACAACGCCGGAGGCCAGCGCCGGGGTCGGCGTAACCGCGGCTCCGGTGCCGGACAGGCCCTGGACTCCAAAGGTCAGGACCGCCAGCGAAAGGCAGAAACCCCCGGACAAACAGCGCACAGCAACGATGCGCGCTCTGACTGCCTGCTCACTCGATGAGTTTCCCCAGTGTTTTCCCACGACGTGACTCCTGCATTCTGTCCGCCAGTCCCCCTTTTCGCGGACTCACGTTCCTATGGGACCACAATCGGGTGGCACTGGGAACCGTAAAAGCTACCCCTTTCAAACACAAGTGGCGGCCCAGTAGCACTAGGTATCGTGGCAAGTACTGGGCATGGCAGCCGTGGGCGAGAATGGAGTATGCGCAACGTCCTTAGGGAATGGCAGGCCGAACTCAAGCAGACGTTTACCGGGACCCGGGACGCCGTGCCGGAGTGGGTGCCGCGGCTGGCGGAAGGCGACGATCCTGGTTTCCACCGGCCAGGTTCCGCGGTCTGGGCCGTGCATGGGGACATGCCGACGATTGTGGCGGGCATTCGGGCCCTGCTGATGCAGGCGCTCCATCCCGGCGCGCTGGCCGGCGTCCATGACCACTCCCGATTCCGCGAGGATCCGCTGGGCCGGCTTGCGGGAACCATCCGCTGGATCTTCACGGTGTCCTATGGCTCAACCGCCGCGGCCCGGGCAGCCTCCGACTGGGTGCTCCGGCTGCACGAATCGGTGCGCGGGGACTATGTGGACGGGCACGGGATTCCCCGGAGCTACATGGCGAATGATCCGGAACTGCTCCGCTGGGTCCATATCGCATTCACCGACGCGTTCCTCTCGGCGCACAAGATCTGGGGCCGGACGATCCCGGGCGGCCCCGATGCCTACGTGCGCGAGTGGGCGCAAGCCGGCGAATTGATGGGTGTGGAGTCCCCGCCGCGCAGCGAGGAGGCCATGCGCCGTCAGCTGGACCACTGGTACGACGCCGGTGAGCTCCGTTCCGACGCAAGAGTCGCCGAGACGGTGGCGTTCATCCGTAATCCGCCGCTCCACCCCGCGCTGAGGCCGGGCTACCGGGTACTGTTCGCGGCGGCCGTGTTGAGCCTCGAGCCCAAATACCGCGAGCTGCTGGGCCTCCGGACCGCGCGGCTGGGCCCGCTCCCCTTGCCTGTGCGCCTGGCCACCAGGGTGACACTCGGCGTCGTTCATCTTGCACTGGGCCGGATGGGACCGAGCGAGCAGGCTGCCCGGGCCCGGCTCCGCAGGCTGGGCTACCAGGCCTGAGGACTGAACGGTCCCGGTCCGGGGTCGGGCCGGGGTCGGGGAGGGGAGTCCCGGGAACTGCTAGGGGATGCAAAAAGGCCCCGGTCCAAGGGACCGGGGCCAACCGCGGAGAATGGGGGATTTGAACCCCCGAGGGCGTTAACCCAACACGCGTTCCAGGCGTGCGCCATAGGCCGCTAGGCGAATTCTCCAGTAGCTTCTGAATCAAAAGCAGATACTAGACTACCTGAACTTCCCGGCATCGCCCAATTGACCCTCGGCCCCCGCACCAACGGGACATGCCCCGCCCCAGCCGCGACCGACGGACATACTCCTGCCATGCCCACTCCCGGCAGCCAAAAATGGGCATGTCCGCCGGGATTTCCCGGGCCAAAAGTGCACGATTCGGGGCACACTCGATCGTCGGGTAAACTTGCTGACGGCCCCTCATGTGGCGTCATCCTGTTGAACTCCCCCAGGACCGGAAGGTAGCAAGGGTAAATGGGCTCTGGCGGGTGCATGAGGGGTCTTTTATGTCTGTGCCGATTGGTAGGGTTTAGCTGTGACTGTTACTACCGCTCTTTACCGTAGATACCGCCCCGATTCGTTCGCGGACGTTATCGGGCAGGAACACGTCACCGAGCCGTTGATGACGGCCCTGCGCAAGAACCGCGTGAACCACGCCTACCTCTTTTCGGGCCCGCGCGGTTGCGGAAAAACCACATCGGCCCGCATCCTCGCCCGCTGCCTGAACTGCGCCGAAGGCCCCACGGACACACCCTGCGGCAAGTGCCCCAGCTGCGTCGAGCTCGCCCGCGGCGGCTCCGGATCCCTGGACGTCATCGAAATCGACGCCGCCAGCCACGGCGGCGTGGACGACGCCCGCGACCTCCGCGAACGCGCCACCTACGCCCCCGTCCGGGACCGCTACAAAATCTTCATCATTGACGAGGCCCACATGGTCACGTCCGCCGGCTTCAACGCCCTGCTCAAGATCGTCGAAGAACCGCCGGAACACATCAAATTCATCTTCGCCACCACGGAGCCGGACAAGGTCATCGGAACCATCCGCTCCCGCACGCACCACTACCCGTTCCGGCTGGTGCCGCCCGAGCCGCTCATGGCTTACCTTGAGCTGCTCTGCACGCAGGAGAACGTCCCCGTCGCGCCCGGCGTGCTCTCGCTCGTCATCCGCGCCGGCGGCGGTTCCGTCCGTGACTCGCTCTCCGTACTGGACCAGCTCATGGCCGGCGCCGGACCAAACGGCCTGGACTACGAGCTCGCCGTCGCCCTGCTGGGCTACACCCATGCCTCCCTCCTCGACGACGTCGTGGAGGCCGTGGCTGCCTCCGACGCCGCCACCGTGTTCCGCGCAGTGGACCGCGTCATCCAGACCGGACATGATCCCCGCCGTTTCGTGGAGGACCTGCTCGAGCGCTTCCGGGACCTCATCATCGTCCAGGCCATGCCGGAAAGCGCCCAGTCGATCCTCCGCGGCATGCCCGCAGACCAGATCGCGCGCATGCAAAACCAGGCCCACAACCTCGGCGCGGCCGAGCTGTCCCGGGCAGCGGATGTCACCAACACCGCCCTGACCGAGATGACCGGCGCCACTTCCCCTCGGCTGCACCTCGAGCTGCTGTGTGCCCGCATCCTGCTGCCGTCCTCCGAGCAGACTGAGCGCGGAATTGCCGCCCGCATCGACCGCGTGGAACGGCGCCTGAATTACGCCGGGAACGACGTCGGGGCTCCCGCGGCTCCGACGGCTCCGGTCCCGGCGGCGGCAGCCCCGGCGGCTCCGGTTCCGGCAGCGGCAGCTCCGACGGCCGCAACTCCGGCGGCTTCGGTTCCGGCAGCGGCAGCCCCGGCGGCCGCCACCCCTGACTTGGCACCTGAGCGCAACGCCGAACCGGCCCGGGAAACGCTCACCCCGCCGCGTGTCAGCACCGGCGACTGGCCCGTCGATGAGTCCGCCGCAGCCAACCGCGCGGCTTCCGGGCGGCCCACAGCTCCCCAAGCTTCCGCGCCCGCTCCGCCGGCTCCGGCACCCGTTGCGTCACCCGCTCCGGCTCCCTCCGGCACGGCCCCGGCGGCACCTGCCCCGTCCGCGCCCGCCCCGTCCGCGCCCGCTCCGTCCGCGCCCGCTCCGTCCGCACTGGCACCTGCAGCACCGGTCCAGAACCAGCCGGCCCCTTCCGCTCCTGCGGCAGCGCCCGCCGCGGTGTCCGGTTCCGGATCCGGTCCCGACGTCGAGGTCCTCCGCCGTGCCTGGCCGGAGATCCTGCAGACGCTGACCAAGATCAAGCGGAGCACCTGGGCCCTCGTCGAACCGAATGCCCAGGTGGGCCACTTCGAGGACCACGTCCTGACGCTTGCCTTCACCACCTCCGGGCTGGCCGGGGCGTTCGGCCGGGCGGACCACTCCGAGAACCTGCGGCAGGCGATCCACAAGACCATCGGCATCGAATGCCAGATCACCGCAGTGGCCACTGGAAGCAACAGCGCAGCGAGCTCTGAGCCAAACCCAAAAGCACCCGTTAGCCGGGACGTCCCGGCCACGTCCACCGACGCTGACTGGGGTCTGCCCCCGGCGGACGTCGCGGTTCCATCCGTCCCGGTTCAAGCCGCCCCGTCGCACACCGAGGCACCGCAGTCGGGCCCTGCCGCCCAGCCGCCGTCGGCGCCCGCCGCCCAGCCCCCGTCGGCGCCCGCCGCCCAGCCCCCGTCGGCTCCGGCTGCAGCGACCATTGCCGTCACTCCGGCACCTCCAACTGCAGCGACCTCCCCGGTTGCCCAGGCTCCCGCATCTCCGGTGGCTCCGCCCCGGGCACCAGCTACCCAGGCGCCGTCCCCCGCTCCGGGGACTGTTGCCCCTGCGGAAACCCCCGCGCCCGCTCCGGCAAACGAACCGCAGGGCGCGTCGTCTGAGGCCGCCGGATCCTACGCCTACCCGGACGATGACTGGGGCCCGCCGCGCGACGAGGACGCACCGCCACTGGACGAGGAGCCGCCCATGGACTGGGACCCGTCGGCGCCCGCCGTGGTGCGGTCCGTCCAGCCGGCCGCCGCGCCCGCGACCGTCGGAGAGAAGAAGGCCACGCCGGCCCGCTCACGTGCCGCGTCCAAGCCGGCCCCTGCCAGTGGTCCTGCCCCCCAGACGCCGGATACCGCCGACGACCCGTGGGCCCGCGCCGTTGAGGAGGCCCCAGGGATCTGGGCTGTCGGCACGGATTCCAATATCGGGAGCCACCGGCCGGACGAGCCTGTGGCGCCCGAGCCCACCCCTGAGCCGGAACCGCCGCACTACGAACCCGCGGCGGCCCAGGTCCCGCACTAC
Source organism: Arthrobacter sp. 10L424 (assembly GCF_056395325.1). Classification (NCBI taxonomy): domain Bacteria; kingdom Bacillati; phylum Actinomycetota; class Actinomycetes; order Micrococcales; family Micrococcaceae; genus Arthrobacter; species Arthrobacter sp. 10L424. The sequence continues at coordinate 43,505 of NZ_JBFTJH010000012.1, read as the reverse complement.
GCCGCAGCAGTGTCGGCGTCCGCTGCTTATGAGCCAGTGGAGACGTCGTCGAACGGCTGGGGAGACTCCGTCGAGTTGGTGCCGGCCGGCGCTGCAGTAGCTTCTGCCTCGGCAAGCGCTTCGCTCGCCACAGCAGCACACTCACCCATTACGGCCCCTGCACCCCCGGCTGAACCAACCACGACGGGCCGGCAAAGCCTCTACCAGCGGCTGTCCAACAGCCCCGAAGCCGAGGCCGGACGCGCCAAGGCTCCAGCCCGCGCCGCGGCCGCCACCGCCACCTACGTCCAGGACATCCCGAGCGCGGACGACGAAACGATCGAGGAATCGGGCGTCTTCGGACGGGCCGCCGTCGAACGTATTCTGGGCGGAAAGCTCGTGGAAGAGCGCTCACTGGACGGAAGCCCGCTGCCGCCGCGCTTCTAGCCACCCCGCCGAACTTCGGCCCGCCATCACCCCCAACGAACGAGGACATTGTGTACGAAGGTGCAGTTCAAGAGCTGATCGACGAGCTCGGACGCCTTCCCGGAGTCGGACCCAAGTCCGCCCAGCGGCTGGCCTTCCACATCCTTGAGGCCGACCCGCAGGACATGAAACGTCTCGTGGACGCCATCACCACGGTCAAGGAACGGGTCAAATTCTGCACGGTGTGCGGCAACGTGACGGAGCAGGAACTCTGCAATATCTGCCGCGACCCGCGCCGGGACCCCTCGATCATCTGCGTCGTCGAGGAATCCAAGGACGTCCTCGCCGTCGAACGCACCCGCTCCTTCCGCGGCCGGTACCATGTGCTGGGCGGGGCCATTAACCCCATCGCCGGCATCGGGCCCGAGCAGCTGCGGATCCGAGAACTGCTCACCCGGCTCAACGACGGCGCCATCCAGGAAATCATCATCGCGACGGACCCCAACCTTGAAGGCGAGGCTACAGCGACCTACCTGGCGCGCATGCTGAAGTCGATCGGCATCGCCGTCACCCGGCTGGCATCGGGCCTGCCCGTGGGAGGAGACCTCGAGTACGCCGACGAGGTCACCCTGGGCCGCGCCTTCGAAGGCCGCCGCAACGCCCTGAGCTGAGCGGGGACCCCGGATCACATCGGTGACATCCACCGCCCCGACGCAACCAAGCCGTGGACATGCCCAGCTCCTGCGCCCAGGGATGGACATAGTGCCGATATGTCCATCCGCCAGCCCTGCCGGAGGGCATGTGCGGACCGGTCGGAGCGCATGTCCGGTCGTGGGCCGCGACGGAGGGCATGTCCCGTGGAGCCGGAGCCCAGGTGTCTGGCATGCGGTCACAATTCAGCAACCGGGGCACCACGGCGATAAACTGGGCGGAGAAGTTACGCCGTCGCGCCGTTTGGTTGCTTGGCCCATAACCCCGATCCAGTGAGGGTGCGCGCATGAGTTTGCCCACTACAGAAGTCCACCCCGGACCGCAGCCACAGGAGCTGCCCGTCTCTGCCACCACCACGAAGCATCTTGTGGTGAAGAAGTTCGGCGGTTCCTCCGTGGCGGACGCGGAGGGCATTAAGCGCGTGGCCCGGCGGATCGTGGATGCCCAGAACGCCGGCGACGAGGTGGTCGTGGTTGTGTCTGCCATGGGCGACACCACCGATGAGCTCCTGGACCTCGCATCGCAGGTCACCGATTCTGCCCCGGCCCGGGAAATGGACATGCTCCTTTCCGCCGGGGAACGCATTTCCATGGCACTGCTCGCCATGGCCATCAACAAGTTCGGCGCCTCGGCCCAGTCCTTTACCGGCTCCCAGGCCGGCATGATCACCGACGGCATCCACGGCAAGGCCCGGATCATCGACGTCGACCCGCACCGCATCCGCACCGCCCTGGACAAGGGGCATGTTGCGATCGTCGCGGGATTCCAGGGCATGAGCCGGACCACCAACGAAGTTACGACCCTGGGCCGCGGCGGCTCGGACACGACGGCGGTGGCGCTGGCCGCCGCCCTCGACGCCGATGTGTGCGAGATCTATACCGACGTCGACGGGATCTACACCGCCGATCCTCGCGTTGTGCCGTCCGCCCGTAAGATTGACCGGATCTCCAGCGAGGAAATGCTCGAGCTCGCGGCGTCCGGCGCCAAGATCCTGCACCTGCGCTGCGTTGAATACGCGCGCCGTTTCGGTGTGCCCCTGCACGTCCGTTCCTCATTCAGTCAGAACGAAGGCACCTGGGTCCTGCCCGGCGCCGACGACAAGATCACAACGCAAGAGGGAGTCGCCTTGGAGCAGCCAATCATCTCCGGAGTTGCACACGACCGTTCCGAGGCCAAGGTCACCGTTGTGGGGGTTCCCGATATCCCCGGCAAGGCCGCCGCGATCTTCCAGGTCATCGCCGATGCGCACTCGAACATCGACATGATCGTCCAGAACGTCTCCACCCACGGCACCGGCCGGACCGACATTTCGTTCACGCTGCCGATCGTGGAAGGCGCCGACGCCCTGGCCGCCCTGCATGCCGCGCAGGACCGGATCGGCTTCGAGAGCATCGAGTACAACGAGAAGATCGGCAAGCTGTCGCTGATCGGAGCCGGCATGCGCTCCCACCCCGGCGTCTCGGCGCGGTTCTTCGCGGCACTTTCGGAGGCCGGGATCAACATCAACATGATTTCCACGTCGGAGATCCGGATTTCCGTCGTCACGCACGCGGACCTTCTGGACGACGCCGTGCGCGCGATTCACCGGGCCTTCGACCTGGACAGTGAAGACGAGGCCACGGTCTATGGCGGCACCGGCCGCTGAGCCGCCCCGCCTGGAGTAGCACCAAGGCTCAACCGGCAAAGGGAGCGGCGTCCGCCGCTCCCTTTGCCATGTCCGCTCTTTGTTGGGCCCCGCGCTTTTTATGTCCCCCGCGGGCCCAGGTTCAGATTTCCTCCTTGGGAAGGTCTTCCTTCCGGACCGCGTAGCGATGTCCCTGCGCGTCGGTCTCCACTTCGAAACCGGCAAGGTCCGTTTCGGAGGCGTGCTCGTAGTCGTCATTTTTGTGCACGACCGGCGCCGCGGTATCTCCCCGCGAGGCAGGGCCGAAAAGGAAGCGTGCCCAGGAGGACGGGTGCAGGTGCTGTCTCAGTGCAGCTTTTCTCAGAGCAAGTGCCACAATTCCCACCCCCTCTCCAGCCTTCGAGTCATGCGGAACGGCCAGTGCCCTCATTTTACGCCCGACGGCGGGAAAAGGAATGGCCGCCGACAGGTGGGAATCTCAGCCTGGGGCCAGGCCGGGTACACCTACCGCAGCGACTTGTCCCCCGGGTCGCGGGGCACGACATAGGTGCTGCCGTCGGGGCGGCGGAGTGTTTCCCACTGCAGGGTTTCGGCTTCGCGCTGGGCCAGCAACTGCCGGTTCTGCTCGGTCATCTCGTGCCCAAGGGCGCTGCGGTTGGCCGGTCCGAAAATCATGCGGAGCTTGCCCATCCTGTGCATGAACCTCTGGGAGGCGTTTGCGGTACTTTCCTCTGCCATCACTATCCACTCCTCTGAACGGGACGTCCCCTTCAGTGTACGCTAATGATTAGTGCACTAACTATCTAGGGAGGGCCCACATGACAGATGTGACCGAAGGAACCCAGGACGACCTCCTGTTGGAACACCAGCTCTGCTTCGCCCTCACTGTGGCCTCGCGCAGCGTGGTCGGCGCGTACAAACCCGTACTGGACAAGCTCGGACTGACCCATCCCCAGTACCTCGTGATGCTGTGCCTCTGGGAATCCAGCCCACGTTCCGTTCGCGACATCAGCGACGCCCTCGCCCAGGAACCGGCGACCATCTCGCCCCTCCTGCGCCGCCTGGAGACGGCCGGTTTCATCACCCGCCAACGTGTGCCCGGCGACGAACGGACCCTTGCCGTGGGCCTGACCCCGGAGGGCGCAGCGCTCCGGCAACAGGCCACGGCCGTGCCGGGAACCATGATGGACCGGCTGGGCCTGACCCGCGAACAGGTCACCCATCTACATGCCGCCATGATGGATCTGATTGCAGCCACGAACACCGTCCCCGGGGGCCCGCCCCGGCGGTAGACTGGGCGAAACACAGGAGGACAGCTAATGCGCAAGCAAGTGAGACACGCGGCCCTGGTTCTGATGGTGGCGGCCGGACTGGCAGCATGCTCACCAGGCGGCGGTCCCGCCCCCACAGCCAGCGCCCCCACTGGCACAGCGAGCCCGTCCGCGACGGGCACCCCGTCACCGGACACCGAAACCAAGACTCCTGCCCCCTCGCCGTCCGCCGCACCGGTAACCTCCGGACCCGGCCAAGGCAACGCCGAACTCGCGATCATGGTCAAGCCTTCCGAGACCGGCACCCCGGAGAACTACACGCTCGTGTGCGTAGACGGCGTCCCTTCAGCTGAAAGCCAGCATCCCGACGCTGCCGCCGCCTGCCTCGCCTTGAAGACCAACGCAGCGATCCTCAGCCCCGCGCCCCGGCCCACGGACCAGGCCTGCACCATGCAGTACGGCGGCCCGCAAGTGGCAACAGTGACCGGCGTCGTGGACGGCCAACCTGTCGAAGTTAACTTCAGCCTGCGCGACGGCTGCGAGATCGCCACCTGGAACGCCGCCAAGGATGTCCTTGGCACCACCGGCGGAGCTGTCTAAGCTGCAACACCTCCCGCAGGACGACTGGTCGACCCGCCAGGCCGCCCATCAGGCGCGCGTCCGGCGCTATGCCGACCCGTACCTCGCCCGGAGGTCGGCGGGCCAGAAACACCCGGTCGAGGACTTCCTCTTCACGTATTACACGCAGAAACCGGGCCAGCTGCTGCGCTGGCACGCAGGCGCCGGCGTCGTGCTCTCCGGTCCTGCCGCGGCAGAGCGCGCGGGCTGGAAATACTACCGCGTGCCCGACGACGGCGAACTCGCCGCCGCCGGGCTGCCCGCGGGCACCCCCGCCGCTACAGTCGACGTCGAAGCGTTCGCGCGGGACCGCCGGGACGCCCTGCAGTTCGCCGGGATCATCCTGGCCGGGACGGCGGCGAGGCCGGCCCAGTTCGGCTGCTTCGGGCTGCACGAATGGGCCATGGTCTACCGGCAGGACAAATTCGAGCTCCGGCACGAATACCTCCGGCTGCGGCTCGGCTCCGAACGGACCGATCAGGTGGTCGAGGACAACCGGATCCGCTGCTCGCACTTCGACGCCTTCCGCTTCTACACCCCGGACGCCGTCCCGCTGAACAGCCTGGAGCCGAGCCGGGAGAACCAACGGACCATGGAACAGCCGGGCTGCCTGCACGCCAACATGGACCTGTACAAGTGGGCCTACAAATTAGCGCCGCTGCTCCCCAGCGAGCTGGTGATGGACTGCTTCGAGCTCTCCTGGCGGATCCGGGCCATGGACATGCAGGCGTCCCCCTACGACTTGAACGCGTGGGGCTATCCCGCCATCCTGGTCGAGACCCCCGAAGGCAAAGCCGAGTACGTCGAGTACCAGCGGGCTTTTTCCGCCGAATCGCAGGAACTGCGGCAGCGTCTCCTGCGGGAGCTGTCGCCCGCGCTCCAGTTGACGGGCTCCGGCCGGAACCCTGCCCCCGATAGCAAGGAAGGACCGCTATGACAGCCGCTCACAACAGTCGCCGCCGCCACGAGATAGACCTGACCGTCCGCCTGACGGAGGCGCCGGAGGCCCCGGAATACGTCTTCCGGCTGGCGGCAAGCGGCGGTGCCCTCGCCGAGGAGTGCACGCTGCCGGATTCCGCGGCCGCCCTCGCGGCCGTGGAGCAGCACGGGGAGGACATCTTCTTCCCCAAGCCCGGTCCGCCGAAGATGTGCACCCAACAGTACGGAGGCCCGCAGGTGGCTGTGGTGACCGGCTGGTTCCTGGGCCGGGAGGTCGCCAGCCAGTTCAGCCGCACCGACGGCTGCGAGATTGCCCGGTGGCGTGCCATGGCGCCGTTACTGGGCGGCATTGCCGGTTCCACCGGAGCAATCTAAGACGACAGCCGCCAACTGGCGGCCCGGGACGTTAAACGGCAATGGCCGGCGGTGGGAGCCGCCGGCCATTGCCGTTGCTGTCAGGCTGGAACCGCGCCTAGATGGCGTTGTTGGGACCGGCAAGCTCCTCGTACTGGATCTTGCCCTTCTCCTGCTTCACCTTCTTGCCCTTTTCCTTCTTTTCTTTCTTGTCCTTCTTGCCGTCGTCGCCGCTGTCACCGGGACCGTTGTTGCTGTCCTGGTCCTCGGATGTCGGCGGAACGACGACTGCGCCAGACGAATTGACCAGCACGCTGACGAACGTCGGCTCACTGGCACCGGCGAAGGTCACCCGGCCGATGTACGAACCGGCCGCCAGGTTCTTCCAGTTCATCGTGACGACGCCGGACTTGCCGTTGGCGAGCCGCAGCGGGCTGGGCGTCAGAGTCGCATTTCCGACGTTGGCGCCCAGGACAGCCGCATCAACGCTTGCCTTGGTGGCCTGGCCGTTGGGGCTGTCGTACAGGTGCACGAAGATCCGGTAGGTTCCCGGGGCCGGGTTGGGGATGGAGAGTGACTCGCTCGCGGACGAGGTTGCCACCTGGATCAGCTGGTTGGCCGGGTTTACCACGTACATGTCGTAGTCGGCGTTCGGGTCCGCGGAGTAGACCGAGAGCTTGGCCAGCGGGCTGCCCGCCGGAACCTTGACATCCTTGGCGAAGTTCGAGGCATTGGTTGCCCCCAGGACTCCCGGGCCGGGAACCAGTTCAATGGCGGAGGAGTCCGCCTTGGACAGGCCGTCGAGGGTCATGTTGATCGGGTTGTTGGTGCCGGAGACAACCTTAAGGTCGCCGGAGCCGGTGCCGCCCGCGGAGGTGAAGGCAACATCATTGGACGTGACCACCGACTGCGGGCGGACCGCGATCGGGGACATGACGTTCTTGTTGGCACCCTGCCAGGTCAGCGAACCCATGGCGAACTTGCCCAGGGCTGCATTCTGGTTTTCGAACGACACCTTGAACGTCTTCTTCTCACCGGCCGCGCCGAAGGTCAGGATGGACGGGGTCACGGTGACCTTGACGCCCGGGACGTCGGTCTTGACCCGGTACGTGCCCGGCGTCAGTGCCGTCAGGGTGCGGGTGACCTCGATCTTGCCGGTCAGGTTGCCCAGCGAGAAGGACGGGACGTTCATGTCGCGGGCCTTCGTGGAGCCGAGCTCCGGAATGCCGAGATCGATTCCGGTGCCCTGGATGAACTTCAGGTAGTCGTCGCTGTTGGCGTCGTAGACCAGGCCCGGATCCAGCACGCGGGCCGGGTCGACCTGGCCGGCGCCGGTGGCGAGGACATCGGTGTTCTTGCTGCCGTCGGCATTCTTGACATCACCAGCGGTGGTCATCATCGCGGACTTGACCGTCGCCGGGGACCAGTTCGGGTTCTTGCCCAGGATCAGGGCGCCGAAGCCGGCCACATGGGGCGCGGCCATGGAGGTGCCGGACATGAATCCGAAGTTGTCCCCGCCCGTGCCGATCGGCGATACGCCGGCCAGGACTGCCACGCCGGGAGCGGAAACGTCGGGCTTCAGCAGGTCGGATCCGGTGGCCAGCAGCGGGCCGCGGGAAGAGAATCCTGCGATCTGCGGCTGGGCTTCAAGCGGCAGGCCGGTGGTGTCCTTGTTGACCAGGGACACGGTGATGGCCGGGTTGGCCGTGACCTTGGCCTTGATGGTCTCGGTTGCCGGCGGGTTCACGTGGACGGTGGGGACGGCGTGCTTGTCGGTGTCCAGCGAGGAGTTGCTGAGGTTCACAAGGATCATGCCGACGCCGCCGCCACGCTTGACCTCGGCGCTCTTGGCCACGCGGTCAAAGACGCCGCGGTCACAAACCACAACCTTGCCGGCGACCTTCGCGGGGTCCAGCGTGTCCGGGCCGCAGAGGGCCGCATTTGCGTTTCCGGCCGTGATGGCCGCATTGGCAGCCAGCACGACGCCGGCACCCTTGACTTCGCGGTTCATGATGCTGGCGCCGCGGAACTTGCTGCCGTCGGAGAATTCAACGGTGCCCTGCAGCTCCTGGGAGAAGCTGCTGGCGGCGACCGTGGTGACCCACGGTGCGCCGTGGTTGACGGTGCTGGCGGTGGGGCCGGAGTTGCCGGCCGAGGCCGCGACGAAGATTCCGGCGGAGGCCGCGGACAGGAACGCCATGGCGACCGGATCCGTGGTGGTGGTCGTGGAGCCGGAGATCGAGTAGTTCAGGACATCGACGCCGTCGTAGATGGCCTGGTCGATTGCGGCAACCGACGAGGAGCTGTAGCAGCCGCCGGTGTTCGGATCGGTATCTTCCCAGCAGACCTTGTAGACAGCCAGCTTGGCCGCGGGGGCGATGCCGCTCGTGAGGCCGAAGCTGCGGCCGTCAACGAAGGTCTCGACATTGGCGTTGCCGACAGCGGTGCTGCCCGTGTGCGTGCCGTGGCTGGCGACGTCGACCGGCGAGATCTTCTCGATCGGGGAGCGCTTGTCCGGGGTCACGTACTTGAGGAAGTCATCGGCGAAGTAGTGCGCAGCCAGGACCTTGGAGTTGCAGGCGGAGCCGTCGAAATCGGCGCCCGTGCCTTCGCCCTTCTGGCACTCACCGACGAACGTGTCGCCGTCGGACTTGAGCATTGCGATCTTGCCGTCGTCGGTGCGGTAGGGCACGCCCACGACAGGGTCGCCGACGAGGGGCTGGACCTGGTTGCCGGCGAAGAAGGGGCTGGAGGGGGTGTAGCCGGTGTCGATGACGCCGACAACGACTCCCTTGCCGGCGGCATCCTGGCCGCCGAACTTCGTGTTCCAGGTGCCGTTGGGGCCGCTGAGCTTCAGGAAGTCGGTGCTGGAGTAGTCCGGAGCGTTTTCCGCGTCAGGGGCAACGACCAGCACGCCGGGGTTCTTGGCCAGTTTGATGGCCTGATCGGCCGTCAGGTTCGCGCTGAAGCCGTTGACGGCCGCGGTGAACTGTCGCTTCATCTGGACGTTCTGCTGGCCGGCAACTTCTGCCTGCTTGTTTTCGAGGTGTGTCTCGTACTTCTTGACTTCGGCCTTGTTCGTGTCGAGCTTCTTGCCCGACTGCGGCTTCGTTGCCGCGAGGCCGGGTGTCCCGCCGTCGTAGGTGGCCGCCGGCTTCTCAGCCAGGACGATAATGTAACGGCCGTCCTTGTAGCTGTTGGGATCCAGATTCTTCTGGGCAACCGCCGCAGGGGCGGAGCCATGTGCCGGGGCCGCGGTGGCGGGCGAGATCGCAACTGTTGACAAGAGCACCGGCAAGCCCAGGGTCAGTGCCACGGCCCTCCGGAGTCCCCCGCTTCGAAGGAAGCTCTTTCCTGGTGTATTCACGTGTGGTTGAACCTTTCATAAGGAACGGTCCCGACGTTGCTGCCGGGTCAAAGGACTGGCGGGACAGAAATAGCTGAGACTCTCAGGGCCCCGACGGATACCAGCCGATTCATACAGTACAGACTGAGAGCTAGATATGACATAGAACACAAAGAGGAAATCAAAATTTGTCATGCAATTCGACAAAACCCCCGCGGTTGACGGCCGAAAGCGGGCGGCGAAGCCCCGTGGAGTCCCCCGCACATATCCCCACGGCCACCCCCAGACGGCCGGGGCCCCTCGGGCCGCCGGCTGCTGCCGCTTACTGCCGCTTACTGCCGGGGCGTCCGGACAACTTCGCTGATCCAGGCGCGGGTCTTCTCATCGACCGGCCCGGCCACGTTACTTTCCCGGGCCTTGCGGTCCGCTTTAATCTTCTGCAGGACCATCCGCCCGAGACCCGCGAAGACGGCGGCGGCAACAACGGGCAACAGCACGGATTTCGATTTCTCAGACATACGCACATGCTACTGACGGGGCACCGGGGTGGCCATAGCGTCGTCGCAGGTCACACCCCGCGCCAGGCCCGTCCGCCGGGGATTCCTCCCGGCCTGCGGCCCCCGGCATCGGGGCGGGCACCGTTCACACTCCCGGCCGAATGCGGCCGGACGCACCGCGGCCGGTAGAATGGGGATGCAAGCTCGCGGAGCGCCCTTTCACGCTGTATTCACCACACTGTCCTCACACACAGCGGACCGGCGTGAGACGGCACCCTCCGCTGCGCCCTTACCCAATGCTCACGCACAGGAGTTGCCGGATGCCCCGGATCGTTGTCGACGTTATGCCCAAGCCCGAAATTCTCGACCCGCAGGGGAAGGCCATCGTGGGAGCACTCCCCCGGCTGGGCTTCACCGCTTTCAGCGCGGTCCGTCAGGGAAAGCGTTTTGAACTCACGGTCGACGGCGAGGTGACCGAGGAAATCCTGGCCCAGGCCCGGAACGCCGCAGAGACCCTGCTGTCCAACCCGGTCATCGAGGACGTCGTCAACGTCGAGGTCGTCGAGGCCTGAAATGACTGAACTCCCCCTGATCGGCGAGGCCATCGCCGTCGCGGCGCACCCGCAGCTCGCTGGTGCCAAGATCGGCGTCGTCACCTTCCCCGGCACCCTGGACGACCGCGACGCCGTCCGTGCCGTCCGCCTGGCCGGCGCCACTCCCGTGGCCCTCTGGCACGCAGACACCACCCTCGGTGACGTCGACGCCGTCGTCATTCCCGGCGGTTTTTCCTACGGCGATTACCTCCGCGCCGGCGCCATCTCCCGGTTCGCGCCGCTGATGTCCAGGATCATCGACGCCGCCAACTCGGACGCCATGCTGCCAGTCCTGGGCATCTGCAACGGCTTCCAGATCCTCACCGAATCGCACCTGCTCCCCGGCTCGATGATCAAGAACGACCACCTGAAGTTCATGTGCCGTGACCAGGTCCTGCGTGTGGAGAACAACTCCACCGCCTGGACCGGGGACTACGCCGCCGGCCAGGAAATCACCGTGCCGCTGAAGAACCAGGACGGCCAGTACATCGCGGACGAGAAGACCCTGGACGCCCTCGAGGCGGAGGGCCGTGTGGTGTTCCGCTACGTCGGCTGGAACCCGAACGGCTCGCGCCGCGACATCGCCGGCATCTCCAACGCCGCGGGCAACGTGGTGGGCCTCATGCCGCACCCGGAGCACGCCGTGGAGGCCGGGTTCGGCCCCGAAGAGGGCTCCGGCACCGAGGGCCTCGGCTTCTTCACCTCTGTACTGAACAAAATCGTGGGAGACAACAAATGACGGAGACGTCGACCGGCCGGACGGCAGGCACCGCCACCGAGACCAAGAAGTTCAATATCGACACCGTCGAGAACGCGGCCAAGACCCCGGACGTGGAGCTCCCCTGGGCCGAGCTGGGCCTGAAGCAGAACGAGTTCGACGAGGTCGTCAAGGTCCTGGGCCGCCGCCCGACCGGCGCCGAGCTCGCCATGTACTCCGTGATGTGGAGCGAGCACTGCTCCTACAAATCCTCCAAGAACCACCTGCGCCAGTTCGGCGACAAGGTGACGGACGAGATGAAGAAGGACATGCTCGTGGGCATCGGCGAAAACGCCGGTGTCACCAACCTGGGCGACGGCTGGGCCGTGACGTTCAAGATCGAGTCCCACAACTCGCCGTCGTTCGTTGAGCCCTACCAGGGCGCCGCGACCGGCATCGGCGGCATTGTCCGCGACATCATCTCCATGGGCGCCCGCCCGGTGGCCGTGATGGATCCGCTGCGTTTCGGCGCCATTGATCACCCGGACACGGCCCGCGTTATGCACGGCGCCGTGGCCGGGATCGGCGGCTACGGGAACTCCCTGGGCCTGCCGAACATCGGCGGCGAGATGGTCTTCGACGCGGTGTACCAGGGCAACCCGCTGGTCAACGCCCTGGCCGTCGGCGTCATGCGGCACGAGGACATCCGGCTCGCCAACGCCTCCGGCAAGGGCAACAAGGTGGTGCTTTTCGGCGCCCGCACCGGCGGCGACGGCATCGGTGGCGCCTCCGTGCTGGCCTCGGAATCATTCGACGCCACCAAACCGTCCAAGCGCCCCGCCGTCCAGGTGGGCGACCCCTTCGCCGAGAAGGTCCTGATCGAGTGCTGCCTTGAGCTGTTCAAGAGCTCGCTGGTTGAGGGCATCCAGGACCTCGGCGCCGCAGGCATCTCCTGCGCCACGTCCGAGCTCGCCTCCAATGGCGACGGCGGCATGGAAGTCGAACTGACCTCCGTCCTGCTGCGCGACCCCACCCTGACCCCTGGCGAAATCCTGATGTCGGAGTCGCAGGAACGCATGATGGCCGTCGTCACCCCCGAGAACATCGCCGCGTTTGAAGCGGTCATGGACAAGTGGGCCGTGGAGTACTCCTGGCTGGGCGAGGTGACCGACACCGGCCGCCTCATCATCACGTGGGAAGGCGAAGTCATCGTCGACGTCGACCCGCGCACCGTGGCGCACGACGGCCCGGTCTACGACCGCCCGTACGCCCGCCCCGAGTGGCAAGACGCAGTCCAGGCCGACTCGTTCACCGGCTCCGTGCAGGACGCCGGCCGCCCCTCCGCCCCCGCGGACCTGGCCGCCGCGATCACCGAGCTCGTGGCCTCGCCGAACATGTGCAGCAAGTCCTGGATCACCAACCAGTACGACCGCTACGTCGGCGGCAACACGGCCATGGCGTTCCCGGACGACGCCGGCGTGGTCCGGGTGGACGAGGAAACCGGCCTGGGCGTGGCCCTGGCCACCGACGCCAACGGCCGCTACACCTACCTCGATCCGTACCACGGCGCGCAGCTGGCCCTGGCCGAGGCGTACCGCAACGTCGCCACCTCCGGCGCCGTGCCGATGGCCGTCAGCGACTGCCTGAACTTCGGCTCCCCCGAGGATCCCGACGTCATGTGGCAGCTCGCCGAAGCCATCCGCGGCCTGTCTGACGCCTGCATGGTCCTGGGAATCCCGGTCACCGGCGGCAACGTCTCGCTGTACAACCAGACCGGCACCACCCCCATCCACCCCTCCCCCGTCGTGGCCGTCCTCGGCAAGTTCGACGACGTCGCGCGCCGCACGCCGTCGGGCTGGAAGGAAGACGGCCAAGCCATCTACCTGCTGGGCACGACGGCGGCGGAACTGGACGGTTCGGAATGGTCCAACATGCGCGGACACCTCGGCGGGCTGCCGCCCAAGGTTGACCTCGCGGCCGAACGCGAACTGGGAGAGATCCTGATCAACGCCTCCCGCGACGGCATGGTGGACGCCGCCCACGACCTCTCCGAAGGCGGCCTCGCGGCGGCCCTCGTGGAGTCATCGCTGCGCTACGGCGTCGGTGCCCGGATCGCCCTGCAGGACGTCCTGGACCGCGACGGCGTGGACCTGTTTACGGCACTGTTCTCCGAGACGCAGGGCCGCGCCATCGTGGCCGTGCCCCGCTCCGAGGAGATCCGCTTCAAGGACATGTGCACCGCGCGCGGCTTCGCACACATCCGGATCGGCGTGGTGGACGCCGAGGGCGGCACGCTGGAGATCAACGGCGTCGAGACCATGAACCTCGAGTCGCTCCGCGAAGCCCACGAGGCCACCCTGCCGAAGTACTTCGGCTAGCGTCCCACCACCGCTCGAAGCAACGCGGGGTCACTTACCGCCCATAAATCCCCTCGGGATGGGCGCTAAGTGACCCCGCGTTCTTAATCGTCGCTGCGGAGTTCTCGCTGGCGGGCGCTGAGCAGTTCCAGTTCCGGCCGCGCCGCCACGAAGCGTTCGACGGCGGTGAGCACCTCCACGAGGTGTGCCCGGTCGGCTGCGACCAGGCCCACGCCAATCAGGGCGCGCCGGTACTGGTCCTGGAGGCCGGCCTCGGCAACGGAGACGTCGAAGCGGCGTTTGAGCTCGGCCAGCACCGGGCGCACCACGGAGCGCTTCTCCTTGAGGCTGTGAACGTCGCCCAGAAGGATGTCGAATTCGATCCATCCGATCCACATGCCCTAAGCCTATCCACGGGGTTAGATGGTGAGTTCGCCCATCCGGTCCCAGCCGTCGCCGTCGAACTGGCGGCTGATGATCCGGGGTGTCTCCAGCAGGGCCTGGGGCATGTCCGCCATGGCCTGCTTGAAGTGGGCGCTGTTGACGTGGTCCCCGGCGGCGTCGTCCTGGAAGGCCTCGACCAGGACGAACTCGTTGGGGTCCTCCACACTGCGGGACCAGTCGAACCAGAGGTTGCCGGGCTCCCGGCGGGTGGCCTGGGTGAAGTCCTCCACGAGGCCGAGCCAGCGTTCTGACCAGTCGGGCTTGACCTTGAATTTGACGACGATGAAGATCACGGGAAGGGCCTTTCGGTGCGGGGGACGGGGTTCCATTCTTGCAGGAGGGTCAGCAGGCCTGGATCGCTTCCCGCGCCAGTTCCTGCTGCCGCGGGGTGCCGACGCGTTCGGCCCACTGCTCCGCGAGCTGGAATTCGACCATCGCCTCCGTGCAGCGGCCTGCGTCGTGAAGGGTCCAGCCCAGGTTGTTGTGCAGGGCCACGAGCCACCGCTTGGTCCGCTCGTCGTGCACAGTGGAGGCGTACTCCAGGGCGCTGCGAGTCCAGGTTTCGGCGTGGGCTGAGTCGGCGATGGCCAGCATGTGCAGGGCATCCACGGCCAGGAATTCCTCGCCCAGATGGTCCGCGAGTTCGGCGGCCTGTTCAAAAAGCGGCACGGCCATTTCCGCGTGGCCGCTGGAGTTCAGCACCCGCCCGCGTTCAAGGAGCACCCGGACGGCCACGGTGGGCTCGTCGCCGTCGACCGCGTCCAGCAGGGCGTCGGCTTCCTCGTACCGGCCCTGCAGCCCGATGGCCCGCCCCAGCTGGGTGGTGAGTTCGGCCCGTTCGTCGGCGTCGTAGCGGTCCTCGGATACTGCCGCGCGGAAGCGGGCTTCCGAAACGGCGGGGTCATCGAAGTTCCATAGTTGGTCAAGGGTCTGTTGATTCAGCATTGTGCCTGCTCTCAGTCCACACCTGCGGCCAGTTCCTGTGCACTCCTAATGTATCGGGAAGTGATGTGGCCCCGAGCCCGCTTCGTCAGGGCGCCGCCCGCCGCGTAGAACCAGTTGGACGGCCCGCCGAAGGCCGTGATGCGGATCAGGACCCGGCCCGTCGCATCGATGGAAACCTCGAACGCTTCCTCACCGCGGACCGGATGCCCGGGGAGGGTCCCATAGCCGAACCCGGCGGACTGCGGGGCGCCGCCTGGCACCGGACGGCGGACCCAGACGACCTCGCAGGGAGCGTTGAGCCGGAACGGCCCGACGCCGAAGCCGCTCACCACGCGCGTGCCGGGGACCACGACGTCGGACTCCGCGCTGACCCGCAGCCCTGCGCGTTTCTGCAGCTGCCAGGTCAGCAGGCCCTGGACCACGCGGCGATACGTGGCCATGCCCTCGCCGACAAAGGCGTGGGTGACCAGGCAGTCGGCGTCTGCGGGAGGCGGGCCATGCTCGGTGGACCCGATCCCTTCATAGTTCAGCTCCCCGGCCGCGATCCGCGCGTTCACCCTTGGCCGCCGGCAAGCCGCGCCCAGCCCAGCTGTTCCTGTTGGCGCCGGCTCAGCGTAGCCACCACGAGGTCGTACGAGTCCTCGACCATGTCCCGCACCATCGAATCGGGCAGGGACCCGTCCAGGCGGACTCCGTTCCAATGTTTTTTGTTCATGTGCCACGCCCCGGTGATTTCCGGGTGGGCGGCGCGCAGCTGCTCGGCCAGGGCAGGCTCGCATTTCAGGCTCACGGCGAAATCGTGGTGGTCCATCGCGGACAGTGCGAACATCTTGGCTGCGTGGCCGGCACTGCCGGAAACTGCGGCCCGCACCTTGAAGACGGACGTCTCCGGTCCGAACGGAAAATCCTCGAAGGCGCCGGGAAAGCCAAGGCAAATTCCCCGGAGTGCAGCTACATCCATGGTCCGAGCCTACTGGCCGGCCCGGACATTTTGCAGGGCTCGTCCTGCTCCAACGGAGGAGCCGTCAGAGGCCGAAGCGCCTGGCGTCCTGCGCCGGGCAGGCGTTCATAATGACATCGAGGCCGGCGGCCTTCGCGCGGGCGGCCGCCGCTTCATCGATGACACCCAGCTGCATCCAGACCGCCTTCGCGCCGACGGCAATCGCCTGATCCACCACGGCCCCCACTTTCTGGGAATTCACAAAACAGTCGACGACGTCGATCGGCTGCTTCTCAGCCGGGATATCGGCCAGGGTGGCGTAGCCGGTCTCCCCGTGCACGGGATCAGCGGGCAGATTCACCGGGATGATCTCCATCCCGAGCCGGTCCCGGATGAACAGGGACGTATCGTAGGCGGCACGCCATTGATTCGTGGACAGGCCGACAATGGCCCACCGCCCCTTGGTGCGCATGAGTTTTTCCAGGACTGCCGGATCGTTGACGTGGGCCATGTGGACAGCCTACCGCCGCGCTTCCGGCCGGCCGGCAAGAGACGGCACGCGGCCCGCCGCGGCATTTCTCCGAACTCAGACCCCCGGTGGAGATCCAATTTCGAACAAGTGACTGGCGTCTGCTCCAAGGGGAGGACAAGTCCGAATATTACGCAGAAAAACCTTCCCATTTGGGAAAAAGTGCCGATTCCGATTTAGTGGGGAACGACCATCCCGAGCGGCCGAGAGACCTGGATCGATGAAGCCGCAGCAACCCTGGTCGCCGTCATCCCTCCCTGGATACCGGCGATAGCAAGGTATGGAGCCAAGGGAACCACCGGACTGACCACCCGGATCAAAGGCTCATTCCGTAGGGTGCTACTGCCAGGACCGATGGAGTATTCCTATGACTGCTGTCCTGTCCTCCTCCGCGGCCGCGGCGTCCCCGAACGCCCCTGCCGGAGCCGCCACCCGCACACCGGCCCTGCCGGTTGCCTTCCGTTCCCTGCGCCGGGCCTTCGGTAACGGAGCAGACGCCCACACCGTCCTGCGCGACGTTGACTTCGAGATCCGTGCCGGCGAGGTTCTGGCCATTCTCGGCACCTCCGGCTGTGGCAAGTCCACGCTGCTCCGGGCCACCGCCGGGCTGGACTCCCCCAGTGCCGGCAGCGTTGATATCAATGGCACGCCCGTCCAGGGGATCGACTCCCGCTGCGCCTTCGCCTTCCAGGAACCGCGCCTCCTGCCGTGGCACACCCTGCGGGCCAATATCGCGATCGGGCTGCCCAAGGGAGTCAGTGCCAGGGACGGCAAGGCAAAAGTGGCCCGGTTACTCGACCTCGTGGGGCTGACCGACTTCGCCGGGCACCGTCCCCGCGAAGTCTCGGGAGGCATGGCACAGCGCGCCTCCCTGGCCAGGGCACTCGCGCGCAACCCCGGCGTCCTGCTCCTCGATGAACCGTTCGGCGCGCTGGACGCGCTGACGCGGATCAAGATGCAGGACCTGCTGCTGGACATTCACCGCGCCGAACCCACCACGGTGCTGCTGGTGACCCACGACGTCGACGAGGCTCTCCAGCTTGCCGACCGCATCATCGTCCTGGGCAAGGAGGCCGACGCCGGTGCGGATTCAGCCGCCGCGTTGCCCGGGGCGACGATCGTCCGCACTGTGAGCGTGCCCGGCGAGCGCCCCCGGGACCGCGGTTCCGTGGAACTCGCCCGGTTGCGGGCGTCGCTCCTGGAGACTCTCGGCGTCGACGGCCATTAGCCGTTACGCCGGCCGGGTCCCAGCATTCCCCAGCCATGAACGCCGCAGCCGCGGCTGCACTCGCCCGCCTTTCCACCCGCCACGCCCGTCCGCCGTTCGCGTCCATCGCTTCATTCCTTAGAGGAGTTCCATGTCATTCGCCCGCAAATCCACCCGCCGGTCCGTCATCGGTGCCGCCGCCGTCTCCGCCGTCCTCGTCCTCACGGGCTGCGTCGCAGGTGAGGGTTCAGGCGGGCAGGCCGCGGCAAGCGCCGGCGTCGAGAGCGGCAAGCTCAACATCGACTTCGCCACGTACAACCCGCTGAGCCTGGTCATCAAAAAGAAGGGCTGGCTTGAAGCCGCCCTGAAGGATCAGGGCGTCACCGTCAATTGGGTCCAGTCCGCCGGATCCAACAAGGCCAATGAGGCGCTGCGCTCCGGCGCTATCGACGTCGGCTCCACGGCCGGTTCCGCGGCACTGCTGGCCCGCGCCAACGGTTCCCCGATCAAGACCATCGACATCTACTCCCAGCCGGAATGGGCGGCGCTGGTGGCGAAAGAGTCCTCCGGCATCACCACCGTGGCTGACCTCAAGGGCAAGTCGGTGGCCGCGACTAAAGGAACGGACCCGTACTTCTTCCTGCTTCAGTCGCTCTCCGAAGCCGGGATCTCCGCCACGGACGTCACAGTGCAGAACCTGCAGCACGCCGACGGCCGTGCCGCGCTGGAAAACGGCTCGGTGGATGCCTGGTCCGGGCTGGACCCGATCATGGCCGGTGCGGAGCAGAAGGGTGCCAAGCTCTTCTACCGGAACCTCTCCTTCAACACCTATGGCTTCCTGAACGCCACGGAATCCTTTCTGAAGGACAAGCCGAAGCTGGCGCAGGCCGTCGTCAACGCCTACGAGAAGGCCCGTGCGTGGGCCGCGGCCAACCCGGACGAGACTGCGCAGATCCTCGCCGAAGCTGCTGGCCTGGACCTCGCCGTCGCGAAGACCGTGGTGCTGGAGCGCAGCAACCTGGACGTCGACCCGGCACCGGGCGAGGCGCAGCGAAAGGTCCTGGAGACGATCGGCCCCACGTTTGTGGAGACCGGCGACGTCAAGAGCCAGCAGCAGATCGACGACGCCGTCGCCTCCCTTCTTGATGACTCGCTGGTGAAGAAGGCGGATGCGTCCGCCATCAAGGATTCCTGATGACACAGCTCGGAAATCCCTACCTCACCGGCAACAGTGTTGCGGACGGGCGCGCTGCAGCCGTCCCCGCAACTCCGGCAGACGCCGCCCAGCCGAACTCCCCCGTTATGGGTGGAGGCGGCTCCCCGGCGAACGGATGGTCCCCCGCCGGGATCCTGGCCAACGGCTGGGCGCGTCTGCTCCTCGGATTGATCATTCCCGCTGCGGTGCTGGCCGCCTGGCAGCTATCCACGGCCGCCGGGGTGTTCAGCGTGGTCCAGCTCCCGCCGCCGGCCATGGTGCTGGAGGCCGGACTCGACCTCCTGCAGCGGGGGCAGCTCGGCCAGCACATCGCAATCTCCACCCAGCGTGTGCTGATCGGCTTCGCCGCCGGAGCAGCGCTGGGGCTGGTTCTCGGATCCCTGGTGGGCCTGTCCCGGTTTGCCGACGCCCTGCTCGCGCCGACGGTCGGCGCCCTCCGCGCGGTACCGTCCCTGGCCTGGGTGCCGCTGCTCATACTCTGGATGAAGATCGGCGAGGATTCCAAGATCACGCTGATCCTGATCGGCGCCTTCTTCCCCGTGTTCACCACCGTCTCCTTGGCGCTGCGCCACGTGGACCGGAACCTGGTGGAAGCCGCGCGCGCGTTCGGACTCAAGGGCGTCAAGCTGCTGACTACGGTGCAGCTTCCGGCCGTGGTGCCGGCCGTCTTCTCCGGCCTCCGGCTCGCTCTGGCCCAGGCGTGGCTGTTCCTCGTAGCCGCGGAGCTCATCGCCTCCTCGATGGGACTCGGGTTCCTGCTCACTGATTCGCAGAACAACGGCCGCACGGACCGGCTCCTGCTGGCCATCGTGCTGCTCGCCGTGATCGGAAAAATCACCGACGCCCTCCTGGGCCTGGCCGAGAAATGGGCGGTGAAACGATGGGCGTAGCCATCCAGACCGTCCCGGCCAACGTCCCGGCCACCGAGGAGGAGCGCCTCGCATTCTGGGAGGAGGCCGCGCTCCGCCTCGACTGGGAGGACGTGCCCGGGCAGGACAAACCGTGGAGCACCACGCACCGCCGTGTCCCGGCCGACGTCGGCGCCGGCATCGGCCCGGACATCACCTGGTTTGAGGGCGGAAAGCTCAACGTTGCCTACAACTGCGTCGACCGCCATGTAGCGGCGGGACGCGGGGACAAGGTGGCCCTGCACTTCGAGGGCGAGCCCGGCGACCGCCGCACCATCAGCTACGCCGACCTGCAGCGCGAGGTGTCCAAGGCAGCCAACGCCCTGCTGAACCTCGGCATCACGAAGGGCGACCGGGTGGTTATCTACCTGCCGGTCATCCCCGAAACCGTGATCATCACGCTCGCCGTTGCCCGCATCGGCGCCATCCACTCGCTGGTCTTCGGCGGCTTCTCCGCCGAGGCGCTCAAGTTCCGGGTCGAGGATACCGGCGCCAAGCTCCTGGTCACCACCGACGGCCAGTTCCGCCGCGGCACCGCCGTGCCGGTCAAGGACAACGCGGATGCCGCCGTGTCCGGGGACAACGCCATCGAGCACGTTTTGGTGGTCAACCGGACCACTCCGGCCAACGAACTCGGCACGGTCCCGATGACCGCAGGCCGCGACGTCTGGTGGCATGACGCCGTCGGGACCGCCTCCGAGGTCCACAACGCCGAAGCGTTCGACGCCGAGACGCCCCTGTTCATCATGTACACCTCCGGCACCACCGGGAAGCCCAAGGGCCTGGTCCACACCTCCGGTGGCTACCTGACGCAGGCGTCCTGGAGCTTCGAGCACCTCTTCAGCAACCCGGATCCGGCGCTCCGCGACCGGGACGTCCACTGGTGCACGGCGGACCTCGCCTGGGTCACCGCGCACACCTACGAGCTCTACGGCCCCCTCTCCAACGGCGCCACCCAGGTGATCTTCGAGGGCACGCCCAACACTCCGCACCCGGGCCGGCATTTCGAGATCATCGAACGCTACGGCGTGACGCAGTACTACACCGCGCCCACCCTGGTCCGCTCGCTGATGGGCTGGTTCCCGGACGGAGTCCCGGCCACGTACGACCTCTCCTCCATCCGCCTGCTCGGCACCGTCGGCGAGGCCGTGAACCCGGAGGCCTGGCGCTGGCTGCGGGCGAACGTCGGAGCCGGCACCGCCCCGGTGGTGGACACCTGGTGGCAGTCTGAAACCGGCGCCACCATCCTCTCCCCTTCCCCGACCGACACCGAGTTCAAGCCGGGTTGCGCGGCCCGGCCACTGCCCGGCGTCGGTACCCGGATTGTGGACGAGGCCGGCAACACGGTCCCGCCCGGCGTCCAGGGCTTCATCGTGGTGGACGCCCCCGGCCCTGCCATTGCCCGCACCGTCTGGGGCAACCCGCAGCGCTACTTCGACTCCTACTGGCGCCAGTACGCGGAGCAGGGCTGGTTCCTCGCCGGCGACGGCGCCAAGTACGACGACGACGGCGACATCTGGATCCTCGGGCGCGTGGATGACACCCTCAACGTTTCGGGACACCTGCTCTCCACGATCGAGATCGAATCGGCCCTCGTCTCCCACCCGGACGTCGTGGAGGCCGGCGTGTGCCCGGTCGCGGACCCCAAGACCGGCCACGCGATCGTCGCGTTCGTTGTGCTGAAGGATTCGGCGGCTACTGCGGACACCGCGGGCGAACTCCGCAACCACGTCGCGAAGGCGATCGGGCCGATCGCCAAGCCGCGCGACGTCGTCGTCGTTCCCGATGTGCCGAAGACACGCAGCGGAAAGATCATGCGCCGGCTGCTGACCCAGCTGTTCGAAGGAACAACACTGGGCGACACCACCTCCCTGCAGAACGAGCCGTGTATCGCCGGCATCCAGACCGTCCTGGACGCGCGCAAGGACAACCAAGAAATACCCCGAAGTAAGGAACTCTCATGACCGACATCAGCAGCGTTGCCCGGCTTTCAGAACCGCTCAAGTTCGCCTATTGGGTTCCGAATGTTTCCGGCGGCCTGGTGGTTTCCACCATCGAACAGCGCACCGGCTGGGACTTCGACTACAACAAGAAGCTCGCCAGGATCGCGGAAAACTCCGGCTTTGAATACGCCCTCACCCAGACGCGCTACGCCGCCTCCTACGGCGCGGACAAGCAGCACGAGGCCACCTCGTTCAGCCTCGCGCTGCTGGCCGCCACCGAGCGGCTCAAGGTAATTTCGGCTGTTCACCCGGGCATGTGGCACCCCGGCGTGCTGGCGAAGTTCATCATCACCGCGGACCACATCTCCAACGGCCGTGCCGCCGTGAACATCGTCTCCGGCTGGCTCAAGGACGAGTTCACCAACTTCGGCCTCGAATGGCTCGAGCACGACGAGCGCTACGTCCGTACCGAGGAATTCATCAAGGTCCTCCGCGGGCTCTGGACCGAGCAGGACTACAGCCAGTCCGGCAAGTACTACAACATCAACAACTTCACCCTGCAGCCTGCCCCGGTGGACGTGCCGGGCCGGGCGCACCCGGAGATCTTCTTCGGCGGCAACTCCACCGCGGCGCAGGCCACCGCCGGCCGCGTGGCCGACTGGTACTTCTCCAACGGCAAGGACCTCGAAGGCTTCAAGGAGAACATCGCCGGTGTTGTGGCCGCGTCCGGCGAGACCAAGCGTGGCACCGCTGGCGCCCTCCCCGCCCCCAGGTTCGGGTTGAACGGCTTCGTCATCGCCCGCGATTCCGAGAAGGAAGCCCGCGACACCCTCCGTGAGGTCGTCGAGAAGGCGCACAAGCCCGCGGTCGAGGGTTTCCGCGCCGCGGTCCAGGAGGCCGGCGCTTCGACCAAGGACGGCAAGGGCATGTGGGCCGACTCGAGCTTCGAGGACCTGGTCCAGTACAACGACGGTTTCAAGACCCAGCTGATCGGCACCCCGGAGCAGATCGCCGAGCGGATTGTAGAGTACAAGAAGATCGGCGTGAACCTGTTCCTCACCGGCTACCTGCACTTCCAGGAGGAAGTTGCAGCGTTCGGCCAGGACATCCTGCCGATCGTCCGCGAACTCGAAGCGGACCTGGCCCGCAAACACGGCACCGAGCTGCTCCCCACCCCGGCAACCAAGATTGAGGTAAACGCATAATGGCTGACCGTAAGTTCGGTTTCCGCACCCGCGCGCTGCACGCCGGCGGCACGCCCGACGCCGAGCACGGCGCCCGTGCCGTGCCGATTTACCAGACAACGTCCTTCGTATTCAAGGACACCCAGGACGCCGCCAACCTCTTCGCGTTGCAGAAGTATGGCAACATCTACTCCCGGATCGGCAACCCCACGGTAGCCGCGTTCGAGGAGCGCATCGCCTCCCTCGAGGGCGGCATCGGCGCGGTGGCCACGTCCTCGGGCATGGCCGCGGAGTTCATCACGTTCGCCGCGCTCACCCAGGCCGGCGACCACATCGTCGCGGCCTCCCAGCTGTACGGCGGCACGGTGACCCAGCTGGACGTCACGCTGCGCCGCTTCGGCGTGGACACCACGTTCGTTCCCGGCACCGACCCCGCCGACTACGCCGCAGCGGTCCGGGAAAACACCAAAGCGATCTTCGTCGAGGTGGTGGCCAACCCGTCCTCGGAAGTCCAGGATCTTGAGGGGCTGGCGAAAGTGGCGCACGACGCCGGCATCCCCCTCGTCGTCGACGCCACCTTGAGCACGCCGTACCTCGTGCGGCCGATCGAGCACGGGGCGGACATTGTGATCCACTCCGCCACCAAGTTCCTCGGCGGGCACGGCACCACCCTCGGCGGCGTGATCGTCGAGAGCGGCCGCTTCAACTGGGGCAACGGCAAGTTCCCCACCATGACCGAACCGGTGGCCTCCTATGGCAACGTCTCCTGGTGGGGCAACTTCGGCGAGTACGGCTTCCTCACCAAGCTCCGCTGCGAGCAGCTGCGCGACATCGGCCCCGCACTGTCCCCGCAGTCGGCCTTCCAGCTGCTGCAGGGCGTCGAGACCCTCCCGCAGCGCCTCGACGAGCATCTGAAGAACGCGAAGGCCGTGGCCGAGTGGCTCGAGGCGGACGAGCGCGTCGCCTACGTGAACTTCTCCGGCTTGCCCTCGCACCCGCACTTCGAGCGGGCGCAGAAGTACTTGCCGCTGGGCCCGGGCTCGGTCTTCTCCTTCGGTGTGAAGGGCGGCCGTGCCGCAGGCCAGAAGTTCATCGAGTCACTGCAGCTGGCTTCGCATCTGGCCAACGTCGGCGACTCACGCACCCTCGTGATCCACCCCGGCTCCACCACCCACCAGCAGCTCAGCCCCGAACAGCTCGAGTCCGCCGGAGTCCCCGAGGACCTGGTCCGCATCTCGATCGGTCTCGAAGACATCGAGGACATTCTCTGGGACCTCGACCAGGCGCTGGACGCCGCCTCGCTGGAGACCTTGGACCCCGACGCGGAGGCACTCCCGGTCGGGTCGGACGAAGCAGCCGCCTGCACGATCGGAGCAAACGCATGAGCAGCGAAGAAACCAGGACCTGGACCGGCCCGTCGGCGCCGGAGCGGCTGAACCTGCTGCGGCAGGCGAAGTCCATCGCGATTGTGGGAGCCTCTGACAAGCCGTCCCGCGCCAGCTACTTCGTGGCGACCTACCTGCAGTCCTCTACGCGCTACAAGGTGTACTTTGTGAACCCGGTGGTCAAGGAGATCCTGGGCGAGCCGACGTACGCCTCGCTCGCTGACCTGCCGGAGAGCCCGGACATCGTGGACGTGTTCCGCAAGCACGACGACCTGCCGGGCGTCCTGGACGAGGCCGTCGCGGCCGGAGCCAAGACGCTCTGGCTGCAGCTCGGTTCGTGGCATGAAGATGTCGCGAAGGAGGCCGAAGCCGCCGGGCTCGACGTCGTGATGGACCGCTGCGTGAAAATTGAGCATGCCCGGTTCCACGGCGGCCTGCACCTGGCCGGCTTCGACACCGGCGTCATTTCGTCCAAGCGGCAGGTCCTGGCCTAAGGCTTCCGCGCGCCGCTGCTATCCCTCGCGGTCCCCGGAGGCAGTTTCCCGGGACCGCGAAGGAATAGGGGCGGCGTCGTCGAAATCTGCGCCCTCCGCCGGGTCCTCGGAATGGACCCGGATCTCCGACACGTCAGCGGTCGGATCCCCCTCGGCCGGAGCCTCGCTGTGGCGGCGTTCGGCTGGATCGGGCGTTTCGCTCATCTCGGGTCCTTTCGCGTGGCGGCCCCAGCCGTTCCCCCAAGCTGCTGCTCGGTGTTTTCATTGGGGGCAACGATTTGCCGGGAGTCCTGCTTCTCTCATCGTGACTTGGAGATGATCCACGGTCAAGATCTCCCGGAACCGGGACAGTCGGCCGGCCGGAACGGTCACCCGGGTCCCGGACGACGGAGTCTACTCGTCCCCGATGACCCCGCCGGGACCGGTGCTCTTGGTGGGTTCCACGCCGGGCAGCGTGGGTGCCGGCAGGGGGTTGCCCGGGAAATTCCGCCCATTGCCCAGGCCCGGGATCGCCGGAATCCCCGGAGTGACCGGGCGGTGCGGCGGCGTCGGAAGGACTCCGCCGCGGCCGACCGCGGGCGGAGTAGCCTCCGGTACCGGAGCGGCTGGGGGTGCAGCCGGCGATTCCGGAGCTTCCGGCTGCCGGTCTGCCGGGGCCGTCTCCGCCGGAACTGGCACGGGAGCCGCCGGAATGTCCGCCGGCGAGGGCTTGGCGGGCTCCGGGGCCATGTCGGGGGTCTCGCCGGAAGGCTGGAAGATGATGCCCACCGTGTGGTTGATACTGTCGCGGAAGTCGCCGCTGGCGGCCGCCACAGCGCCGGCGCCGAGGGTCATGGCACCCACGACGGCGCCGCCGACGATTGCCAGCCTGCGCTTCCGGCCGCGGCGCTCGGCGAGGCTCGTGACGCCGGCCGGCAGCGCCTCGTCGGTATGGTCCGGAGCGGACGCGACAGTCGGCATCGCCGTCGTCGTTGCGGGGGAACCTGCGGCGGCGGAGGTGGAGGCGCTGAGTCCGGGGGCGCCGGCGGCGAGCAGCGCCGCGAGGTCGGCGCGGGGCGCGGGGGCCTGGTCCGGCACCAGTGCGCGGAGCTCCTCCAGCGAGCTGCGGAGCTCGGTGGATCCTTCGAGTCCGGAATCACGGAGCATCGCCTGGATGCTGCCATCCTGCTGGGGTTCGCGTGTTCCGGTCATGATGCTGCGTGGTCCTTTTCGGTGACGAGTTCGCGCAGGGCGCTGAGCCCGCGTCGTTGAAGCTGTTTGATTGCCCCGGGCGTCTTGTCCATGATGCGGGCCACCTGGTCGATGGAGAGGTCCGCGACGATTCGTAGGAGCAGGACTTCCCGTTGCTCGTCATTGAGTAGGGAGAGGGAATCGGAAATGCCGCCCAAGGAACCCAGTGCCTCATCCTCGGCGGACGCGGCGTACCGGGTGTCGTCCCGGGGATCGTATTCGGCCAGGTAGGGCCTGCGTTCGGTCCGCCGGTGGTGATCGACCAGCCTGGCGTGGGCGATGGAGAAGATGAAGGTCCGCAAGCCGCTGTGGCCGCCGGTGACCTTGGCCAGTTTCGGCAGGACATCGACGAAGACGTCCTGGGTGAGCGCCTCGGCGTCGTCCACGCCGCGCGCCCGGAAGTATCCGAGCACCGCGGGTGAAATGACGGTATAGACAGCGCTGAAGCCTGAAGGGTCGCCAGCTAAGGCTGCTGACAATTCGTCATCGCTTAGCTGTTCCGCCAAGAGGCTGTCCTTCCGGTTACTGCTGGGGTGCGGCCCCGGCAAGTTTAGCGGCCGCACCCCCGGTGCCTCCAAAGAGGCGTTCAATGCCTACTTGTTGAGCTCAGGCAGTTCGTTCGACGGCAGGGCCGGAACGGCCGGCGTGCCCGGAACTGCGGGCACGTCCTTGGCGCCCGGCACGGCGGGAACGGCGACGGTCACGCCGGCGTGGGCCTTGGCCTCGGCAGCACCCTTGGCGTTGGCGGCACCTTCAACGGAGACACCGTCCTTGTCAGCTTCGACGGAGCCCTCTGCGGAGCCCTCGGTACCCTCAACGCTGGCGTCACCTGCGGCCGAGCCGTCAGCGGACGGGGAAGCCGGAACGGCGGGGACGCCCGGAACAGCAGGCGCTGCGGGAAGTTCAGGAGTCGCCGGAACCTCGGGGGTTGCCGGGACGGCGGGCGTAGCGTGGTTCACTTCAGCCTGCTGGGTGTTCGAAACCTGGGCCGCGTTGGCCAGGCCGATACCGGAGAATCCTCCAACAGCGAGAATCGCGGCGCCGACAGCAATCTTGGTGGTCTTGCTAACACTCTTCATAAGAAACGTACATCCTTTGTTTTTGTGTGAAGGCTGGCTGAAGCCTGATGGGGGCAGTCAACAGCCCGCTCGTTCAATTGGAAGGCTGGCCAGCGCCCGATGGGGGCGGGCGCCGGCCTGCACTTGCAGTGGAAGGCCGGCCGGATTCCTGGTGGGGGGTCCATCCTCCGGCGGCGCTTACAAAGGAGTAATCGCCGGGGCACGCCAAAAGGTTACGCACCAATCAAAAGTTTTTTTCGGCACCGCTTTCGTCTCACCCGTTGCGCTGTCACTTAATGTCGTTCTCAGCGCTCAGAACGACATTAAGTGACAGCGCAACAGCCTTCAGGAGCGGAAGAGTCCGCTGTAGGCGTTGAGGGCGATCTGGCCACCGAGGTGGGCGTAGAGGACATTGCTGCCGGCCGGGATCTCCCGGCTTTTCACGAGGTCGATCAGTCCGGCGAGGGACTTGCCCTCATAGACGGGGTCCGTGATCATCGCTTCGAGCGAGGCGCCGAGGCGGATGGCTTCGAGGGTGGACTCGACGGGAATTCCGTAGAGGTCCCCGGCCCAGCCCTCCATGACGTTGATTTCTTCATCCCGGAGCTCCCGGCCCAGGCCGATCAGCTCGGCGGTGTTGCGGGCAATGCGTTCCACCTGGTCGCGGGTCTTTTGCAGCGTGGCCGAGGCGTCGATGCCGATCACCCGGCGCGGTTTGTCCTGGCCGGCAAAGCCCGCGATCATCCCGGCGTGGGTGGACCCGGTGACGGTGCAGACGATGATGGTGTCGAAGAAGACGCCGAGCTCTCGCTCCTGCTGTTCCACCTCATAGGCCCAGTTGGCGAAGCCCAGCCCGCCCAGCCGGTGGTCGGAGCCGCCGGCCGGGATGGCGTAAGGCTTGCCGCCGGCGGCCTTCACGTCTTCGATGGCGTTCTCCCAGCTGCTGCGGACGCCGATGTCGAAGCCTGCGCTGTCCAGCCGCACGTCGGCGCCCATAATCCGCGAGAGCAGGATGTTGCCCACACGGTCAGACAGAGGGTCCGGCCAGTCGACCCAGTTTTCCTGGACCAGGCGGGCCTTCAGGCCGAGTTTCGCGGCCACGGCTGCGACCTGGCGGGTGTGGTTGGACTGGTAGCCGCCGATGGAGACGAGGGTGTCGGCGCCCTGGGCCAGGGCATCCGGGACAAAGTACTCCAGCTTCCGGGTCTTGTTGCCGCCAAAGGCGAGGCCGCTGTTGACGTCCTCCCGCTTTGCCCAGATCCGGGCGCCGCCCAGGTGCGCGCTGAGCCGCGGCAGCGGGTGGATGGGGCTCGGCCCAAACATCAGCGGGTAGCGTTCGAAATCGGTGATGGCCATCGACGGTCCTTTGCTCGCGGTGGGGAACTGCTCCTGCACTCCCAAAATGCAATATATTGCATTGTCCGCCAGCGGCCCCCGGATGGGCAAGGGCGATATACGATATGTTGCATGCCAGTTCCCCCTCTCGCCGGAGTCCATAAGCGGCCGCTGCTCCGGGACAACGTCTTTGAATCGCTCCGGAACGCAATCGTGGACGGCACATTCGAGCCCGGCGAGCGGCTGAAGGACACGGAACTGGAAGCTTGGCTGGGCGTCAGCCGCACCCCGATCCGCGAGGCCCTGCTGCGGCTGGAACACGCCGGGCTGGTCATTGCGCTGCCGGGGAAGGCGACCATCGTCGCCCCGTACGACCAGGCCTCAACCCTGAGTTCGCAGCAGGTGGTGGCCGGGCTGCACGAGCTGGCCGCGCGGCTGGCCGTCCCGCTCCTGGCGGAGGACCACCTCTCCGCCATGTCCGAGGCAAATGCGCGCTTCGAACAGGCCCTGCGGGACGCGGACGTCGAAGCGGCGCTCCAGGCCGACGACGACTTCCACGCCGTCTTCGTCACGGTCAGCGGCAACCCCGTCCTCCGGGACCTCCTGGAGCAGACCACCCCCGTCCTGCGCCGCGTGGAGCGGATGCGCTTCGGCTCTTTTGCCGCCCGCGGCTCCGTGGCCCGGCACGCCGAAATCATCAGGCTCGCCCGTCTCGGCGACGCCGACGCTGCCGCCAGGACGTGCCGGGAGAACTGGCTTTCGCTGCGTTTTGCGTCGGCGGACTAGGTCCAACCTCACCACGACTTAAACCACGACGGCGGCGGGCCACCTTTCCAGGTGACCCGCCGCCGTCGTGCGTCAGTTCTTGCGTCAGTCGTTGATCAGGTCGTTGATCACGATGGTCTGGTCGCGGTCCGGGCCGACGCCGATCGCCGAGAAGCGTGTGCCGGAGAGCTTTTCGAGCGCCAGCACGTAGTTCTTGGCGTTCTCCGGGAGATCGTCCAGGGTGCGGGCGCCGGTGATGTCCTCGGTCCAGCCGTCGAAGAACTCAAAGATCGGCTTGGCGTGGTGGAACTCGGTCTGGGTCATCGGCATTTCGTCGTGCCGGACGCCGTCGACGTCGTAGGCCACGCAGACCGGGATCTGCTCGATGCCGGTGAGAACGTCCAGCTTGGTCACGAAGTAGTCCGTGAACCCGTTGACGCGGGAAGCGTGACGGGCCAGCACGGCGTCGTACCAGCCGCAGCGGCGCGGCCGGCCGGTGTTGACGCCGAACTCGCCGCCGGTCTTCTGCAGGTACAGGCCCATCTCATCGAACAGTTCCGTGGGGAACGGCCCTGCGCCCACCCGGGTGGTGTACGCCTTGATGATGCCGATGGAGCGCGAGATGCGGGTGGGGCCGATGCCCGAGCCCACGGAGGCGCCGCCCGCCGTCGGGTTCGAGGAGGTCACGAACGGGTAGGTGCCGTGGTCGACGTCGAGGAAGGTGGCCTGGCCACCCTCCATGAGGACCACCTTGCCCTCGTCCAGCGCCGTGTTCAGGACGAAAGTGCTGTCGATGACCAGCGGGCGAAGGCGTTCGGCGAAGGACAGGAAGTACTCCACGATCTCGTCCACCTCGATGTCGCGGCGGTTGTAGACCTTGACCAGGAGTTCGTTCTTCTGCCGCAGCGAGCCTTCGACCTTCTGCCGCAGGATGGACGCGTCAAAGACGTCCTGCACGCGGATGCCGAGCCGGGCCACCTTGTCCATGTAGGCCGGGCCGATGCCGCGGCCGGTGGTGCCGATGGCGCGGCTGCCGAGGAACCGCTCGGTGACCTTGTCCAGGACCTGGTGGTAGGGCGCCACGAGGTGGGCGTTGGCGGAGATGCGCAGTTTCGAGGTGTCGGCGCCGCGGGCTTCGAGGCCGTCAATTTCCTGGAACAGCGCTTCGAGGTTCACCACGCAGCCGTTGCCGATAATCGGAACCGCGTTGGGGCTCAGGATGCCGGCAGGAAGGAGCTTGAGCTCATACTTCTCACCGCCTACGACGACGGTGTGCCCGGCGTTGTTGCCGCCATTGGGCTTGACGACGTAGTCGACGCGGCCACCAAGCAGGTCAGTGGCCTTGCCTTTGCCTTCGTCGCCCCATTGGGCTCCGACGATCACGATTGCTGGCATGGGATCCTCCCCCATTCGTTCGGGCCGGACTGCGTTTGACCACCAGGTGGCCGCCGCAGCTCAGCGCCGTTCATGAGAATGCCCCGAATCTACCGCTGTGCTCTTACCCAACGCCAGAGTTCCGGGGCTCTTACCACCCAAGTTTAGCCGATTGCGGTGGCGGAGGGTCATTTGACCATCCAATGGACTCATTGCCGGGAGAAATGTGATTGCCTGCACAGACTGCGGCCCCGGCGGCCGCACTCACCCGCACATCGCCTGACCCCAGCAGGATTTCCAGGCAGGAGGCGCCCGCCGCGGCACCGCGCTTCGCCGGGATCCGCGCCTCCGGCAGACATCTCGTTTCGCAGGGCTTGATAGACTAATAAGGATCGATCAGGAATCGGTCCTCACCACATTTTCAAACCACACCGTACTTGGCGCGCCCGGTGCCCGGCGCGCCCGCGTACGGTCTGGCAGCTTTACCAATCCCGCAGGAGACTCAGCAATATATGACAGCCTTGGCCACTGAAAATTCCCGCGAACAGCTTCTGAGCCGCCGCTACGAACCTAGCGTCGCGGCCGTCAACGAGCTGTGCGACACGCTGCAGGCAACCAAAGCTGGCACGAATGTCCCCTACGTGGATCCCATGCACGACGTCGACGAGTGCCGCATCATCAGCCTCTTCTCCAACATCGGAACCGAAGACGAATCGGGTTTCATCACCGCCGGCGACGACGAAGCCGCCGTCCGCCTGCTCGGCGTCCAGTGGAAGCTGGGCCTGCGTCCCGAGTACGTGATGCCGTGGAACGTCCACCCCTGGCACGTCCCGGGCGAGCCCAACGGCAAGTTCACGCCGGACCAGATCTCCGCAGGTCTGAAGCCGCTGCTGAAGTTCCTGGCCCTGGTGCCCCGCGCCTCGGTGATTGTGGCCCACGGCACCGAAGCTAACCGCCTCGCGAACCTGCTCCTCAAGACCGAGGTGCCCATGATCTGGCGCCGCGGCCTCAAGACCTACAAGGTCCGCTCACTCAGCGGCCGCGCCTTCGCCGGCACTCCGGCCCGCCAGGAGCAGTACCTCGATGAAATGGGCACCGTCTACGCGGACGCGATGGCCCGCACGGGCCTGGCCAAAACCAGCTAGCCCTTCTGGTGGCCGCCCGCCGTCGTGCTTTAAAAAGCAACGCGGGGTCACTTCCGGCCCATCCCACGGTGTGGAATGGGCCGGAAGTGACCCCGCGTTGTGGTTAGCGCTTCTCGGCTTCGATGGCTGCCTTGGCGGCGGGGTCGGAGTCCTTGAGGAACTTCTCGATCCGCTCCGGTTCCTCGGCCTCGCCGATCGCCGCTGACGCCCGGCCCAGCGAGTACAGGGCTCGCAGGAAACCGCGGTTGGGTTCGTGCTCCCACGGGATGGGCCCCACGCCGCGCCAGCCGTTGCGGCGCAGCGAATCCAGGCCGCGGTGGTAGCCGACGCGGGAGTAGGCGTAGGAATCGATGGTCCGGCCCTCGGCCCATGCTTCCTCGGCCAGGACGGCCCAGAGCAGCGACGACGTCGGGTGTTTCTCCACCAGGTCCAGGGCCTCCTGGCCGAGCGCTAGGTGCTGGTAAACCTCGGTCTCGGCAGGCAGGAGCGTGGGCTCGGGGCCCATCAGGTTCTTGCGGAACTCGTCTGACATGCCTAGAACGTCTTGCCGGTGGAGCCGAGCTGCTGGGCGGCTTCGACGACGCGGGCCGCGAGGCCGGCCTCGGCGGAGGCGCCCCAGACGCGGGGATCGTACAGCTTCTTGTTGCCGACCTCGCCGTCGACCTTCAGGACGCCGTCGTAGTTGCGGAGCATGTGGTCCACCACCGGGCGGGTGTAGGCGTACTGGGTGTCGGTGTCGATGTTCATCTTGATCACGCCGTAGGAGACGGCGTCGGCGATTTCCTTCTCGGAGGAGCCGGAGCCGCCGTGGAAGACGAGGTCGAACGGGTTGGCCTTGCCGATCTTGGCGCCCACCTGCTCCTGGATGTCCTTGAGGATTTCCGGGCGGAGCTTGACGCCGCCGGGCTTGTAGACGCCGTGCACGTTGCCGAAGGTCAGCGCCGTGATGTAGCGGCCGTTCTCGCCGGAGCCGAGCGCGTCGATCGTGGCCAGGGCGTCCTCGACGGTGGTGTAGAGCTTGTCGTTGATGGCGTTCTCGACGCCGTCTTCCTCGCCGCCGACGGTGCCGATCTCGACCTCGAGGATCATCTTGGCGGCGGCGGTGCGCTCCAGCAGTTCACGGGCGATGCGCAGGTTTTCCTGCAGGGTCTCGGCGGAGCCGTCCCACATGTGCGAGTTGAAGAGCGGGTTGCGGCCGGCCTTGACCTCGGCTTCGGAGGCTGCCAGCAGCGGCAGGACGAAGCCCTCGAGCTTGTCCTTGGGGCAGTGGTCGGTGTGCAGGGCGATGTTGACGCCGTAGTTCTTGGCGACTTCGCGGGCGAACGCGGCGAAGCCGAGCGAGCCGGCCACCATGTCCTTGGTGGACGCGCCGGACCAGTAGGCCGCGCCGCCGGTGGAGACCTGGACGATCCCGTCGGACTCGGCCGCGGCGAAGCCGCGGAGGGCTGCGTTCAGGGTCTGGGAGGAGGTGACGTTGACGGCGGGGAACGCGAAGCCGCCCGTCTTTGCGCGGTCGATCATCTCGGAGTAGATCTCTGGGGTTGCAATGGGCATGCTGACTCCTAAAGTGAATTTCGTCTGCGGGCTGGTGACCCTGGAGTGAACCTCGTCGGCTAGGAACCATCCTAGCCATTCCCGCGCCGGTGGCAGTGGTTCCGGTCACTCGGGCCTGTAATACTCGCTCGCCGCTGGCGGGTCCGGTGTCCCGTCAGCCCCATCGAGTTCGCATTTCGCGGCAGTGTCGCGGGAAAACACTGCCGCGAACTGTCAACTCGAGCGCCAGCCACGGCTCACGAGCGCGTTGCGGACCTTGGCCACGGCTGCAAGATGCCCGCCGGCGAGGTCCAGCCGGGACAGGCGCACCTCAAGCCAGCCGGAGCGCGCCGCAGTATCGGCCCTCCGGATGTCGCGCAGATACTGGTCTTCCCCGTTGTGGTGCGCCCCCTCGTACTGGAGGGCAATCCGCCACTGCGGGTAGGCGGCGTCTGGCCACAGGACGGGACGGGCCGGGCCGCCCCAGGGGTCCTCACCCCGGACAACGTGGTTCAGGACGGGCTCGGGCAGCCCGGCACGGACGAGCAGCAGGCGCAGCCTCGTCTCGGGCGGCGAATCGGCGCCCACCCGGATAAGCTCGACGGCGGTCCGGGCCTTCCGTATGCCGCGGCTTCCCCGGTGCAGCTCCAACATGCACCGCAGTTCCTCGATGCTGCACAGCGATTCCCGGGGGACGGGGAACTCCGGCCCGTGCTCGCAGACCAGAGAATCGCCGACCACCACGAGGTCATCGGAGCTGAGTACCGAGGCAAGATCCAGCCAGGTCCGGGCGGGCGAGGTGAGCCGGACGCCGTCGAGCTCCACCACTTCATCCGGGAGGAGTGCCAGCTGGTGCCCCACGACGTTGACCCGCCGCGGCGTGCTGCGTCCCCGGCGCCGGGCGAGGTGGATGCGCCAGTCCTCCTCCAGCCAGCCGGGAAGGGGCGCGCGCCAGAGGCGTGCCGCCGACCCGAGACTGAGGGTGGCCTCGTCGTCGAGGTCGGTGTAGGCGCGCAGGGCATCGGATCCGGCGGCGGCAGAGCCCGACGGGACCCGGATGCCGCGGGAGACGGTCACCAGGTCGTGCGCCGCGGTGCGCGTGCGGGTGACGCCTGCCTTGTCCGCGGCCCGCAGCGAGAAGGATCCGGTGGTCAGGTGGAGCGGAAGCGGTGCCCTGCGCATGGCCCATTGTGCCTGCTGCCGTCAGATCCCGGCGGGGTTATCCACAGCTCCGCACCCCTCGGCGCATCGAGTACGCATTTCGCGGCAATGTTTCTCGAAAACACTGCCGCGAAGTGCCAACTCGACGCGGGCGCTACCCCGGGAGCTGGTTGAACACGTGCCGCCGGATCCAGGCATGCATCGCGATGGCCGCGGCCGAGGCGGCGTTGATGGAGCGGGTGGAGCCGAACTGTTCGATCGACAGGGTGTCCACCGCCGCCTCGTGGACCTCGGGGCTCAGCCCGGGTCCCTCCTGCCCGAACACGAGCACACAATCGCGGGGCAGTTCATAGGTTTCCAGCGGGACGGAGTCCGGGAAGATGTCGATGCCGATGATCGCCAGGCCCTCCCCCTCCGCCCAGCTCACGAAGTCCGCGACCGTGGGGTGGTGGCGGACGTGCTGGTACCGGTCGGTGACCATGGCGCCGCGGCGGTTCCAGCGGCGCCGTCCGATGATGTGCACTTCCTTGGCCAGGAACGCGTTGGCGCTGCGGACGACGGTGCCGATGTTCATGTCGTGCTGCCAGTTCTCGATCGCGATATGGAAGTTGTGGCGCCGCGAATCGAGCTCGGCCACGATCGCCTCGTGCTTCCAGTAGCGGTACTTGTCCAGCACGTTGCGGCGGTCCCCGTCCGTCAAAAGGTCCGGATCCCAGTGCTCGCCCTCTGGCGTTTCGCCCTCCCAAGGACCCACGCCGACCTCCGCCTTGGGCTCCGCGTCGGCCGCCGCCTCGCTGGCGTTTCCAGCGGGCGGGCCGGAAAGGGTTTCGCTGGGTACCTCTGGTTCAGTCACGACTCAACATTAGACTGGGACTGGCATCGGCACATTATCGGCGGAGGACAGCATGGCGGCGCAGCAGGAAGACCACAGGGACGGCTCGGAGCACGTGCATTCTTCAAAATCGCTGTACCGCAGCGGCCAGGAGATCGAGTGCTGGCTGACCGATATGGACGGAGTCCTGGTCCACGAAAACCAGCCCATCCCGGGCGCCTCGGAACTCATCCAGCGCTGGGTGGACACCTCCAAGCGGTTCCTCGTCCTGACCAACAATTCCATCTTCACGCCCCGGGACCTCGCCGCACGGTTGAAGAGTTCGGGCCTGGAAATCCCCGAGGAGAACATCTGGACCTCGGCCCTGGCCACCGCCCAGTTCCTCAAGGACCAGGTGCACGGCTCGGATTCCGGCAACCGCGCCTACACGATCGGCGAGGCGGGCCTCACGACGGCGCTGCACGAGGCAGGTTTTATCCTCACCGACCAGGACCCGGACTTCGTGGTCCTCGGCGAAACCCGGACCTACTCCTTTGAGGCCATCACCATGGCCATCCGGCTGATCCTGGGCGGTGCCAGGTTCATCGCCACCAACCCGGATGCCACCGGGCCCTCGAAGGACGGCCCGATGCCTGCCACCGGCGCGATCGCGGCGCTCATCACCAAGGCGACCGGCCGGGAGCCCTACATTGTGGGCAAGCCGAACCCGATGATGTTCCGGTCGGCCATGAACCAGATCGACGCGCACTCGGAAACCACCGCCATGATCGGTGACCGGATGGACACCGACATCATCGCCGGCATGGAGGCGGGGCTGCACACGGTGCTGGTGCTCAGCGGGATCACCCACAAGGACGACATTGCCGCCTACCCGTTCCGGCCCAACCAGGTCCTGAACTCCGTCGCGGACCTGAAGAACCAGATCTAGGCACGCAACTGGAACCCTAAAACGCGGTCTTTTTGCCTCCGCCGGAGGGCAGCGGGAAGAGTTCGTCCTCCAGTCCCTCGATGACCGGCCGGTAGACGAACGGACTCCAGCCCGGGCTGGCGTGCGCCGGCCGGGCGCCGTCGGTCCGTTGCGAGTCGGAGGCCATGTTGTCCTTGAAGGTCAGGGACCAGGAGTCGCGGGCCGTGCCGTAGTCCACGGTCTGGTCGCGGGGATTGCCAATAAAAGCCATCTTCGTCCCGCCGAGCTTGCCCGCGAAGCGGGTGGCATCAAAGTGGTAGATGTAAGCGGACTCGGACTGGATCAGGACGCTGGACGGCGCAATCGGCGAGAGCTGTTCCAGGGTCTGGTCCAGGATCTGCCCCCAGCTGCGCTCGTCCTTGTGCAGCATCCGCTCGCCCAGTTCATAGCCGCCGCGCACCACCGTGGGGAACCGGAACCCGCTCTCGTAGAGGAACACAACCCCCTCAAACCAGCTCTGGTCCAGCACGTCGTACTTGCTGTACGGGCTGGAATCCAACAGGATGAACGCCACCTCAATGCCGTGCAGCTCCCTCAGCCGGGCTGCGACCTGGGTGGCCACCATGCCACCGAAGCTGTGCCCGTAGAAGTAGAGCTGGTCGAGCTGGTGGGCCCGGGCGTGCTCCACCACCGCGATCACGATTTCGTCGATGTCCAGGCCCACGTTGGAGTATCCGACGGCGGCGAGCTGGCCGCGCTTGTTCAGCGCCCCGCGCAGAGCGTTCAGGATCCACAGGGCTTCCTCCCAGCTCGTTTTGTAACCGGGAAAGAGGAACCAGCTGGCGTGGGGGAAGTACTTCTCGGCGGTCTCGTCCGGCACGGTGAGGATTTTGTGGACCCGGCGTTCGGCCTGCACCCGCCGGGTGAACAACATATCGGCCGCCAGCACGGAGGCAGCCCCCGTGCCGATCAGGAAGCCCCGCCGGGAGAACCTCGTAAGTTCGGCGGCGTGCCGAAGCACGCGGGCGTCGGCGTCGCCGGCCCCGCCTACATTCTCAAAGTCAGGCACATGCGGCACATCTCTACCGTAGCCACCGGGGCAGGCGGATCAGAAACGGCGCCGGATAACAGCTCAGCCACAGTCCGGCGGCCGGTCCTGCCTACACGGTTTCGGGTTCGCGGCCCACTTCGCGGCGGCTGATCTCCAGGCCGATGTCGTCGTAGGTGGCCAGGAGTCCCGAACGGGCCATATCGGCGGGGTTGTCCAGCAGGCCAAACACGGAATCGCTGGCGGCCAGCAGTTCGTCATCCGAGAAGCCTGCGAGCGGACGCGTACCGGAGGCGTCGATGGAGGCCTTGAATTCCCCGGCCAGATCCAGGGGCTGCAGCGCGGCCGCCGGATCAAAAACCTGCGCGGAAAGCTCCAGCGAAACACCCTTTCCGGTTCTCAGCGCGCCCGCCACGTCCCCGGCGATGGCACCGCCGTCGACCGCGTTAAGGTCGTTGCGGAGTCCGGCCAGCGCCGCTGACTCGACGAAAGGGGCACCCCCGAGTTCAACACGGATGTGTGAGGTGATGCCCATCTGGCGGATGCGCTGGATGGTCTGCATGAGGGAGGGGCGGGAGGCCTGCGTCAGGCTGCCAAGAACGTCGATCCGGACGGTGTCTGAGACGGTATCGATCTTGACGTGGGCATTAAGAGACTGGTCCATAGGTACTCCAGAAATTAAGGAATCTATGGCCGACGGCTCAACCTCACCCAGCGTATAGGCCAACAGCGGGGCGCACAAGTCATATCGCGCTACCGGTTCAGCCGGCTTCTTGCCTGCCGGGCTCCTCGAAGTGGGTACGGGACGCGGTGCCGCCCACGGACTGGACCAGGGAGGTGGCGATGTCACGGAGCTTGACGTTGCCGTTGCTCGACGCGTCCGTCAGGATCCTGACGGCCGTCTCCTGGTTGCAGCGGTTCTGCGCCATAACGATCCCGATGGCCATGTCGATCACGGTGCGGGATTCAAGGGTGGCCCGGAGGTTCGTGGCACTGTCCGTGTGCAAAGAGAATCGGACGGCCAGACGCAGCGCCTGGGAGATTTCGCGGGTGTAGCCGCGCGCCCGGGCGGCGACATCGCCGTCGAACTTGCGCGGCACATCGGAATAGAGGTTGAGCGCTGCCTGGGCTTCGCCCTGCAGGTGGAACGGCACGGAGAGCACCGAGCGCAGTCCGTGCGAGGCGACGGCACTGGCATAGTCCGGGCCCCAGCGGTCCTCTTCAAACAGGTCCGGAACGTAGACTTCACGCTCTTCCTGCGCGGCCGTCAGGCACGGGCCCTGCGAGAGCCGGTACTGGATTTCGTCCACCTCGCGGGCGGAGTCGCTGCTCCAGCCGATGGTCGCGGCCTTGCGGTCGCGCAACAGGGTGATCCCGCACAGCGCATCGTCCCCGGCGCCCGCCACCTGGTGCGCGGAGAACCGGGCAAGTTCGTTGAGGAAGTCCTCGAAATCTGCGCTGTCCAGGATGAGGTTCTGGATCTGGTTTACGGTGCTGAGGGGTTCAGCTCCGAGGAGTTCTTCGGGAAGGAGCATGGCGCGTGGTCTCCGGGGGGCGTGTTCTGGTGGGTGTAAGTCATAATAAATCACGCCACATCCACCGTCTACACGTGTCCGCTAAGGGGTGAACCGCCTAGTTCAGGCCGAGTTCGTCCTTGCCGAAGGCGAAGAGGTAGGGAACACCGGCCTCGGCCTCGATCTTTTCCTTGGCGCCGGTGTCGCGGTCCACGATCACAGCGACGGCGACGACGTTTCCGCCCGCCTTGCGGACGCCCTCGACGGCGGTCAGCGCGGAGCCGCCGGTGGTGGACGTGTCTTCCAGCACCA
Source organism: Arthrobacter sp. 10L424 (assembly GCF_056395325.1). Lineage (NCBI taxonomy): Bacteria > Bacillati > Actinomycetota > Actinomycetes > Micrococcales > Micrococcaceae > Arthrobacter > Arthrobacter sp. 10L424. The sequence continues at coordinate 4,684 of NZ_JBFTJH010000012.1, read as the reverse complement.
GCACCTTGCGGCCTTCGACGGAGGGGCCCTCCACCTGGCGGCCCATGCCGTAGGACTTCTGCGCCTTGCGGACCACGAAAGCGTCCACGGGGCGTCCGGCGTCGACGGCGGAGTGCATCACGGCGGTGCCCACGGGGTCGGCGCCCATCGTGAGCCCGCCCGCACACTCAAAGTCGATCCCGGCGTCGTCCAGCAATGAGAGCATGACCTGGCCGACCAGCTTGGAGGCCTCGTGGTGCAGCGTGATCCGGCGCAGGTCGATGTAGTAGTCGGCTTCGGCGCCGCTGGAGAGGATGACCTTACCGCGGACGACGGCCAGCTCCTTGATCAGTTCAAGCAGGCGGGCACGGGCGGCAGCGGCGTCGGCTGCAGGGGCACTGGTGGCAGTCATGGGACCCAGTTTAGTGGCTGGGCGGTACTGGATTCCCCGCCGGCGTCCTACATGTCGGCGGCCGCCGGACGGCTAAGAACGCTGCGGGGCGCGCCGGGCGAAGGCCGGTGCGTGTTCGGGCCGCGGCCCGAAGGCGATGAAGCGGGGAATGATGGTGCGGAACGCCGGAACGTGCCGGGCGACGAAGAGTGCCGCGGCCGGAAACCTTGTCCGTTTCCCGGACATGATCGGGCCGAAGATCGCGCGTTGCATGATCCTTTGGACGGTCTGCACGACGACGGTGGGCAGCCGCCGCCGTCGTTCCACTTTCTCCAGGTCCGCCGTGGTCACCTGGCCCCGGAGCAGGGCGGGGGCCAGGTACTCGGCGGCGGCCGCAGCGTCCTGGATGGCGAGGTTGATTCCGACGCCGCCGGCCGGCGACATCGCATGCGCCGCGTCCCCGATGCACAGCAGCCCGTTGATGTGCCATGAGTGCAGCCGGTTCAGGCGCACATCCAGCCAGTGGAGGTCGTCGAGGGACGCGATGGTGTCAACCCGGTCCGCAAGGTCCGGGCGGAGCGCCGCGACCCGCCGTCGGAAGCCCTCGACGCCTTCCGCGCGGATCCGGGCGTCGGCGCCTTTGGCGGCGAGGTAGCCCATTTGGTAGTAGTCGGTGCGGAACAGTGCCAGCAGCGCCTCGCCGGGACCGAACGCCGGGACGAGTCCCGCTACCTCACCCGTTTCGGAGGGATAGCGGGGCAACCGGAACCACCAGGTGTCGAAGGGCACCGGGAACTCTTGCGGGGCCAGTCCGGCGGCGGTGCGCAGCGCGGAATGGCGGCCGTCTGTGGCAACCACGAGGTCCGCCAGGAGTTCGTCCGGCCTGCCGTCGGGCGTCCGGAAGCGGACTCCGCGGACCCGGCCCCCGTTGCGGACCAGCCCGGTGGCCGTGTGGCTCATAAGCAGCGTGAACCCCGGTTCCTGGGCGGCGGCGTCGGCGAGGAAGCTCAGGAAGTCCCATTGCGGCATCATGGCGACGTAGTTGTACGGCGGCGGCAGGGCGTCAAAATCGCCCATGGTCACCGGCGGCCCGCCCGGGACCGGGAAGACGACATTCTTTAGGCGGCTCTGCGGCAGCCGGCGGAATTCCTGGCCGAGTCCGAGTTCGTCAATGAGCCGGATGGTGGACGGATGCACGGTGTCGCCGCGGAAGTCGCGCAAGAAGTCCGCGTGCTTCTCCAAAACCGTTACCCGTACCCCGGCCCTCGCCAGGAGCAATCCGAGCATCATCCCCGCAGGTCCGCCACCCACCACCGCACATCCGGTCCTCTCCATGGCCATACGCTACGCCTGCAGGCGGCGGCGCGGGAGGGTTTGGATGCGCACGTTTCGGACACGCGCGGCCGTTCCGGACCGGCGCGGCGGGGATCCGCGTAGCGCCGGCCCGAAACCCTGGCGGCAGTCCGAAACCGCAGCCCTCAGAGCCGGGTGTCGAAGGAATCGCAGAAGACGTTCTCGTTGAACGTGCCCTGGAATTCCGACTTGCCCTGGATCTTCTCGATGGTTGCCCGGATGGCTTCCCGGGATCCGGCGTGGGCGTGAATGGCGGTCTTCACCATCGGCACGTCAATCAGGTGGTTGGGCTGGTTGAGCGAGACGAACACGGTGGGGACCTCGGTGACGTACCAGGGGATTTCCGCGGCCATCGGTGTGGACCACTTGATCCGGATGGCAGCCTCCTGGGCGAAGCCCTTGACGTTGGCGAACACGAAGGCGGCATCGTACTTGTCCGCGTAGTCGCCGGTGGCTTCCTCGGAGATGACCGACATGAAGTTCACGCCGGTCTCCCCTGCCGCCTCGCGCTGGTCGGCCGTTTTGAACAGGTGAACCTCGAACCCGGCGCTCTCCAGTTCGGCCTTGACGGTGTCCAGGTAGGCCAGCGGGTCGGCGCGGGTGAAGTCCGAGCCCCCGGAGATGCCGTACAGCCGGATGCGTTTGTGCGTCTCCGGGGTGATGGGCAGGTTGCTGGCGGTGTCCTTGACCAGGGTGACGGTCTTGTCCGCGATCGCCGCCGCCACGGCACGGTGGGCTGCGCTGCCGATGAGCTGCAGAGCCTCGACGGGCGGGACCAGCTCCTGGCGCGCCGTCCGGTGCAGGCCCAGCGAGGCCTTGAGGCCCAGGATCCGGCGCAGCGCGTCGTGCAGGCGCTGTTCGGTGATGACACCGGATTTGTACCCGTCCAGCATGTACTTGAAGTCCTCTGCCGGGTTGCGGAAGAACAGGAACATGTCGCAGCCGGCGGCGATGGTGGCCGGAACCAGGTCCCTGCGCCGCTTTGCCTGGGTCAGCCCGATCATCTGGGAGGCGTCCGTGAGGACCAGGCCGTTGAAGCCCAGCTCGCCGCGGAGCAGGTCCTGGAGCAGTTCCGGCGCCAATGTCGCGGGCAGGATGTCCTTGTCCGCCAGGCCGGGCCGGAAGTGCCGGGACAGCCCGGGCGCCCCGATGTGCCCGATCATGATGGACTGCACGCCGTGCCCGATCATCGCGCGGTACACGTGCCCGTAGCTCCGGTTCCACTCCTCGTAGCCGAGGGTGTTGTAGGAGGTGACCACGTGCTGGTCGCGTTCGTCCATGCCGTCGCCGGGGAAGTGCTTCATGGCGCAGGCGGTGGGTGACTCGCTGATGCCGTCGAAGTATTCCTTGGCGCGCTCCACCACGATTTCCGGGGTGTTGCCGAACGCCCGGGTGGAGATGACGGTATTGCGCCAGTTGTAGTGGATGTCCACGATCGGCGCGAACGCCCAGTTGCAGCCCAGCGCCGCGGTTTCCACGCCGGCCACCTGCCCCATGTGCCGGGCGATGGCTTTGTCCGGGTGCGAGCCGGCCTGCAGGTGCGTCGACACAAACGTTCCGTCGTCGCAGCTTCCGGCGCCGCCCATTTCGGGATTGGAGGCCACCAGGAGCGGGATGCGGGTCTTGGACTGTGCGTAGCGGATGTGTTCCTGTACCGCGGCGGACGGTCCGGGCCGGTAGCGCATGCCGCCGACGTGGAAGTTCTCCAGCACGCCGTCGAGGTACTCCGGTGAGTAGTCGTTGTTGTGGTTGATGAACAGCTGCCCGATTTTTTCCTCGAGGCTCATCCCGGCGATGGTGGAATCCACCCAGGCCACGGCGTCGTCGTCGAGGTTGAACGGTGCGGCCTGAAGGTCGACGTCGAACCGGCGCGGTTGGGTGCCTGCGGCACCGGACGCGTCAGCACCGCCGGTCTCCGCTGCCGCGGCGGAGCCGGCGGCGGCGCCAATGGCGGCCAGCGCTTCGGTCACCACCTGGCTGACCGGGCCGGCGATGTCCACCAGGATCCCGGTTTCGTCGGCCTCGAGCGGTTCCAGCGTTGCCAGCTGGGAGTCAAGCAGCGCGGCAGGCATGAAGTGGCCGGAGCGGCCTTCGAGCCGGGACCCCAGGACCTCTTTGCTGCCGTGCAGGTGCAGGAACACGGTGCCGGGCGCCAGGGCCCGGATGGCGTCCCGGTAGCAGCGCTTAAGCGCGGAGCAGGCGAGCACCAGCCCGCCGTCTCCGGCGTTGGCGAGCTCTGTGCCCACGGTGGCGAGCCAGGGCCAGCGGTCCTCGTCCGTCAGCGGGGTGCCGGCCGCCATCTTGGCGACGTTCTCCACGGGGTGAAGTGAGTCGCCGTCGAGGAAGGGTGCGCCGAGTCCGCGGGCGACGAGGTCGCCGATGGTCGTCTTGCCGCACCCGGAGACGCCCATAACAACGATGGGTGGTCCGGTGTGGCCTGCCGTGACAGGTTCGACGGGGGTCACCTGTTGTGTCCGCTCACCAGTCATGGACGGTGCCGTCGACGAGGCGGTTGTAGGGCAGGTAGGCCTGCTGGTAGGGGAACGCCGCGGCGGCTTCCTCGTTGAACTCGACGCCGATGCCGGGCTTGTCGCCCGGGTGCAGGTACCCGTCCACGAACGTCATGGACTGCTCGAAGACCTCGTTGGTCTTGTCCGAGTGCTGCATGTATTCCTGGATCCCGTAGTTATGGATCGCCAGGCCCACGTGCAGCTGTGCTGCGAACCCGACCGGGGAAATGTCGGTGGGGCCGTGGAAGCCGGACTTGATCTGGTACTGCGCGGCGAAATCCATCACCTTCTTCAACGGGCTGATGCCGCCGAAGTGCGTGGACGCGGCCCGCACGTAGTCGATCAGCTGTTCCTTGATCAGGGTCTGGTAGTCCCAGACGGTGTTGAAGATTTCACCGATCGCCAGCGGCGTGGTGGTGTGCTGGCGGACCAGGCGCAGGCCTTCCTGGTT
>NZ_JBFTJH010000011.1:0-196027 GCF_056395325.1 Arthrobacter sp. 10L424 | reverse complement strand
TTCCGAACCCGGAAGCTAAGACCCACAGCGCCGATGGTACTGCACCCGGGAGGGTGTGGGAGAGTAGGTCACCGCCGGAACATCATTACACGGTCGAGAGCCCCAACCACAGGTTGGGGCTCTCCCGCATTTAACCCACAAACCACAACCAGAACCCTCCCGCATACGGTCCAACCCCTCCCGCATACCCGAGGGCACCGTCGAGGCAGCAGTTCACGCCAATGTCACGCACCAACACTGCCGCCAACTGCCCACTCACCGCAGATCATGCCGGCCACACCCCAACCCTCCCGCACACCCGGGGGCAAATAGCCGCACCCTCCCGCACGTCCGGTACGCGCCGCACAGACCCTCCCGCACATCCGGTACGCGCCGCACAGGACCTCCACCACCTCCTGCCGGAGCGTCCAAGGCCCCACACCATCGCCGGCGGCATAAAACCCGACCCTCCCGCAGCTCCGGGGCTTATAGCCGCACCCTCGCGCAGCTCCTGCCGGAGCGTCCAGGGCCCACACCATCGCCGGCAACCACAACTGCCCCACCCGCCCTCCGAACCGCAGACGACAGGCCGGCAGCCGGCCGGATGCCGCCGTCGTCGGCCACCGGGACAGGCGCGGCAGCGTCGCCCCGGACAGCGCCAGATCTGCGGGAGCGCCGGGGCAGGTGCCGCCGTCGTCAGCCACCGGGACAAGCGCGGCTGCGTCGCCCCGGACAACACCCAAACTGCGGCAGCGCCGGGGCAGATGCCGCCGGAGCTGCGGGAGCGTCCGCTGATGGCGAAATAATGCCTCGAAAGGCGCCGATTCGCGGGTTTTTCCTCGAAAAAGGCCGAAAACACGCGGAATTTGCCACCTCGGCGGCAGCAAGCTGGTAAGTTTTCGGACAGTGGCTTGTACGCATGCCGTGTGCAGGCTCCAGAAATCATGACCGTCCAGGAGGACATAAATGGCTAAGAACCGTAGTGAACTTGTTGCAGAGGTAGCAGGCAAGGCCGGCACCAGCCAGGCAGCCGTCAACTCCGTGCTGGATGCACTGTTCGAGGTCTTCGAGACCTCTGTCGCCGCGGGCGAAAAGATCACCATCCCGGGCTGGCTCGCAGTTGAGCGCACCGACCGTGCAGCTCGCACCGGCCGCAACCCGCAGACCGGCGAGACCATCCAGATCGCCGCGGGCCACAGCGTTAAGCTGACCGCCGGCTCCAAGCTGAAGGCTGCGGTCTCCAAGAAGAAGTAGTCTTCTTGAATGCTTGAAAGGAGCGGCGACCCCCTGGGTCGCCGCTCCTTTTTGGTTAAGGGCGGCGTCCGGCAACGTCGCCCCGGTGTTTTCGGGCTGCTGCCGATTCGGTGAGCAGGCGGGGCGTGGCGGACAATGGACTTGTGCCTTCCGCAGCAAATCCCCGTGCCACCGCAACCGCTCCCACCCCGACCGGGGGAGGGAGGGGCCCTGCTGCGGGTCCCGCCGGGATCTCCCGGCCCTGGCTGTTCGCGGGCCTGGCTGGCCTGTTCCTGGGACTTGTCGCCGCCTTGCTGTTCTCCGGCGCCGCAGCAGCCCGGGAGGTCTCCGACCCGGGTGCCTTGGTCCGCTGGGGTCTCCCGGTCAGCAAAGCCGTCCACAACGTCGCGCTTGCCACCGTGATCGGCGGGCTGATCTTCGCCGTCGGAATCCTGCCCCGCTCGCTGGCCCTCTCGCGGTCCAAGGCCACGGACGCCCCGGAGCACCCGGCATTTACCCGCGCCCTGGCAGTCGCCGCCGCGGCGGGCGCCGTCTGGACCCTGTCGGCGATTGCGGTCCTGGTGCTGAGCTACTCGGACATCGCCGGGCAGGGCATCTCCGGGGATCCGGAGTTCACCCGTTCCCTGGTCTACTTCATGACCGACATCGAGACCGGCCGCGCCTGGCTGGCCGTGGTCATCATCGCCGCAGTCGTCACCACGGCCCTCTTCGGCGTCCGCTCCCTAGGCGGCCTCGCCGCCACCCTGGTGCTCGCACTCATCGGGCTGGTCCCCTCAGCGCTGATCGGGCACTCCGCCAGCGCAGCCGACCACGAAGGCGCCATCAACTCCCTCGGCCTGCACCTGGTGGGCGTATCGGCCTGGGTCGGCGGCATCATCATGCTCGCGCTGCTCTCCGGTCTGCTGGGAGCCTCTGCGTCCGGCACGAAGACTGGCGGCCGCCCGGACATCACCGATCCGACGCTGCGCCGCTTCTCCGCCCTGGCCGGGTTCGCCTTCATCCTCGTCTTCGCCTCCGGCGTGATCAATTCAAGCATCCGCCTTACGTCCTGGAGCGACCTCTTCGGCTCGGCCTACGGGCAGCTGATCCTGGCGAAGACGGCGGCTACCCTCGTCCTTGGCGGCATCGGCCTGATGCACCGGCGCTGGGTCATCCCGCAGCTGGGCAGCAAAACCGGCGGGCTGTCCGCCCGCCGCGTGCTTTGGCAGCTCATCGCCGTCGAACTGCTCGTGATGGGCGCGACGTCGGGTATCGCCGTCGCGCTCGGCCGCTCTGCGCCGCCGCAGGGTGAGGCGCTTGCCCCCAACGCCACCCCGGCCTTCATCGTCTCCGGCTACGACCTGCCGCCCGAACTTACCCCCGAGCGCTGGCTGACCGAATGGCGGCCCGACTGGCTCTGGGTCGCCGTCGCCGTCTTTGGCCTGGTGGCCTACATCCTCGGCATGCGGAAGGTGCTCCGGCGCGGGGACTCCTGGTCCTGGTTCCGGGCCGTCAACTGGGTGATCGGGCTCGGCGTCCTCACGTACGTGACATCCGGTCCGCCGGCGGTCTACGGCCGGGTGCTGTTCTCGGCGCACATGGTGGACCACATGGCACTGACCATGGTGGCCCCCATCTTCCTCGTCCTCGGCGCCCCCGTGACCCTGGCCCTGCGCGCGCTCACGCCGCGGCGGGACAGTTCCCGCGGCCCACGCGAATGGCTGCTGATCTTCATCCACTCGAAGTTCTCCCAGCTCGTGACGCACCCGCTGTTCGCCGCCGCCAACTTCGCCGGCTCGATCGTGCTGTTCTACTACTCCGACGCGTTCGGATATGCCATGCGGGACCACGTGGGCCACGAGCTGATGAACCTGCACTTCGCCCTGACCGGCTACATCTTCGTGCTGACCATGATCGGCACCGACCCGCTGCCCCGGCGCGCGCCGTACCCCATGAGGCTGCTGCTCCTGCTGGCCACGATGGGCTTCCACGCCTTCTTCGGCGTCGCGATCATGGGCGGCACCGGGCTGCTGGCCGCGGACTACTTCGGCAACCTCGGCCGGACCTGGGGCGAATCGGCCCTGCTGGACCAGCAGCTGGGCGGCGCGGTGGCCTGGGGCATCGGCGAAGTGCCCACGCTGCTGGTGGCGATCGGCGTCGCCGTCCAGTGGTCCCGCTCCGATGCGCGCGAATCCAAACGCACCGACCGGGCGGCGGACAGGAATAACGACGCCGATCTCACCGCTTACAACGATATGTTTGCCAAGCTGGCCGAGCGCGATGCCCGGCTGGCCGAACGCAACTCCAAGCTGGAAGGACGCTCATGACCGAAACCGTACGCACCCACCTCCGGGTCCGGGCCTCCGAGCTGGTGGGCCGCAACTGGCTCAACACCGGCGGCAAGTCCCTGGACCTGGAATCCCTGCGCGGCAAGATCGTGCTGCTGGACTTCTGGACTTTCTGCTGCATCAACTGCCTGCACGTGCTGGACGAACTCCGCCCGCTCGAGCAGCAGTACTCCGACGTCCTTGTCACGGTCGGCGTGCACTCTCCCAAGTTCGAGCACGAGGCGGACCCGGTGGCGCTGGCCGCCGCCGTCGAGCGTTACGAGATCCGCCACCCGGTCCTGGACGATCCCGAGCTGGACACCTGGAAGGCCTACACCGCGCGCGCCTGGCCCACGCTGGTGGTCATCGACCCCGAGGGCTACATCGTGGCGCACCTCTCCGGCGAGGGCCACGCCGACGGCCTCGCCGTCCTCATCCCGGAACTGATCGCCGAACACGAGGCCAAAGGCACCCTGCACCGCGGCGACGGGCCGTATGTGGCGCCGGAGCCGACGTCGGGCACCCTGCGGTTCCCCGGCAAGGCACTGTTCCTCCCCGACGGCCGCGGCGTCGGAAGCGCCTCGGAAGCCGGTTCCTGGCTGGTCACCGACACCGGGCACCACCGCCTCGTGGAGCTCTCCACCGACTTCCAGACAGTGCTGGCCACCTACGGCTCCGGTGACAAGGGCCATGCCGACGGCAACGCGGCCACAGCCCGCTTCAACGAACCCCAGGGCCTGGTGCTGCTCCCGGACGACGTCGCCGCCGAGACCGGCTACGACGTCGTGATCGCCGACTCCGTGAACCACCGCCTGCGCGGGCTGTCCCTGGCTGACGGGACCGTCAGTACCCTGGCCGGCAACGGCGTGCAGCGGCTCCTCGAGACGGGACCGGCCCGGGTGGACGAGGAAGGCGCCGCGTATGGCGCCCGCCTGGAGGCGGACCCGCTGCGGGTTTCCCTCAGCTCGCCCTGGGACGTTGTCTGGTCCACCAAGCTGAACGCCGTCGTGGTGGCGATGGCCGGCGTGCACCAGATCTTCAGCTTCGACCCGCGCTCCGGCGCCGTGTCCATCATCGCCGGCAACGGCCTCGAAGGCCTGCTCGACGGCCCGGCCGAGGAAGCCTGGTTCGCCCAGTCCTCCGGCCTCGCCGAGGACGCCGACGGCAACATCTGGGTGGCGGACTCCGAGACCTCCGCCCTGCGCAAGCTCGTGATCGCCGACGGCGGTTCGGTCACCGTCGAATCGGCCGTCGGCAAGGGCCTGTTCGACTTCGGCTTCCGCGACGGGCCCGCCTCCGAGGCGCGGCTGCAGCACCCGCTCGGCGTCACTGTGCTGCCTGACGGTTCCGTGGCCATCGCGGACACGTACAACGGTGCCGTCCGCCGCTACGACCCGGCCACCGGCACGGTCTCCACGCTGGCGCGCGGCCTGTCCGAGCCCTCCGACGTGATCGTGGACCACACCCAGGTGGCCGGCGCGGAGCCGCTCCTGGTGGTGGTCGAGGCGAACAAGCACCAGCTGGTCTACGTGCCAATCCCCAAGGAAGCGCAGCAGGTGGACGAGGGCGCGGCCCAGACCCACCGGCCCAAGAGCCCCGTGGCCCCCGGGCTGCTGGAACTGGCCATCCGCTTCACCGCGCCGACCGGCCAGAAGCTGGACGACCGCTGGGGCGACCCGACCCAGCTGAAAATCTCCTCCACCCCGCCGGAACTGCTGGTGTCCGGCGGCGGGACCTCGGTGGGCCTGCTCCGCACCCTGGAGCTTTCCTCCGACGTTCCCGAAGGCGTCCTGCATATCACCGCCCGCGCGGCGGCCTGCGACGGCCCTGAGGACGCCGACGGCGAGATCCCGGACCACGCCGCCTGCCACCTGTACCAGCAGGACTGGGGCATCCCGGTGCTGCTGCAGGCCGACGGCGACACTGAGCTGGTGCTGGACCTGCGCGGAATGGACTGACCTCCGACCGGGGCGGCCCGGTTCTGGCTGCTGTTCCGTGGCGCCCCGGTATCGGCTCAGGCCGAGGACTGCCATTGATGGGCCAGCCCGGCAGGGGATGATTGTCCACATACTGCTCGATCCATCTTTTGAGCCTGCCCGGGTTCCAGCACATTTGGGGACATGGATCCCGTGCAGATACTTAGTTCCGTGGGCGGAGTGGCGCTAACCCGGGTTGTCTTGGAAAAAGGGGCCGGTGAATCGGCTATCAGGAGCGCTGTCCGAAGCGGTGCCGTTGTTCGGCTGGAGCGCGGGCTGCTGGCTCTTCCTGGTGCGGACCCCGAGTTGGTGGCCGCCAAGAAGTCCCGGGCGCTGCTCACATGTGCGTCGGCGGCGCCACGCTTCCAGCTGTGGATATTGCGCCTGGCAACTCAGCCGCACTATTGGCACAGCAACGGCAGACGGACCCATTCCTGCGTCAGCCACCGCACGCCCCTGACCCAGCCACAAGGCCACGGAGCTGTGGCGGCCCTGCCGGATGTCCTCCTGCACGCCCTGCTCTGCCTACCGCCTCTGGAGTCCCTGGTGATGGTCGAGAGCGCCTACAACCAGGGAGACATCGATCTGACGTTCCTGCTCCGGCACCTCGTGGGCAACCGCTGCGGAAAGGCCCGGGACGTGGTTGCAAAGGTTGAGCGTGGTGCGGATTCCCTTCTGGAGACGCTGGCCCGGGTCCTTTTCAGGGAGGCTGGCATCTCCACCGAAACCCAAGTGTGGATCGACGGTATCGGGAGAGTGGACTTCCTGCTTGAAGGCTTCCTGATCGTGGAAATCGACGGCTTGGCCTTCCATCTGGAACCACGGCAGTTCAAGAAGGACCGCCGACGGGACAATTCGGCCGTGGTCCAGGGCCTTCCCGTGCTGCGCTTCTTCTACGATGACGTCGTATCTGCGCCGGAGACTGTCCTGGCGCAGGTGCGGGAGGTCTTGGCGCGGGGCTCCTTGCGGTGGCCGCAGCCGAACCGGCCCGGAATTGAGGCGTTTGAGACCGGGACGTGGCGATAAAATGCCGGCGGCGCACCCAAAACCGGGCCAGTGCCGCAGCCAGGTCTAGTAGCTCAGGAGCGGGGTCACCTTGACAGTGTCGGCGTCGATGTCCAGACGGGCGGTAAAGCTGAAATCGTGGACTGCGTTGAGTTGCGTCACGGCGCCGGTGAACAGATCCTCCTGCTTGGCCTTGATCTGCGCTTTGCCGTTCAGCGGCGCCATCACCCAGCGTCCGCCGAAGGGCTCGATGCTGACCGTGGGATACTCCGTGATGCTCCAGTCAATGGTGCCATCCATGACCCGGTTGTTGGTGGTGTGGTAGAACGGGCAGTCCGGCTGGAGCCTTTGCTCCTTGTCGGCGGCGTCGGCGCAGGTGTCCAGGAACTCCTTCACCTTGCTGCCCACGGCGTCCTTTAGCCCGTCGGTGGCCTCGGTCATCAGGTTCAGCGGGGCCGCGGGGACCTCCCGGCCGGACAGCGTGGCCTTGGTGGACGGGGCGGAGAAGTACTCACCGGCCAGTGACGCCTCATACTCGCCCGGGTAGAAGACGGCGAAGGAGTTGCGGCCGTTGGGCATGTTCACCGGGACCCCGTTGAGTGTGGCCTCATTTTCGTTGACCACAGTGACGTCCAGGACCGGAAGGGCGGCGGGGACAATGGCCCACCGGTGGAAGAACAGCCATTCCGTGCCGGACTTTTCCAGCAGGAACTCCGTCCGCAGTACGCTGCCGTCAATCGTGTATTCAACCGGGACCATGACCCGGTTGCCACCGCGGTCCTCCGCGTCGCCGTACTTCACACCGCTGATCCGCGCGGCGGCGGTCTGCAGTGCCGTCCCGTCCAGCATGGCCGCGCTGCTTTGGGGCACGGTGGCGTGCAACAAGCCGAGGGCTTTCTCGCCCTCGCCCTTCTGCAAGGCGTCGAAATATTCGCGGACAGGCTGCTGCGGGCTCGCAATGGAGTTGTTCACGACATTGATCGCGACGACGCCCGCGGCCACGGCAAGCATCAGGCCCAGCAGCCACCCGGCTGCGGTCCTGACCAACGCCTGACTCATTTGCACTTACCTTACGTTACCTGCACCCCACAGGAATCCCCTTGTCACAAGGGCACCATGTGACAAGGTCCGCTCAGCGGCCGCGCTTCAGCGGCGGCGCTTGGGGGCCGTGCCGAAGACTCCGCGGAGCAGTTCCCGGCCGAGCTGGGTCCCCAGCGAGCGGGCCATGCTCTTGAGCCCGCCGCCCAGAGCACCGGCCAGGTCCCCAGCCGTGCCGCCGTCGTCCGCGGGCTGCCGCTGCGGCTGGCGGGGTGCCTGGCGCTGAGGTTCCTGGCGGGTTTCTTGAGGAGCGGGAGCGGGCCGGCTGCTGGGACGGCCCAGTATGTCCTCCTCGATCCGCCGCGCCTCGGCGTCGACACCGGACGTACGGACGCCGGACGGGCCGGCGCCGGGAGCCGGAGACTCCACCGCGCCGCTGTCCGCCGCTGCCTTCCCGGAGATCTTCTCGTACGCGGAGACGTTATCGACGGCGGTGCCGTACTTGGGCAGCAGCGCCGAGCCGGCCACGGTGCTCGAGATCAGGGCGTCGGCGCTGGGCCCCATGACGGATTCTGGCGCGCGCAGGCGGGTGAGCGCCACCGGCGTCGGGGCGCCCTTTTCGTTCATGACGGTGATCACCGCCTCGCCGATACCGGCCGAGGTGAGCGTTTCCTCCAGGTCGTAGTCGCTCATCGGGAACGTGGAGACGGTGGCTTTGAGCGCCTTGGCGTCCTCCGGCGTGTAGGCCCGGAGGGCGTGCTGCACCCGGTTGGCGAGCTGCCCCAAAACCTCCGCGGGGACATCCTTGGGGGTCTGGGTGACGAAGAAGATGCCGACGCCCTTGGACCGGATCAGGCGAACGGTGGTGGTGATGGCGTCCAGGAACGCCTTAGAGGCGCCGTTGAACAGCAGGTGGGCCTCGTCCAGGAAGAACACCAGCTTCGGCTTGTCCAGGTCGCCGGCCTCGGGCAGGTCCTCGAACAGGTCGGCCAGCAGCCACATCAGGAAGGTGGAGAACAGCATCGGCTTGGTCTGCAGGGTGGGCAGTTCCAGGCAGGTGATGACGCCGCGTCCGTCGGGGGCCGTGCGCATCAGTTCGGCGGTGTCGAACTCGGGTTCGCCGAAGAACTTCTCCATGCCCTGCGCCTCGAGCGTGATGAGTTCACGGAGGATCACGCCGGCCGTCGCCTTCGACAGCCCGCCGAGTTCCTCGAGCTCGTCCTTGCCTTCGGCGGAGGTGAGGAACTGGATGACGGCGCGCAGGTCTTTCAGGTCGATCAGTTCGAGGTTGTTCTTGTCCGCGAAGTGAAAGACCAGCTGCAGGCTCGATTCCTGCGTGTCGTTGAGCTCCATGATGCGGGAGAGCAGGATGGGCCCGAAGGACGTGATGGTGGCGCGCACCGGGATCCCGTTGCCGTCACCGCCCAGGGCCAGGAATTCCACCGGGAACGTCTTGCCGGACCAGGGCTGGCCGATCCCTGCCGTGCGGGCCAGCAGTTTTTCGCTGCCCGCGGCGGCCGTGGCCAGCCCGGACAGATCGCCCTTGATATCCGCCAGGAACACCGGGACCCCGGCGGTGGAGAGCTGTTCGGCCATCATGTGCAGCGTGACGGTCTTGCCCGTGCCGGTTGCCCCGGCCACCAGCCCGTGGCGGTTCATCATGGACAGCGGCAGCCGGACGGGGGCGTCCTTGTGGACTTCGCCGTCGATGATCGCGGCGCCGAGCTCAATTGTGGGGCCCTCGAGGGTGTACCCCTTCTGGATGGTGGCGACTTTATCTGCAGTGGATTTGATGGCCATGCGGACAGCTTAGCCGGGTCCGGCAGCCCGGACCCGGCTTCGGCCGGAGTTGTTTCCGGGGGCGCTACCCGGCCAGGGCCTTGAGGACTGCCTGCGCCACGTCCTCGCTGGACTGCGGGTTCTGGCCGCTGATCAGATTGCCGTCGCGCACCACATGGGAGCTCCAGGCGGCGGCGGTCTCGACGACGGCGCCTTTGTCCCGCAGCACGTCCTCCACGAACCACGGCGTGCTGGGCCCGGTGCCGCCGCCCAGTTCCTCCTCGTTCGTGAATACTGTGAGGCGGCGTCCCGCGAAGGCGAACGTACCCGCGTCGTCGGTGGCGCTCAGCAGGCCGGCCGGGCCGTGGCAGAACGGCGCGATGATGGTGCCCGCCGTGTTGGCCGCCACCACTATCTTGCCGAGGTCCGCGTCCTGGTAGAGATCGGCCATGGGGCCGTGGCCGCCGGGCAGGACGATCGCGTCGTAGCCGGAGGGGTCGACGTCGGCCAGCGCCAGCGGCGCGGACAGCTCGGCGTCGATCCCGGCGAGGTACTTGCGGAAACTTTCGGCGCGGTCCTGGCCGCCGGCGGACCCGGCGGCAAGGCTCACCTCGTCCACTGTGGGCTTGGCACCGCCGGGCGTGGCGATGTGGACGGTGTGCCCGGCGTTGCGGAGGGTCTGGTGTGAAACCACCAGTTCCTCGGCCCAGTAGCCGGTGGGGTGTTTGCTGCCGTCCCGCATGGTGAGGGAATCGGCGGCAGATACGACCATCAGAATGCTTGCCATGTCAGGCTCCTGTTCTGCCGGCCAGCAGGCCGGCGTTGGAAAGTGAGGGGACTTAGGGGCGGCAACTCCCTCAGCCTGCCGGGTATTCCAACGGCCGACGCGCACGGCGGGTTTCCCGGCCCGGGGCAGGGGCCGGTCGTAAGCTGGGGCATGGCTACCCGGGTATTGACGAAGCTGGTTTCCGCCGCCATCACGCTTGGCCTTGTCCTGCTGGGCGGGGGAACGGCCAGTGCGGCCCCGCCCCGAAATGCCGATCCGGTCGGCATCGACGTTTCCTGGCCCCAATGCGGCAAGACCCTCCCCAAGAAGCCGGCTTTCGCGATCGTCGGCGTAAACAACGGCCTCGCCAACACCACCAACCCGTGCCTGCCGGCCCAGCTCTCCTGGGCGAACACCGCCCCGTCCCCGGCCCTCACCGCCCAACCTCGGGTGGCGCTCTACGTCAATACGGCCAACCCTGGCCTCCAGGGCTCATGGTGGCCGGGTTCCAATCACTATGGCGGTGCCGACGTCGCCAACCCCTATGGTGCCTGCGGCAGCGGCCAGGGCGACTTCGGGGCCTGCTCCTACATGTACGGCTATGCCAAGGCCTACGACGACGCCACCATCCGCGGCGTCGACAATCCGGAAAAGTACCTGTGGTGGCTGGACGTGGAGACCCAAAACAGCTGGCAGCCGGACAAGACCTCCAACGTCGCCGACCTCGAAGGCATGGCCGCCTACTTCAAGAGCATCAACGCGAAAGTCGGGCTGTATTCCACGGGGTACCAGTGGAACCAGATTGCCGGCACGGTTCCGGCAAGCAGCCCGCTCGCCGGCCTGCCGAGCTGGCTTGCCGGTGCGCGGTCCCTGGCAGGGGCCAAAGCCAACTGCTCACTGCCGGCGCTCACCCCCGGCAGCCGCGTGGCCCTGACCCAGTACATTTCCGGCGGGCTGGACTACAACTATTCGTGTCCCTGAGCCGCCGGCTACATGGGGAGCGCCACAGCCGGGGCAGAAATAACCCGGGACCCGGCGTCGTTGTCGCCAGTGTGAGCGTGCCGTGATCCGGCGCGGCACCTGAGACTTCCCCGCTACGAAAGGCCGGCTTTTCCGTGACTGTTCCGCTTTCCATCCTTGACCTGGCAACCATCGGCAAGGGCCAGACGGCGGCAGAGAGCCTCGCGGGAAGCGTCGCGATGGCGCAGCTTGCCGAGAAGCTGGGGTACCGGAGGGTCTGGTACGCCGAGCACCACAACATGTCCGCGATCGCCTCCTCGGCCACCAGCGTGCTGATCGCCCACGTCGCCGCACAGACGGAGAGTATCCGCCTTGGTGCCGGCGGCGTGATGCTGCCCAACCATTCCCCGCTGACCATCGCTGAGCAGTTCGGTACGCTCGAAACCCTGCACCCGGGACGCATCGACCTGGGCCTGGGCCGCGCGCCCGGCAGCGACCAGAACACGCTGCGGGCCCTGCGCCGCGACCCGATGTCCTCAGACAGCTTCCCGCAGGACGTGCTGGAACTCCTGGGCTACCTGACCGGCCCCACCCGGATCCAGGGCGTGGAGGCCACCCCGGGCAAGGGCACCAATGTGCCGCTGTACATCCTGGGATCCTCGCTGTTCGGCGCCAGGCTTGCCGCGCAGCTGGGCCTGCCCTACGCCTTCGCCTCGCACTTCGCGCCCAACGCGCTGCAGGACGCCGTCGCCATCTACCGCCGCGACTTCCAGCCCTCCGCGCAGCTGGACGCGCCGCACGTGATCGCCGGCGTCAACGTAATCGCCGCGGACTCCGCGGCCGAGGCGCAGGAGATGTTCCGGGCCACCAAACGCGCCCGCGTTTCCCTGTTCTTCGGCAACGGCCGCGAGTTCAGCGACGACGAGGCGGACATGATCCTGGACTCGCCGCAGGGCCAGCACGTGGCCCAGATGATGAAGTATTCCGCCGTCGGCACCCCGGACGCCGTGCTGGCATACCTGGACGAATTCACCGCCCACGCCGACGCCGACGAGCTGATCGTCGCGCACCAGAGCACCGGCACCGAGGCCCGGCTGCGCTCGGTGCAGCTCCTCGCCGACGTCGCCGGACTGGTCCGGGTCTAGCCTTAGGGGCCGGCGCCCGCGCCGCAAACGGGTGCCGCAATCGGGTTCTGCCGTCCGGTTGTGCCGTCCGGCCCCGTCACGCACGGCAGGCTATTGCGGGGTTCGACGCCGTCCTGCCGCTGATTGGCGCGGCGGGAGGGCTTCTTGGCCGCCGAAAACCTGCCCTGCGTGACGAGGGCCGGCGGGAGCGGATGTTACACACCCGCAACCGCCGGGACACCCAGGGGAAATCGAGCCCGGAGGATACTGGAAGTACGTCCCGCGGGGACGGTCTCATGCAGGCATTGGGGGCGACTCGAAGGACTCCGCGCATGCCCACTCCGCTCAACCAGTCCCTGGCCGACTCTGCCCTCCTGACGAAATCCCTGCCGCTGGGCCTGCTCCGCGCCTTTGTGCAGACCAACGCCGCCGACGACGGGCTGACGCCGCAGCTGCTGGCCGAACTCAAGATCCTGGCCCGCACCCCGGGGCTGCTCGTGGCCTGCAACTACGGCGGGACCCTGTGCGAAGCAGAAGGAATCTCCACCGAGACCCTGCCGCTGGGCGGTGCGGCGATTGCACTCCGCGCGCTGGCCGCCCTCCCGAACACCCACGCAGCCGTCATCTCCGGGCGTTCCCTGCGTGACCTGGCCGCCGTCTCACGGCTCCCCGCCGAGGTGCACCTCGTCGGTTCGCACGGCGCCGAGTTCGACATGGGCTTCGCCCACGGGCTGTCCCTGGCCACCGAATCCGTGCTGCAGCAGGCCAGCCAGGCCCTCGCTGAAACCGTGGGCGCCTACCGCGGCATCACCATCGAGCGCAAGCCCGTCGCCGTGTCCGTGCACACCCGCCCGGCCGCCCCCGACGTCGTCGCGCTGGCCACCCGGCAGGCGGAGGAAATCGCCCGGGCGCACGGGCTGAACTTCATTGTCGACGGCTCCGTCCTGGACCTGTCCGTAGTGGAACCGTCCAAGGCCGCCGCCATGGAGCACCTGCGGTCCATGCTCGGGGTCAGCGCCGCCCTCTACGCCGGGGATGCCGCCAGCGACGAGGCCGCCATGGCCACGCTGCGCGGCCCGGACCTGGGCCTGCGCGTCGGCGCGGGGCAGACGGTCGCGGCGCACCGGCTGCGGGATCCGGAGTCCTTCGCCCGGGTCTTGGGCATCCTCTTTGAACTCCGGCGGGCCTGGCTCTTCGGGGAGGACGCCGTCGGCCTGGAGCGGCACTCGATGATCGGCAACGGCTCCTCCACCGCCCTCATCACCCCGGACGCCAGGATCTGCTGGATGAGCCACCCCCTGCCGGACTCGGGATCCCTTTTTGCCCACCTCCTCGGCGGCGACGCGGCGGGCCATTTCTCGGTGGAACCGGTAAAGGCCTCGCAGGTCCTGGGTCAGCGCTACGTGGACAGCACCATGATCGTGGAAACCCGCTGGGCCGACGTCACCGTCACGGACTACCTGGAACCGGCGCCGGACGGAATCACCAGCCTGGTCCGGGTCCTCTCCGGCACCGGTACGGCGCGGATTGTCTTTGCGCCGCGCCCTGACTACGCCAACGCCCCGTTCAGCATGGAAGCCCGCGGCCCGGAGCTGCATGTTGTCGGGACCGCGGACCCGATCATCCTGCTGGCACCCGGCGTCGGCTTCACCATCACCTCGGACGGCCGCCATGCCACCGCCACGGCCGACGTCGAGCTGCGGCACGGCCCGGTGGTGCTGAACCTGCGCTGCGGCGACACGGAACCCCAGCGGCCGGAACCGCCGGAGGAGAACTCGCGCCGCGCCGCCGTCGCACATCATTCCCGGCGCTGGGTGCAGGCACTGCAGCTGCCCGCCGTGAAACCCTCCCTGGTCCGCCGGTCGGCCCTGGTGCTCCGCGCCCTGGTCCATGAGCCCACCGGCGCCGTGCTGGCCGCGCCCACCACCTCGTTGCCGGAGGGGATCGGAGGCACCCGGAACTGGGACTACCGGTACTGCTGGCTGCGCGACGGCTCCATGACAGTCAACGCGCTGGTGGACCTGGGCTCCACCGCGGAGGCGGAAGGATTCCTGGCCTGGCTGGGCCGGATCCTGGCCCACGCCCCCGGCCCGGAGTGGCTGCATCCGCTGTATTCGGTCACCGGGGCGCCGCTGTCCACCGAAGCCATCATCGAAAGCCTGCCCGGCTACGCGGGCTCCCGGCCGGTGCGGATCGGCAACGCCGCGGACCACCAGGTGCAGCTGGACGTCTTCGGTCCGATCGCCGAACTGATCGATGCCCTGAGCGCCCGGCAGGGCACACTGGCCGACGCCCACTGGGAGCTGATGGTCCAGATGGCCTCCGCCGTGCTGGCCCGCTGGCACGAGGCCGACCACGGGATCTGGGAGGCCCGGCGGGCGCCGCGGCACCACATTTACACGAAAGTGATGTGCTGGGTGGCGCTGGACCGGGCCCTGCGCACCGCCGCCCGGCACGGCCGGGAGCCGCTCCCCGAGTGGGAACCGACGGCCGCGACCATCCGGGAGGAAGTCCTGCGCGAGGGCTGGGACGAGAGTTCAGAGTCCTACACCGTGGCCTACGACAGCCCGGACCTGGACGCCGCGGTGCTGCACATCGGGCTCTCCGGGCTGCTGGACGTTGCGGACCAGCGCTTCCTGGACACCGTTACGGCGGTGGAGCGGGAACTGCGCGTGGGGCCAACCGTGTTCCGCTACCGGTACGACGACGGACTGCCGGGCCTGGAGGGCGGCTTCCACATCTGCACGACGTGGCTGATCGAGGCTTATATCGCGGTGGGCCGGATCGAGGAGGCCTGGGACCTGTTCGACCAGCTGGTCAACCTGTTCGGCCCCACCGGGCTGCTGCCGGAGGAGTACGACCCGGGCACGGAAACGCACCTGGGGAACCACCCGCAGGCGTACTCGCACCTGGGTTTCATCCGGTGCGCCCGGCTGCTCGACGCGCTGCCGAAGGACTAGGGGCGCCGCATACCCTGGTTCTGATGGCCCGCTATTCGCAGGCGACGCCGTCGCGGTCGCCGTCCATCTTCTCGCGGTAGCCCGGCTGGCCGGCCCGCAGCGGCGCGGCGCCGGCAGCCCGGGCGGCGGCGCAGTTCGCGTAGTACACCTCCGCGGGAGCCGGGGCTGCGGGGACCGGGGCGGCCGGCGCGGGCGCGGCGTTGGCCGGAGCGGGTGCCGGCTGTGGTTGCGCCGGGGGAGCGGGCGCAACCTGGCTGGTGGGGGCGGCCGTGTCCGGGCAGTCCCCGAGCACGCGCGCCATTGCATCGTGTTCGGCCCGGGTGACCCACAACCCGTAGCTGGACTTGACCGAGATCTGGCGGGCCACGTAGTCGCAGCGGAAGGACTTGTTCGGCGGCAGCCAGGTGGCGGCGTCGCCGTCGCTCTTTTGCTGGTTGGCGGGCCCGTCCACCGCGAGCAGGTTCAGCGGATCGTTGGCGAAGGAGAGCCGCTGGGCCGCGGTGAGCTGCTGGGCGCCCTTCTGCCAGGCGTCGCTGAGGGCTACGACATGGTCGATCTGCACGGCAGCGCTTGTGCTGCCGCCGCGGAGGAAGTTGATCAGGGTAGCCGTGTAGGGGTCGGCCAGGACGCCGGAGAGGACAACGCAGTCCCGGGTGCCGGGCTTGAGGGCGAGGTTGCTCAGGTCCCGGCGGAGCATGTCGTTGCGGGTGTCGCAGCCGTTGCGGTCCACGTCGGCCCAGGCCTGGCCGAACTGGTCGCGCGAGTAGCCCGTCTTGGGTGCGCGGCCCTTGACCGGGATCGTGGCCAGCACCTCCAGGGCCTTGCTGGCGAACGCCGGCTGCTGGTGGGGCGCGCTGGAGCCCTCGGCTGCGGCGGGAGTCTCGGGGTCCAGCGGGGCGCCCTCCACGGCCGGGGCGGAGGTCTCGACGGCGGCCACGGAGCTTTCGACGGCGGTCGGGGCGGCGGCCGGTGCCGTCCCTGGGCTGGCGCAGGCCGTGGCGGAAACCAGCAGCAGCCCGGCCAGCCCGGCCGCGATCCAGTCGACGGCGCCGGATCTGGCCGTCAGAGACCTGGTCGACAGGGATCCAGCGGTCAGGGGTCCAGCCGTGCCGCGTGTTTTGTCCCGGCGCTGGTTGTCTCCGCGCTTAATATCGCTGTGCAATTCTTCCCCAATTCGTGCTGTTGCCCCGGTTATCTGCGGGGCGGTTAAGGCCGGACTCAGCCTACCGGCGAGGGGCGACAACGCGGGGTCAGACCGCGTCCATGCCGCGGGGCGGGATGGACGCGGTCTGACCCCGCGTTGCTTCGGTACAGGCCGGGGATCAGCGGACGCCCAGGCGGGACGCCGAGAAGATTGCCGGCGCCGTGCCTTCGCCGGTCGCGAGGTCGGCGAGGATCCGCCCGACGACGGGAGTGAATTTGAACCCGTGGCCGGAGAAGCCCGCGCCGATCACGAGCGGCCCGATGCGGTCGAGGATGAAGTTCTCGTCCACGGTGGTGGTGTACGTGCAGCTGACATCCGTCAGGGAGTCGGCGTCCACTCCGGGGAGCCATGTCCGGGCGTAGCGTTGCAGCGCCGCCATTTGGGTCGGCTCCGGCGTGAACGACCTCCGGTCCGGGTCCACGACCGGTCCCACGCCGTGCCAGCCTGCCTTGATTCCCTCGCCGGGCGTCTGCATCCCGTAGACCGGCGAGTACCAGTCCGCGAACTCCGCGCCGTGGCCAGGGGCATGGTTGAACCCGGGCCAGACCGCGCCCTCGTCGGTGACGGCGAAGTGTGCCGGCTGTTCCTGCGTCACGGTGAGCCGGGGAAGGGACGCCAGCCCGCCGAGCAGCTTCGAGGTCCAGGCGCCGGCGGTGACGACGGCCTGCCGGGCGGCCAGCACCTCGGTCCGGCCATCGGCGTCGACCGTCAGCCGGACGCCGTCGTCCTCCACAGCGAGCTCCAGCACCTTGACCTGGTGCCGGACGTCGGCCCCGCGGCCCGCGGCGAGGCGCTGCAGCACCGGCAGGGCAGCGTCGGGATTCAGCTGCCCGCCGTCGGGCATGTACAGCGCCTCCTGGTCGAACCGGATGCCGCGCCAGCGTTCGGCCGCTTCCGCGGCGCCCAGGAACTCGGCCCGCAGGCCGGCGGCGTGGAGGGCGTCCCGCACGTCGCCCAGCCGTGGATCGGTCCCGTGGTTCACGACGCCGGTGCGCGCCAGCAGGCGCTCGCCGCCGTCGGCCTCGAGTTCGTCCCACAACCGGACCGCTTCGGCCAGCATCGCGACGTAGTCCGGATCGGCGTAGCCGGGATTGAGGTTCCGCGTGGCGCCGTGCGAGGCGCCGTTGCGGTGCCCCGGGGAGAACTGCTCCAGCAGGGTCACGTCCCGGCCGCGGCTGGCCAGGGCCCAGGCAGCTGCCGAGCCCATGGCGCCGCCCCCGATTACGACGGTGTCCAGGTGGGTGGTCAATGGGTCCTCCGGATGGTGTTGGTGCGGGAAGGCGGGCGGGCAGGGCAGGCAGGCAGGGCAGGCGTCAGGTGAGGAGCAGGGCCACAACGATCATGGCAGGCACGGCCACCACCGTCGTGATCAGCACGGTGTCCTTGGCCACGGCCAGGCCGGTCCGGTAGCGGGTTGCGATGACAAAAACGTTCTGCGCGGTGGGGAGGGCGGAGGTGACCACGACGGCGAAAAGTGCCTGGTCCTCCAGATGCAGGGCGAAACGCGCGAAGAGGTAGGCCAGAAGCGGGTGGACCACGAGCTTGAAGCCGCAGGCCAGGAGGGTGTCGATCCGGCGGCCGGCCGAGGCAGGCAGCGGGCGGGAGCCGTTGAGGCTCATGCCGAAGGCCAGCAGCATGGCAGGGATGGCGGCCCCGCCGATAAGGTGGATCGGCTCCATCACCAGCGGTGGCACCTGCCACCCGGTTGCGGCCACCACCAGGCCCAGCCCGGTGCCCACGATCACGGGATTCCGCAGGATCATCAGCAGGAAGCTCAGCGGGGTGGTCCGGTGGGTGCTCGTGGTGGCGTCCAAGGCCATCAGGAACAGGGGAGTGAAAAACGCAAGCTGGAAGATCAGCAGCGGCGCCACGTAGCTGGCGTCGCCCAGGACGTAGACCGCGATGGGGATGCCGAGGTTGGCGGAGTTGGCCAGTGAAGCGCTCATGGACGACATCAGGGATTCCGCCAGGGAGCGTTTGAGCAGGAAGCGGACGATGATGAAGAAGAGCCCCGCCGTCGCGAAGGCGCCGACCGCCGCCACGAGGAGCGGGGCGGCGAAGATGTTGTGGACGTTGGCCTTGCTGAGGGTGTCGAACAGCAGGGCCGGACTGGCGACGAAGAACGTCAGCGCGCTGAGTACGGAGCGGGCGTTCTCGCCCAGGATCCCGCGCCGGCCGACGAACATGCCCACCAGGATGATGCACCAGACCACGAAGAATCCGGCGAGGACGCCTAGCACGTGGCGGTCCGCGGCGTGCTGGGCGGGGAAAGGGTGGCGGTCACCCTTCCAGAGTAATCAGCTTTATTAGTACCGGGCGCCTGTTACGGTGCAAGCCGCCGGGCAGCGTTCGGGGCCGTCAGTTCAGCGTGGCGTTGTTCAGCGCAAACGG
Source organism: Arthrobacter sp. 10L424 (assembly GCF_056395325.1). Lineage (NCBI taxonomy): Bacteria > Bacillati > Actinomycetota > Actinomycetes > Micrococcales > Micrococcaceae > Arthrobacter > Arthrobacter sp. 10L424. The sequence goes on along the minus strand of NZ_JBFTJH010000011.1, from coordinate 177,285 downwards.
CGGGCGCATGATCCCGGGCGTATGGCCCTCCGCGGGGTCGTTGCCGATCTGGACAATCTTGTTGTCCTTGTCCACATGGACCACCTTGGGGCTGTAGGCCTTGGCCTCATCCGTGGTCATCTGGGCATAGGTGATCAGGATGATGATGTCGTTCTCGTGCATGAGGTGCGCAGCGGCACCGTTGATCCCGATCACCCCTGAACCGCGCTCGCCGGCGATGGTGTACGTCTCCAGGCGGGCCCCGTTGGTGACGTCGACAATGGACACCAGCTCGCCGGGGAGGATGTCGGCCGCTTCCAGCAGATCCAGGTCCACGGTGACCGAGCCGACATAGTGGAGGTCCGCGTGCGTGACCGTGGCGCGGTGGATCTTGGACTTGAATATTGTGCGATTCATAACGGGACCAGTCTAGCGCCGGGCCGCCGGGAGCGCTGTGAGCCAGCGAACACCCCGCCGGTCAGGGTCCGGCGGGCGGGATCGAGGCCGCTGTCTCGGCCAGGATCTCCCGGGCGGCCAGGATCGCCGGGCGCGTGGCGCTGGAGCGCCGTACCGAGGTGAAGATGGTCCGGTGCGGATCGCCCGGCAGGGTGATCAGCTGCGACGTCGTGCCCCGCCCGGTCCAGACGAGGTCCGGCATGAGGGCAACGGCGTTCCCGGATTCAATCAGCCGGATCTGGGCCTGCAGGTCGGCCGTCTCAAAGCGGACGTCGGGCTCGAACCCGGCGCTGCGGCAGGCCTGCTCGGCCCAGTGCCGCGACGCCGCCCCGCGCGGCTCCATCACCCAGGCCATCCCGGCGGTATCCGTAAGGGATGTGATGGCCGGACGGCCGGGTCCGTGCGGCGGAACGGCGAGGCGGATCGCATCACTCGTGAGCCGGACGCGGTCGAGTTCGGCATACCGGGGAGCCGCGTGTCCGGGGTACTGCTCGGCAATCACCAGGTCAAAGTCCCGCGCCCACGTTTCATGGAGTGCCGTCTCGGGTTCCCGCTGGGTCATCTCGATCCGCACCTCGGGATAGCTGGACGCCATCCGGGTGAGGGCGTCCGGCATCAGGGCCAGCGCCGCAGACTGGAACACGGCGATGCGGACCGTACCCGTCACGGTTGTCAGGGAGGCTGCCAGATCCGCCTCGGCCTGTTCCAGCGTTTCCAGGAGCTGGGCGGTGTGGGCCACCAGGACTTCCGCCTGCGGGGTGAGCTGGACGCGGCGTCCGGTCTTGCGGAGAAGTTCGACGCCGGCCTCCTTTTCCAGGAGGGCCAGCTGCTGCGAGACCGAGGAGGGGCTGTACTGAAGCGCCTCGGCGACCTCGGCCAGGGTGCCCCGGATCTTCAGTTCGCGCAGAAGGCGCAACCGCCGGACATCCAGCATCGCTATTCCTTTGTGAATTCTAATGGTTATTGATTAGGAGAATTCACTTTATCTAATGCAATCCCGGTTGCATACTGTTGTCGTTGAGTAACCCCCATCACAGGGTGGATTGATGGGCGCCACACCTAAACGCGGGAGGCCCTGATGGCTGCACAAGACATAGACAGGTCGATCATGCGGCGCAAGCCGATCGACGACATTGAGGAAGAGAACCTTCACAGCGGTTTGATGAAAAGCCTGGGGTTCTGGCAACTGACGGCCATCGGCGTCGGCGGAATCATCGGCGTCGGCATCTTTTCCCTGGCGGGCCTCGTCGCCCACGGAAGCTCGTCCGAACCCGGCGTCGGCCCGGCGGTGCTGTTTTCCTTCCTGATCGCGGGACTCGCCTCCGCGGCGGCCGCATTGTCGTACGCGGAATTCGCCGGCATGATCCCTCGGGCGGGGTCGGCCTATACCTACGGCTACGTGGCGCTCGGCGAAATCATCGGCTGGTTCATCGGCTGGGACCTGCTGCTGGAATACATTGCGATTGTGGCCGTCGTGGCCATCGGCATTTCCGGCTACTTCGACGCTTTCCTCTCCGGCATCGGCGTCAACATGCCCGTCTGGATGACTGCGACGCCGGATGAAGGCACCGGCGGCATCGTCAACATCCCGGCGATCGCGGTCTGCCTGCTCGTGACCTGGATCCTGTCCCGGGGCACCAAGACCTTCGGCCGGTTCGAGCTGATCGCCGTCGCCATCAAGGTCATCCTGATCCTGTTCATCATCGGTCTCGGCATCTTCTACATCGATACCGGAAACTACAACCCGTTTATGCCGAGCGGCTTCGGTCCGGTGGTGGCGGGAGCTGCCACCGTGTTCTTCGCCGTGTTCGGGTACGACGCGATGAGCACCGCCGCGGAAGAGGCGAAGGACGGCAAGAAGCACATGCCGAAGGCCATCATCATGTCCCTCATCATCGCGATGCTCCTCTACGTCGCCGCAACCCTGGTGCTCACCGGCATGCAGAACTACACGGCAATCGATCCCAAGGCCGGCTTCGCGTCCGCCTTCAACAGTGTGGGACTGCCGGTCATCGCCACGATCATCTCGGTCTTTGCCGTGCTGTCCATCCTGACCGTAATGCTCACCTTCCTCCTCGGCGTCACCCGCGTCTGGTTCTCGATGAGCCGCGACGGGCTGCTCCCCGGCTGGTTCTCCAAGACGGACCGCCACGGCACGCCGCAGCGCGTGACCTGGATCGCCGGCGTCGCCTCCGCGCTGCTCGCCGGCGTTTTCCCGATCAAGGCCGTCGCCGACCTGACGAACATCGGCATCCTGGCAGCGTTCGTCGTCGTCTGCACCGCGGTCATCGTGTTCCGCTACAAGAAGCCCGAGGCCCCGCGCACCTTCCGGCTTCCCCTGATGCCGCTGGTGCCCGCCTTCGGCGTGCTGGCATCGGCCTTCCTGATGCTCCAGCTGCACTGGGAGACCTGGGCCCGGTTCGGCATCTGGCTCGTCATCGGCCTGGTCATCTATTTCGGCTACGGCCGCAAGCACTCGCTGATGAACCCGGACAGCCCGCGGCACGAGGAGTTCGTGGAAATGCACCGCCCCCTCAAGTAACCGCGCACCACCCGAGTTGCGCTATCACTTTTGGCTCCCATCCGCGCCCTTTGGGAGCCAAGAATGATAGCGCATTCGTGTGTCCGGAGGGTGTTGCGCCCGACCTGCAACTCTTCGATTTTCCTAACCAGTATTGCTCAGAAAACATCGCTTTATCTTATGAAAATCGGGTCGCATACTGAATCAAGAAGGGTCCACATTTTGAGAAAGAACGAGTACCAGCCATGACCAACATTTCAACGGAGTCCGACGTGAACACTGGCAGCGCCGCCGACCACGCACCCGTCTCGGAAGGCTCGCCGGTCCTTGAGGCCGCAGCCCTCGCCGAGGAGACCATCGGGCTGGTACGCCACTGGCTCACCGAAGCGGCGAAGGTCCCCGTCGACGCCTCCGCCGAACAGCTCGCCGGCGTCCTGAAGGACCCCAACGGCCTCGACTTCACCGTGGGGTTCGTCGACGGCGTCGTCCGTCCCGAGGACCTGCAGGTCGCCGCCCGGAACCTCGCCGCGCTGGCGCCCAAAGTCCCCGCCTTCCTGCCCTGGTACATGCGCAGCGCCGTCCGCCTCGGCGGCACCATGGCCCCGGCCCTGCCGCAGGTGGTCATCCCGGTCGCCCGCCGTGTGCTCCGCGAAATGGTCGGCCACCTGATCGTCGATGCCACCGACGCCAAGCTGGGCCCCGCCATCGCCAAGATCCGCAAGGACGGCATCAAACTCAACGTCAACCTCCTCGGCGAGGCCGTGCTCGGCGAACATGAGGCGTCGCGCCGCCTCGAGGGAACTCACAAGCTCCTGTCCCGGCCCGACGTCGACTACGTCTCCATCAAGGTTTCGTCCACCGTGGCCCCGCACTCGGCCTGGGCCTTTGACGAGGCCGTGGAGCACGTCGTCGAGAAGCTCACCCCGCTCTTCACCCGCGCCGCCTCCTTTGCCGCCGGCGGACAGAAGGCCAAGTTCATCAACCTGGACATGGAGGAGTACAAGGACCTGGACATGACCATCGCGGTCTTTACCCGGATCCTGGACAAGCCGGAGTTCAAGGACCTCGAGGCCGGCATTGTGCTGCAGGCCTACCTCCCGGACGCGCTCGCCGCCATGATCCGCCTCCAGGACTGGGCAGCCGCCCGCCGCGCCGGCGGCGGAGCCGCGATCAAGGTCCGTGTGGTCAAGGGCGCCAACCTGCCGATGGAACAGGTCGAGGCGTCCCTGCACGACTGGCCGCTCGCCACCTGGAACACCAAGCAGGACTCGGACACCAACTACAAGCGCGTCATCAACTACTCGCTGCACCCGGACCGGATCCGCAACATCCGGATCGGCGTCGCCGGCCACAACCTCTTCGACATCGCCTTCGCGTGGCTCCTGGCCAAGCAGCGCGGTGTTGAGTCCGGCATCGAATTCGAGATGCTGCTCGGCATGGCCCAGGGCCAGGCCGAAGCCGTCAAGAAGGACGTCGGCTCCCTGCTGCTCTACACCCCGGTGGTCCACCCGGCCGAGTTCGACGTCGCGATCGCCTACCTGATCCGCCGGCTCGAGGAAGGCGCCAGCCAGGACAACTTCATGTCCGCGGTCTTCGAACTCAGCGAGAACGAAACGCTCTTCGAGCGTGAGAAGCAGCGCTTCCTTGCCTCCCTGGCCAAGCTCGACGACGAGGTCCCGCCGCCGAACCGCCGGCAGAACCGCAGCCTTCCGGCCGAGCCGATGCCGCACGACTCCTTCGAGAACACCGCCGACACCGACCCGTCGCTGCCGGCCAACCGCGCCTGGGGCCGCGCCATCCTCGGCCGCGTCACGACCTCGACCCTCGGCAACGCCGCCGTCGACGCCGCCACCATCAACGATGCCGCGACCCTGAACACGGTCATCGAGACCGCCGTCGAGAAGGGCAAGGCCTGGGGCGCACTCTCCGGCGCCGAGCGCGCCGCCATCCTGCACCGCGCCGGCGACGTCCTCGAGGCCCGCCGCGCGGACCTCCTCGAGGTCATGGCCAGCGAGACCGGCAAGACCATCGACCAGGGCGATCCCGAAGTCAGCGAGGCCGTCGACTTCGCGCACTACTACGCCGAGTCCGCCCGCAAGCTCGACGACGTCGACGGCGCCACGTTCGTCCCGGCCAAGCTCACCGTCGTGACCCCGCCGTGGAACTTCCCGGTCGCCATCCCGGCCGGCTCCACCCTCGCGGCCCTTGCCGCCGGCTCCGCCGTCGTCATCAAGCCCGCCAAGCAGGCCCGCCGCAGCGGCGCGGTCATGATCGAGGCGCTCTGGGAGGCCGGCGTTCCCCGCGACGTGCTCACCATGGTGCAGCTGGGCGAGCGGGAACTAGGGCAGCAGCTGATCTCCCACCCGGCGGTGGACCGCGTCATCCTGACCGGCGGCTACGAGACCGCCGAGCTGTTCCGCTCCTTCCGCCAGGACCTGCCGCTGCTGGCCGAAACCAGCGGCAAGAACGCCATCATCGTCACGCCGAGCGCGGACCTGGACCTCGCCGCCAAGGACGTCGCGTACTCCGCCTTCGGCCACGCCGGCCAGAAGTGCTCCGCTGCCTCGCTGGTGATCCTCGTGGGATCCGTGGCCAAGTCCAAGCGCTTCCACAACCAGCTGATCGATGCCGTCACCTCCCTTAAGGTCGGCTACCCCGAGGACCCCGCCAGCCAGATGGGCCCGATCATCGAACCCGCCAACGGCAAGCTCCTCAATGCCCTCACCACCCTCGGTGAAGGCGAAAGCTGGGCCGTCGAGCCGAAGAAGCTGGACGGGACGGGCAAGCTCTGGAGCCCGGGCGTCCGCTACGGCGTCCGGCGCGGATCCTACTTCCACCTCACCGAGTTCTTCGGCCCCGTCCTGGGCGTGATGACCGCAGAAACCCTGGAGGAGGCCATCGCCATCCAGAACCAGATCGAGTACGGGCTCACATCCGGGCTGCACTCGCTGAACCCGGCGGAGGTGGGCCTCTGGCTCGAGACCGTCCAGGCCGGCAACCTCTACGTCAACCGCGGCATTACCGGCGCCATCGTGCAGCGCCAGCCCTTCGGCGGCTGGAAGAAATCCGCCGTCGGCGCCGGCACCAAGGCCGGCGGGCCGAACTACCTCGTCGGACTCGGCGAATGGGCCGGCAAGCCCAGCACCGCCCCGGCCGCCGTTTCCCCCCACGCGGGAGTCCGCCGGATCGGGCAGGCGGCCGCGGGTATCCTGGCCGCCGACGAGCTGGAAGCGCTGCAGCGTGCCCTGGCCTCCGACACCCTCGCCTGGACCGGGGAATTCGGTACGGCCAAGGACGTCTCCGGGCTGAGCGCCGAACGGAACATCTTCCGCTACCGCGCCCTGCCGGTCACCGTGCGGCTCTCCGAGGGCGAGCCCCTCGCCCGCCTGGTCCGGACAGTGGCGGCCGGTGTCCTGGCGGGCTCGGCACTGACGGTGTCCACCGCCGTCGAGCTCCCCGCCCAGCTGCGCACCGTGCTCTCCGGCCTTGGCATCGACGTCACCGTGCAGAACGACGCCGACTGGCTGGCCTCCGCGGGCAAGCTCGCAGGAACGGCCAAACTCGCTACCTCCCGGATCCGGCTCATCGGGGGCGACGCCAAGGCCCTGGCCGAGGTGACCGGCGGACGCCCGGACCTGGCGATCTACTTCCACCCGGTGACCGAGGCCGGACGCGTTGAGCTGCTGCCGTTCCTGCACGAGCAGGCCATCAGCATCACAGCGCACCGCTTTGGTACGCCGAACTTCATCACGGACGGCCTGATCTAGGGCCGGCCCTCGCCGGCTGCCTCCTGAAGGCAGACACAAACGAGCCGGGCAGCCACCCTCCAATGGTGGCTGCCCGGCTCGTGGTCTGTGGGGAGTGCGCGGCGCCCGCGGACTCAGCCGAAATACCAGCCTGGCGGAACCCACGACGCGGGCACCGCGTGCGCGGAGAAGTCGTCGCAACCGGAGCAGAAGTACGTGACTTCGCCCAATTTATTGATGGAACCGTCCCGGTGATGGGTGGCAGGGATAAAGGTCTCGAGGTAGATGAACTCGTCGGTTCCGCACCGTTCGCAATACGGGCTTCCGACGTACTCCGCCTCAACCAGCGTGGTGGGATGCGGGTCCAGACGTCCGAGGCTGGGGTGCTTGGCGGCCGCGCCGCGATGCACAGCCTGTGAGAACGGGCCCACGGGCTTGAGGCTTCGGGCTGTTGATGCGGAAGGGGAGTGCGGGCGGTTAATGGCTGGCGTCACTGTCGGCCTATCCCGAACGCCTCCGGCAGGTCGCCGCACGGCAGACCCATAGGACAGCGTTCGTATATCGAATCGTTGTCATAGGCCTCTGCTTGACCTGCAACACACTCAGGATAAGCCAGGAATCCGAGTGGATCAATGGTATGCGTAAGTACGCAATCCGAGTAGGTACATCGGCGTGTACGCAGGCCGTGGAAACAGTGATGTTCCACTCCGGCACGAGGGTCGGCTCAGGCCGGGCGCCGCAGGGTGCGGCCCGCGATCGTCTGGGTCAGCGCCTCGATCACCTCGGTGTTGGCCAGCGGGTTGCGGATGAGGGTGAAATCGACCTCGCCCACCGGCGGCAGGTCGAAGCGCCGGGTGATGATCTTCAGGTCCTCCGGCACCAGCGAAGCCGGCATGACCGCCACGCCGATGCCGGCCCGGACAGCCGCCAGCACGCCGCTGATCTGCCGGGTGGTGCAGGTGATGCGCCAGGTCCGTCCGGCGGATTCGAGCGCGTCGATGGCCAGCTTCCGGCTCAGGCTGGGTGACGGGTAAGCAATCAGCGGCACGGGCTCGGCAGCGTCCAGCGAGGTCTGCTCCAGGCCCACCCAGGCAAAGGAGTCCTGCTGCACCACTGTGCCGTCCTTGGCCCCGGCCACCCATTTGACGAAGACGAGGTCCAACTGGCCGGCATTCAGCCTCTTGTAGAGCTGGTCGCTTTGGCCCACGGTCAGTTCCAGGTTGATCTGCGGGTAGACCTGCCGGAACTCCCTCAGGATCCTCGGCAGGCCGGTGATTGCGAGGTCGTCCGCCGTGCCGAAGCGCAGCCGGCCGCGCATGGCCGATCCGGAGAAGTAGCGGGAGGCCGCGTCGTGCGCGGACAGGATGCTGCGGGCGAAGCCGGCCATGGCGTCCCCGTTGTCCGTCAGGCGCACGTCCCTGGTATCCCGTGCCACCAGGACGCGCTTCGCGGCGGCCTCGAGCTTGCGCACGTGCTGGCTGACCGTGGGCTGCGCGAGCCCCAGCCGTTCGGCGGCTTTGGTGAAGCTCAGGGTTTCGGCCACGGCAAGGAAGGACCGCAGCTGGGCCGGTTCGAACATGCGGGCTCCTGACCTGCGGCGAACTCGTGCCACATTGCGTTCCGTAATGCTAGTTATGCGGTGAATAATCTTCCACAATCCGCTGCGGCCAGCTTAGCGTTAAGGCATCCCCGCTCACCCGCTCCCTTGAGGACTTTCCGTGGCACCCCCTCCGCCTTTAGAGGCCAACGTAACTGCCCTGCCCGACACCGTCACCGCGCCAATCGCCGTCGTCAACGCGCCACTGCCCTGGCGCCACACCTTCATCTCGCTGAAGGTCCGCAATTTCCGCATCTTCGCGATCGGGCACTTCATCGCCGTGATCGCCCTGTGGATGCAGCGGATCGCCCAGGACTGGCTGGTGCTCCAGCTCTCCGGTTCCGTCACCGCCGTCGGCATCACGGTGGCGCTGCAGTTCCTGCCCTCGCTGTTCCTCGGCCCGTGGGCCGGAATGATGGCGGACCGCTTCGCCAAGCGCAGGATCCTGATGCTCTGCCAGTCGGTTGCGGCGGTGCTGGCGGCCATCCTCGCGGTGCTGGCGCTGAGCCAGCGGATCGAGGTCTGGCACGTCTACGTGATCGCTCTGTGCCTGGGCCTGGTCACCGTGCTGGACCAGCCCGCGCGGCAGGTCTTCGTCAATGAGCTCGTGGGGCCGGCCTACCTCCGGAACGCCATCAGCGTGAATTCCACGACGTTCCAGCTTGGCGGCCTGATCGGGCCGGCGCTCGCCGGGCTGCTGATCACGGCGGTGGGCGCCGGATGGGCGTTCGCCGCAAACGCCGTCGCCTGCTGCTTCACGGTCGCGATGCTGCTCACCCTGCGGAAGGACCAGCTGCACCTCAGCGCCCCGGTGCCCAAGCGCAAGGGGATGCTGCGCGAAGGGTTGAACTACGCGCTGAGCAAGCCCACCATCTACTGGCCCTGGCTGATGGCCGGCTTTGTCGCGGTGTTCGCGATGAGCCTGCCGGTGCTGCTGGCAGCCTTCGCGGACCACGTGTACGACGTCGGTGCCGGCGGCTACGGCCTGCTGAACGCGCTCGTGGCCCTCGGGGCGCTGGCCGGGGCGATCACCTCCGCACGCCGGCGGGAACTGCGGCTGCGCTCGGTGATGCTGGGCGCCGGGATGTACGGGCTGATGCTCTGCCTGGCCTCCCTGGCGCCGTCCATGGTGTGGTTCGGGGCGGCGATGGTGCTGGCCGGGTTCTGGTGCCTGATGTTCCTGACCGCGGCCAACCAGCTGGTCCAGATCAGCTCCAATATGGCCATCCGCGGCCGCGTCATGAGCCTGTACATCATGGTGCTGATCGGCGGGCAGGCCATTGGCGGGCCGATGACGGGCTGGCTGGCCGAGCATGTGGATCCGCACACGGCCATCCTGGTCGCCGGCGGGGTGCCGGCGCTCGCCGCAGCGACGGTCGCCGTCGTGCTGGCACGCCGGGACCAGCTGATGCTCAAGGTGGACTTGAAGGACCGGCGCAGGCTCTTGAGGATTGTCCGGAACCAGAACCTGCCGCCGGCAGCCGCGACGCCCTAGCCTTCCGCGCCGTTTTCGGACAGCCGCTGCGTGGATCCACGCAGCGGCTGTCCGTTTTCGCAGCGGAAACGGGTGTTAGTCCGTCAGGGGCGGGTGCGGGTACTCCGGCCCGCGGTGCTGGAACTGCAGTACATCCGGATTGAGGACCACGCCGTCGCGGATTTCGATCGCGCGGCGGATGGTCTCGTTCGCGGCCCAGGCCTCGGGCCCGGTGATCACGGTTTCCAGGAACGGAAGCAGCGCCTCGCTGATTTCCCAGCTGGCCGAGTTCCACAGGTAGGACGGGCTGTGGTCCACCGCGTAATAGTCGATGTGGTCCCCGACCGTGAACATCGGCTCGGTGAACGTGGTGGTTTTCGCCCAGCTGAAGCCCATGCCCTCGTCGCAGGACACATCCACAATCAGGCTGCCGGGCCGGAACGCGTCCAGGTCCTCGGTGCGCAGGTACGTCAGCGGCGCGTTCGGGTCCTGCAGGGTGCAATTGACCACGATGTCACTCTCGGCCAGGAACGGCGCCAGCGGCACGCGCCCCCGCTCGGTGATGACCTCGCTGAGGAAGGGCGCCTTGTCGTCATGGTCGAACTGCGCGATCCGCACCGAATGGATGGGCGAACCCACCGCGGCGACGCCTCGGTTGGTCAGCACTTGGACGTCATGGATGCCGTGGGCGTTGAGGGCCGTCACGGCACCGCGGGCCGTGGCCCCGAAGCCGATGACGACGGCGCTCAGGCGGCGGCCGTAGTCGCCCGTGGAACCGGTCAGCGCCAAGGCATGCAGCACGGAGCAGTAGCCCGCCAGCTCGTTGTTCTTGTGGAACACGTGGAGGCCGAAGCCGCCGTCGCTGGCCCAGTGGTTCATCGCCTCAAAGGCGATAAGCGTAAGCTTCTTGTCGATTGCCAGTTGCGTGATGGCACGGTCCTGGACGCAGTGCGGCCAGCCCCAGAGGACCTGCCCGTCGCGCAGCTCGGCGAGGTCTTCGGGCTGCGGCTTGGGCAGGAGGACGACGTCGGCCTCGGCCAGCAGTTGCGTCCGAGGGGCGATGCGCCCCACGAGCGGTGCGAGGTGGGCGTCCGAGACGCCGAAACGCTCGCCGTAGCCTTCCTCCAGGATGAGCTGCTGCCGGAGTTCCGGGGCGATGCGGTCCAAGTGGTGGGGGTGGATCGGGAGGCGCCGTTCGTCAGGCTTCCGCGTGGTGGCCAGGACTCCGAGGGTGAGGTGGCTCATGGCGCCGCTCACTTCTTTTTGGCACCCGCCGGCTTGGAGCCGGTGGCCTTGTCCAGGGAGCTGGGCGGGGCTGCGGCGTCCCTCTTCTCGGCGCGCTTTTCCTTGATGGATTTGCCGGATTTCTTGGATGCTGCTTGACGGGGTGATTTGTCAGCCATGATCGCTCCTGTAGCGGAACCGAAGAGGTTCCTGACTTCGAACGATACAGGTAGCGACCTAAAGGCTTCGGGCCCGTCCGATGTGCGGGGTTCTGCAGGGGATTGGAGCGGCTGACGGGAATCGAACCCGCGTATCAAGCTTGGGAAGCTAGCGCTCTACCATTGAGCTACAGCCGCAGTGGGACTGTCCAAAATGCTGGACCTGGTCCCGGGGAACAACGAGATTTACCTTACCCCAGCCGGAAGCCATCTCAGAACACCCCTGCCGGTACTGGTCGCTCCAACCGTTCCTGCAGCCATCCAAGGCATGCTGCCCCTTCCGCCTGCTGGAACGCGCGCAAAGTGGGAAGCCCCGGCGGCGAGGGCCTGCGGGCATTGTCAAGGAAGTATCCGGCCAGCGCCGCGAGCACGGAATCCACCTGCTGCGGCTGGGCGCCCGCGAAGACGGCGTGCTCCCGGAGGGCCGTCTCCGTATCGCACGCCGGATCGTTGACCCGCGCATCGACGAGGAGGGTGAGGGCGTCGAACCACGGCGCTCCGTGTGCCGCCCAGGGCCAGTCGACAATGACGGCCTGCCCGGCGCGGTCGATGAGAATGTTGTCTGCCCGCAGGTCAACGTGCGCGAGCCGATCACCGCCCACGTTCTCTGCAGCGGCAGCGGACAGGGACTCCAGCAGGGCATGGTTCGCTGCCGCCCACGGGTCGAGTCCGGGGTGCGGGTCGTTGCGCAGCGTCACCCAGCCCGCAAAGATTTCCCGCACCTCCTCTGTCAGCGACGGCAAGACCTCGAGGGCCTGGGGCGGCAAAGAACGTGCGGAGATTGCGTCGACGGCATCGAGGACTGCGTGAAGATCGGCGCCCGACAGTTGCGGGTGCCGTCCGTCAACGTCCGTGAACACTAAGGCGACCCATTCGCCGTCGTCATGGGTGCCCACAAGTCGCGGGATGGGCAGTCCGGCGGGGAGCAGGGTCATGATCCGCGCTTCCCGGCGGTGCAGCTGCGGCGACTCGGGGTTCAACGAGCTGGATACTGCCTTCACGAAAAACCGGCTGCCCTTGGCCGTGACCACCCGATCCGCGCTGCCGGGGGAGTATCCGCCGGGTTGGGAGTGGGCGGCCATGACGGGACTGTCCATCAGGCACTCGACGGCGGACCGGACGGATTCCGGGAGGTCGGCCCATCCGATGCGGGAACGGCCGGCCGGCGGGGCATCCGGGCCAGGCGGCGGTGCCGTCGTGCCCGGCAAGTCCGGCGTGGACGCGGCGGCGCTGAGCATGGCCTGACCGTCGCCGGGTGCGTCGTTCAGGTCGGCTGGCCCCTTCGGCACGACGTCGCTCATGCAGCAACACTAGCGCCGGGCACGCAGGTACCGGGGGACTGATCTGCCTTGTGTCCTGCCGGGAGCGAGCGGCCGGGCGGCTGCATTGGGGGTCAGCCGCCCGGCACACTTCAACGTTACTCGGCTTCGGTGGTGTGGGGGTCGTGGCGAAGCGAATGGCGGCGACAATACCCGGCGCTGCGGAGTTGCCGCGTGAACCAGCGCTGCGTGGAATGGTTCACGGAGCGTCACGGCGGCCGAGGGGCGCAGACCTCTATAGCCTAGATCCATGACTGTTCTCCCGATGAAGGGCCAGCGGTGGTAGTGGACCCCGCGCCGGCGCTGGACGCCCAGCCGGACGCCGCGCCGGACGCCGCGCCCGCCGTTCCCCGGCAGACCCCGCGGCACCAGCAGCTGATCGTCACGATCTATGGCCTGTATGGTCGCGCCAACGGCGGTGCGCTGCCCGTCTCGGTGCTGATTTCCATGCTGGATGATCTCGGCGTCGAGTCTTCCGGGGTGCGCTCGTCCGTCTCCCGGCTCAAGCGCCGCGGCGTGCTGGAAAGCGTCAGGCAGGGCGGGGTGGCCGCCTACCGGCTGGCCCCCAATTTGGAGGATGTCTTCCAGGAAGGCGACCGCCGCATCTTTTCGCCCCGACGGGCGACGGCGGCTGACCGCTGGCTCCTCATCGCCTTCTCCGTCCCGGAATCCCAGCGCCACCTCCGCCACCAGCTGCGCAGCATGCTGACCCGGATGGGCTTCGGTTCCGTGACCCCGGGGCTTTGGATTGCCCCGGGCAACACCTATGAGGACATCAGCCACCAGCTCGAGCGGGCCGGGCTGACGGAATATGTGGAGTTCTTCAAGGCCGAGCACCTGACCGCCGGGGACGTCAAGGACAAGGTCTCGCGCTGGTGGGACCTGCCGGCCCTCGAATCGCTCTACGCGGAGTTCATCGAACGCTTCGCGCCCGTGCTGGAACGCTGGGAACCTGCGGGAGCGCCGGAGCCCGGGCCCGACGCCGACCGGGCGGCCTTCGCGGACTACGTCCAGCTGCTCACCCAGTGGCGCCGGCTGCCGTACCTGGATCCGGGCCTGCCGGAGGAGTTCCTGCCGCCGGGCTGGCGCGGGCTGACAGCGGAACGGATCTTCGCGGAACTGCACCGCCTCCTGAACGGCCCGGCCCGCCAGCATGCCGAGCGGCTGCTGGGGGCCACGGGCGGTTCCGCGTAGCCCCCAGCCTTGGCCCTCGGTCCTTAGCCCTGGCCCGACACGACGGCGACGGCCTGAATCTCGATCAGCGCCTCGGCCTGCCAGAGCCGCGTGACGCCGACGCCGGCCATCGCGGGATAGTCCGTGCCGGCCATCTCGCGCCAGATCCGTCCGATTTCACGGCCGTTCTTCTGGTAGTCCTCGACGTCGGTCAGGTAGATGGTGACGTTGACCAGGTCCGAGGGCATGCCCCCGGCATCGGCCAGGGTGGTGAGGACGTTGGAGAAGCACTGGCGGAACTGTTCCACGATGCCGCCGGGAACGATGTCGCCGTTGCTGTCCATGGCCGTCTGGCCGCCCAGGTACACGGTGTTGCCGGCCAGGATGCCGTGGGCGAAGCCGGAGGGCTTGGCCAGGGTTGCGGGGTTGATGACCTTGTGGTTCATGGTGGCTCCTCATTGAGTCGGCGGTGCGTTGGAAAATCCGTGCTGTGGAATTCGAGCTGACTACGAATGGGCGGATCCGGCACTTCTGTCGGTCTACCCAAACCGGTGAATTCGTGTTAACTTGAGCATATGTGACGACCGTAAAAATGTCGACATACCCTCCCTGGGGATGGCATTGTTTGCACGTCACCGGAACCGGCAATGGGGCCGGTTCCGCCGTCGAACCGGAAGTGAAGAATCATGCGCCTTGCGACCGTCATTACGGCAGCCAGCGACGCCAGTGGTGATCCCGCCACCCGCGCCGCCGTGCAGTCGGGAGACCGTTTTGTGCTCCTGCCCGCGCGGGACCTCAATGAGCTGCTGGAGACTGCCGGCTGGCAGGAGCAGGCGGCTGCCGCTGCCGCTGCCGCTGCCGCCGCGGGAGCAGCCGGCGGCGGCCCGCACGAGTCCATCCCTGCCGACGGCGCCCGGTTCGCCGCCGTGCTGCCGCGCCCGTCCAAGGTCATCTGCTGCGGACTGAACTACGCGGACCACATCGCGGAAATGGGCCGGGAACTGCCGGAATACCCCACCCTGTTCGCCAAGTATGCGGACACCCTGATCGGCGACGGCGAGGCCATCGACGCCGCCGGCCACGGTGCCAAGGTGGACTGGGAAGCGGAACTGGCGGTCGTCGTCGGCGCCCCGCTCAGGAATGCCTCGCAGGCGGAAGCCGCCGCCGCGATCGCCGGCTACACCGTCGCGAACGACATCTCCCTGCGCGACTGGCAGAACCGCACCCTGCAGTGGTTCCAGGGCAAGGCCTTCGACCGCACCACCCCGCTGGGCCCCGTACTCGTGACCCCGGACGAATGCGACCCTGAAGCCGGCGTCCGGGTCCGCTGCCTGGTCAACGGCGAGGAAGTCCAGAACGGCAATACCAAAACCCTCGTCTTCACGGCGGCCGCCCTGCTGTCCTACATCTCCACCTTCACGCGGCTGAGCCCCGGCGACGTCGTCCTCACCGGCACCCCCGGCGGCGTCGGCATGGGCGCCACCCCGCCGCGCTTCCTGCACGACGGCGACGTCGTCACCACCGAGGTCGAGGGCATCGGCACGCTCACCAATACAGTCCGCCTCTAAGCCACCAATACCGACCCGCATCTAGAGAGGTATCACCATGACAGAACAGATCACAGACCAGGTTGTTCCCGTCGTCACCCGCAAGGGCGCCGAGCACCGCGACACCGGCCAGTCCGGCGGAGCCGTCCGGATCTCCGGCGTCAGCCCGAAGCACACCCCTGCTACAAAGATTTGGTACGGCCAGGTCAGCAACGAACCCGGCTACCGTTCCTTCCCGCACCACCACGGCGAAGCCGAGACCGGCGGCTACGTGCTGCGCGGCCACGGCCGGATCTACTTCGGCGAGGACTACAAGGAATTCATCGACATGACCGAGGGCGACTGGGTCTTCGTCCCGCCGTACATGCCGCACGTGGAAGCCAACATGAGCATCACCGAGGAACTCGTCTGGCTCACGGCCCGCACCCCGGAAAACATCGTGGTGAACCTCGACGACGTCGACGACTCCACGCTCGACGGGTACCGCCGGGTATGAGCCCGACGTCGGAGATCCTCCTGTCCGCCCTCGAGCTGACACCGGCCGAGCCGGACTTCCTCGACGAGGCCTACACCGCCACGACGCAGTACGTGCCGTGGCCCAAGGCCTACGGCGGGGACATGGTGGCCCAGGCCGCGGCCGCGGCGATGCGCTCGGTCGGGGATGACCGCTCGCTGCACTCGATGCACAGCTACTTCATGCGGCCGGCGGACATCGGCGCCGAGGTCCGCTACGAGGTGGAGCGGCTCCGCGACGGGCGGGGCTACTCCACCCGGCAGGTCCGCGCCTACCAGGGCGGCAAGACTGTCTACGTGGCCATGGCCTCCTTCCACGCGGAGGAATCCGGCGAGGAATTCGCCCGTGCCATGCCGGCAGGGATCCCGGATCCGGAGTCGCTGCCGTCCTCCGCCGACGTGCTCCACGGCGTCGACGGCGACGCCGCGGCGTACTGGTCCGGCGGCCGCAGCTTCGACATGCGGCACGTGCCCGGCGCCGTCTACCTCAGCGTCGAGGGCGAGCAGGTGCCGCACCAGGCGGTCTGGGTGAAAGCCTTCGACCGGCTCCCGGACGATCCCGACCTGCAGCGGGCCGCCCTGGCCTACGTCTGCGACTACACCATTCTGGAACCGGTACTCCGGGTGCACGGCTACGCCTGGGGCGACCCGGGCCTGGTCACCGCCAGCCTGGACCACGCCATGTGGTTCCACCGCGAAGGCCGGGTGGACGACTGGCTGCTCTACGTCCAGGAAGCCGTCTCCGCCCAGGCCAGCCGCGGCCTGGCGCAGGGCCACTTCTACGACCGGCAGGGCAGGCTCCTCGCCACGGTGGTCCAGGAAGGCATGATCCGGAAGTCGACTGCTCCGTAACTGCCCTTTTGGCCCGTCAAAACGGCCGTTTCGGAGCACTCGAAGATTGCTCCCACTCCTATCAATGACGATACGAAAGGCTTGCCATGGATCTAACGCCCTCGGCGCACCAGGACACCTTTGCGCGTGACAACCTGCCCCCGGCAGAGCAGTGGCCCGCCCTGGAGTTCACCCTCCCGGAACTGCAGTACCAGCAGCAGCTCAACGCCGCCACCGCGCTGATCGACGACGCCGTCCGCAGCTTCGGTGCCGACCGCCCCGCCCTGCTCACCCCCGACGGCGGGTCCTGGAGCTACGGTGAGCTGCAGCGCCACGCCAACCAGGTGGCCCAGGTCCTGGTCGAGGACTTCGGGATCGTCCCCGGAAACCGCGTTCTGCTGCGCTCGCCGAACAACCCGTGGCTCGTCGCCGCCTGGCTCGGCGTGCTCAAGGCCGGCGCCGTCGTCGTCACGATCATGCCGGCGCTGCGCGCAAACGAGATCCGGACCCTGCTGGACCTGACCCGGCCGGCCGCCGCCCTCTGCGACAGCCGGTTCTTGGACGACCTGGCCGAGGCCGCCGGAAACGACGTGCCGGTGCTGGCCATGGGGGGCAGCACCGGCACGGACCTTGCCGCACGCTGCGCCGCCAAGAGCGGGGACTTCACCAACGTCGCGACGGCGGCAGACGACGTCGCGCTGCTCGGCCCGACGTCGGGCACCACCGGAACGCCGAAGATCACCATGCACTTCCACCGCGACATCCTCGCCAACGCGGACACCTTCGCCCGGCACATCCTGAAGCCGACATCGGACGACGTCTTCGCGGGGTCCCCGCCGCTGGCCTTCACCTTCGGGCTCGGCGGCCTGGTGGTCTTCCCGCTGCGCTTCGGCGCCGCCGCGCTGCTGACCGAACGCGCCACCCCGCTCGAACTGGCGCAGGCGGTGCACGCGGCGAAAGCCACCATCCTGTTCACCGCCCCGACGGCCTACAAGGCGATCCTCAAGGAAGGCGCCGAGGGGCTGCTCGCCAGCCTCCGAACCGCCGTCTCGGCCGGCGAGCACCTGCCGGCCGAAACCTGGCGCGCCGTCCACGAACGCACCGGCCTGAAGCTGGTCAACGGCATCGGCGCCACCGAAATGCTGCACGTCTTCATCTCCGCGGCAGGGGACGACATCCGTACCGGCGCCACCGGCACGGCCGTCCCCGGCTACCGGGCCACCATCCTTGACGAGGACGGCCGGGAACTCGGCCCGGACGCCGTCGGACGCCTCGCCGTGATCGGCCCCACCGGCTGCCGCTACCTCAACGATTCCCGCCAGGAGGACTACGTCGTCAACGGCTGGAACGTCACGGGCGACACCTTCAGCCGCGACGGCGACGGCTACTTCTTCTACCAGGCCCGCTCCGACAACATGATCGTGTCCTCCGGGTACAACATCGGCGCACCGGAGGTCGAAGCCGCGATTGACCAGCACCCGGACGTGATGGAAAACGCCGTCGTCGGCCGGCCCGACCCGGACCGCGGCAGCGTGGTCTGCGCCTTCATCGTGCTGCGCGAGGGCGTCGAGGCCGATGACGCCAAACGCAAGGAAATCCAGGACTTCGTCAAGCAGACCATCGCCCCGTACAAGTACCCGCGCCAGGTGAACTTCGTTCACGGCCTGCCCCGCAACCCCAGCGGCAAACTCCAGCACTTCCGGCTGCGCGAGCAGCTGGCCGCTGACACCGCCACCCCCGAACACCAGAACGCTTGAGAGGCACCACATGAAAATCGCAATCATCGGCGGCGGTCCGGGCGGACTGTACTTCGCCGCCCTCATGAAGCAGCTGGACCCGAACCACGAGGTCACCGTCTGGGAACGCAACGCCGCGTCCGACACCTTCGGCTTCGGCGTGGTCTTCAGCGACGAAACCCTCGGCGGCATCGGCAACGCGGACACCGTGATCGCCGAGTACATGTCCGAGCGCTTCGCCCGCTGGACCGACATCGACATCCACTTCAAGGACGCGCAGCACACGGTCGGCGGCCAGGGCTTCGCCGCCATGAGCCGCAAGGAGCTGCTCGAGCTGCTGCAGCGGCGCTGCGCCGAACTCGACGTCGACCTGCGCTTCAGCACCCTGGCGCCCGACGTCGAGGAACTCAGCCGGGACTACGACCTGGTCCTCGCCGCGGACGGCCTGAACTCCGCCGTCCGCTCCCGCTACGCCGACGTCTTCCGGCCCAGCCTGGACGTCCGCAAGTCCAAGTACATGTGGCTCGGCACCGACCTCGTCTTCGAGGCGTTCAAGTTCTTCGTCAAGGACACCGAGCACGGCGTCATGCAGATCCACGGCTACCCCTACTCAGACGAGGGCAGCACCTTCATCGTCGAAATGCACGAGGACGTCTGGCGCAGCGCCGGCTTCGACGCCACCGAGCACCAGGCCTTCCGGCCCGGCGAAAGCGACGAGGCGGCCGTGGACACCATCCGAGCCATATTCGCCGAGGAGCTGGAGGGCCACGAGGTCCTGGTCAACAACTCCAAGTGGATCAACTTCACCACCGTCCGCAACGAGTCCTGGCGGCACGGCAACGTCGTGCTCCTCGGCGACGCCGCCCACACCGCGCACTTCTCCATCGGCTCCGGCACCAAGCTGGCCATGGAGGACTCCCTCGCCCTGGCGGCCTGCCTGCACGAGCACTCCGAGCTCGAAACGGCCCTGGCAGCCTACCAGACGGAGCGCCGGCCGGTGGTCGAGTCCACCCAGCGCGCCGCCCAGGCCTCGCTGGAATGGTTCGAGAACATCGGCATGTACAAGGACCAGAACCCGGTGCAGTTCTGCTTCAACCTGCTCACCCGCAGCCGCCGGATCACCTACGACAACCTCAAGCTCCGCGATCCCGAGTTCGCGGCCCGGGTGGACGAGGAATTCGCCCGCACCCAGGGCATCTCGGGCAGCGCCCCCGCCATGTTCCAGCCGTACCGGATCGGCGGGCTGGAACTGAAGAACCGGATCGTCGTCTCCCCGATGGACATGTACTCCGCCACCGACGGCGTCCCGGGCAACTTCCACCTCGTCCACCTCGGCAGCAAGGCTCTCGGCGGCGCCGGCCTGGTCATGACCGAGATGGTCTGCGTCTCCGAGACCGGCCGCATCACGCCGGGTTGCAGCGGCCTCTACAACGAGGCCCAGCAGGAGAGCTGGCGCGAGATCGTCGACTTCGTGCACAGCCGTTCGACGGCGGCCATCGGCGTCCAGCTGGGCCACTCCGGCCGCAAGGGCTCCACCAAACTCATGTGGGAAGGCATCGACGAGCCGCTGCCCGACGGCGGCTGGGAGCCGGTGGGCCCCTCGGCCATTCCGTACGGCCCCGGCAGCACGGCCCCGCGCGAAATCAGCCGGGCCGAAATGGACAAGGTCCGGGACGAATTCGTCGCCGCCACCGTCCGGGCGGCCGCCTCGGGCTTCGACCTGCTGGAGCTGCACTGCGCGCACGGCTACCTGCTCTCCTCGTTCCTCTCGCCGCTGGCCAACCGGCGCACCGACGAATACGGCGGATCGCTGGCGAACCGGCTCCGCTACCCGCTGGAGGTTTTCGACGCCGTCCGCGCCGCCTGGCCGGCGGACAAGCCGCTGACCGTGCGGCTTTCGGCAACAGACTGGGCCCCCGGCGGCAACGACGAGCGTGACGCCGTCGCAATCGCCCGGGCCTTTGTGGAGCACGGCGCCGACGGCGTGGATGTCTCCTCCGGCCAGGTGGTCAAGGACGAGAAGCCCGCCTACGGCCGCAGCTACCAGACCCCGTTCGCCGACCGCATCCGGCAGGAAGTGGCCCACAAGGCAGGCGTGGCGGTGATCGCCGTCGGGGCAGTGTCTTCGTACGACGACGTCAACTCGATCCTGCTGGCAGGCCGGGCGGACCTCTGCGCCCTCGGCCGCACGCACCTGTTTGATCCGCAGTGGACCCTGCACGCGGCGATCGAGCAGGACTACCGCGGGCCCGGCGCCGACTGGCCGGAGCAGTTCCGCGCCGGCAGCCGGAAGCCGCCGTCGGCCCGCACCGACGCGGTCCGGCCCCGGCTGGCGCTCGTGCGGGAGCCGGAGATCGCCGACCTGCCCACGCATCTGCGCTGGACGCCCGCGAAGGTGCCGGCGTCGGTCTAGGGCCCGTACGGAATCGCTGCCCGGCGCGGCTGCTGCCCGGCACCGCAAGGGCGCGGTGCCGGGCATCGGCCGGGCGGGCTAGTCCTGGCTGTGCGCCGCGCGGGCGGTGACTTTGGCCGCCAGGTCCGCCGGCCACGGGGTGGCCGCCGTGCCGCCCCGGGCCACATGGGCGGTGACAAAGGTTCCGTGGGCGGCGAGGACTCGGGGTTCGCCGCGGAACTCCTCGCCCCACACTTCAAAGCTGAACGTCATGGACGTGCGGCCGATTTTCTCCACCACTACGGTGGTGGTGACCTGCTGGCCGAAGTACAACTTCGCCCGGTAGTTGAGCTCGTGGCGAACCCGCGGCGCCGACGGAAAGTACTCCGGCAGATCCAGGTCCCGGAACAACTTGGCCTCGCAGGCCTCGACAAAGCGGAGCACCGCCGAATTGTGCTGGTGCCCCGCGCCATCCGTATCCACCCATTCAATGGTCCGAACCAGGGTTGCCGTCGTGGCAGTGCAGGGGAGGGACTGGGTGGGGTTCATGGACGCCGCCGGGGAGTTAGAAGAGCAATACGAGTGCATTACTAAGTGGGAGGTAAGTCCATGCTAGTAGTTTCACAAAGTTCCCCGGACGCGCTGGCGCAGGCCGTCGATGCCCCGCAGGAGACTGTGCCGGCGACCGTCGCGCAGCTCGTGGGCCGGACCCTGGCCGGGCTCGGCGTCGGGCACGTCTTCGGCGTCGTCGGCAGCGGCAACTTCGAGGTGACCAACGCCCTGCGACTGGCCGGAGTGCCCTTCACCGCCGCCCGGCACGAGGGCGGCGCGGCCACCATGGCCGACGCGTACTCCCGGATGTCCGGGCGGGTGGGCGTGGTCAGCACCCATCAGGGCTGCGGGCTGAGCAACGCGATCACCGGGATCGGGGAAGCCGCCAAGAGCCGGACGCCGCTGATCGTGCTGACGGCCGACACCCAGTCCTCCGCGGTACGGTCCAACTTCAAGATCGACCAGGACGCGCTCGCCCGCAGCGTCGGGGCCGTGAGCGAGCGGATCCATTCCCCGGCAACCGCCGTCGCGGACACCCTCCGGGCCTTCCGCACGGCACGGAACGAACGCCGCACCGTGGTGCTCAACCTGCCCCTCGACGTCCAGTCCGCCCCGGCCCCCGCTGTGCACCGGGATGCGCACCCGGCTGCGGTTGCCGACGCCCAGCCGGTCCGACCCGCCGCCGCCAGCGTCCGGCGCCTGGCGCACCTGATCAACGCCGCCGAGCGCCCGGTGTTTGTGGCGGGGCGCGGGGCACGGAATGCGCGGGAGGAACTGCTCGGCCTGGCCGCCCACGGGGGCGCGCTCGTGGCCACGTCCGCGGTGGCGAACGGGCTCTTCCAGGGCGAGGACTTCAACCTCGGGATCTCCGGCGGATTCTCCTCACCGCTCAGCGCCGGGCTGATCCAGGGCGCCGACCTGATTATCGGCTGGGGCTGCGCCCTGAACATGTGGACCATGCGGCACGGCCACCTGATCTCGGACGGGACCGCAGTGGTGCAGGTCGACGTCGAGGACTCCGCGCTCGGCGCCAACCGGCCCGTCGACCTGGGCGTGGTGGGTGATGCAGCGCTGACCGCGGCGGATGTCCTGGCGGAACTGCGGACGCTCCAGCCGGAACCGGCCGGGAAGTACCGCACCGCGGAGAACGCGGAGGCCATCGCGGAACGCTCTCGCTGGAACGGCGTCGAAACACCGGACCTCTCCGGCAGCGGGCGGATCGATCCCCGCGTACTGAGCCGCGAACTGGACGCCATCCTGCCCGCGGACCGGATCGTATCGATCGACTCAGGCAACTTCATGGGCTACCCCAGCACCTACCTAAGGGTCCCCGACGAGTTCGGTTTCTGCTTCACGCAGGCCTTCCAGTCGATCGGCCTGGGCCTCTCCACGGCGATCGGGGCCGCGCTGGCCCGGCCGGACAGGCTGCCGGTACTCGGCGCCGGGGACGGCGGGTTCCTGATGGGCATCAGCGAACTGGAGACCGCCGTCCGGCTGGAGCTGCCCCTGGTCTGCATCATCTACAACGACGCCGGCTACGGTGCCGAGGTCCACCACTTCGGCGCGGGCGACACCGACGACGGGAGTCCCGACGGCGGTCCCGCCGTCGATCTCAGCACGGTCACCTTTCCGGACACGGACATCGCCGCGATCGCCCGGGGCTTCGGCGCGGACGCCGTGACGGTCCGGAGCGTGGCGGACCTCGGAGAGGTCCGTGCCTGGGTGCGGGAGCGTCCCTCCCGACCGCTGGTCATCGACGCCAAGATCGCGTCCGACGGCGGTGCCTGGTGGCTGGCCGAGGCTTTCAAGGGACACTGACGCCCTTCGCAATGACTGACGATCGTTACGCAAACGATATATGCTGATTTGTTTACTGTCGGAATCAAAGCGTGACACAGTGGGCACAGCATGTGAGCTACCGCACAAATCCCCAAAGAAATCTCAACGAGAGGTACATCCATGACGCAGTCAATGTCGACTGAGTTGCGCAACGAGGCCACACCTCGCTGGAAGGGCCACGCGGTCCTCATCCTGTGCTTCGTGGCCATCGTCTTTGATGGCTATGACCTGGTGGTCTACGGTTCCACCGTCCCCACGATCCTGAAGTTCCAGGAATGGGGAGTCACCCCCGCACAGGCAGGCCTGATCGGCAGCCTGGCCCTGGTCGGGATGCTGGTCGGCACGCTCTCCGTCGGCATCCTGACCGACAAGCTGGGCCGCCGCCGCATCATGCTGGCCTGCATCGCGTGGTTCTCCACGTTCATGCTGCTCACGGCCTTCGCGCCGTCCGCCGAGGTCTTCGGCTTCCTGCGGTTCCTGACCGGCCTGGGCCTGGGCGGTATCGTGCCGACCTGCATTGCGCTGACGGTCGAATACGCCCGCAAGGAGCGCCGCCAGATCGCCAACGCCGTCATGTTCAGCGGGTACTCGGTGGGCGGCGTGGGCGCCTCTCTCCTCGCCATCAACCTCCTGCAGCACATCGACTTCCGCTGGATGTACGCCATCGGCGCCCTGCCCCTGGTCACCCTGCTCCCCATCGCCTGGAAGCTCCTCCCCGAATCGGTGGCCTACCTTGCCCGCAAGCAGCGCATTGAAGAAGCCAAGGCCACCGCGGACCGCTATGGCCTGGTCTACTCGGACATCGTCACCGCCGAGGACGTCAAGACCGGCGTCGAGGCGCCCAAATCAGCCATGAAGACCCTCTTCACCCGCAAGTGGATCCGCTCCACGGTCCTCTTTGCCCTCGCCAACTTCTGCGGTCTCCTGCTGGTCTACGGGCTGAACACGTGGCTGCCGCAGATCATGCGCCAGGCCGGCTTCCAGCTCGGGGATGCACTCACCTTCCTCCTGGTCCTCAACGCCGGCGCGATCGTCGGCTCCATCAGCGCCTCCGTGCTGGCGGACAAGATCGGCATCCGCAAGGTGGTGACGGCGTCGTTCCTCCTCGCCTTCGTGGCCATCCTCATGCTGAGCCTCCAGTTGCCGCTGGCGATGCTGCTCGTGATCGTCGCCTTCGCAGGCCTCGGCTCCGTGGGAACGCAGATCCTGGTGGGCGGCTACTGCGCCACCCACTACCCGCAGTCCCTGAGCGCCACGGCCCTCAGCTGGTCCCTGGGCATCGGACGCATCGGCGCCATCTGCGGGCCGCTGATCGGCGGGCTGATCGCCGGGATGGCGTTCGGCTGGCAGCTCAACTTCTACATGTTCGCGGCCTTCGCCGTGGTCGGCGCCATCGTGGTGTTCTCGGTGCCGAAGCTGACCGAAAAGTAGCTGCTGAATTATCCACTGCGAAGCAGTCACGGAGCAGCACACAGCCGGTGCACAGTCCGGAGCCCCATAACTCTTCGATAAAGGCCCGCCCCCGCAGCCGCGCGGGGCGGGCCTTGCTGTCTATCCTGAAGGAGTTAGCTGCAGTTCCGGGGAAGCGGGCTACGCCCATCAGCTGTCCGCCGAGCAAGGATTTCCGTGGCAATCGCAGAGTACGACGTCGTCATCCAGCGGGATGCCATGAGCGTGTATGACTTCCTGCTGGACGCCCGCAACCTGCCCAGCTGGCGGACCGGCGTCCGCAGCATTGAGCTGGAATCCGGCGCCGCCGGGACGAAAGGGGCCGTCTACCGGCAGACCATCGCCGGCCCCGGCGGGCGCACTATCAGCGGGGATTTTGAGATCACTGAGGCGCGCCCCGGCGCGGAGATCCAGTACAGGGCGCTTGCCGGGCCGGAACGGATGCACGGCGGCTACTACCTGAGCACCGAAGGCGGCAGCACCCGCGTCCGCTTTGCCCTCGAGTGCGAGCCCCGGGGGATCCTGGCCCGGCTGAAGTCCCCCTTCCGCCGGCGGATGAAGGCTGAGGTCTGCCAGCTGGAGCAGCTCAAATCAGTGCTGGAAAAACAGTCGGCGCCGTAACAGCGGTGCTGTAATACCAGCCCGCGCACATCTGTTGGCGGCGAGTACGGTAATTTTGAGTCTGTGCTGATCTCAGACCGCGACATTCGTGCCGAAATTGACTCCCAACGGATCGTTCTGGAGCCGTTCGACCCCGCCATGGTTCAGCCATCGTCGGTGGACGTCCGGATCGACAAATTCTTCCGGCTCTTCGACAACCACAAATACGCCCACATCGATCCGGCCGAGGAACAGCCCGAGCTGACCCGCCTGGTGGAGGTCGAGGCCGGCGAACCCTTCATCCTTCACCCCGGAGAATTCGTGCTGGGCTCCACCTACGAGACGGTGACCCTCCCCGACGACATCGCCGCCCGGCTCGAGGGCAAGTCCTCGCTGGGCCGGCTTGGCCTGCTCACCCACTCGACCGCCGGATTCATCGATCCGGGATTCTCCGGCCACGTGACGCTGGAGCTGTCCAACATGGCGACGCTGCCGATCAAGCTGTGGCCGGGCATGAAGATCGGCCAGTTCTGCTTCTTCCGGCTCACCTCGGCCGCTGAGCACCCGTACGGCTCCGGCGAGTACGGCAACCGCTACCAGGGCCAGCGGGGCCCGACAGCCAGCCGCAGCCACCTGAACTTCCACCGCACGGACGTCTAGACCCACCTCCCGCGGGTGGGCGCAGACCGGCTGTGCGGTCAGATCCCGTCGGCCGTCTGTACCGCGGGGGGCGTCGCCGGGCGGCGCAGCATCGCCACCATCGGCTCCACGTAGCGGGCGGCGAGCGGGCCTGTCACTGCCATAATCAGCACGTAGGCGGTGGCCAGGGCCGCGAGCTCTGCGGGCACCACGCCGGAGGCCACGGCGAGTCCGGCGATCACGATCGAGAACTCCCCGCGGGCGATCAGTGCGGCGCCGGCGCGGAAGCGGCCCGGCAGGCCGATCCCGGCGCGCTTCGCCGCCCAGATCCCGGTGAGCATCTTGGTGGCCGCTGTGACGGCGGCCAAAAGAAGCGCCCAGCCGAGCACTGGCGGGATGGTGGAGGGGTCCGTATTAAGGCCGAAGACCACAAAAAAGATGGCCGCGAAGAGATCCCGCAAGGGCTCCAAGATCCTGGTGGCGTTGTGCGCGGTGGCACCTGAAATCGCAATTCCGAGCATAAAGGCGCCCACCGCCGCGGACACCTGCATGGCTGCGGCGAGGCCGGCCACGAGCAGTGCGGCCCCCAGCAGGTTGAGTAGGAAAACCTCGGAATTTTCGCTGTGCACGGCCTTGGACACGTGGTGGCCGTGCCGCAAAGCCACCAGCAGGACCACAGTGACGACGGCAAGTGAGATCCCGACTGTCTGCAGTCCCACGGCGAAGCTGACCCCGGCCAGGGTGGCCGTCAGGACCGGCAGGTAGATGGCCATGGCGAGATCCTCGAACACCAGGATCGAGAGCACCACCGGAGTTTCGCGGTTGCCGATCCGGCCCAGGTCCGTGATCACCTTGGCTGCGATCCCCGACGATGAAATGTAGGTGACGCCGCCCATCACCATCGCTCCGACGACGCCCCAGCCCAGCAGAATCGCGAGGAGGGCGCCGGGCACGAAGTTCAGGACCAGGTCCAGGACGCCGGCCTGCCAGGAGCGGCGCAGCCCTGTGACCAGTTCGGCGGCCGTGTATTCCAATCCGAGCATAAGCAGGAGGAGGATGACGCCGATCTCGCTCGAGAGATGTGCGAACTCGTGCATACCGTCGAGTTTCACAACACCGCCGGCCCCGAAGAACAGGCCGCCGAGGAGGTACAGCGGGATAGGGGACATACCGATCCGCCCGGCCAGCCTCGCCAGAATGCCGAGGCAAAAGACGACGGCCCCGAGTTCAATCAGGGTCAATGCGAGCGGATCCATGCCGTCAGCCGTTGCGGAGGATGCCGGCCGCCGTGTCGAGGCCTTCTTGCGTTCCGACAGCGACCAGGAGGTCGCCCGGGTGCAGGACGACGTCGGGTCCCGGTGACGGGACCACCTCGCCCTCGCGCATGATCGCGACGATCGAGACGCCGCTGCGGGTCCGGATGGCGGCCTTGCCCATCGGCTGGTTGTGGAACGGGGAGCCGGCGGCGATGGAGAACTGCCGGGTGACGATCCCCGGGACCTCGCGGTGGGCTTCCGAAAGCTGCATGGCCAGGCGCTGGCCGCCCAGCAAGTTGCCCAGCGCGGCGGCCTCGTCGGCGGTCAGCGGGATGGACGCCTGGCAGGTGTCCGGATCATCCCAGGTGGAGACGATCAGTTCGGTTTGGCCCTCGCGGTATTCCACGACGCCGATCCGCCGCCCGGAGGCGGTCATGAAGTCCTTGCGCCGGCCCAGTCCCGGGAGGTCTGTTTCATCCACGTTCATGCCTCCAGCCTAATGCGCCGTATGGCTTTTCGCGCAGCGTCAGGCGGCGGGGACGACGGCGATTTCCGTCTTGTCCGGGGCCTTGACCGGGAGCAGGAGCAGCAGCCCGGCGAGGAGCACCACCATGATCCCCAGGATGCCCCAGCGCTGCGCTTGGCCGGGCTCGACCAGCGGCGCCGCGACCGTGATGCACAGCGTGAAGAGGGCGGGAGCGAGGAAGCTGACGGCCCGGCCGGTGGTGGCGTAGAGGCCGAACAGCTCGCCGGATTCTCCGTGCGGGGCAAGCCGGGCCAGATAGGCCCTCGAGGAGGACTGTGCGGGCCCCACGAAGAGGCACAGGAACAGACCGAAAATCCAGAAGGTGGTGCTGCCGGACCACTCCATGCCGAACATGGAATGGGTTTCGTTGCCGAGGACCAGGATCGCGGTGCCGGCGATCAGCAGCCCGGTCAGGGATCCGGTGATCACCGCCTTCGGTCCGATCCGGTCGTCGAGTAAGCCGCCCAGGATGGCGCCCACCGCGGCAACGACGTTCCCGAAGATCGCGAAGAAGATGACTTCCTTGAGCTCGAAGCCGAAGGTGCCCGCGGCGATGATGCCGCCGAAGGTGAACACCGCGGCCAGCCCGTCCCTGAACACGGCGCTGGCCAGCAGGAAGTAGATGGTGTGCGGGCTGGTCCGGTAGATCGCCTTGATCCGCCGCACCAGCAGGCCGTAGGAGGCCAGGAACCCCAGGCTGGCGCCCTGCCGGGACCGGGGAAGCTCCGGGACGGCGAACATGACGGGCAGCGCGAAGATGAAGAACCACAGCGCGGAGAACACTGCGACCAGTCGGATGTTCAGGCCGTCCGCCGTCGAGGCGCCGAACCACTCGAAGCTGGGCTGGACAAACAGCTGGAGCACCGCCAGCAGCGCCACAATGCCGCCGAGGTACCCCATGCCCCAGCCGAAGCCGCTGACCTTGCCGATGTTCTGCGGGGTGGAGATCTGGGTGAGCATGGCGTTGTAGTTCACGCCGGCGAACTCGAAGAACACGTTCGCCAGCGCAATCAGGGTCACGCCGAGCAGCAGGAACTCCGGCCGGGGGAACACAAAGAAGCACAGCGCGGTCAGGAGCGCGACGGCGGCGGTGTTAACCCCGAGCCAGAGCTTCCGGCGCCCGCCCGTATCGGAACGCTGCCCGGTGACGGGGGCCAGCAGCGCGATCGCGGCGCCGGCGACGGCGAGTGCGCCGCCCAGGACGGCGGACGCCTGGTCCTCGCCGCCGAAGGCATTCGAGGTCAGGTAGACGGTGAAGACGAAGGTGGTCATGACCGCGTTGAAAGCGGCCGAGCCCCAGTCCCAGGCAGCCCAGGCGAGGATGCGGCCCTTGTGGGAGACCTGGCTTCCGGATTCCAGTTCCGAGGCGGGACGCATGGCCTCTGGGGCGGCGGCGGAGTTCATAGCTCGAATATTATCCGCAGCGGGTGCGCGGCCCGGCGCACCGTGCGAAAGAAACCCTGCGAAAAGAATTTGTCAACGCTTGGTAAACTGTCTGGACTGAACCTAACGAATGCGCCGCCTGCTCCAACTTATTGACCATCGAAACCCTGACGTTGCGGAGATAACAGTGATCACAGTCCTTGCCGTGCACTTTGCGGTGGCTGCTGTGGCGCCATTTCTGTTCCGGAAGTTCGGCCGAAATTCGTTTTTCGTCCTCGCAGCGGTGCCGGCCGTCTCGTTCGTCTGGTTGCTCCTCCAGCACGGCGCCGTCTACTCGGACGCCAACGTTACCGGCACGGCAGTCGGCAACGCCGTATCCGAGGTCCTGCCGTGGATCCCCGAGTTGCACATCGAACTCGCCTTCCGGCTGGACGCCCTGGCCTGGGTCATGTCCCTGCTGGTCCTCGGCGTGGGGGCGCTGGTCCTGGTCTACTGCGCCCGGTATTTCAAGGACAAGGACGACTACCTCGGCGGGTTCGGAGCCCAGCTGCTGGCCTTCGCCGGTGCCATGTTCGGTCTGGTGACGGCCGATGACCTGCTCCTGATGTTCATCTTCTGGGAACTGACCACCGTCCTGTCCTACCTGCTGATCGGCTACGCCCGGACCCGGTTGTCAGCGCGGCGCTCCGCGCTGCAGGCCCTCGTGGTGACCACCGCCGGCGGCCTGGCCATGCTGGTGGGCCTGATCATCCTG
Source organism: Arthrobacter sp. 10L424 (assembly GCF_056395325.1). Taxonomy (NCBI): domain Bacteria; kingdom Bacillati; phylum Actinomycetota; class Actinomycetes; order Micrococcales; family Micrococcaceae; genus Arthrobacter; species Arthrobacter sp. 10L424. The sequence continues at coordinate 147,561 of NZ_JBFTJH010000011.1, read as the reverse complement.
GGCTTCACCGCCGGCACCTACCGGATCTCGACCATCCTCGAGCAGGCGCCGGCCCTCACCACCGGGCCGGCTTCCGGAGCCGTGGCAGCCGCCGTCGTCCTCATCCTGGTGGGCGCGATCACCAAATCCGCGCTGGTCCCGTTCCATTTCTGGCTCCCCGGCGCCATGGCGGCCCCCACCCCGGTGAGCGCCTACCTGCACGCCGCGGCCATGGTGAAAGCCGGCATCTACCTCGTGGCGCGGCTGGCCCCCGGCTTCGCGGAAACCACGTTCTGGCACCCGGTGGTGCTCGGCCTGGGCCTGGCCACCATGCTGGTGGGCGGCTACCGGGCGCTGCGGCAGACGGACATCAAGCTCATCCTGGCGTACGGCACGGTCAGCCAGCTCGGGTTCCTGACCATGGTGGTTGGCCTTGGCACACCCGACGCGGCCCTCGCCGGGCTCGCGCTGCTCCTCGCGCACGGGCTCTTCAAAGCCACCCTCTTCCTGGTGGTGGGCATCATTGACCACCAGGCCGGAACCCGCGACATCCGCAAGCTCTCCGGCGTCTACCGGTCTTCCCGTGCCCTCGCGATCGTGGCCGCTATCGGAGCCGCCTCGATGGCGGGCATCCCGCCGCTGGCCGGTTTCGTCGCCAAGGAATCCGTCTTCGAGGCCTTCGTCCACTACGCGTCCGACCCCGCCGCGGGCCTGTGGGGGCCGGTCATCCTTGTCGGCCTGGTGCTGGGGTCCATCCTGACTTTCGCGTACAGTGCACGGTTCATGTGGGGCGCCTTCGCCGTCAAGCCCGGCGTCGAGGCCACCCCGTTCAAGCCGATCAACCCGGCCTTCCTGGCCGCCCCCGCCATCCTGAGCCTGCTGACGATCATTTATGGCCTGTGGCCCGCCCCGGTGGACGGCTGGATCCAGCCGTACGCGGCTCTGTTCGTGCCCGCCGGCGAGGACGTGGCGGCCGCCGCCGGCCACCTGGCGCTGTGGCACGGATTGACCCCCGCCCTGGGGCTCACCGCGATCACCTTCGCACTCGGCCTGGCCATGTTCTACGGCCGCAATGCCGTCGCCCGGCTCCAGGGCCTGGTTCCGGGCTGGATCGACGGCGACCGCACCTACCAGCTGACCATCGGCGCCCTCGACGACGTCGCCGTCTGGATTACCGGCCGGACACAGCGCGGTTCGCTGTACTTCTACCTGTCCGTCATCCTGACCGTGGCGTTCGTCCTGCCGCTCACCGCGCTGGTGATGGCCAACAAGCCGCTGCCGGGAGACCTCTACTTCATCGACCCGAACGCGCCGCTGCAGATCGTGGTGGGCGCCGGGATCGTGATCGGCGCGCTCGCCGCCGTGCGCGCCAACAAGCGCTTCCTGGCCGTCCTGATGGTCTCCGTCACCGGCTACGGCATCGCCTTGATGTTCGCGCTGCAGGGCGCCCCGGACCTCGCGCTGACCCAGATGCTGGTGGAGACCATCATCCTGGTGGCCTTCGTCCTCGCCATGCGCAGCCTCCCCGCGGAGCTCCGGGACCGCACCGGCGGGCGGTACCGGGTGGTCCGCGTGATCATCGGCGCCGCCTTCGGCATCACGATGGTGTTCGCCGCCATCTACGCCCTCGGCGCCCGCGTGGCGGCGCCCGTCTCGCTCGAATTCCCGCAGCTGGCGTACGAGGGAGGCGGCGGGCTGAACATCGTCAACGTGACCCTCGTGGACATCCGGGCCTGGGACACCTTCGGCGAGATCTCCGTCCTGGCCCTGGCGGCCACCGGCGTCGCCAGCCTCATCTTCGTCCGGGGCCGCGGCGACCGGAGCCGTGCATCGTCGAGCGTCGCTGAGGGCACCGTCGGGCGCCGGAAGCCCGGCGCAGTAGGCCGGGGCAACACCCGCGACGACGCCGCGCTGGCCATGAGCCGCCGCTTTGCCGCCTCCAGCCGCGATGCGTGGCTCGTTGCGGGCCGGACCCTGGCGCCGGAACGCCGCTCGATCATCTTCGAAGTGGTCACGCGGCTGATCTTCCACTCGATGATCGTCTTCTCGATTTACCTCCTGCTGGCCGGCCACAACCTCCCCGGCGGAGGCTTCGCCGGCGGCCTCACTGCCGGGCTGGCGCTCACCATCCGCTACCTCGCCGGCGGCCGTTTCGAGTTGCGCGAAGCCACCCCGGTCAGTGCCGGCGCGCTGCTGGGCATCGGCCTCGCCACGGCCGCGGCCTCCGGTGTCGCGCCGCTGCTGCTGGGCGGACAGGTGTTCCAGACCGCCATTCTCGAGTTCTGGCTGCCGGTCTTTGGCGACGTCAAGTTCGTCACCTCCACCATCTTCGACATCGGCGTGTACATCGTGGTCGTCGGCCTGGCCCTGGATGTCCTCCGCAGCCTGGGCGCCGAGATCGATGAGCACTTCGAGGAACACCCGGCGGAGCCGTCCGAAGACCAGGAAGCCGGCGACATCCCGGCCGAAACCACAGCCAAGGGGAAAGCATGAGCGTCAACCTGACCCTGCTGACGGTCATGGGGGCACTGTATGCCTGCGGCATTTACCTCCTCCTGGAACGCAGCCTCACCAGGGTCCTGCTGGGCCTGATGATGCTGACCAACGCCACCAACCTGCTGATCCTCACGACGGGCGGGTACGCGGGCCTGGCGCCGCTGTTCAGCAAGGACACCGGCCCCGGCGAATACAGCGACCCGCTGCCCCAGGCACTGATCCTCACGTCGATCGTGATCTCCTTCGCCGTCACGGCGTTTATGCTCGGCCTGATCTACCGCACCTGGGTACTGGCCCGCCAGGACGAGATCCAGGACGATGCCGAAGACCGCCGCGTCGCCAAGACCCCCAGCTTCGACGCTGAGGACGACTCCGTGATTCCGGTGGAAACCTCCGAATTCCCGCTGACCATGATCGGCGGGGACGGCGACGCGATATCCAACAGCCCGGACGGTGCCGACGGCGCCTCCGGCGCCACCGTGAAGGTGGGCGACCACAAGCTCGAGGCCGACGAGACGGCGTCGGAGGAGCAACCCGGCTCCCTCAACGTGAATCAACCCAAGCAGGAAGGAGGCGGACAATGAACATTGCCAGTTTCGCCCCGCTCGCCGTCCTCCTCCCCATCCTCGGCGCCGCGCTGACCTTCCTGCTGATCCGGCATGCGCGGGCCCAGCGGACCGTGAGCATCGGGGTCCTGTCCGTGACGCTGCTGCTTGAGTGCTGGCTGCTGGCCTCCGTCTGGGACGGCGGCACCGCGGCGGTCAACATCGGCGGGTGGCTCCCGCCCTGGGGCATCGTGATGGTGGTGGACCAGTTCTCCTCACTGATGCTGGTGGTGTCCTCCTCCGTGAGCCTCGCCGTGCTGATTTACGCCACCGGGCAGGGCATGGCGGACGGCGACGAGGACGCTCCGGTCTCGATCTTCCACCCCACCTACCTGATCCTGGTGGCCGGCGTGTCCAACGCCTTCCTCTCCGGGGATCTGTTCAACCTCTATGTGGGCTTCGAGATCCTGCTGACCGCGAGCTATGTGCTGATGACGCTCGGCGGAACGGGCCCGCGGATCCGGGCCGGGGTGACCTACGTGGTGGTCTCGGTGGTGTCCTCCGTGCTCTTCCTGATCGCGATCGCCATGATCTACGGGGCCACCGGAACCATCAACATGGCCGACCTCGCCCTCAAGCTCGCCGAGCTGGATCCCGGCACCCGGAACCTGCTGCACGTCATGCTGCTCGTGGCGTTCGGGATCAAGGCCGCCGTGTTTCCGCTGTCCTTCTGGCTGCCGGACTCCTACCCGACGGCGCCGGCCCCGGTCACGGCCGTGTTCGCCGGCCTGCTGACCAAGGTGGGTGTGTACGCGATGGTCCGGACCGAAACGCTGCTGTTCCCGGGCGACACGTTCAATACGCCGCTGATGGTCGCCGCCCTGCTGACCATGGTGGTGGGGATCCTCGGCGCCCTGGCCCAGAGCGACATCAAACGACTCCTATCCTTCACCCTGGTCAGCCACATCGGCTACATGGTGTTCGGCCTGGCGATGTCATCGGTGGCCGGGCTGGGCGCCGCCGTCTTCTACGTCGCCCACCACATCACCATCCAGACCAGCCTGTTCCTGGTCACGGGCCTGATCGAACGCCGCGGCGGCAGCTCCTCGATGGACCGCGTCGCCGGTCTTGCCAAGCTGTCCCCGCTGCTGGCGGTGCTGTTCTTCGTGCCCGCCATGAACCTGGCCGGCATCCCGCCGTTCTCCGGTTTCCTGGGCAAAGTGGGCCTGCTGCAGGCCGGCGTCCAGCTCGGAACGCCGCTGGCCTACGCGCTGGTGATCGGCGGTGTGCTGACCAGCCTGCTGACCCTGCTGGCCATCGCGAGGGTCTGGAACCGCGCCTTCTGGCGCAAACCCGAGGACGCCGAACACCCCGACCCGGTCCTGCTGGCGGATCCCGCCGGTTCGGCCAGGGGCGACCGGGCCGGACAGAGCAACGTCACCCTCCTGCCGCGGACCATGGTGGGTTCCACGCTGGGACTGGTGATTTTCGGCGTCGCGCTGACGGTCTTTGCCGGGCCGCTGTTCCGGGTGGCGGACCAGTCCGCCGTCGAGATGCTGGACCGGACCTCTTACATCCACGCGGTCCTCGGCGATGGCGCGCCGGTCCCGGCGCTCTCCCAGCCCGGCCCGGACCCCGCCGGCGTGCCGCCGGCGAGCGGGGAGGAGCGCAAATGAGCCGGAAACGGATATCCCTGCGCCAGGAACTGCCGCTCCTGGTCTGGCTCGTGATCGTCTGGGGCGCCCTGTGGCAGAACTTCAGCCCGGGAAACCTGCTCTTCGGTGCCCTCATCGCGGTGCTGGTGGCCCGGCTGTTCTACCTGCCCCCGGTGGAACTCGGCGGGCGTTTCAACGTGCTGCGTGCGGTGCCGTTCGCCCTGATGTTCCTGGGCAAAGTGGTTGTGGCGAGCTTCCAGGTCCTGTTCCTGGCAGTGGCCAAAGGCCCCAAGGTCATCAGCGCCGTCGTCGCCGTACCGCTGCGGAGCCACTCCGACCTGCTGGTCACCGCCACGGGGCATGTGACCGCGCTGATCCCCGGCTCGCTGGTGGTGGAAGTGGACCGCTCCACGTCAACGCTCTACATCCACGGCATCAACGTCCGCAACGCCGAAGACGCCGCGCAGTTCCGCAAAGACGTCCGCAACACTGAGGCCGGTTTGATCAGGATCATGGGCACCAAAGCCGAACTGTCCGCCCTCAACCAGGAGCTGGCGCCATGATGCAGCTTGTCCTGACCGTCACCGCCGTCGTGCTGTCACTGGCCGCCGGCGGGGCGATCATCCGGATCGCGAGGGGCCCGTCGCTCCTGGACCGGGTGCTGGCCGCGGACGTGCTGCTGGCCATCCTGGGAGCGGCGCTGTGCATCGACATGGCCGTGAACCGGCACCTGAACAACCTCATGCTGCTGGTGGCAGTGTCACTCATCGGGTTTGTCGGCTCCGTCACTGTGGCCCGGTTCGTCGCCGACCGAAGGGAGCAGCCCCGTGAATCCTGAGACGTTCTCCGGCGATACGGTGATCGACGCCGTCTCGGCGGTCTTTATGGTGGTCGGCGCGCTGATGTCCCTCGCGGCGGCGGTGGGGCTGCTGCGCTTCCCGGACCTCATGACCCGGATGCACGCGGCCACCAAGCCGCAGGTGCTGGGGCTGTTCCTGCTGCTGTTCGCGCTGGGCCTCCAAATGCGCACCTGGTGGGTGTGGCCGGTGCTGGTGGTGGCCTGGATCTTCCAGCTGCTGACGGTGCCGGTGTCGGCGCACATGGTGGGCCGGGCCGGTTACCGCACCAAACACCTGCACCCGGAGCTTCTCAGCACCGACGAACTGGAGGCTGTGGTGCAGCAGGCGGCGGGTACGGACGGTTTCACCGACGACGGCGACGAGGTCACCGGCCGGCGGTAGCGGCCGGACCCCGCCCCAAGCCAGGCGCCTGAACGAGGCGCCTTAAGCAGGCGCCTTAAACCACGTCTTGAGTCTTGGCGAAGCGCGTGATCGCGCGCTGGGTGCCGCGGTTGGCGAGGACCTGGATGATGGCGCTGACGGACGCTGAGATCAGCGCGAAGGTCAGGGCCGAGCGCAGCGTGGTGGGCACGTCGTCGTCGTTGCCCTTGGGCGGCTTGTTCCCCGTGGATTTTTCCCAGACGCTGTCAACGAGCTTGGTGCCAAGGAAGCCGGCCAACAGGCTGATGCCGGTGCCGAGCAGTTTGATGAAAATGTTCATTCTTCGCAACTCCTTGCGGGAGGAAACAGGGCTGCCCCTAGCCTAGCGTTCCCGGACCGGCGGTCCAGCCAAGGCGCAGCGTGCTGAGAACTACGCCCCTTGCCGTCGTCGGTGTGCTGTCATTTCCGGGCTGGTGCGGTGCGTTTCCGGAAGGTCTCGGCGATGGAGAGTTTGCTCGAGTATTGGATGGACCCGTACCGGAAGAGGTGGACTGCGAGCCGGAGGATGAGGAATCCGGCGATGAACAGTTCGGCGATGATGATCGTGGACTCAAGCGGGCTGAGCGTGCCAAAGCTGTTGCGGAGAAGGGCGGTCACGGGGGCCGAGAGCGGGAAGTACGTGAAGATCTGCACGATGGGGGCGCGCGGGTCGGAGATGATCAGGCTGATCGCGTAGAACGGGACGAAGATCAAGGCCATCAGGGGCCCGAAGATTGTGCCGGCGTCTTTGGCGGTGGGCATGATGGCGCCGATCGCGACCAGGACGCCGGTGAAGACGGTGAATCCGCCCAGGAGCAGCAGCGCCCCGACGATGATGGTTCCGGGCTCAAAACTGATCATCGACAGGTCGAGGTCCGGGATGGCGAGTTTGTCGCGGAAAAAGAGGAACGCCATAACGATCGGGGTCAGGAAGACCAGTATCTGGATGAGACCCACCATGAACAAGGCAATGACTTTGCCGGTGATCAGCGTGGTGGGGTTCAGGGTGGTGAGGATCATCTCGGTGACCCGGTTTTCTTTCTCTTCCAGGGTGCTGTTGAGCATCTGGTTGGAGAGCAGAATTATCGAGACGTAGAAAATCACCAGGAACATCAGCGGCGGGATGGCGGAGCCGAACCCGCCCGTGGTTTGGCCGTCCTTGAACGTTTCGGTCTCGGTCGTCACGTCGCCGCTGGCCGCTGCGGTGAGTTGCGGGGAGCCGATCGCGCCTTGGGCTGAGGCGGTAAGGAGCTGTTTGGCGACGGCGTCGTACTTGCCGTTCTCGAAGATCCCCTTGTCTGTGCCGTAGACCTTCACCGGCTGCGTGGCTGGGTCGGCGGGGTAGGCGAAGTGCGCCTCGGTCAGTCCCTTCTTGACGTCCTGGAGCGCGGTGTCGGGGTCGGTGGTTTTCGTTCCGCCCATGGCCGTGGCGATGTCCGGGGTGATGAGGCCGGAGTCGTCGGTGTAGGTGAAGGTCATGGCGGCGGTTTTCTGGGCGTCTTCGCTGGCTGCGGTGGAGGAGTTGCTCATGTAGATGAGCGCGAAAACGATCGCCATGATGACCGGGATGGACAGGGTCGCGATCCAGAAGCCTCGCTTTTTCATGGTGCGTGTGACTTCGAAGTCCACGACGGTGCGGAGGTTGTGCCGCGCGAAGGGCCGTTTCGGCGGTACCGGCGTGGACGGCGCCGGGGCGGGGGATTCGGGCGGGAGTTGGGTGGATGTTTGTTGTGCCATTGAAATCTAGACCTCCGCCATTTCGTGGTTCTCGCCGTAGACCTTGATGAAGACCTCGTCCAGGGATGTTCTGGCGGTGGTGAAGGACTGTACGGCCACGCCGTGGTCGATGAGTTCGCGCAGGACCGCCGTTTCGTCCGCGCCGGGGCCGGGGGAGAGTTCAGCGGCGCCCCCAGCGTCGGTGACGATGTCGTACAGGGCAGAGGGCGGCAGTGTTCCGACGTAGGTGAGCCGGTAGACGGTCCCGCCAAATTGTTCCTGGACGTCCGCGACGGTGCCGTAGGCGCGTGAGGTGCCGTCCTTGAGCAGGATCACCCGGTCGCAGAGGCGTTCGACTTCCTCCATCTGGTGCGTGACCATGATGACGGTCGCGCCGGCGAGTTTTTGTTCCTCGATGATGTCCATCAGCAGGCGCCGGTTGACCGGGTCGAACCCCTTGGTGGGTTCGTCCAGGATCAGCAGCTCGGGGTCGTTCATGATGGTCACGCCGAGCTGGATTTTTTGCTGTTGTCCGCCGGAGAGCTTGTCCAGGCGCGTGTTCGCCTTGTCGGCGAGACCGACGCGTTCCAGATACTCCCGCGACCAGGTCCTGGCATGGGTTTTGTCCAGGCCCTTGAGCCGGCCAAAGTAGACCATGACGTCCAGGACGGACTCTTTTTTGTAGAGTCCGCGTTCCTCGGGCAGGTATCCCAGCCGGGCACCGTCCTGCGGGGCGAAGGGCTTGCCGCCGATGTGGAGGGTCCCGGCGGTCGGCTGGTAGATGCCCAGCAGCGCCCGGAGGGTGGTCGTTTTCCCTGACCCGTTGCTGCCGAGGAATCCGAAGGTCTCCCCGGCCCGGACATCGAAGGAGAGGTCTTTAATGACCGTCGTGTCCCCGAAGTCCATCCTGAAGTCTTTGATGTGTACAAGCGGCTCCGCGGCCGCGTCCCCCGACGTCATGCCCACCACTCTAACCGGACACTCAGCCGCTGGCGATCAACGGCACACCGCGCGGAACCCGGCAGGAAGCGGCGAACCGTCCGGGCCAGGCGTCCCGGCTATTTCCCGGCGGGGCCGAGGATGTCAGACAGGGCCTCAACCACCAGCTCATGGTCGGCCTTCTGCGGCAACCCCGACACCGTGACGGTGGCAACCATTCCAGTGCCGCGCACGTAGATGGGGAAGGCGCCGCCATGGGCGGCAAACTCCTTCTCATCGAACCAGGCGTTGTCCTCGATCATCCGTCCCGCGGACCGGGCCCGGAGTCCGACCAGCAGCGACGGGACCTCGTACCGCACGGCCGTCCGCTGCTTGGCCCTGATCCAGCGTTCGTTGTCCGGGGTGGCGCCTTCCAGTGCCGCGTGGAATAGCACCTGCTCGCCCTTGGTGATGTCGATGGCGATCGGGTGGGAGCGCTGCCTGCCGAGTTCAACCAGGCGGAGCCCCAGATCCAGGGCGTCGTCTTTGCTGAAAGACGGGAACTGCAGTTCGTCCATTTCCGCCAGGATCCTGCCGATCAGTGCCGCCAGGGATCCGTGCGGCTGCGCTTCGGTCGAGTCCGGATCGTAGCCGGGGGAAGGAACTGGTGGGTTGGTCACGTGATTCAGCTTCCGTTAGTGAGCCGCCGTCGGGTGGCCATCAGGCCGCAGCGGTGTCCGGTGTTCCCATGCCCTGCCGACTCTACCAAGCAGGGGTCCGCAGGTCACCGGCGCCGACGCCGGCGGATTGTGACGGCCGGGCCCGGAAAGCAAGGAACCCCGGGTGTAAACTGGGCCACGCCCACAAGGGCTATTTTCAATACGACAGGGGAGCGCCGCCGTCGGGTATCACCGGAGAAATCCGGGGAAACCACAGGTGGGCGCTGAGAGTGCGGACAGCCGCAGACCCTCGAACCTGATCCGGTTAGTACCGGCGCAAGGGAGTCGAGTTCTCGGAGTGCCCGGGGCGGCGGCGGAAGCCGCGGCCCCGGGGCACTCTCCCCTCCTGTTCCTCAGGAGGACGATATGACTGATACATCTGCTGCATCTGCGAAACAGACGCGCACCCGGCGCAGCTACAACTGGCGCGTGGTGGACATTGTGGTGGCCGCGTTGATCGCGGTGGCCGGCGGCGTGATCTTCTGGGCCTGGTCCCAGGGCGCCAACCTCGTTTCCGTCCCGCTCAATGCGGTTTACCCCCCGCTGACCGGGCTCTACGCCGGCGGCTGGATGATTCCGGCGGTGCTGGGCATGCTCATCATCCGCAAGCCGGGCGCGGCAGTGTTCTGCGAAACCGTGGCCGCTACCGGCGAGCTGATCATGGGCTCGCAGTACGGCGCCTCCGTGCTGTTCTCGGGCTTCCTGCAGGGCCTTGGCGCCGAGCTGGTCTTCGCCGCGTTCATCTACAAGAAGTTCAACCTGCCCGTGTCCCTGCTGGCCGGGGCCGGGGCAGGGCTGTTCTGCGGACTGAACGATTCCTTCCTGCCTTGGGGCTGGAACATTGCCTACGAAGCCGCGGACAAGCTGGCCTACATCGCCTTCACCACCGTCTCCGGCGCCGTGATCGCCGGCGGACTGTCGTGGATCGCCACCCGGGGCCTGGCCCGAACCGGTGTGCTCAGTTCCTTTGCCTCCCGCAAGGCGGCCACGGAGCCTGTCTTTTCCTGATGCCCGCCTCCAACACATCCACCGGCAGCGGCGTCCGGCCGGCGGCTATCACCGCGCGGGGCTGGGGCTGGCGGCACGCCGGCCGGCTCCGGCCCGCCGTCAGCGGCCTGGACCTGGACATCCGGCCCGGGGAGCGCGTGCTGCTGCTGGGGCCTTCGGGCGCCGGCAAGTCCACGCTGCTCCACGCCCTGGCCGGGGTGCTCGGCGACAGCTCCGCCGGTGACGCCGGCCGTGCGACCGGCGGCGCTGACCTTACTGCCAGCGGCGCGGCCGGGGACGCGGACGAGTCCGGCAGCCTGCTGATCGACGGCGCCCCGCCCCGCGCCCGGCGCGGCCGTGCCGGGCTGATGCAGCAGGACCCGGAGACCCAGGTGGTGCTCTCCCGCCTCGGTGACGACGTCGCCTTCGGCGCGGAAAACCTGTCCGTGCCTCCGGCAGAGATCTGGTCACGCGTCGCGGAAGCGCTCGACGACGTCGGGCTGGGCCGGCTGCCGCTGGACCACCCGACGTCGGCCCTTTCCGGCGGCCAGAAGCAGCGGCTGGCGCTCGCCGGCATCCTCGCGATGCGGCCCGGGCTGATCCTGCTCGACGAACCGACCGCCAACCTGGACCCCGCCGGAGTGCTGGAAGTCCGGGACGCCGTCGGCCGCTGCCTGGACAAGACCGGAGCCACCCTGGTGGTGGTGGAGCACCGGGTCTCGGTGTGGAAGGACCTCGTGGACCGGATCGTGGTGCTGCAACCAGGATCGGCCACGGATTCCGCTGTGCTGATCGACGGACCGCCGGACCTGGTCCTGGCGCAGGCACGGGACATGCTCACCGCAGCCGGGGTCTGGGTACCCGGCTACGTGCCGCAGACCCGGGCACGCGGTACATGGGCCGCAGGCACACGTGCCACCGGCCCGGAAGCCGCACAAGGCAATATCGCGGGGCAGCTGCTGCTGGCCGCGGAGGACCTGGCCGTCTCGCGGGAACGGCCGCGGCGGGCGGGGTTCCGCGGAGGATTCCGTCCCATTCCGCCGGAGCCCGTACAGTCCGGGATCACGGCCCAGGTCCGCGCCGGTGAGGCGCTGACCATCACGGGACCCAACGGGTCGGGGAAGTCCACCTTCGCCCTGACCCTCGCCGGCCTGCTGGCGCCGGTCTCCGGCACGGTGTCCGCCGCCCTGGACCTCAGCGCCGGCGCCGGGATCGATCCCTACCGGTGGAAGGCGCAGCAGCTGATCGCCCGGATCGGCACCGTGTTCCAGGAGCCCGAGCACCAGTTCGTCACCGGACGTGTGCTGGACGAGCTGATGTTCGGACCCCGGCACCTGGGCCGCGGCGGGGAACGCGTCGACGAACTGCTGGAGCGGCTGCGGCTGACTGATCTGGTCGACGCCAATCCGTACACACTCTCGGGCGGCGAAAAGCGGCGCCTGTCCGTGGCCACCGTCCTCGCCGCGCACCCGCAGGTGCTGGTCCTGGACGAACCCACCTTCGGCCAGGACGCCAACACCTGGGCCGAACTGGCCTCCTTCCTCTCCGAACTGCTCGACGGCGGCACCGCAGTCGTGTCGGTGACGCACGACGCCGAATTCAGCGAGGTCCTGGGCGGCACCACACTGAGCCTTCGCGCCCCGGAACACCGGGAACCTGGCCGGACGCCGGGAGTTCCGGAACCAGAACGCCGGAACCCAGGGAAGGTCCAGGCACCATGAGGCAGGAACTGAATCTGCGCGGCAACCCTGCGCTGCTAGCGCGCGCCAACCCGCTGGCGAAGTTCGCCGCCGTCATGCTCATCACCCTGGTGCTGGCGCTGTCCATCGACTGGGTGTCCGCGTCGGTGGCGCTCGCCTTCGAACTGGCGCTGCTTCCGCTGGCCGGCCTGACCCTTGGACTGCTCTGGCAGCGCGGCTGGCCCCTGATCCTCGCCGCGGCGCTGGGCGGCTGGAGCACCACGATCCTGGCGCCGGACAGCGGGAACATCCTGCTCGACGCCAGGATCTGGTCGATCAGCGAAGGGTCCCTCGAACTCGGGCTCGGCTTTATGATCCGCGGCCTGGCCATCGCGCTGCCGGCCGTCCTGCTGATGAGCTGCACGGATCCCACGGACCTGGCCGACGCCCTCGCGCAGAAAGCAAAACTGCCGCACCGCTTTGTTCTCGGCACACTCGCCGCGCTGCGCCTTGTGGGACTGATGGCCGAGGAGTGGCAGACCATCGGCATGGCCCGCCGCGCCCGCGGGGTGGGCTCGCACGGGAACCCGCTGCAGCGGCTGCGGGCCATCCTGGGGCAGAGCTTCGGGCTGCTGGTGCAGGCCGTCCGGCGCGCCTCGCGCCTGGCCGTCACCATGGAAGCCCGCGGCTTCGGCAGCGCACAACGGACCTGGGCCCGGACCTCAGTTTTCAGCGGCCTGGACGTTTGGGTGTTCCTGGGCGGCCTGCTGATCGCCGGAGCCGCCGTCGCGTCTGCCGTGGCGGCGGGGACCTGGAACATGGTCTTCCTGGCGCAGCAGTAGCACTGGTTATCGCACAGTACGGGTATCACTGTGAGATTAACGGCATTCCGGCGGGTTTGCCGCGGTTTGCAGTGGTTAATAAATCATGCGTGATATTTTCGGGGAATGACTCAAGAGACTGCTGAACACGTCGGAGCCCTGCTCCGCGACGCCCGCGGCCAGAAGGGCTGGACCCAGGGGCAGCTCGCTGCCGAGCTGGGAACCAGCCAGAGCGCCATCGCCCGGATGGAACAGGGCAAGCAAAACCTGAGCCTGAAAATGATCCAGCGGCTCGAGACCATCTTTGGCCGGAGCATCGTGAAGGTGGGACGGCCCGCCATGACGCACCTCCGGGTCGAGGGCGGCCGCACCCTGTCCGGCTCCGTGGACGTCAACAGCAGCAAGAACGCCGGCGTCGCGCTGCTGTGCGCCAGCCTGATCAACCGCGGCACCACCACGCTGCGGCGGCTCGCGCGGATCGAAGAGGTGAACCGGATCGTCGAGGTGCTGACCAGCATCGGCGTCGAATGCACCTGGCTCAACGCCAACGACCTGCAGATCCGGCGCCCCGCCGTGCTGGACCTCGACTCGATGGACGTGGAGGCCGCCCGCCGGACCCGCAGCGTCATCATGCTGCTGGGCCCGCTCCTTGACGAATCCAGCGAGTACCGGCTGCCCTACGCCGGCGGCTGCGACCTCGGCACCCGCACCGTGCAGCCGCACATGCAGGCGCTGCGCCAGTTTGGCCTCAGCGTCGACGCCAAGTCAGGTTTCTACGCCGTCCAGGCGCCGCCGTCGGACGGGCACGACCGCTCCTTCGTGCTCAGCGAACGCGGCGACACCGTCACCGAAAACGCCATCATGGCCGCCGCCCACCGCAGCGGCACCACCATCATCCGCAACGCCAGCCCCAACTACATGGTGCAGGACCTGTGCTTCTACCTGCAGATGCTCGGCGTGCAGATCGACGGCGTGGGCACCACCACGCTGAAGATCACCGGCCGCCCCGCCGTCGACGTCGACATCGAATACTTCCCCTCCGAGGACCCGATTGAGGCGATGAGCCTCATCACCGCCGGCATCGTCACGGACTCGGAAGTCACCATCCGCCGCGTTCCGATCGAATTCATGGAAATCGAACTCGCAACCCTGGAACAGATGGGCCAGCGGCTCGAAGTGTCCGGCGAGTACCTGGCCCGCAACGGACGGACCCGGCTGGTGGACGTCACCACCAGGCCCTCGGAACTGCGCGCCCCCGAGGACAAGATCCACCCCATGCCGTTCCCCGGGCTGAACATCGACAACCTGCCGTTCTTCGCGGTCATCGCCGCTAACGCCACGGGCCAGACGATGATCCACGACTGGGTCTACGACAACCGCGCGATCTACCTGACCGAACTGAACAAGCTCGGCGCCCAGGTGCAGCTGCTGGACCCGCACCGGATCTACGTCAACGGACCCACCAAATGGCGGGCAGCCGAGGTTGGCTGCCCGCCGGCCCTGCGGCCCGCGGCCTGCCTGCTGCTGGCGATGCTCGCCGCCCGGGGCGTCTCGGAACTGCGCAACATCTACGTGATCGAGCGCGGCTACGAGGACCTGGCCGAGCGCCTCAACACCATCGGCGCGAAGATCGAGTACTTCCAAGACTGAATGCGCTGAACCCGCTGAACAGCTCCAAGCAACGCGGGGCCACATCCCGCCCCTCCGGACGCCCCGCATGGGCCGGATCTGACCCCGCGTTGGACCTTGAGCGTTTTGGGGGTTCCTGACGCACAATAGATTTATGCGCACCTTCGGCGTGGAGGAAGAACTGCTCATAGTGGATCCCGAAACGGGGATGCTGCTTGCCCTCGCCGATGTCATGCTGCCCGTCCTGGTCCCGCCTAAGCAGGACGCCGCCCTGATTCTCCCCGGGCAGCAACCGGTCCACGAGGACGGCGCCGACTTCAGCTACGAACTTAAGCTCGAACAGATTGAAACCCAGACGCGCCCCTGCCTGGACTACCCGGAGCTGCTCCGGCAGCTCAGGCAGGGCCGCGGCCGTGCGGACCGCGCCGCCCGGGCGCACGGCGGCCGCATCGCAGCCCTCGCCACGTCTCCGCAGGGCGCCGCCACCCACCTGACGCCGAAGCAGCGCTACATGACCATGCAGCAGCGCTTCGGGCTCACGGTCCGGAACCAGCTGACCTGCGGCCTTCACGTCCACACCCTCGTGGAGTCCCCGGAGGAAGGCGTGGCGGTGATGGACCGGATCCGGGACAAGCTCGCCGTGCTGATAGCGCTCAGCGCGAACTCCCCCTACTGGAATGGCGCCGAAACCGGATTCGAAAGCTACCGGACCCAGGCGTGGAACCGCTGGCCCGGGTCCGGCCCCACCATGATCTTCGGCAGCCTTCCCGTCTACCGGAGGGTGGTGACCCGGCTCGTGGAAAGCGGCGTCCTGATGGACGAGGGGATGGTCTATTTCGACGCCCGGCTGGCACGGCATCATCCCACCGTGGAGATCCGCGTCGCGGATGTCTGCCTGCGGGCCGAGGACGCGGGGCTGATCGCAGTGATCGTGCGTGCCCTGGTCGAGTCAGCGTCCCGGGAATGGAACGACGGCGTCGAACCCGCCCCGGTGCCGACCCTGCTGCTGCGGATGGCGGCCTGGCAGGCCAGCAACTGCGGACTGCGCGGGGAGTTGCTGGACTTTGGAACGTTCACTCCGGCCCCGGCCGCGGATGTGGTCTGGTCGCTCGTGGACTTCGTGGCCCCCGTGCTCGAGGAGCAGGGCGAGTTGGATCTGGTCCGCGAGGGCGTCGGCCGGATCCTGGCGGAGGGCTCGGGTTCGCAGCTGCAGCGGGAGCCGTTCCACGCGGGCGGGCTCGCCGCCGTCGTCGAACGGGCGGTCGAGGTGACCACGGAGGGAACCGCGGGCGACCAGGCTGACCAGGGGACGTCCCTGAGGCGGATCCGCCAGGGCTGAGCGGGCCCGCCGCCGAGTGCGCATTTCGCGGCAATGTGTTCAGGAAACACTGCCGCGAAATGCCAACTCGCGGAGGAAACCTAGACCTGCTTGAGCGCCTGGCCCAGGTCGCGGACCAGGTCCTCGATGTCCTCGAGCCCCACGGAGAGGCGCACCACGCCGTCACTGAGGCCGATTGCCGCGCGGCCCTCCGGCCCCATGGCGCGGTGCGTCGTGGTGGCGGGGTGGGTGATGAGGGACTTCGAATCGCCGAGGTTGTTGGAGATGTCGATGATCCGCAGCGCATCCAGCAGCGCGAAGGCGGCCTCCTTCGCCGAGCGCCCGGCGGACGGGGAGAGCTCAAAGGTCAGCACGGTGCCGCCGGCCTTCATCTGCCGGGCGGCCAGATCGTGCTGCGGGTGCGACGGCAGCAGCGGGTACTTGACCCAGCTGACCGCGGGCTGCTCCTCAAGCCATTCCGCCAGCCGCAGCGCGGAAGCGGAGGAATGGTTCACCCGCAGGGCCATGGTCTCCAGCCCCTTGGTCAGCACCCACGCGTTGAACGCCGAAAGCGCCGGCCCGGTGTGGCGCATGAGCTGCTTGACCGGGCCGTCGATGAACTCCTTGGTACCCAGGATCGCGCCGCCGAGCACCCGGCCCTGGCCATCGATGTGCTTGGTGCCGGAGTAGACGATCACGTCCGCGCCCAGCTCCCCGCAGCGCTGCAGCAGGGGAGTGGCAAAGACATTGTCGACGACGACGGTCGCCCCGGCGGCGTGCGCCAGGTTGCTCACGGCGGCGATGTCCACGATTTCCTGCATCGGGTTCGACGGCGATTCGAAGAAGACCGCCGTCGTGGGTTCCGACAGTGCGGCGCGCCACTGCTCCAGGTCCGGGCCGTCCACGAAGACCGTCTCCACACCCCAGCGGGGAAGGATCTCGTTGAGGATCACGAAGCACGAGCCGAACAGCGAGCGGGCCGCGACGACGCGGTCGCCGGCGGCCAGCAGGGCGCCGAGGGCCGTGAAGACGGCGGACATTCCCGAGGCGGTGGCGAAGCAGGCCTCGGTGCCTTCGAGCAGCCGGAGCCGTTCCTGGAACGTGGCCACCGAGGGGTTGCCGTAGCGGGAGTAGACGAAGCGTTCGTCCTCGCCGGTGAACGCACGCTCGGCGGCGGCCGCGGATTCGTAGACGAAGCCGGAGTTCAGGAAGATCGGCTCGGACGTTTCCTGGAAGCCGGTGCGGTCGAGCCCGCCGCGGACGGCCTGGGTGTCGGCGCTCCAGCCGGCGGCATCGGGGTTGAAGGCCACTTAGTGCTTTCCGAGGTTGGTGGGCAGGCCGCGGTTCTTCCAGCCGTTGACGGTGCGCTCCCCGTAGCGGTCCGGTTCGCCTTCAAAGCCCTCGAGGACGTTGTAGGAGGTGAAGCCGGCCTCCGTCGCGGCGATGGCTGCGGCGATGGAGCGGGCGCCGGAACGGCACAGGAAGACCAGTTCGGTGCCCGGCTCTTCGGGGGCCTGCTGTTTCAGCTGTTCCACGAAGCGCGCGTTGGGGATGCCGCCGGCGAGGTTCCACTGGATGAACAGCGGATCGTTGTCGGTCTCGTTGGTGTCCGGGATGCCGATGTGGGCCCATTCGCCCTCGGTGCGCACGTCCACCAGGATGGCGCCGTCCTCCAGCTTGGCCCAGGCCTCCTGCGGGCTGAGGTCTCCGGCGTAGCTCACGCGTGGCCCTCGCCGTCGAACTCCAGGTCATCCACGGCATTGGCGACGGCGGCATCGGCGCTGGCGATCGCGGCCGGCAGCACCACGGCCTGGGCCACGATGACGCTGCCGCCGTTGGACGTGACGGCCGGGCCGCCGTGCAGCACATAGCCCTCGGCCAGGGCGGCCGAGACGCGCTCGCAGAAGGCGCGGTCGTCGGGGCCGGTGAACAGGCGGTACGCCAGTCTCTCCCCGGCAGCGGGGACGGCGGGGGCCGGGGCTGGCACTGTACGGGGTGCTGTATCGGGGACAGCGGGGGCGGACGCGTCAGGCACGACGGATCTCCTTCTTTCACGCTTGCAGCTCGAATTGGTCGATATGCCGAGTATTCACCTGAGGCACCCCGCCGCGAAAGGGAGGGTTGCCGACCGGCCAGTCAGGGCTTGGCGCCGGTTCTCATTACTCACCAAAAACGTAACACCCGCGACGCCGGCCGGCACCGCCGCCGTCGTCATGTTAGGTAACGGAATCCGCCGGAGTGCGGGGACCCATCCGGCGGTTCCGGGGGGATAATGACGGGAGGTGAAGTCCCTTTACGCCGGATGAAATCAGGTGGCCGTGAACGCCTCGGATGCCCCTACAGTCGGTCCCATGCTGCATTTTGGGTGGTTTGTGGGCCACGGCTTCGGCGTCCAGGGCTGGGGAACCCCCGGCTACGGGATCGGCTATGACTGGAAGAAGCCGGCGCTGTACCAGGACGCGGTCCGGGCCTTTGAACGTTCCTGCCTGGACCTTTTCATCATCGAGGATTCCCTCACCGTCCCGGACACCTACGGCGGCAGCGCGGAAGTTTCCCTGGCGCAGGCGTCCTTCGCGCCGAAACACGATCCGCTGGCCCTCGTGCCGTACCTGTTCTCCGCCACGAGGCACCTGGGCATCGTGCCCACGATCAGCGCCTCCTTCTACCCGCCGTTCACGGCGGCGAGGCTGCTGGCCACCCTGCAGCACTTCTCGCACGAACAGCTGGGCTGGAACGTGGTGACCTCCGGCAGCGACCTCGCTGCCCAGAACTACGGCCTGGATCAGCAGATCGAACACGACCGGCGCTATGAGAAGGCCGAGGAATTCGTGGATGTGGTCCGCCGGCTGTGGCGCAGCTGGGAACCGGACGCGATCCGGGAGGACGCAGGCGGGGGCATTTTCGCGGACCACACCAAAGTCCACCCGATCCACCACGACGGCGAGTTCTTCAAGGTCCGCGGGCCGCTGAACACGGCACCATTGCCGGAGGAACCCGTGCTGGTGCAGGCAGGGGCCTCCCCGCGGGGCAAGGCCTTCGCCGGGGGCAACGCCGACGTCGCGATTGCGCTCGCCCGGGGAGCGGACGGGATGAAGGCCTACCGGGACTCCATCCGGGCGGAGGCCGCCGCCGCCGGCCGGAACCCGGATGACGTCAAGGTGCTGTTTGTCCTCAAGCCCACGGTGGTCGGCTCGCGGGCGGAGGCGGAGGACCTGCGGGCCCGGCGCCGGGACCTGACGCAGCGGGACATCGACAGCCAGCTCAACTCCATCTCCTACCTCTCCGTCATCGACTTCAAGCAGTTCGACCTCGACGCCCCGCTGCCGGAGCTGCACACCAACAGCAACCAGGGCACCCTCGACCACTTCACCAAGGCCGCGCCGCCGGGTTCCACGCTGCGCCAGCTCCTCCAGGCCCGCAGCGGCGGCGCGGGGGACAGCATCATCGGCACGGCCGAGGAGATCGCGGACTACCTCGAAGAGACCGGGGCGCAGGTGGGCGGCGACGGGTTCCTCTTCTCCGGGTTCGTGGACCCCGCGACGGTCCACGGCGTCCTGGACCGGCTGACCCCCGTGCTCCGCCGCCGGGGGCTGATACGGACCAGCTACGGCGACGGCGGCCTCCGCCGGAACCTGCGGGACTTCTAGCGCCATGACCGACCAGCCGGCCGCCGCAGCGTCCTTCCTCATCGGCACGGCCCGGCTGCACGCCCGGGAGGTCGCCGCGGCGGCCGCCGACCCCTCCGTGCGGGTGGTCCTGAGCGAACAGGCCCTCGAAGTGCTGGGCCGCTCCCGGGAGGTGGTCCAGCGGGCCATTGAGTCCGGGCACAAGGTCTACGGCCTCAACACGCTGCTGGGGTCCGGCCGCGACACGGCAGTGGCCGAGGAATCAATCCTCGCCTACCAGATCCAGGTGGTCCGCTACCACGACAGCGGCGTCGGCGGGCTGCTGGACGCCGCCGAAGCCCGCGCCACGGTCCTTGCCAGGCTGATCGGCTTCAGCCGCGGAGGCTCGGGGGTGCGCCCGGAGACGGCGCGTTTCTACGCCCGGCTGTTCAACCGCGGTGTGCTTCCCGCGATCCCGCGCGACGGCTCCGTGGGATCCTCGGACCTGACCCAGCTCGCCGCCGTCGCCGCCGTCGCCATCGGGGAGGGACAAGTCCTCTCTCCGGACGGGCCACCCGTCCCCGGCGGGGAGGCACTCGCCGCCGCCGGGCTGGAGCCCCTGGCCCTGGCGCCGGGGGAAGCTCTGGCCCTGGTCAGCGCCAACTCCTACTCGATCGGCGTGGGCGCGCTCCTGCTGGGACGGCTCCTGCGCCTGGCGGACCTGGCCGACACCGCGCTGGCGCTCTCGCTGGAAGCGACCGCACGGTACGACGGCGGCGGGAACCTCAGCCCCTTCTCCGCGGCCGTGCAGGCGGCCAAGGCCGTCGACGGCCAGGCTGTCTCCGCCGGGAACGTCCGCCGGCTGGTCCGCGGCGGCTGGCTGGAGCAGGACGGCCGGGACGCCTCAGTGCAGGATGCCCTGTCGTTCCGGGCCGCACCGCAGACCCACGGCGCCTTCCGCTGGCAGCTCCGCGCCCTCGAGGAAGCCCTCGAAGTGGAGCTCAACGGACAGGGCGACAACCCGCTGACCGACCTGGCCTCGGGCCGGATGGTGTCCGGCGGGAACTTCCAGCCTATGCAGCTGGCCCTGGCCTTCGAAGCCCTCCGGCTGGGCCTGGCGCACCTGGGGATCAGCAGCGAACGCCGGATCGCCAAGCTCTATCCGCCGCAGCGCAGGATCCGGCAGCAACACCTCGCCGCTGCCGGGGACGGCGCCGCCCTGGCGCGGGAGGAGCTCCCGGGCCTGCTCTGGTACTCGGCGGCCGGGCTGCTGGCCGAGCTGAAGACCCTGGCGGCGCCGGCCACGCTCGGGGCGCCCACCCTGTCCGCCGACGTCGAGGACCACTCCACGCTGGCGCCGCTGGCCCTGCAGCAGCTCGAACGCTCCGCCGAGGCCGCCGAGAAGCTCTTCACCATCGAGGCGCTGACGGCGGCCTACCTGCTGTCCCGGGCCGGCGACGCTACCGCTACCGGTGCCGGTGCCCGCGCCGGTGGGGGTCCCGGGGCGGCCGGGACCGGAGAGCGGCCGCTCGGGGCGGGGACGGGCGCCATCCAGGCACGCCTTGAGCGGGTGCTGGCCCACGGCGCCTCCGGCGGGCTGACGGCGTCCGCGCTGCTGGACGCGGCGCGCGATGATCTGCACTCCGCGCTCGCGGAACGTGCCACAGGGGAGGGGGAAAGCCATGACTGGGAAGCACACGGTCGCGGAGAAGCTGTCCAATGACGCGGATGCCGTCCTGGCCCAGGTGGGCGGCACCCCGCTGGTGCGGCTGAGAACGATCACCAAGGGCCTGGCCAGCGCGGTCTACGTCAAACTCGAATCGGAAAACCCGGGCGGATCGATCAAGGACAGGACGGCCCTGAGTATGGTCCGGGCAGCCGAGCGGAGCGGGGCGCTGCAGCCCGGCGCCACGATCGTGGAGAGCACGTCGGGGAACACCGGAATCGGGCTTGCCCTGATCGGGGCCCTGACCGGCCATCCGGTGGTTGTGGTCACGGGTGACTCGATTTCCGCCGAGAAGCTGGCCGCCCTGCACCGTTACGGTGCCCGGGTGGTGATTACGGACTGGGACGCGCCGTCCGGATCGCCGGAGAACGCGCGCGCGGTGGCGGCACGGATCACGGCGGAAACACCGGGGGCCTGGCGTCCGCTGCAGTTCGACAACCCCGCCAACCCGCAAGCGCACTACGACACCACGGCGCCGGAGATCTGGGAGCAGACGGGCGGCGCGGTCACGCATTTTGTCGCCGGGGTTGGCACCGGCGGCACCATCAGCGGCACCGGCCGCTACCTCAAGGAAAAATCGGCAGGCCATGTCGAGGTGATCGGCGCCGATCCGTTCGGCTCGGTCTACAGCGGCGGCCATGCGGGGCAGATCCTGGTGGACGGGGTGGGGAACACCTGGCCGGAGGCCGACTGGCCGAAAGCCTTCAACCGTTCCACGGTGGACCGCTTCCTGCGCATCCCGAACGACGAGGTCTACACGACGGCGCACCGGCTGCTGAACGATGAGGGCCTGTCACTGGGACCGTCCTCCGGACTCGCCGTGGCGGCCGCCCTTCGGGTGGCGCTCGCCGCGCCGCACGGCTCGGTGGTGGTGGCCATCGCCCCCGACGCCGGCAGCAACTACCTGAGCAAGGCCTTCAACCCGGTGTGGCTGGCCGAAAACCATATCCGGGTGGCGCCAGACGTCGCGGAGGAGCTGGCGGAACCGAGTACCGGCCGCCGGACCTAAGTACCCGGCGCCCGGGCGACAGCGCCCGCCCCCCGCCAACTCCGAGTAGCCGCTACTCGGGTATTCCAGGCGACCCCCGCTTTTACTGAAGGGGCACGTCCCACAGCGCCCAGAAAGTCTCATGCGCCACGAAACTCGCCGGGGGGCCATTCACATGATGTCAATCCACGTTCCGCGCACCACCGTCATTGGTGGTGGCCAGCAGGAAAGCAGCCACGCCGCCGCATACGGCCCGGCCGGCTGGCGGCACCGGGGAACGGGGCGGCCATGAAGCCCAGGGTCCTGCTCACCGGTGCCGGCGGCTCGGCCGGCCGGGCCCTGGCCGGGCAACTCAAATCCCGCGGTATCCCCGTCCTGGGCGCTGATATCCGCGAGCTTCCCACCGGTGCCGGCATCACCGTGGTGCCGGTGCCCGCGGCCACCGACCCGGAGATGGTCTCGGCGCTCCGCCGCCTCGTCACCCGGGAGCGCATCAACCTGGTCATCCCGACCGTGAGCGCGGAACTCCCCCTTCTCGCGGCGTACCGCGCCGCCTTCGGCACTGGCGTGCGCGTCATCATCGGCGAACCCGGGCCAGTGTCCGTCGCCCACGACAGGCTCTTCACCGCCTGGCAGCTGCAGTCCGCGGGCATACCCGTTCCCCGCTTCGGCGTCCCCAGTGACTTCGCCGATGCGGACGCCGCGATGGCTGCGCTGGGCGGCCCCGTCGTCGTCCGGCCCAGGCAGTCCGGCGGGGAGCGCCCCGCCTTGGTCATCGACCGCAGCTCAGACTTCCCCTGGCACCGGCTGCCGGAGGGCCAGATTGTCCAGGAGCTCATCCCCGGCGCGGGGTACGCACCCATGGTCTTCGGCAGTCCGGCGCACAACGGATGCGAGCCGTTCGTCGTCGTCGTGGAAAAGACCGAACTGGACCGCGGCGCTGTGGGCAAAGCGGTCGCGATGCGGCGCGTGGACGCGGACGAAGCCATGGACGTGGGCAACGTGGCCATGGCCGCAGTGCGCTCGCTGGGACTGACAGGGCCGGCGGATGTCGATGTCCGCCGCCGCGCGGACGGGACCCCGGTGGTCCTTGACCTGAAGGCCCGTTTCGGCGCGAACAGCTGGCGTGCCCCGGAACTGCTCGACGCCGTCCTGGCGTGCTGCGTGCTGCCGGCCTTCAACCCGGCGTCCTTTACGGGAGCCGCCGGAGCGGGCGTCAGTGCCCTGGTCTGATCCGCGCCGCGCGGGGGCCACGCTGTGGGACCAATGGCCCAGCGTGTCCATCATTGTCCCAGCCTGCAACGCCGAGGCCAGCATCGCCGCGTGCGTCCGGTCCATCCAGCTCACCCGCTACGAGCGCTGGGAACTTGTCCTCGTCGACGACGGCTCCACGGACTCAACAGCGGAACTCATGGCGGCACTGGCCGCCGCGGACCCGCGGATCAAACTCGTTCGGCAGGCCCGGTCGGGTAGGTCCGCGGCGCTGAACCTCGGCAGCCAGCATTCCGCTGGAGACGTCCTCATTTTCGTGGATCCGGAGGCGAGTGTTTCCCGGCGGACCGTGGACCGGCTCCTTCAGGGCTTCCAGGACGAAAGCACAGGCGCCGTCGTCGGAGATAACCGGCCGGCGGACGGCGCGCCGTGGCCGGGGAGGCTGCTGCCCGAGACGAGCCATACGGTCCGCAGCCTGGTCCGGCAGGCCCTTAGCGCGGCCGGGCTGGCCCCCGCCAGCCGAATCGTGGCCATGCCCCGCCGGATCCTCGACGTCGTGGGCCCGTTCCCGGAGGGCGTCCGGAACGAGGTCAATGCCTTGTCCTGGCGGGTACGCAAAGCCGGCCGCCGGGTCGGGTTCGTTCCCCAGGCGTGGTCCTAGCCGGGTCCTGGACCGGCAACGGGGCTACTCGATCGTGGCGTAGAGGGCGTTGAGCTCTGCCGTGAGCTGCCGGCGCAGCTCCGGGGTGCCGATTTCCTTGCCGTCAATGTGGTTGACGGGCGCCAGCAGCCGGATGCTCGAGATCAGCCAGACGGCGTCGGCGTCGTACAGGTCGTGGGGCTCCAGCGGGCCGTAGCCCAGCTCCCAGCCGGCGGCCTTGGCCGCGGTGAACAAGGCGCCCTGCGAGGTGCCGGGCAGGATTCCGCTGTCGAGTTGGGGGGTGATGAGGCGCCGGACGGTGCGGACGCCGCCGGCGCCGTCGTCGGAGGTCTCCAGGTGCGCGAGCAGCACGGTCGACGTCGGGCCCTCCAGGACCCGGCCGTCCGAGGAGGTGAAGATGACGTCGTCCGCCCCCTGGGCGTGGGCGTAGCGAAGCGCGGCCATGTTGACGGCGTAGGAGAGGGTCTTCGCGCCCATGAGCAGCCACGGTGCACGTTCCCCGACTTCGCTGTCGTAGCCGCGGTCCAGCAGGATCACATCGACGCCGGTCTCGCGCTGCCGCCGCCCGGCAGGGCCGGGGGCGGACGCCTGGACCCAGCAGGTGGATGCGGCCGCGGCTTCGACTCCGCGGGTGACGAGCAGCTTGACCACGAGTTCGTCGTCGGTGCCGGCCTCGGCCCCCGGCAGGTGCTGGCTGCGGTATTCGCTGATCGCCGTCGCGATGGCGCGGCGCCAGGCTTCCTCCGCGGGGATGTCCAGGTCCAGCAGCCGCGCGGATCCGGCCAGCCGGTCCAGATGCGCCTGGAGCTTGCGGGGCCGCCCGCCGACGGCCAGCAGCGACTCGAAAACCCCGTCGCCGCGGGTGGCGCCCTGGTCCGTCGCCATCAGCTGCGGCTTGGACGCATCGGCCAGCCGGCCCTCTTCGAAAGCGGCGTCGAGGAAGACCAGCACCGTGGCGTGGGAGGGGGCGGCGGCAGGAGAAGTCATGGCTTCAGCTTAGTGCGGCGGGCAACGGGATAGGATTTGACCGTTGCCCGTTCCGGAACTGTTCCGCGGGTCTGGAACCTGAGGGGTACGCCTGTGCTGTGGCCGTTTTCGCTGGCGGGTTCACTCCCGTCCTGGGTGATCCTGATCCTGACCGTGGTGGACCTCGCCATCCGGGTGCTGGCCCTCGGTATCATCCCGGGAAACCGCCGTCCGACCACTGCCATGGCCTGGCTGCTGATCATCTTCTTCGTCCCGGCCGTCGGCCTGGTCCTGTTCCTGCTCTTCGGCAACTTCCGGCTCTCCCGCAAACGCAGGGCGCAGCAGGACGCCGTGAACACCCGGGTCCGCGCCGGCACGTCCGAGCTGGCGATGCTGGAAAGCCGCTACGAGGGCCCGGAATGGGTGTCCTCCGCGGCGGAGCTGAACAAGACCCTGGGCTCGCTGCCGATGGTGGACGGCAACCACGTGGAGCTCCTGCCCGGCTACCCGGACTCGATCAAGACGATGGCGGCCGCCGTGCGGAAGGCGGAGTCCTTCGTCAACGCCGAGTTCTACATTCTGAGCTCGGACCACGTCACTGACGATCTGTTGACCGCGATGGAAGAGGCAGCCGAACGCGGCGTCGAGGTCCGCCTCCTGTTCGACCACCTGGGAACCCTGCGCATCAAGGGCTACAGCAAGCTGATCGCCAGGCTCAAGGCCAGCAAGATCCGCTGGCGGCCCATGCTGCCGCTGCGCCCCGTGCACGGGCAGTGGCGCCGCCCGGACCTGCGCAACCACCGCAAGATCATGGTGATCGACGGCGAGGTGGCCTTCACGGGTTCGCAGAACCTGATCGAGCCCTCCTACAACAACCCGCGGCACCGCAAGGTCGGCCGCGAATGGGTCGAGCTGATGGCCTGCCTGCGCGGGCCGATCGTCACCACCCTCAACGTCGTCTTCGCCACCGACTGGCTCAGCGAGACCGACGAGTCGCTCGAGGACCAGCTCGCGCACCGGCCCGAACTGCACGCCGGCGACATTACGGCCCAGGTGGTGCCCAGCGGCCCCGGCTTCATCACGGAAAACAACCTGCGGCTCTTCAACACGCTCATCTATTCGGCGCAGCACAAGATCTCGATCTGCAGCCCCTACTTCGTCCCGGACGACTCGCTGCTGTACGCGGTGACGACGGCGGCGCAGCGCGGCGTCGACGTCGAACTCTTCGTTTCGGAAAAAGGCGACCAGTTCCTGGTCCACCACGCCCAGCAGTCCTACTACGAGGCGCTCCTGGAAGCCGGGGTGCGGATCTACCTGTACAAAGCACCGTTTGTGCTGCACGCCAAACACTTCACCATCGACAACGAGGTGGCCGTGCTGGGCTCGAGCAACATGGACATGCGCTCCTTCTCGCTGAACCTCGAGGTCTCGGTGATGCTCTTGGGCGAGGACATCGTGCGGCGGATCAGCGCCGTGGAGGACACCTACCGGGGCATTTCGCGCGAACTCACCCTTGATGACTGGATGAAGCGGCCGATGCGGGTCAAATACGTGGACAACGTGGCCCGGCTGACAGCCACCCTGCAGTAGGCGTCAGCCGTGCTGCGGCGCCGTCGTCAGCCCGGCGGGAACTCCGCGCCGAGCGCCGAGAGGACGCCGAAGGCCTTGGTCCGGATCTCCTCGTACTCCTCCTGGGGCGAGGAATCCGCCGTAATCGCACCGCCGACGCCGAGGCTGAGCCCGGAGCCGCCTCCGGCCCGTCCGCTGAGCACAAGGGTCCGGATCGCGACGGCCAGGTCGGTGGCGCCGTTCAGTGAAAAGTAGCCGATCGCACCGGAGTACACGCCCCGGGGCGCGCCCTCGAGCCGGTCGAGAATGGCCATGGTGCTGACCTTCGGGGCGCCGGTCATGGACCCTGCGGGGAAGCACGCCGCGACGGCCTCGGCCCGGGGCATCCCCGGCCTGAGCCGGGCGTCGATGGTGCTCACCATCTGGTGGACCGTGGCGTAGCTTTCGATCGCGCAGAGCCGGCTGACGGACACCGAGCCGGGCACGGCGAAATGGCTGAGATCGTTGCGCAGGAGGTCCACGATCATGATGTTCTCGGCACGGTCCTTGGGGGAGGACTCGAGCTCCTGCCGCAGCAGTGCGTCCCGCGCGGGGTCGGCGTCCCGGTGCCGGGTGCCCTTGATCGGCTCGGCGCGCATCCCGCCGTCGGCCGCGATCCGCAGGAAACGCTCGGGCGAGGTGCTCGCCACGGTGAGGTCCCCGAAGCGCAGGAAACTGGCGAACGGGGCCGGGTTCCGGCGGCGCAACGCCAGATAGGCCTGCCACGGGTCCAGCGCTTCGCCGGGAAGTCTTGCCGTCAGCGCGGTGGTCAGGCAGACCTCGTACGTGTTGCCCTCGGCGATCTCGTATTGGGCCTCGGTGATTTTCGACTTGTAGGCCACTTCCGAGTCCCGTGCCGTGAAGTCCAGCGGGGCGTGGCCGGGGACAGCAGCGCCGACGCCGACGCCGCTGGCGCCGTCGCCGTCGCCGGGTGCTGCCGCGTACCCGTGCGCCGCCGCGGTGGCGGAGCGTGCCGTTTCGAGCCAGTCCCCGGCGTCCGCGGTGTCCAGGGTGAGCAGCCAGACGGTGCGCTCCAGATGGTCCAGCACGACGGCGCGGCCGGCGAACAGCAGGCAGGCGTCGGGGGATTCGGCCGTCACATCACTGCCGCCGGTCTCACGTTTGAGTTCGTAGCCGAGGTAGCCGAGCCAGCCCAGGGTGAACTCGCAGGGGTAGCCCGCTGGGCCGCGGAGGGCGCGGCGGCCCCAGACGCCGTCGAGCCAGCGGAAGAAGGGGCCCTCGGTCCGGACGCTGGCGTTGCCGATGCTCACCTGGGTGCTGCCCGAACTGTGCCGGACCGACTGGCCGAAGGGGCCGCCGTCGTCCGCGAGGATGCTGAAGCGGCACCGTTCCGCCGCGGCGTTGCCCTCCGGTGCCAGGGAGGAATCGAGCCAGACGGCGTTGGCCGAGTGGCCGAAGAGGGACTCGAACAGCCCGGCGGGGTCCGGGGCGGCGTCGATCCGTTCGGCGCGGAGCTCGAGGCCCCGGCGGGCGGCAAGCTCAGGGACCAGCGCCGGAGAAAGCGCCGGCAGGTACTGGAGCGCCTGCAGCACTTCCGCCGGGGCTTCGCCGTCGGCAAGATTGTGCACCAGAACGTCGGCATGGGCGGGAACGTCGTCCCGGGCCAGCCACTCCTGTTCCTGCGCGGCCCACTCGTCCCAGAAAGGTTCGTAGCTTTCGCCGTCCCGGGCGAGGGCCCTGCTGCGCCGGTCCTGTTCGGGTGAATCGGCCCAGATCACCGCGGCCAGGTAGGGGCGGGCTGCCTCCGCGGCGGCCCCCACGCCCTCCACCAGGACGATCTCGGCGGGCAGGGTGGTGCGGGTGGCGCCGTCGTAGTGCGCGGTCCAGTCCCAGCTGACCCACTCGGCCGGCTCGCCGCGGTGCAGCGGGGCCAGGACGGTCGAGGCGTAGCGCTCAATGCCGGCCGCGAGCCCGTTCCAGCCGGGGTAGATGTCCTCGAGGTGGAAGAGGGACACTTTATGGTGCTCGCGGAGCCGGGCCGCCAGTTCGATCGCCAGGGTGGTCTTGCCTGCGCCGGAGCGTCCGTCGATGGCGATAATGACGGGTGCGGGACTCATGAAATAGAGCGTACCGGCTGCTGTGCATTGGGTTGATCACTGCCGGTACCCTGCTGGTGCGGGTGGTGCCGCAGTGCGAGCTCTGTCCGGACGTGCGCCACGATCCCGGGGAGCGCGGCGTGGATCAGGTTCCAGGTGAGGTCGAAGTCCGCGTGGCCGCCGTACCAGGGGTCTTCGATGCCCTGGTCGAGGGGGTCCTTGCCCGCGACGGCCGGATCGAAGCTGCGCAGCATCCTGACTTTTGCCAGAGACTCGCGGTCCGGCGCCGCCTGCTGCAGCCAGCCGAAGTGGTCCACGTCCAGGGCCAGGATGAGATCGCGGCTCCGGAACCATTCCGCCTGCCATTCACGCGCTACATGACGGTCCGAGGGGATGCTGTGGGCGGTGAGCTTGCGGGCGGCGCGGGGGTCGATCGGCCGGCCCACCTCATACGCCGTGATTCCTGCCGAATCCACGACGGCGCCGGCCAGTCCCTCGGCGGCGAGGGCCTCCGCGAGCATCAGTTCGGCCATCGGGGACCGGCAGATGTTTCCGGTGCAGACCGCGATGATCCGGTACTGGCTCGACATTGAGGTCATAGAGCAAGCATGAATCATGCGGGTCCGCTTGGCTAGTTTCCGGGCCGCGCGTATTACAAAGTTTGTCACACTTGTATTCCAGGCTGTCATGTGCCGTCCGGGGCCCGCCGGGACCCTGCCTGCCGTATGCCGTTGGGGCGGCGGGTCCGTCAGTGGATCAGGGCCAGCATGACGCCGACCGCCATGAACAGGACACCGAACGTCCGGTTGAGGATCCGCTGGCCGCGGGCATCGTGGGTGAAGCGCTGGAAGGTCTTGGCCGCTGCGGCGAAGAAGAACCACATGACGAGGATGTCGATCACGATCACGGTGGCGGCCAGGACCAGGTACTGCGGCAGGAGCGGATCGCCGGGGCGGATGAACTGCGGCATGAACGCCAAGAAGAACACGATCGCCTTGGGGTTCAGCAGGTTGACCCACAGGCCGCGGCGGAACATGGAGGCGGCCGGCTCGTTGCGCAGTGCTGCGGCCTTCTCCTGGTCCAGATCGGGCTTATGCCGGAACTGCTGGATGCCCAGATACACCAAGTAGGCGGCGCCGGCGTAGCGGATCACGTTGAACGCGACCGGCGAGCTGGCCACCAGGACTCCGACGCCCAGGGCCACGATCACGACGTGCACGATCAGTGCGGCCTGCTGCCCGAGGATTCCCCAGATGGAACGCCGGAAGCCGGAGTTCAGCGAGTTGCTCATGGTGTTGATGGCGCCCGCGCCGGGCGTGAAGCTGATCAGGACGCCGGCGCCCGCCAGGGCCAGCCAAAGGGAGGGTTGCACGGAGCCAGTTTACGGCCGCGGACGGACCCGCCCGGTCGCAGCTTCACAACGCCGTCACACGCCGTGTGCTGCCGGCAGCCGGGAGGTCGCCGGAAGCCTGGCTATCCCTCAGCTGCCGCGCAGGCCGTAGCTCAGAATCATGTTGCCCTTGCTGGTCTGCTGGGATGACTGCAGCTCAAGCCGGGTCAGGGGATCGCCGTCGTTGAAGAGCCGCCGGCCACTGCCGGCCACAACAGGATGGACGATCAGCATCAGGCTGTCCAAGAGCCCGGCGAAGAACAGCTGGCGGACCAATGAGATGCTGCTGAAGACGCCGATGTCGCCGCCGTCGCCGTCCTTCAGCCCCGCGACGAAATCCTCCAGCGGCCCCGCGATCAGTTGCGAGTTCTGCCACGCCAGATCGCCGGTCAGCGTACGGGACGCTACATACTTCGGCAGCGGGTTGATGAACCCGCCGAAGTCGGCGTCGGCATCTCCGTTCGGCCAGTACTCCGCCCATTGCTGGTACCCGACGCGGCCAAGGAGCCCGGTATCGATCCGGCCCATCATCTCGTTCATCCCCGCGCCCAGTTCCTCATCGAAGCTGTCGAATTGCCAAAGGAACGGGTCTTCCACCACGCCGTCCACGGAACTGAACAGCCCGGCCGTTACGTTGCGCATGCTTCCTCCTTGTCACAGGGTGTCTGAGTG
This sequence comes from Arthrobacter sp. 10L424, assembly GCF_056395325.1. Classification (NCBI taxonomy): domain Bacteria; kingdom Bacillati; phylum Actinomycetota; class Actinomycetes; order Micrococcales; family Micrococcaceae; genus Arthrobacter; species Arthrobacter sp. 10L424. The sequence continues at coordinate 116,955 of NZ_JBFTJH010000011.1, read as the reverse complement.
CACCCTAGCGGCAGATCCGCCGGCGGGGAATGGCTGGCGTGGACGGCCGCAACTCACGCCCGGGCGATCACCTCGCCGTTGGGGATCAGGAACCAGCCGTCGTCCGTGGAGCCCCAGCGGTGCCAGCCGGCCGAAATCCTTGCCAGGTCGGCGGCGTTGGCAAAGCCGTACTCGAGCGCCTGGTCCGCGAAGGCCGAATGCAGCACCCGCTCGCCCCACACCCGTGCCTGCCAGCGGCGCTGCTGGCCGGTGGCGTAGAGCCAGTTGCTGCTGGACGGCGCGACGTCGGTGAACCCGGCGGACTGCGCCCAAGAAACGAGGCGGCGGCCGGCGTCGGGCTCGGCGCCGTTGCGGCGGGCGATCCGCTGGTACAGCTCCATCCACTCATCCAGCTCGGGGACGGCCGGGAACCAGCTCATGCCGTGGAAATCGGCGTCGCGCACCGCCACGATCCCGCCGGGTTTGGCGACGCGGCGCATTTCGCGCAGGGCAGCGACCGGGTCCGTGAGGTGCTGCAGCACCTGGTGCGCATGCACGACGTCGAACGTTTCATACTCGAAGTCGAGGTCGTAGATATTGCCGGCGACGAACTCGACGTTCTGCACGCCGCGCCCGGCCGCTAGGGCAGCAGCCTGGCTGATCACCTCCGGCGAGCGGTCCAGCCCGGTGACTTTCCCGGGGGAGACGAGCCCGGCGAAATCGCAGGTGATGCTGCCGGGCCCGCAGCCGACGTCGAGCACCGACACCCCCGGAGCCAGGTACGGGATCACAAACGCCGCGGAGTTCTCCGCCGTCCGTGAGGCGTGGGCGCGGACCACCGACTCGTGGTGGCCGTGGCTGTACACATCTTCAGGCTGCTGCGCACTCATAATGAAACGCTACCGCCCCGCGCCGACAAATCCGTGAAAGCCGGGGGGAAGCGGCCGGGAAGACGGCAGGAATTCGCGCGTGCCCGTCCGTTTTGCCGCTTCTGCCCGGGGCCGTTCCGCGGATGATTAGAGGAGTGAACATCAACAGCAGCAAGCAGGCAGGATTCGGCCTGTTCCGGGCCACCGGGATCTATGTCGGGGCGATCCTGGGCTCGGGCATCCTGGTCCTCCCGGCGATCGCGGCCAAGGAAGCCGGGCCGGCGTCGCTCCTGGCCTGGACCCTGCTGCTCGTGTTCTGCACGCCCGTGGCCTTCAGTTTTGCGGAGATGAGCCGGCAGCAGCCCGACGCCGGCGGAATCGCCCACTTTGTAACGCGCGCCTACGGGCGCCGGGCCTCAGCTGTGGCCGGCTACCTCTTCTACTTCGCCATCCCGTTCGGCGCTCCCGCGACGGCCGTCATCGGCGGCAACTACATCGCCCACGCCCTGGGCGGCGGCCGCGGGACGGCGCTGGTGGCGGCGGCGCTGCTGCTGGCCGCCGCGTTCGCGAGCAACGCCGTCGGGATCCGGATGTCCAGCGGCATCCAGCTGGTGCTGATGGTGCTCCTGGTCGGCCTGCTGGCGCTGGCGGTCGCCCTTGCCGCCCCGTTCGCCCGGGCCGGGAACTTCGAGCCGTTCGCGCCGCACGGCTACTGGGCTGTGGGCGGGGTGGCCAGCCTGCTCTTCTTCTGCTTCGCCGGCTGGGAGGCCGTTACGCATCTCGCCGGTGAATTCCGCAACCCGGAACGGGACCTCAAGCGGGCCACATGGCTCACCCTGGTGGTGGTCGGCGTGGTGTACATCGGCGTCGTGGCCGCCTCGGTCGCCGTGCTGGGCCCGGCCCTCCCCGGCAGCGACGTGCCGATCGCGCAGCTGCTTGAAAAGGGGCTGGGCGGACTCGCCGCCCCGCTGACCGCCGTCGCCGCCGCGGTGCTGACCTTCGGCCCCATCAACACCTTCGTTGCGGGAGCCAGCCGGCTGGGTGCGAGCCTGGCGTCCGACGGCGTGCTGCCGCGGGCCCTCGTGCGGGGCGCCGGTCCGGGCCAGGTTCCCACGGCCAGCCTGGGACTGCTCGCCGTGATGACGCTCCTGTCCTTCGGTGCGGCCGCGGGCGGGCTGAGCAACATGCAGTTCCAGATCGGGGCGGCGTCGGCGTGCTTCACCGCAGTGACGGCGTTCGGCCTGATTGCCGGGATCCGGTTGCTGCCCGCCCGGACGCCGGCCTGGTACGGCGTCATTGTGGCCGCTGTTGTCATGCTGGCCGTGCTGCTGTTCAGCGGCTGGGCGCTCCTGGTCCCCGTGGGACTGGCGGCGGGGGCGTTGTGGGCGGCACGCCCTGCCCGCCGGGCGGGTGTGGCGGGAGCGCCGCGCCGGCGGCTGCCCGGCTTGCGAACGCTGCCGACGGGACGCGCGGAAGCGGCAACTAGTGCGGGTCGGCTGGAGCCGGTGCCGTCCGCTGCGCCGCCTCCTGCCCGGCCCTGACCGTCGCGTCAATCATCGAGGTCATGAACCGGGTGGCGATTTCCAGCTCCTCGGCGGTGAACTGGGCCATCGCCGCGTCCATCTGGCGGGCCAGCGGCATGAACATGGCGCTTCCGTCGCGGTAGGCCTTGGGGGTCATCCGGAGCTGGACCTGGCGGCGGTCCGTGCCCTGCCGTTCGCGGACCACGTGGCCGGAGTTGTAGAGCCGGTCCACTAACGCGGTCGTGGCGGGTGAGCTGAGGTGGAGTTCCTTGCGGAGCACTCCCGGAGTGACGATCTGGTTCTTCGCGGTGTGCTGCATGATCACGGCCAGGGCATTGAGGTCGGTCCGGTGCATGTCATTGCGGCCCCCGGCGGAATCCACGTAGCGGTTGGCCTCGAGGCTGAACTCCTGCAGCAGCCTGACCAGCGGCGGCGGACCGGAGGATTCGGGGCGCCCCGAGGAATCAACTGTCACGGTGCACCTCCCTCTTCCTGTCGCCGGTGACGCCTGTTCCGCAGTTGGTGGCGCCCTCCGGAGTTTACTTCAGCAGGCCGACGCATCGGACCCGCACCGGTCCCGAGATGATTCCCGGATTCTTGGTTAGCCCCCAGTTATCTCTATGGTGGAGATAGTCTATGATTGAGTCAATTCTACTCCTCCTAGGAATGCACCTGAAGGACCCATGAAAAAGACCCCACTGCACAGTGCCCGTGTCCCCTTCTGGCTGCGCTGGCTGGTTCCGGTCCTGCTCGTCTTCACCTGGCTGGCCATCGCCGGGATCGGCGGGCCCACCTTCGGCCGGCTGGACGAGGTCTCCTCGAACGACCAGGCTTCCTTCCTGCCCGCGGGGGCCGAGGCAACCGCGGCCCAGGACTGGCAGGCCAAGTTCCGGGACTCCAACGAGATTCCCGCCGTCATTGTCATCGAAAGCGGCTCCGCCTTCACGCCGGCGCAGCTCGGCGAGGCGGCAGCACTTAAGGGCAAGCTGGAGGCCGTCGGTGCCGGTAGTACCGTCGTCGGTCCTATCCCGTCAGAGGATGCCAAGGCCGTGCAGTTTGTGGTCCCGATCGATGCGGCCGGTGAAGTCAAGGAAGTGGTCAAGGAACTCCGCGCGGTAGTGCAGGAATCTGCTCCGGAAGGAATGCAGACCTTTGTGACCGGCCCGGCCGGGCTCACCGCGGACCTCGTCAGCGCCTTCGCGGGCATCGACGGCATCCTGCTGCTCGTTGCCCTCGGTGCGGTGTTCCTGATCCTGCTGATCGTCTACCGCTCGCTGCTGCTGCCGATCGCCGTCTTGTTCACCTCGGTCTTCGCTCTCTGCGCCGCCATCCTGCTGGTCTTCGGCATGGCCAAACTGGGGTGGATCCAGCTCAACGGCCAGAGCCAGGGCATCCTGTCCATCCTGGTGATCGGCGCCGCCACGGACTACGCGCTGCTCTACGTGGCGCGCTTCCGTGAGGCCCTGACGCACACCACCAACCGCACGGCCGCCGCGCTCACCGCATGGAAAAACTCGTGGGAACCCATCGCCGCCTCCGGGGCCACCGTCATCATCGCCCTGCTCTGCCTGCTGTTCTCCGACCTCAACTCCAACAAGGCCCTCGGCCCCGTGGCGGCCGCGGGCATCCTCTGCTCGCTCTTCGCCGCCCTGACCCTGCTGCCGGCGCTGATGGCGCTGCTGGGCCGCGCCGCGTTCTGGCCCTTCCGCCCCAAGCTGCTCCCGGAGACCGAGCGCGAGCCTGAACTCGTCACCGGCCTCGAGGGGCAGAAGGGCCTGTGGCGGGCCACCGGTTCCCTCGTTTCCCGCCGGCCCCGGACCGTCTGGATCGCCTCCGTGCTGCTGCTCCTGGTGGCTTCCGCCGGCGTCCTGCAGCTCAAGGCCAACGGCGTCCCGCAGACCGACGTCATCCTTACCGCTTCGAACGCCGTCGACGGCCAGGACGCGCTGGCGCGGCACTTCGACGCCGGCTCCGGCAGTCCAGCCGTGATCGTCGCGGACGAGGCCAGGGCCCAGGAAGTCCTGGCGAAGACCAGGGCGACTGGCGGCGTCGGGGACGCCTACCTGCTGGCCGACGGCGGCGCGCCCGTCATCGCGGGAGCGCCGGCTGCCCCAGGCGCTCCCGCCCCCGCGGCTCCCGCAGTGCGGGACGGGAAGGTCCTGATCAACGCGACGCTGAATTTCGCCGCGGATTCCACCGAGGCCGAAAACGTCGTTGTGGACCTCCGCCGGGAACTCAAGGAGATCGACGGCGGCGCGCTGGTCGGCGGAGTGACCGCGACGGCCCTGGACACAAACACCACCGCCCAGCGGGACCTTGTCACCATCATCCCGGTGGTCCTCTCCGTCATCCTCGTGATCCTGATGCTGCTGCTGCGCTCGGTGCTGGCGCCGGTCCTGCTGGTCGCCTCGGTGGTCCTGTCCTACGGCGCCGCAATGGGTGTCTCCGCCTTCGTGTTCAACAACGTCTTCGGATTCCCGGGTGCCGACGCCACGGTTCCGCTGTTCGGGTTCGTGTTCCTCGTCGCACTCGGCGTGGACTACAACATCTTCCTGATGAGCCGGGTCCGGGAGGAATCTCTTAAGCACGGCACCCGGGCCGGGATCCTGCGCGGCCTCGGCGTCACGGGCGGTGTGATCACCTCCGCCGGCGTGGTGCTCGCGGCCACCTTCGCGGCCCTGGGCGTCATCCCCATCATGTTCCTGGTGCAGCTGGCCTTCATCGTGGCCTTCGGGGTGCTGCTGGACACCGTGCTGGTCCGCTCCTTGCTGGTGCCGGCCCTGGCCTACGACATCGGCCCGCGGATCTGGTGGCCCAGCAGGATGGGACGCCCCGAGGCGGATGCCGCCGCAAGCGCCCTGCCCGCCGTCCCGGAGCCCGCGCCCGCGGAGGCGGGAAGCCGCTAAGCGGAACCCCGATGGCCAAAACCCCGCTCGTCGGGACTTAGACCGCAGCCGTCGTCACCGTTCCTGGTCTCCCCACCAGGCGACCGTGGCGGCGGCTGCTTCCGTCAGCGGGGTGGGCGCCACGCCGAGGGCGGCCTGGCTCGCAGTCGAATCCATCACGAACGGGCGCTCGAACTGGTACAGCGTCTCGGCGATTTCCCGCATGTCAGGGGAGAACACCGTCATCGCCTTCAGCGCCCATCCGGGGATCGCCGTGACGCGCGGGGCGCGGGCGCCGGCTGCGCTGGCGAAGGCCCCCGCAAGCTCGCGCTGGGTCAGCGCAGGTCCGGTGGGCGCATGCCACACCCGGTTCCATGTGTTCGGCTTGTCCGCCGCGGCGATCATGGCGGCAGCGAGGTCGGGGACGTACGTGAACGAATGCGGCTGGTCCGCCCGGCCGACCACCTGCATTGGCTTGCCGGCCGCGACGGGACGGACCATACGCTCGCCGGCGTGCGACATGCGGACCCTGGGGCCGAAGAAATCACCCGCCACGACGCTCACGGTGTCGGTCGCGGAGGCAGCCCGGGCCTTCAGCAGCGCGGTGCGGACGCCCCGCTTGCCGCCCTGCGCCTCGCGCGGCCCCTCCTCGGTCATCGGCCGGTCAGGTTCGCTGTAGGAGTACAGGCTCTCCGGGAAGACGACGACGGCGCCCGCCTCGCCTGCCGCGGCCAGCACGGCCTGCTCGGCGCCCGGAAGTTCCGCCGCCCAGACCTTCGCGTCGTACTTGGAGCCGTGGATGCAGTGGAACACGGCTGTGGCGCCGCTGAACAACCCGCCAAGCTGCGCCGCGTCGGACACGTCCGCTGCCTTCTTCTCGATGAGCAGGTGGTCCGGGCCGTTGCCGGAACGGGTGAGCACGCGGACCCGGTGGCCTGCGGCAGCAAGCTGCTCGGCAACTGTCCAGCCGACGGGCCCGGCTCCGGTAACTACAAAGAATGCCCGGGCCGGGGACTCCGGGGATTTGGGCTGGGACACGTTGGTTTCCTTTCGCTGGGTTGGGTTCGGTTGTTGCCGTCCGGGCGGGGTTGCCCTGCAGCCTGGCCTCACCGATTTTGAGAGCAGTGCTCTCTGGATACAGAATGCGTCCATCCTTCCGGGATGTCAAGAGCGGTGCTCACATTTGTTGACACTGCTCTGATTTGTGAAATGCTGGAGCCGTGCCACAGACCGCCAGCTCCCCGCCCCAGAAGCCACTCACGCCCCGCGAGCGGGCCCGGGTCCGGACCATTGAGGACATTGTCCGCCTCGGCCGGGAACATTTGGCGCTGCACGGGGCTGCCGCTCTGTCGCTGCGCGCCGTGGCGAGGGATCTCGGCGTCGTCTCCTCGGCGGTCTACCGCTATGTGGAGAATCGCGAAGAGCTGCTGACCCTGCTGCTGGTCGATGCGTACAACGAGCTCGGGGACGAAGTGGAAGCCGCCGTGGCCGTCCTTCCGGTGGGCGATTTCGCCGGACGGTTCAGTGCGCTGGGCTCCGCGGTGCGGCGCTGGGCCCTGCGCGAACCGGCCCGCTACGGGCTCCTCTTCGGCAGTCCCGTGCCCGGCTATCGAGCGCCGGCCGAGCGGACCACCGGCCCGGGTACGCGGGTCATATATGCGCTGATGGCACTCCTCGACGGCGCTTACCGCGCCGGACGGCTGACGATGCCTGGCGGTCCGGCTGCCGTCACCGCGCCGCTGGCGGCCGACTTGGAGAGCATCCGGGCCGGGATGGGACTCGCCGTGCCGGACAGCCTGATGGCGCGGGGTGCGCTCGTCTGGACCTCACTCTTCGGCGCCATCAGCTTCGAGGTCTTCGGCCAGTACGGCGCGGATACGTTTGCCGCCCCGGATGAGCTCTTCGCCCACCATCTGGCCGTGCTGGCGGATCTCGCGGGACTTGGGCCCTCGGCGGGCCAGTCCGGCGGGCGGGCCGCTCAGCCGGAATAACTGTTAAGTCGACCCACGGCCGGGCCGCCGCCGGGGCGGGGTCTCTCCGTTTCCCTGATCCCCCTGTTGTCTCCCGGCGGCGCTCGATAGACTGCCCCTGCGCCTGCCTGGGCGCGCTGAAGCTTCCAGGAGGGATCCAACCATGTCCGAAAACAGTGAGTTTGACCGCAAGGCAGCAGAGCCCGAAGCAGAGGCCGCCGAGGGCCAGTACGTCGAGGGAGACTATGGCACCGCGGGCACTGCCGGGGAGAATCCGCCCGAGGCCGCCGAGGGCGAATACCCCACCGGCGACTACGGCTCGGCGGGCGTCGCCGGCGCCACCGCCGTCGGCACCGAAGAGGGCGACTACCCCGAGGGTGACTACGGGACGGCGGGTGGCACCGGCGCAGCATCGGCCGCCGTCGAAGAGGGGGAGTATCCCGAAGGTGATTATGGAGCAGCCGGCGCCGCCAGTGGCCGGCCGGCCCGCCGCGCCGCCGACGAGGCGCCCGCGAGGGACGAATCTGCCGGCGAAGAGGGCCGCGGCGAACGCTAGGAGGACATCCAGGCGGCGGACTTCGCGCACAGCGAACAGCGGGGCGTCAGCGCCGCGGCTGCACAACCATGCCCGGAATTCCGGGAATTCCCAGCCGCTGAAGAAACGCTCCGCAGCGCCAAAAAAGTGAAGTTGAGCGTAGGTCACTCAACTTTGAATTGACTTTGAAACGCCCCTGAGTAAAGTTGAGTGCAGATCGCTCAATAACGGTCGGATCCGGCGAGCTATAACCGCTGCGGTCCGCAGCCATCTCAGCAAGTTTCCAAGGAAAGAAGGAAGCAACACATGTCACGTGCAGTAGGTATTGACCTCGGAACAACCAACTCCGTCGTCTCCGTTCTCGAAGGTGGCGAGCCCACCGTCATTGCCAACGCCGAGGGTGGCCGCACCACGCCGTCGGTTGTTGCGTTCTCCAAGTCCGGCGAAGTGCTGGTCGGCGAGATCGCCAAGCGCCAGGCCGTCAACAACATTGACCGCACCATTGCTTCCGTCAAGCGCCACATGGGCACCGACTGGTCCGTCGCCATTGACGACAAGAAGTACACGGCGCAGGAGATCTCCGCCCGTATCCTCATGAAGCTCAAGAACGACGCCGAGTCCTACCTCGGTGAAAAGGTCACGGACGCCGTGATCACCGTTCCCGCGTACTTCAACGACGCCGAGCGCCAGGCCACCAAGGAGGCCGGCGAAATTGCGGGCCTCAAGGTCCTGCGCATCGTCAACGAGCCCACCGCGGCCGCACTGGCCTACGGCCTGGACAAGGGCAAGGAAGATGAACTCATCCTCGTCTTCGACCTCGGCGGCGGAACCTTCGACGTCTCCCTCCTCGAAGTGGGCAAGGACGAAGACAACTTCTCCACCATCCAGGTCCGCTCCACCGCCGGCGACAACCGCCTCGGCGGCGACGACTGGGACCAGCGCGTCGTCGACTACCTGCTGAACCAGCTCAAGGTCAAGGGCATCGACCTGTCCAAGGACAAGATCGCCCTGCAGCGCCTGCGTGAGGCGGCAGAGCAGGCCAAGAAGGAACTCTCCTCCTCCACCAGCACCAACGTCTCGCTCCAGTACCTCTCCGTCACCCCCGACGGCCCGGTGCACCTGGACGAGCAGCTGACCCGCGCCAAGTTCCAGGACCTCACCAAGGACCTGCTCGAGCGCACCAAGAAGCCGTTCCACGACGTCATCAAGGAAGCCGGCATCCAGCTGTCCCAGATCGACCACATCGTGCTCGTCGGCGGGTCCACGCGTATGCCGGCCGTCTACGACCTGGTCAAGGAACTCGCTGGCGGCAAGGAACCGAACAAGGGCGTGAACCCGGATGAGGTTGTCGCCGTCGGCGCCGCTCTGCAGGCCGGTGTCCTGAAGGGTGAGCGCAAGGACGTCCTCCTGATCGACGTCACCCCGCTCTCCCTCGGCATCGAAACCAAGGGCGGCATCATGACGCACCTGATCGAGCGCAACACGGCCATCCCGACCAAGCGCTCCGAGACCTTCACGACGGCGGATGACAACCAGCCGTCCGTGGCCATCCAGGTCTTCCAGGGCGAGCGCGAGTTCACCCGCGACAACAAGCCGCTGGGCACGTTCGAACTGACCGGTATCGCTCCGGCCCCGCGCGGCGTCCCCCAGGTCGAGGTCACCTTCGATATCGACGCCAACGGCATTGTCCACGTGTCCGCGAAGGACAAGGGCACCGGCAAGGAACAGTCCATGACCATCACGGGCGGTTCCAGCCTCTCCAAGGAAGACATTGACCGCATGGTCAAGGACGCCGAAGAGCACGCAGCAGAGGACAAGGCCCGCCGCGAGGCAGCCGACACCCGCAACACCGCCGAGCAGCTCGCCTACTCCGTGGACAAGCTGATCGCCGACAACGCCGACAAGCTGCCGGAAGAGGTCAAGACCGAGGTCCAAGCCGACGTCGACGCCCTCAAGGCAGCCCTCGAAGGCACTGATGACGCCGCCGTGAAGACCGCGTTTGAGAAGCTCCAGGCTTCCCAGGGCAAGCTCGGCGAGGCCATCTACGCCCAGGCAGGTTCCCCGGACGGCGCCACCGGCGCCCAGGGTGCACCGGCCGGTGAGCCGGCAGCCGGCACCGATGAGGACATCGTCGACGCCGAGATCGTTGACGAAGACGAGAAGAAGTAGCCATGCCGCATCACGGTAACGAAGAAGAGCACGGTTCTTCCGAGAGCCGTCGCGACGCTGAACAGCGGGAAAGCGAGCCGCAGAAGCCGATCATCCACGACAACCGCAAGGTTGATCCGAAGACCGGCCAGGCCCGCCACCCCGACCAGGAGCACGCCGATGCTGCGGATTCCCGTTCCGGGGACGCACTGTCCCAGGCGGAGGACATCCTCAACAGCGTTGAGGTGCCGGCCGCGGAGTCCGTGGCCCAGGGTGCCGACGGTGCGGAAACGGAGGAGCTCAGGAATGACCTTCGCCGCCTGCAGGCCGAGTACGTCAACTACCGCAAGCGGGTCGAACGCGACCGTGCCGTGGCAGGGGAGATGGCCGTCATTGGCGTCCTGAACTCCTTGCTCCCGGTCCTGGACGACGTTGACGCCGCCCGCCAGCATGGTGACCTCGCGGACGGACCGTTCGCCGCGATCGCCGCCAAGCTGGAGAACGCGCTGAAGACGTACGGCCTGGTGCGCATCAATGAGACCGGCGTGGAGTTCGACCCCACGATCCACGAGGCCCTCATCCAGCAGCCCGGCCAGGACGTCGAGATCGACACCGTCAGCCAGGTTCTGCGCTCCGGCTACAGGTCCGGCGACCGCGTGCTCCGCGCAGCACAGGTCATCGTCGCGGTTCCGGCGTAGCAGCACGCCATCGAGGTGACAGTTCGCGCCCGTGTTTCAACCAAACATGGGCGTGAACTGTCACCTCGGCACACACTTTTGAAAGGAAACGCCATTGGCTAGTCAGGACTGGGTGGACAAGGACTTTTACAAGATCCTTGGAGTCGCCAAGGACGCTTCCGACGCCGACATTAAGAAGGCTTACCGGAAGCTCGCGCGGCAGCACCACCCGGACACGAACGCCGGTGACACCGCGTCGGAGAAGAAGTTCAAGGACATCTCCGAGGCCTATTCCGTGCTTTCCGATCCCGACGAGCGCCAGCAGTATGACGCCATCCGGGCCATGGGCGGCGCACGGTTCGCGCCCGGTGGCGGAGGCGGCGGAGCCGGTGGCGGGGCTGGCTTCGAGGACCTCTTCGGCGGATTGTTTACCGGCGGCGGGGGGCGCCACTCCGGCGGCTACAGCACGGCGGGCGGCATGCCGCCGGAATTCGCCGACCTGTTCGGCGGTGGCGCCGGCGGCGGCTTCGGCGGGGGCCAGTCGTTCCAGCGTGCCCCGCAGAAGGGCGCGGACCGCACGGCGTCCACCTCCATTTCCTTTGCCGGGTCCATCCGCGGCACCACCATCGGCCTGCGTGAACCGGACGGCGAAGTCATCGACGTGCGCATCCCGGCCGGCATCAAGGACGGCCAGAAGGTCCGGGTCCGTGGCAAGGGCCAGTACGGTCCGGCCGGGTACGGGGACCTCATGGTCACCGTCGCGGTGAAGCCCCACGATTTTTACGTCCGCGACGGCGACAACCTGCGCATCCACGTGCCGGTCACCTTCCCGGAGGCAGCCCTGGGTGCCGATATCGAGGTTCCCACCATCGACGGCGACAAGGTCAAGGTACGCGTCCCGGCCGGCACGCCGTCGGGCCGTACCCTCCGGGTCAAGGGGCGCGGCGTCAAGCACTCCAAGGCAACCGGGGACCTGCTGGTGACGATCGACGTCGCCGTCCCGCGGAAGCTCAGCAAGGAAGCCGAGGAGGCCGTCAAGGCCTTCGGCGCGGCCACCGCCGGCGAGGACGTCCGCGCCGAACTGGCAGCCAAGGCCCGGCTCTAGGAACGGGTGCCTGCCATGGCCATCGAGTACGAGCAGCCGATCTTCGTGATCTCCGTCGCCGCGGAGCTGGCGGACATGCACCCCCAGACGCTGCGGCAGTATGACCGGCTGGGCATCGTGTCGCCCAGCCGCGCGCCCGGCAAGTCCCGGCGCTATTCACAGCGGGACATCACCATGCTCCGCGAGGTGCAGCGGCTCTCCCAGGAGGGTGTTTCGCTCGAAGGCATCAAACGGATCCTCCAGCTGGAAAACCAGGTGGCTGCCCTGCAGCGGCGCGTTACCGAACTCAGCGAGGAAATCGAACGCCGCCCCCGCGCGCTGGACTCCCGCATCTTCGCCGCCGGAGCCGCGGGCGACGTCGTCAGCCTGGCCCGCGGCCAGCGCCCCCGTGCCCGCTCCCAGGCCGTTGTGGTGTGGCGGCCGCGGAACAGCGAGTGACGGAGCCGGTTTCCGGCTCCCTCCTCCGTCCTCCCTCTTCTGTCCACGTAGTCAGCGCCCCAGAGTGAGTACTGGTGCGCTGTCGCCGGGTGTCAGCGTCCGTAAAGACGGGTACAGCGTTTGCGTGACTTCGGGGCCGCCGGGCCGTTTGAATTGTCCATGGCAGGAATCTGGCGTCGCAGCCAGTGAAGCAGCGAGGACAGCCGGGGGGGCACCTAATGTTGAATCCATCTTGGCCGGGCAGATCGGCACCTGGACCCGCACTGATCGCGGGCAGGTCATGAACTCCGGACTCCAGGTCCTGGCGATGTTCGCCGGATCCCTGACCGGCTCAATCCTGCTGTCCCTGGGCCAGACGGTGGTGGTGGTGTGTGTCTGCTTCGACATGGTCCGCGCCCTCTCCGTGCCCCGGTCGCATCGCCGTTACGTGGCCAACACCGTCTTCACCACCCTGGCCTGGCCGTCGATCCTGATCAGCGCGGTCACCGTGCTGATCGATGCTGCCAGCGGAACGTGGCAGGAGGTTGCGGCCGGAGTCTTTGTGATGGTCATGGTGATCTTCCGGTGGCGCCACGGCGGCGACGAGGACAGTTGGTGGAAGGGCAAGGGCAAAAAACTGGCCCGCTGGGCCCGCCGCCAGTTCAGTTCGGGCACGGCGGCGGCACCGGCCATGGGTTGACCGGCGCCGCTGCGCGCTGTGATCGAGCGTGGTCAGGCGTTCACGTCGACGTCCTCGCGGACGGTGGGCCGGCGGCTGTCGAAGACTGTGGCGCCGACTTCCTGCTCGGCCTGGTTGTTGATACTCAGGTCAATGCCTTTGCGGTCGCGGATGACTAGGGCCGCTCCGGTGGAAACCAGCGCGACAATCAGCAGATAGACGGAGACCGAAACCGTGGTCCCGGTGGCCTGCACCAGCGCGGTGGCGATCATGGGTGCGAAGGCGCCGCCGATGATGGCACCCAGCGCATAGGAAATCGCGACGCCGGAGAACCGGATGGAGGCGGGAAACAGTTCGCTGTAGACGGCAGCCTGCGGACCGTACGTCAGGCCGAGCCCCACGGTGAACATTGCCAGGCCCAGGAACAGGGCCCAGATGTTGCCGGTATTGACCAGCCAGAACAACGGGAAGACTGTCACGATCAGGCAGCCATAGCCGATGAGATAAGTCTTCTTCCGGCCGATGCTGTCGGAGAGGAACCCGGCGATCAGCGTAAAGACGAACCAGAGGGCGGCGGAGGCCGTAACTGCCATGAGGACCGAGGTGCGGTCCATGGCAAGTCCCTTGGGGTTTGTGGCATAGCTGAGGATGTAGCCGCCGGTGGTCATATAGCCGGCGGCGTTGTTGCCCGCAAAGATGAGGGCAGCGATGATGACCAGCAGCCAGTGCTTCTTAAACAGTTCAACAACCGGGACGCGGGTCTGCTGCTTCTTTTGCGCGATTTCCTCGAAAACGGGGCTTTCCTCGACGCTGCGACGGACCACAAATCCCACGATGATAAGAACGAAGCTGAGCAGGAACGGGACGCGCCAGCCCCACTCCACAAAGGCCGCACCGGGGGAGATCACGCCGGACATCAGAGCTAGGACGCCGGAGGCAAGGAGCATGCCCAAGGGAACGCCGAGCTGGGGGAAGGAACCGAACAGGCCGCGCTTGGAACGGGGGGCGTGTTCAACGGCCATCAGAACCGCGCCGCCCCATTCCCCGCCTGCCGAAATGCCCTGCACGATGCGCAGCAGAAGCAGCAGGATGGGTGCCACGATGCCCGCGGTCTCGTAGGTGGGCAGCACACCGATGAGCGTGGTGGCAACACCCATCATGATCAGTGTGATGACGAGCATTGCCCGTCGTCCCAGGCGATCGCCGAAGTGTCCGGCCAGGAAGGCCCCTAGCGGGCGGAACAGGAAACTCAGTCCGACGGAGGCGAAAGAAATCAGGATGCCGATGTCACTGCCGGCCGGCTCGAAAAAGAGTTTTGCAAAAATCAGGCCCGCGGCATTGGCGTAGATGAAAAAGTCGTACCACTCGATGGTGGTTCCGACGATGGTAGCGAACGCCACGCGGCGGTTTTCCTTTGCCGAGCGTCGCTGCTCGAGCGGGATAGCACTCATGTTTTATTCCTTGTTGCGGAGGGCCACGTCTGCGTGGCGCGAAAAGGGATGCGGGGATGCAACTATCTACGATCTCATACATGAAATCGTATACAATCAATTAGTGTAGTTGTGATTCAAGTCATGTCAATGCCCGCGCAGGAACCTGCAGCGAATGGGCTTTGACGTCGAACGCCTGGTCCGCAGCCTCTGCGGGTGAAACCGACCGGCCCTGCGCCAGCAGCCGGCGGGCCGCCATGTGGTCGCCTGGGCTGTTGACGGACTCAACGGCAGCAAGGTCACCGTCCCGATAGCAGAAAACGGAGAACCTATTCGCGGCTGGATCGCCACGGAGCACCGTTTGGTCCCCGGGGCGGCTCAGCCCGGCGATCTGCAGCTTGAGCGGGCCTTGCTGGGACCAGAACCACGGAAGTGAGGCGTACCGCTCGGCTTTCCCGAGGATGGAACGGGCCGTGTGCCTGGCCTGGTCGGTGGCATTCTGGGTGGACTCGAGCCGTATTCGGGCGCCTGCCCGAGCGGGGAAGCTGGCGCAGTCTCCGAGGGCGAAGATGGCGGGGTCTGACGTGCGCATGCCGGCGTCCACGACGATCCCGTTATCCACGGCCAGTCCGGCCGCGGTGGCCAGTTCGGTCCGAGGCACCACGCCGATACCCACCAACACCAGGTCGGCCGGGTAGGTCTGTCCGCTGGTGCTGACGGCTCCGCTGACCTGGCCGTCCCGACCGGCGAAGGCCGCTATTCCTTCGCCGAAACGCATGGTCACGCCGTTGCGTTGATGCGCCTGCGCAAAATAGTTGGACATTGTGGGCGTGAGCGCGCGGGCCATGGGGCGGTCGGCAAATTCAAGGACTGTCACATCCAAGCCGCGCTGCCGTGCCGCCGCAGCAAACTCCATGCCGATGAAGCCGGCGCCGATCACCACCACGGATGTGGCCCGGTTCAGGCTGGCGTGGATGGTCCGGGCATCCGAGAGGGTCCGCAGCCCGTGTATGCCGCCCAGCTGGCTGCCGGGGATGTCAAGGGTGCGGTTGGCCGCGCCGGTGGCCAAAACCAGGGTCGAGTAGCCGAGGCGGGATCCGCCGGCCAGCGTTACGGTGCGCGATTCCCTGTCTACCGCTGTGACCGACGCGCCCAGACGGGAATCGACGTCGTTCTCGGCAAAGAATCTTTCGGCCCGTAAGGGCAACGGCTGCGGTTCGTGGCCTGCAGCCATGAAATCCTTGGAGAGCGGAGGCCGCTGGTAGGGAAGGTGCTCCTCCTCGCCGATGACCGTGATGGGCCCGGTGTAGCCCTCAGCGCGCAGGGACTCAACCAATTGGATCCCCGCCTGGCCGTTTCCGACGATAACAACGTTGTCCATGGGCCGCTCAGACCTGTTGTCCCGGAACATCGACTTCGAGGCCGTAGCCGTCTTTGAGGAAGACCTGGCAGCCCAGTCGGCTTCGCTCCGGATCCCGGGGATCCACGGTGCAGTCGAGCATCTCCTCTTCCTCTTCGCCGATCCCCGGCAGGCCGGGAACATATTCCTCGCGGACATAGACGTGGCAGGTGGCGCACATGGCCTGGCCGCCGCATTCGCCGATAATGCCGGGCACGCCGTTGGCGACGGCGGCGCGCATGATGGAGGTCCCGGCGGCAACGTCGAGGACATCGACGTTGCCGCCGTTGTGGTGAAAACTGATTTTGGTCATGGTTCTTAGGTTCTTTCTATTTGTCCCAGCAAACGGGGAGGATTGTCATGCCCCGGAAAACCCAGCCGGAGTCCACAGCAGTCTGATCAGGGTCCAGGCGAAGGTTTTTCAGCCTGGAGAACAGGTGGGGGAGAGCGACGGCCGCCACGGATGCGCGAGCCACCCAAGTGCCGGCACAAAAATGGTTTCCACCGCCGAAGGCCAGGTGCGGCTTCTTTTCGCGGTTGATGGCGAACGCGTCGGGGTCGGCAAAGATGGCCGGATCCCGGTTGGCCGCGCCGATCACCACACCAAGCCGGGCGCCCTTGGGCAAGGTGATCCCGCCCAGGACGGTTTCCCTGGTTGTTTCCCGGGGATACATGCCGATCGGCGCAACCCAGCGGACGGCCTCCTCGAAGACGGCCGGAAAGAGCGTCGGGTCGGCTTTGACCAGGCCAAGTTGGGCGGGGTCGCGCAGCAGCGCCCACACGGCGACGCCGAGGACGTCGCGGGGCTCGTTTAGGCCGCCGCCGATGGTCATCTTCATGTTGGCGCGGATCGCCTCGAGTGGTATGGGCATGGAGGCAAGTCCGGAGAGAAGGCTGCCGTCCGGATGCCGCAGCAGGTACGGCAGGATCTCGTCGATCGCGTCGTCAACCTCGTCGTAGGACTTTTTGGATGCGGCCCAGACCTCGGGGTCGTCGGCGTAGTTCCCGGTGCCGTTGATCATCGTCTGGGACCAGCGCTGCATGTCTTCCTGGCTTGCATTGTGGAAGCCCATGATCAGCCGCAGGTTCTCGGCGGCGTAGGGCGCCGCGTATTCGGTGATCAGGTCGGCGCCGGGACCCGCAGCTTCGAGGCGTGCGAGGTAAGTTTCGCTGTTCTGTTCGAAGATTGCATTCCATTTTTCCTTGATGGCCTTCGGGCGCAGCACGGAGCCATAGGATTTGCGGTCCACATCATGCTCCGGATCGTCCTTCCGCAGCATGGAGTGGCCCATGGCCCGCTTCATCAGGGACCCGGTCTCGTTGGCGGAAAACGTCTCCTGGTCATTCTCGATGAGGTGGCAGGCGTCGTAGCTGGTCACCATGAAGCGGCCAACTTCCGGCACCCAATGTACCGGGGCCTCCTCCCGCATCTTTTGATAGATGGGAAAGGGGTCCCGGTGCAGATCGGCGAGGGTGACCCAGTCGGCTATGGGGGCGGTCTTTGCCAGCGCGGTGTCCAACGTCATTGTGGCTCCTGTCAGTTTTGGTTTCCTCCACTGTGGCAGGCGTCATAACCACTGGTAAAGTTCGAAGAAATGCCTATTATCAACGGAAAAATTGAGGAATCGAATGGCGCGCTATACCCTCCGGCAGCTGGCGCAGTTTGTTGCGGTGGCCGATGCAGGGGCAATTTCAGCCGCGGCGCTGAAACTCCACCTCTCGCAGGGCGCTGTGAACGCTTCCGTGACGGAGCTCGAGAAGATCTTCAAGGTGCAACTGCTGGTCCGCCGCAAAGCGCACGGCGTATCGCTGACGCCGGCAGGGAAACACCTCTATGGTCGCGCCAGGCTGCTCTTGGCGGACGCCGAGGAACTGGAGCTGAGCGCGTCCAGCGGCGGGCTGGAACTGGCTGGTCCGCTGGTCATCGGCTGCTACCTCACGCTCGCCCCGACGGTACTGCCGCCGTTGCTTGAGGGGTTTATGCGCGAGCACCCCCTGGTGGAGCTGTCGTCCGTGGAAGGGACGCAGACCGGCCTGCTGGAGCGGCTGTTCGACGGCGGGCTCGACCTGGCCGTCGTCTACGAAACGGATCTGCCGGCCGGACTGGCCGAGGTGGAGCTGTACAGGACAAGCGCCTACGCGCTGCTGCCTGCCGGGCACCGTCTGGCGGAGATGTCCGAAGTTTCCCTGAGGGATCTGGCCCCCGAGCCGATGGTGCTGCTGGACGCGCCGCCCAGCAGCCACCACAGTATCTCGCTGTTTGAACGTGCCGGGGTGGAACCGAACGTCCGCTATCGCACCACCGACTTTGAGGTCACCCGTTCGCTCGTCGGCCGCGGCCTCGGTTATTCCGTGCTGGTGCAACACCCTGCTGTTGATGCCAGCTATGAGGGGCTTGCCGTGGTGAGCAAGCCCCTCGTTCCGGCGGTGAAGCCGCTGTCCGTGCGTATCGTCTGGCCCGAGGCAGTCCGCCTGACCGACCGCGCGCAGGCCATGGTCGATTTCGCCGCAGGCTATGCCTGGCAATCCGCCAGGCGCACCGCGGCCGGTCCCCCGCCTCAGCCAGCGTAGGGATCGGCGATGCCGATGTATTGGGTGGTGGTGTATTCGGCGATGCCTTCGGTGCCGCCTTCGCGGCCGAGGCCGGATTGTTTGACGCCGCCGAAGGGTGCGGCGGCGTTGGAGATGACGCCGGCGTTGAAGCCCACCATGCCGAATTCGATCTGTTCTGCTACGCGTAGGAGCCGGTTGAAGTCGCGGCTATAGAGGTACGAGGCGAGGCCATACTCGGTGCTGTTGGCGAGGCGGATGGCGTCCTCTTCCGTGCTGAACGTGGTCACCGGCGCGACGGGTCCGAAGATTTCCTGGCCGAGGATGGCGGCGTCGTTCGGCACGCCGCCGAGCACAGTGGGCGGGTAGAAGTAGCCGGGGCCGTCCACGGGGGCGCCGCCCGTGACGGCGGTGGCTCCGGCGTCGACGGCGGCGGCCACCAGGGCGTGCACGTCGTCGCGGGCGGCTGCGTCGATGAGCGGGCCAACCTGGGTGCCGGGTTCGGTGCCGCGGCCGGTGGTCAGGGCGGCCATCGCGGCGGCGAACTTGGCGGTGAACTCCTGCGCGACGGATTCCTGGACGAGGAAGCGGTTCGCGGCGGTGCAGGCTTCGCCCATGTTGCGCATTTTGGCGGCCATGGCCCCGTCTACGGCTTTATCCAGGTCGGCGTCCTCGAAAACGATGAACGGTGCGTTCCCGCCGAGTTCCATGGAGGTCCGGAGGACGTTTTGTGCGGCGTCGGCCATGAGGCGTTTGCCCACCGGGGTGGAGCCGGTGAAGGAGATTTTCCGCAGCCGCGGGTCGGCCAGCAGGGGCCCTGAGATCCCGGAGGCGCTGGAGGAGGCGACGACGTTCAGCACACCGGCGGGCAGACCGGCGTCGAGCATGGTCTGGGCGAAGTACTGCGCGGTCAGCGGGGTGAGCTTGGCCGGTTTCAGGACCATGGTGCAGCCGGCCGCGATAGCGGGGGCGACCTTGCGGGTGGCCATGGCCAGCGGGAAGTTCCACGGGGTGATCAGCAGGCACGGGCCGACCGGTTTGTGCTGGACGAGGATCTTGTTCTTGCCCTCGGGTGTGGTGAGGTAGCGGCCGTAGTCGCGGACGGTTTCCTCGGCGAACCAGCGCAGGAATTCGGCCCCATAAGTAACCTCGCCACGGGCCTCAGCCAGTGGCTTGCCCATTTCCAGGGTCATCAGCAGCGCGAAGTCTTCGGCCCGTTCGGTGACCAGGTCGAAGGCCCGGCGCAGGATTTCGGCCCGCACCCGGGGAGCGGTCCGGGCCCAGGACGACTGAACAGCGTCGGCCGCGTCCAGGGCGGCGACCGCATCCTGGCTGGTGGCGGAGGCGAGCGCGGCGAGGACCTTCCCGGTGGCGGGGTCGTGCACGTCGAACGTGCCGCCGTCGGACGCGTCCCGCCAGAGCCCGCCGATCAACAGCCCGGTGGGCACGGAGGCGAGGACGGAGGCTTCCCGGTCAGGGGAAATGGCAGGGGAGAGTGCGGGTGCAACGCTCATCAAGGAAATCCTTTAGGGGTCAGGGGCAGTGTCTGTGTCGGTGTCAGTAACTGGCGGGGGTGCCGTCGCCGGCGGCCTTGGCCGCGGCCGGCCGGACGTATTCGGCGGCGAGGGCCTCGGAGCCCCGGGCCAGCAGGGCGACGTCGGCTCCCACCAGGATGAAGTCGGCGCCGTTCTCGAGGTAGTGGCGTGCGGTGGCGGGGTTGAAGGCGTTCACACCGGCGGGTTTACCGGCCGCCCTGGCCGCGGAGAGGCAGCGTTCGACGGCGGCACGCACCTCCGGGTGTTCCTGCTGGCCCAGCAGGCCCAGGGAGGCTGCGAGGTCGGAGGGGCCCAGGAAGATCGCGTCCACGCCGTCGACCGCCAGGATGTCCGTGACCGCGTCCACGGCCGCCGCGGATTCAATCTGGACGGTCAGGCTGATCGTCTCGGAGGCCCGGGACAGGTAGTCCGGGACCCGGTTCCAGCGGGCGGCGCGGGCCAGCGCCGAGCCGACTCCGCGGACCCCCTGCGGCGGGTAGCGGGTGGCGGCGACGGCGGCCTCGGCCTCGGCCGCCGAGTTGACCATCGGGATCAGCAGGTTCTGCACGCCCAGGTCCAGGTACTGCTTGATCACGACGGTGTCGTTGACCGGCGGCCGGACCAGTGTGTGGACCGGGTAGCCGTGGATGGCCTGGAGCTGGGCGAGGATGGATTCGAGCCCGTTGGGGCTGTGCTCGGCGTCCACCAGGAGCCAGTCCAGCCCGGATCCGGCGCAGAGTTCGGCGATGAGCGGGCTGCCGGAGCACACCCACATCCCGGCCAGCGGCCGGTATGCCGCGCCGTCCTCATTGGCCAGGGCGTCCCGGAAGGTGTTTTCTAGTCGAAGCGGCATGTGACAACTCCCAGGGGTCCGTAGTCCGCGTGGACGGTGTCGCCCTTGTAGACCCACAGCGGGCGGGTGAAGGACCCGGCGAGGATGATGTCCCCGGCCTTCATGGCGTCCCCGTGGGCGGCGATCTTGTTCGCCAGCCAGTGCACACCGTTGGCCGGGTGGTCCAGCACGCCCGCGGCGACGCCGGTCTCCTCCACGGTCTGGTTCTTGTACAGGATGGCCGAGACCCAGCGGAGGTCCACGGCGTCGGGTTTGACCGGGCGGCCGCCGATGACCATGGCGCCCATCGCCGCGTTGTCGGAGATGGTGTCCACGATGGTCCGGCCCTCCATCTCGATCCTGGAGTCCAGGATCTCCAGGGCCGGCACCACGTAGTCGGTCGCGTTCAGCACATCGAAGATGGTGCAGCCGGGTCCGGACAGGTCCTTCTTCAGCACGAACGCCAGCTCCACCTCCACCCGCGGATGCGTGTACCGGTCCCACTCCACCGAGCAGCCCGTCTCGAGTAC
Organism: Arthrobacter sp. 10L424; assembly: GCF_056395325.1. Lineage (NCBI taxonomy): Bacteria > Bacillati > Actinomycetota > Actinomycetes > Micrococcales > Micrococcaceae > Arthrobacter > Arthrobacter sp. 10L424. Next base: position 95,892 of record NZ_JBFTJH010000011.1, on the reverse strand, counting down.
CATGTCATCGAAAATGGCGCCGTAGTCCGGTTCGGTGATGCCGGTGGCGGCCTGCATGGCCTTGGACGTGAGGCCGATCTTGCGACCCACCAGGGTCCGGCCCGACTCCTCGTTCCGGGTCCGCCACAACTGCTGGACCGCGTAGGAGTCCTCCACCGTCATGTCCGGGTAGCGGGCCGTCAGGCGGGGGACCGGGGTGCGGGTCCGGGCCGCTTCCAGCAGTTCGTCGGCGATGGCCTCGATCGTCTTGGCATCCAGCATGGCTACAGCTGCGCCCCGAGCTTGAAACCCTCAGCCTCAGAGCCTTCCTTGCGGGTGTAGGAGAATCCGTCGGCCCCCACGGTCACGGCCATTTCTGAGGCGTCGGTGCGTTCGATGACGGGCTGCGGGTTCCCGTCGAGGTCCAGGACCAGGGAGGCCTCGGTGTACCAGGACGGGACCACGGGGTTGCCCCACCAGTCGCGGCGCTGGTTGTCGTGCACGTCCCAGGTGATGGTGGGGTTGTCCGGGTCGCCGGTGTAGTAGTCCTGCGTGTAGATCTCCACGCGGTGGCCGTCCGGGTCCAGGATGTAGAGGTAGAAGGCGTTGGAGACGCCGTGCCGGCCGGGGCCGCGTTCGATCCGGTCGCTGATCCGCAGGGCACCCATCTTGTCGCAGATCTGGATGATGTTGTGCTTCTCGTGGGTGGCAAACGCGACGTGGTGCATGCGCGGGCCGTTGCCGCCGGTCAAGGCGGTGTCGTGCACGGTCTGCTTGCGGTGCATCCATGCGGCGTACGTGACGCCGTCGGAGTCCTGGATGTCTTCGGAGACGCGGAAGCCGAGGTCCTCGAGGTATTTGCGGCCGCGCGGGACGTCCGGGGTGACCTGGTTGAAGTGGTCCAGCCGGACCAGCTCGCCGGCGGAGTAGAGGTCGTAGCGCTGGGTGAGGCGTTCCACGTGCTCCACCTCGTAGAAGAACTCGTACGGGAAGCCCAGCGGGTCCTCGACGCGGACGGCGTCGCCGATGCCCTTGGTGAAGCCGTCCTTGCGGCGCTCGGTGCGGCAGCCCAGTTCCTTGTAGTACGCCTCGGCGGCGTCCACTTCTGCGGGGGACTTCACCCGGTAGGCGAAGGCCGCGACGGCGGCGATGGGGCCCTTGCGGAGCACCAGGTTGTGGTGGATGAACTCCTCGAGTGAGCGCAGGTAGATGGCGTTCTCGTCTTCCTCGGTGACATGCAGGCCCAGGAGGTCCACGTAGAAGGCGCGGGACTTGGCGAGATCGGTGACCACGATCTCCATGTAGGCGCAGCGGACGATGTCCGGCGCGGGAACGGTGGGGGTGGGAACGAAGTTGGTCATGGGATTCTCTCTTCTTTGAAAGGGGTTCTGGGGTGGCGCTGGCCGGAAGGGCTCAGGCGCCGAATTTGGGGGTGTGGACGGTGCCGAGGGTGATGTGCACGGCCTGCTGGTCGGTGTAGAAGTCGATGGAGCGGTAGCCGCCCTCGTGGCCGAGGCCGGAGGCCTTGACGCCGCCGAACGGGGTGCGGAGGTCGCGGACGTTGTGGCTGTTGAGCCACACCATGCCGGCCTCGACGTTCTGGGAGAAGTTGTGGGCGCGGGTCAGGTTCTGGGTCCAGATGTAAGCGGCAAGCCCGTATTTGGTGTTGTTCGCCAGGGCGAGGGCCTCGTCGTCGGTGTCGAACGGGGTGATCGCGACGACGGGCCCGAAGATCTCCTCCTGAAAGATCCGCGCGTCCGGGGCGACGTCGGCGAACACGGTCGGGGCGATGTAGTTGCCCTCGGGCAGGTGGTCCGGACGGCCGCCGCCGGCGAGCAGCCGGCCCTCGGACTTGCCGATCTCCACGTAGGAGGCCACCTTGGCGTAGTGCTCCGGGTGGACCAGCGCGCCGACCTCGGTCTTCGGGTCGTGCGGGTCGCCGACCACGATCTTCTTGGCGCGGGCGGCGTACTTCTCGCAGAATTCCTCGTACACGGCACGCTCCACCAGGATCCGGGAGCCGGCGGTGCAGCGTTCGCCGTTGAGCGAGAAGACGCCGAACAGGGCGGAGTCGATCGCGGCGTCGAGGTCGGCGTCGGCGAACACGACGCACGGGGACTTGCCGCCGAGCTCCATGGACAGGCCCTTGAGGTTGGCCGCGGCGTTCCGGAAGATCGTCTGGCCCGTGGTGGTCTCACCGGTGAAGGAGATCAGCGGGACATCTGGGTGCTTCACCAGCGCGTCGCCGGCTTCCTCGCCCAGTCCGTTGACCAGGTTGAAGACGCCGTCGGGCAGGCCGGCGTCCTTGAAAATCTGTGCCCACAGCGACGCGGAGAGCGGCGTGAATTCGGCCGGCTTCAGCACCACCGTGTTGCCGGTAGCCAGCGCCGGGGCGAGCTTCCAGGACTCCAGCATGAACGGCGTGTTCCACGGCGTGATGAGGCCCGCGACGCCGATCGGCTTGCGGTTGACGTAGTTGATCTGGGCGCCGGGGACCTTCATGGCGTCGTCGAACTGGGCGACGATCAGGTCCGCGAAGAAGCGGAAGTTCTCGGCCGCGCGCAGCGCCTGGCCCTTGGCCTGGGTGATGGGCAGGCCCGTATCGAAGGTCTCCAGCTCCGCGAGCCGTGCTTCCTGGGCCTCCACGGCGTCGGCGATCCTGTTCAGCACGCGGGCGCGTTCGCGGGGCTTCATCTTCGGCCAAGGCCCGTTGACGAAGGCCTCGCGGGCGGCGGCGACGGCGAGGTCGATGTCCTCTTTCTGGCCGGCGGCGGCGGTGGCGTAGTTCTGGTTGGACACAGGGTCCAGGACGTCGAAGGTCTTTCCGCCCACGGAGTCAACGAATTCGCCGTTGATGTAGTGCTGGATATGGGTGGGCAGGTCCTGCGGAACGTAGTGGGTGGTGGTAACAGGAGCAGTAAACGTCATTGTTGTCTTCCTAACTAACTGAGATTGCAACGCGGGGTCACTTACGGCCCATGTGAAGGGCCTTAATGGGCGCCAAGTGACCCCGCGTTGCTTTGGGCGAGGTACGCGTCCAGGGTGGCGGAGCGGTGCAGGCGGGCTGCTTTTTCGATGTCGTCCGCGCTGGCGCCGGACTCAATGAGCTGCAGCAGGGCCTCGTGCTCGTCCACCGACTCGTAGGCGCGGCCGGGGACAAAACGGAAGGTGGAGGACCGCAGCCCGGCGAGCCGGTTCCACCCCCGGTGCACGAGGTCCAGGATGTGCGGGTTGGGGCAGTGTTCAAACAGGACGTTGTGGAAGTCCTGGTTGAGCTGGGTGAACCTGTCGGGGTCGAAGTCCTGCAGGCATTTGCGCATCTCCTCGTTCACGGCGCGTGCCCGGGCAATGTCCGTCCCGCCGATCAGCGGTGAGGACAGCGCCGTGGCGGCACCCTCCACGATGCTCAGGGTCTGCATGGTGTACAGGTACTCAGTGGGATCGATGCCCGCCACGGTGGCCCCAATGTTGCGTTCAAACTTCACCAGTCCCTCGGCTTCGAGCCTGCGGATGGCTTCCCGGACCGGGACCACGCTGAAGCCGAGGTCGGTCGCGATCTTGGCCAGGACCAGCCGGTATCCCGGAGTGAAGGCCCCCTCTACGATTTTGGCCTTCACTGCGGCGTAGGCCTGCTCGGACTTGCTGCTTGCGGCGGGCGCACCGGCTGCGAGAGTGGCTTTAGGCATGGGATTTGCCTGCTTCCCATTCCGCAAACCGGGCCCGCCAGGACGCATTCAGGGGGTAGAGACCGTCAACGCTGTGACCCTGCTGCACCATTTCCGCGATGAAGACCTCCTCGCGTTCCTGCGCGATGGAATCGTCGGCGAGCTCGTCGGCCAGCGCCGGCGGGATCACCAGGATGCCGTCCGAGTCCGCCACGATGATGTCGCCGGGCTGCACGGTGGTTCCGCCGCAGGCGATGGTGATGTCCGTGTCCCACGGGATGTGGCGGCGGCCCAGTACGGCAGGGTGAGGGTTGGAGTAATACGTGGGCATATCCATGGCGGCCACGGCGGAGAAATCACGGACGCCGCCGTCGGTGATGATGGCCGCGGCGCCGCGGACCTGGGCGCGCAGTGCCAGGATGTCCCCGATGGTGCCGGTGCCTTTCTCGCCGCGGGCCTCCATCACTAGGATTTCGCCCTCGTTGACCGAGTCGATGGCCTGCTTCTGGGCATTGAAGCCGCCGCCGTGGGTCTTGAAGAGGTCCTCGCGGTTGGGGACGTAACGCAGTGTCCGGGCCAGACCCACCACCCGCTTCTCCGGGCGGGTCGCGGACAACCCGTCGATGCTGACGTTGTTCAGGCCGCGCTTGCGCAGCTGGGATGACAGGGTGGCGGTGCAGACGCTTTCCAGCTTCGCCTTCAGTTCCGGGGTCAGGACATGCCCGACGGCGGCGCCTTCCGCGGCGCCGAGTCCGGCGGCTTCGCGCGATCCGTAGGCCTCTTCCCGCTGCACGTCATCGGTCTTGGGCCGGGCACCATAGTCGGCGAACGGCGTCGTGCCTTCCACCACTCTGGTGGTGAGTCGGCCGGTGCTGACGGCGCCGCCGCCCACCTCATCGTCAGTGCTGACTTCGACCTCGACGACGTCGCCCGGCTTGGCCACGGAGGCGCCGGCCGGGGTGCCCGTGAGGATGATGTCCCCCGCTTCGAGCGTGAGCAGCTGGGACAGGTCCGCGACGAGCCGGGCGAACGGGAAGAGCAGGTCGCTCGTGGTGTCGTCCTGGACCAGTTCACCGTTGTGCCAGCTGCGGATCCGGAGTCCGGCGGGGTCCACGGTGTCAGCGCCGATGAGCCCCGGGCCGATCGGCGTGAAGCCGTCGCCGCCCTTGGACCGGAGGTTGGACCCCTTGTCCGCGTAGCGCAGATCGTAGACGCCGAGGTCGTTGCTGGCGGTGACCCACTCGACATGGCTCCATGCTTCCGCGATGCCGACGCGGCGGGCGCGCGTGCCGATGATCAGGGCAATCTCGCCCTCGTAGCCCAGCAGTTCGCAGCCGGCCGGGCGTTCCACCGTGGACGGGGCTTCCGCGGAACCGGACGCCAAGGAGGAGGGCGGCTTCAGGAAGTAGGACGGCTGTTCCGGCGTGCGGCCGCGCTGGGCCGCCCTGCTGGGGTAGTTGATGTGCACCGCGATGACCTTGCGGGCCGCGGCCAGAATGCGGTCGGTGACCTGTTCCAAGTGCTACTCCTCATCGAGTACGAAATCGTATACGATAACTATGCACTCTCCGGAGAGATCCGTCAAGAACCTTTCCCGGCCCCTGCGGCTAGTGTAGCTGCTCGCTGATTTGCCGCGCGGCTTCCAAGGAGGGCGGTGATGCCCAGCTGGTTGGCGAGGGTTGTCAGTTCCGGAAGCGCCGCCGTCTGCAGGTCGCGGGCCACGCCGCGGGCCAGTGTGGCCAGGCCACTATGGGGGCGTCACAAAAAAATCTTGCGCTTGCCCTTGGCCCCACCTATAGTCAATGCTGTAATTCGATATTAGAACATGTATTTCTATTATCGAACAACCGAAGCAACGGCACCTAGCCACAACGAAGTGAGGACAGCCCGTGCATTTCCACCATCACGGATACGTATCCGGTGACCCGCGCGTCCAGCCGGCTGCCGGCGTCGGCATCAACCGCCCTACCCAGCTTCCTGACGAGGTCGACGTGCTCATTGTGGGCACCGGGCCCGCGGGCATGCTCACGGCCGCGCAGCTGTCCCAGTTCCCGGGCATCACGACGCGGATCGTGGAGCGCCGTGGCGGCAGGCTCGCCATCGGCCAGGCCGACGGCATCCAGGCCCGCAGTGTCGAGACGTTCCAGGCCTTCGGCTTCGCGGAGCGGATCATCGCCGAGGCGTACCGGATCACCGAGATGGCCTTCTGGAAGCCGGACCCCGCGGACCCCTCCCGGATCGTCCGCAGCGCCCGCGCCGTCGACGACACGACGGGCATCAGCGAATTCCCGCATCTGATCGTCAACCAGGCCCGCGTGCTGGACTACTTCGGCGAATTCATGGCGAACTCGCCCAGCCGCATGGCGCCCGACTACGGCTTCGAGTTCCGCAGCCTCGAAATCGGCGAGGGGGAGTACCCCGTCGCCGTCACACTCCTCCACACCGCCGGCCCGGATGAGGGCCGGGAGCGCATCGTCCACGCCAAGTATGTCGTCGGCGCGGACGGTGCCCGGAGCAAGGTGCGGGAGTCGATCGGCTGCACGCTCGCCGGCGACCAGGCCAACCACGCCTGGGGCGTCATGGACGTCCTGGCCGTGACGGACTTCCCGGACATCCGCACCAAGTGCGCGATCCAGTCCGGCACGGGCGGCAGCATCCTGCTGATTCCGCGCGAAGGCGGCCATCTCTTCCGTATGTACGTCGACCTCGGCGAAGTCGACCCGAAGGACAACGGCGCCGTCCGCAGCACCACCATCGAGCAGATCATCGGCAACGCGAACGCGATCCTCCACCCCTACACGCTCGACGTGCGCAACGTCGCCTGGCACAGCGTGTACGAGGTGGGCCACCGCCTCACCGACCGGTTCGACGACGTCCTCCCGGAGGACCGCGGCACGCGCACCCCGCGGGTGTTCATCACCGGCGACGCCTGCCACACGCACAGCGCGAAGGCGGGCCAGGGCATGAACGTCTCCATGCAGGACGGCTTCAACCTGGGCTGGAAGCTCGGACACGTCCTGGAGGGCCGTAGCCCGGAGAGCCTGCTGTCCACGTACTCGGCCGAGCGCCAGGTCATCGCGAAGAACCTCATCGACTTCGACAAGGAGTGGTCGACGCTGATGGCGAAGAAGCCCGAGGAGTTCGAAAGCCCCTCCGAACTCGAGGACTTCTACGTCAGCACCGCCGAATTCCCGGCCGGGTTCATGACCCAGTACGCCCCCTCCATGCTCATCGGCGGGCCGGCGCACCAGGACCTCGCCACCGGCTTCACCATCGGCAAGCGCTTCAAATCCGCGCCCGTGGTGCGGGTCTGCGACACCAACCCCCTGCAGCTCGGCCACCAGGCCATGGCGGACGGCCGGTGGCGCATCTACGTCTTCGCCGACGCTGCCGCGCCGGGACAACAGGCTGGCGCGCCGTCGCCGACCGCGGACCTGGCCGCGTGGCTGGCAGACGCCACGGACTCGCCGCTCGCCGCCACACCCGAAGGCGCCGACCGTGACGCGTGGTTCGACGTGAAGGTGATCTACCAGCAGGACCACACCAGCGTGGACATCGGCGCCGTGCCGTCGGTGTTCAAGCCGCAGGTGGGGCCGTTCAAGCTCAACTACCCCGAGAAGGTCTACGCCACCGATCCGTCGGCGGACATCTTCGAGCTGCGCGGCATCGACCGCGGCGGCGTGGTGGTTGTGGTGCGCCCGGACCAGTATGTGGCCAACGTCCTGCCCCTGACGGCGACGGCGGAGCTCGCCGCGTTCTTCGCGCCGCTCCTGCAGGCCCGGAAACCGGTGGAGGCATGACGCCGGAAAGGGGCGTCTGGTGCCTGAGATCAAGGGAGGACGCCGCCTGCTGAGATCCCGCTGACCCGGCCCCGATTTCAGGCCGCGGAGTAACATGGGATTCCATGGCTGAAGAAGAAATCGTGCGGCGTGTTGCAAACGGACAATCGAATGCACCGATCCCACGAAGTCAGCTGGGGGGCACGGACCGCAAGCGCGGCGGCCAGGATTCCGAGAACCGGCCGCCGGTTTCCAGGCAGGAATTGAGCCGCGGGCCGGCCGAACTCATCGAGGAGCCGCGGCCGAAGATCAACTGGCGGGTGTTTATCATCGCGTCGGTCGTCATCATCGCTTTTTCCGTCTGGGCGATGGTGGTGCCCACCCACGCGCAGGCCACCATGAAGACAGTCGTGGCCTGGATCGCGGAAAACGTCGGCTGGTTCTACGTCCTGACCGTCACCGTGGTGATCGTCTTTGTGCTCTGGGTTGCGCTGTCCAAGGAAGGCTCGGTCCGGTTGGGCCCGGACCACTCCCGGCCGCAGTACAAGCTCTTCACCTGGGTGGCCATGCTGTTCGCCGCCGGTGTGGGCATCGACATGCTCTTCTACTCCGTCACGGGACCCATCACGCAGTACATGATGCCGCCGGTGGGCGAAGGCCAGACGGCGGCGTCGGCCCAGGACGCCGTGGTGTGGACCATGTTCCACTACGGCGTGGCCGGCTGGGCCATGTATGCGCTCCTTGGCATGGCGATGGGATATTTCGCTTACCGCTGGGGCATGCCGCTGTCCATCCGGGCGGCGTTGTATCCGCTGCTCGGCAAGCGCGTCCGTGGCGGCGTCGGCGACGCGATCGACATCGTCACCCTGGTGGGCACGGTCTTCGGTGTGGCCACGTCCATGGGCATCGGGGTGGTGCTGCTGAACGTCGGCTTCGCGTTGATCTTTGGCCTGCAGCAGGGGCTGGCCCTCCAGATCGCGCTGGTGCTCGTCGCCGTCGTCCTGACCATCGCGGCGTGCACGTCCGGCGTCGACCGGGGGATCCGCTGGATCTCCGAGCTGAACATCTGGAGTGCGGCGGCCATGCTGCTGTACATCCTGGTGACCGGGCAGACCTCGTTCCTGCTTAACTCCATGGTGGAGAACATCGGCCGGTTCCTGTTCACCCTGCCCGACCGCACCCTGCAGACCTTCGCGTACGAGGACGGCGGTTCGGAATGGATGGCCAGCTGGACCCTGTTCTTCTGGGCTTTCTGGCTGGCCTGGGGGCCGTTCGTCGGCCTGTTCCTGGCACGCATCTCCCGCGGCCGGACGCTGCGGGAGTTCGTGATTGCGGCCATCACCGCCCCGGTGCTGTGCGACTTCCTGATTGTGAGCATCTTCGGCAACAGTGCCATGCACGAGGTCCTGAACGGCAACACGGAATTCGCCCAGCTGGCCATGGACAGCCCGGAACAGGGCTGGTACGCGCTGCTGGCCATGTTCCCCGGCGCCGGATTCCTCATCGGCCTGGGCACGCTCTCCGGCCTCTTGTTCTATCTCACCAGTGCCAATTCCGGCGCCATGGTGATGTCCAATTTCTCGTCGTCCATCCCGGATCCGTCCCAGGACGGTGCCAAATGGCTGCGCATCTTCTGGGCGGTCCTCACCGCACTGCTGGCCATCGCGATGCTTGTAGCCGGCGGTGTGACAACCATGGAGTACGCCACCCTCATCTTCGCCCTGCCCGTGACGATCATCGCCTGGCTGGTGATGGCGTCGTTCTCCAAGGCACTGCGGATGGAGCGGGCCGAGCGCGAAGGCCAGGTCCTGCGCCGGCAGGCAACGGCGGCGCACGGCGGCCACGTACCCGAACGCACGTGGCGCCAGCGGCTCGCCGGGATGCGCTCCTATCCGTCCAAGAAGCAGGTGGCGCTGTTCATGGAAAAGACTGCGCAACCGGCGCTGGCTGACGTGCTCAAGGAGTTCACCAAGCAGGGCTATCAGGCCACCCTGGACATCGTTCCGAACGAGCAGACCGGGATCTCCAGCTACGCACTGGTGGTCACGATCCCGGACCACCGCGACTTCCACTACCAAATCCAGGCCGTGGAGGCTCCCGTGCCGATGTTCGGCGGCCGGATGTCCCGCGAAACCGACGTCTACTACCGGGTGGAAGTGTTCGCCCAGACCGGCTCCGAGGGGTACGACCTGATGGGCGTGACCCACCAGCAGATCATCGACGACGTCCTGGACCGGTACGAGGCGCACCTGGGCTTCCTGACATACTCCACCCAGCACGACTACGCCTCGGTGCTGACCCCGCCGGTGCCGCCGGCCACGGGATCCATCGTGGCGGTTGAGCCAGCGGCGGTTGACGCTGCCGCGGGTGACGGCGACGGCGACGGTGGAGGCCAGGACGGCCGCGGGAGCAGCACCGGGTCCAAGCCGTAGCGCGGCGCGGGTGCGCCCTTAGTTGCCGACCGGCTGCCCGGTCCGCTCCTGCCCCGTCCGGTATTCGGCGGCGGGGTAAACGCCCAGGATGCGCACCTCGGTGGTGAAGAACTCCAACTCCTCCAGCGCCAGCCGCAAGGGCAGGTCCTGCGGGTGCCCTTCGACGTCGGCCATGAACATGGTGGCAGCAAACTCGTTGCCCACCATGTAGCTTTCCAGCCTGGTCATGTTCACGCCGTTCGTGGCGAAGCCGCCCAGCGCCTTGAAGAGTGCGGACGGGACGTTCCTGACCCGGAACAGCAGGCTGGTCACGGCCGGTCCCGGCAACTCCTTGCGGGACAACAGGTCCTTTTCCGGGGCCAGGACCACGAACCGGGTGGTGTTGGACGGGTCATCCTCCACCCGCGAGGCCAGCACCTCCAGGCCGTAAATCCGAGCCGCGAGCGGGGGAGCGAGGGACAGCTTGGCCGGATCGTTCCACTCCCGCACTTCCCGGGCGGAACCTGCGGTATCCCCGGCAATGACAGGCTTCAGGCCGGCACTGCGGATCAGCTTGCGGCACTGGCCCAGGGCATGGATGTGGCTGTGGACCTCGGTGGCCCCCTCGATGGTGCTGCCGGGGATGCCCATCAGGTCGAAATGGATCGGCAGGAAGTACTCGCCCACGATCTGCAGACGGGACTGCGGCAGCAGGATGTGGATGTCAGCCACCCGCCCCGCGATCGAGTTCTCGATGGGAATCATGGCCAGGGCGGCCTCACCCGTGGAGACCAGTTCCAGAGCGTCCTCGAAGCTGGCGCAGGGAACGCTTTCCAGGTCGGGAAACATCTGCGCGCACGCAATATTGGAGTTGGCGCCGGGCTCACCCTGGTACGCAATCTTCTGGGCCATAGTCCGTATGGTGTCAGGGCCGGTGCCCAGCCGCCCAACTGCGGAGCATTAGTATCGCCATTCGGGCAGTGGCCCCGTTGGCGGCGGCCCGGAGGCCCAGGGCGACTGCAGCGGAAATCGTGTCCCGACGCTCGCGGAGGGCGGGGCCTGCCGCCCCCGCCCTCCGCCGTCGATCTGTCCGCGCCTGGACTCAGCCGTTGATGACCTGCGGGACACCGAGGGCCTTGAGGCCGTCGACGCCGAATTCCAGGCCGTAGCCGGACTGCTTGGCTCCGCCGAAGGGGATCCGCGGGTCCACGGCGCCGTGTTTGTTGATCCAGACGGTGCCGGCTTCGAGGCGGGCCGCCACCTTCCGGGCGCCTGCCGCGTCGGAGGACCAGACGGAGGCGCCGAGGCCGACGTCGAGCGCGTTCGCCATGATGACCGCCTCGTCCACGGTGCCGTAGCGGATGATCGGAAGGGCGGGACCGAACTGTTCCTCACACACGAGCGGATTGTCGTTGCCGATGTCGGCCACGAGCGTGGCGGGGTAGAAGTGCCCGGGCTGGTCCGGAGCCGGGTTGCCGCCGAGAAGGATCCGGGCGCCCGATTCGCGGGCGGCCTCCACCAGCCGGGCCACGACGTCGTACTGCTGGCGGTTCTGCAGCGGGCCGAGGACGTTGTTCTCGTCGAGGCCGTTCCCCATCGGCATGGCGGCGGCGACGCTGGTGAGTTCTTCGCACACGGCGTCGTAGATGTCGGTGTGGACGTAGAGGCGCTTGAGCGCCGCGCACGTCTGGCCGGTGTTGATGAAGGCGCCCCAGAACAGGCCCTCGGCGATGGCCTTCGGGTCGGCGTCGGGCAGGACGATGCCGGCGTCGTTGCCGCCGAGTTCCAGGGTGAGGCGTTTGACGGTGTCCGCGGAGGATCTGATGATGGCCTTGCCGGTGGCGGTGGAGCCGGTGAACATGACTTTGCCGATTCCGGGGTGTGCGGCGAGGGCTTCGCCGACGTCGCGGCCGCCGCTGACCACGGTCAGGAGGCCGTCCGGGAGCTCTTCGTTGAGGACCTTGGCGAGGGCCAGGACGGACAACGGGGTGTATTCGGAGGGCTTGACCACCACGGCGTTGCCCATCCGCAGGGCCGGGGCGATCTGCCAGACGGTGATCATCATGGGCCAGTTCCAGGGCCCGATCGCGCCGACGACGCCGATGGGCCGGTAGTGCAGTTCGGCGCGCGTCTCGCCGTCGTCCACCACGGTCTCGGGGTCCAGCGGGGTGCCGGCGGCGGCGCGCAGCCAGGCGGCACAGGCCCCGACCTCGAAGCGGGCGTTGGGGCCGTTGAGGGGCTTGCCCTGTTCGCGGGAGAGCAGGCGGGCCAGTTCCTCGGCGGAGCGTTCGACGGCGTCAGCAGCCTTCAGGAGCGCGGCGGACCGGGCGTCGTGGCCCAGCGCCGCCCACGCCGGCTGGGCGGCTTCAGCGGCGGCGATGGCCTGCTCGAGGTCCTGCACGGTGTGAACCGGCGCCTCGCCGACCGGCTCCCCGGTGGCGGGGTCGAGGATGGTCCGGCCCTGGCCGGTGGCGGGGGCAATTGAGGCCAGAAGAGCGTCGTAAGTTTCCATGGTGCACTCCACATCGAGTAGTTGAAGAAGGGGCAGGTGCGGCGCAGGATGGTTCCAGAGCGGCCGACCTGACATCTCCGAGTCTCTCCCGGCGACGGGCACGCGGTCTTGTCTTTGCGCGAACTGCAGTTGACTCCGTGCGAAGGGTTGCTGGGGCCCGGGCGCCATTGCGCTGTGGGACAACAACCGGTCGCTGATCGACAAGAAAGTGACGTGGGCCACCTGCGAGGCTGGTTTGCACGGTGCCATTCACCTTTACGGGCGCACCTTTCCCCACACTCATGACCGTTAAGAAGGATCCGATGAGTATTTCAAATTCCGAGTCCCGGACCGCAGAAGCCACCCCCCGCAAGGAGCACTCCACCGCGCTACGCGCAGGCAGCGTCGGAGTCATGGGCATTCTCTTCTTTGTCCTGTCCGCCCAGGCGCCGCTGACCGGGATCGTCGGCGCATCACCGCTGGCTGCCGCCCTCGGCAACGGGCCCGGCGCGCCCGGGGCGTACCTGGTGGTGGGCATCGTCATCATGATCTTCGCCGTCGGATTCGTCGCGATGAGCCGCAGGATCCAGGCCAACGGCGCCTTTTACGCTTACGTAACCGCCGCCTTCGGGCGGAAGATCGGAGCAGGAGCTGCGTGGCTGGCGCTCCTCGCCTACGGTACCGTCCAGGCCGCCATGTACGGTCTGTACGGCGCGGCCTTCTCGGGCCTCCTCGCGTCCGCCGGAATCGTGGTGCCCTGGTGGCTGCTGGCCATGATCACCATGGCCGGGGTGCAGGTGCTGGGATCCCTCAATATCGAACTCGGGGCGCGGGTCCTGGCGATTCTGGTGGGTCTGGAAGTCGCCATCCTGTTGATGTTCGGTTTCACCGTTCTGCTGCACGGCGGAGGCCCGGAAGGGCTCAGCCTGGCGGCGTCCTTCTCGCCCCAGGCGATCGCCACCGGCGCCCCGGGCGTGGCCATCATGTTCGCGGTCGCGTCCATGTTCGGCTTCGAGTCCACGGCCATTTACTCGGCCGAGGCCAAGGATGCCCACCGCACGGTGGCCCGCGCAACGTACCTGTCGGTGGGGGTCATCGCGGTGTTCTTCTCCTTCATTTCCTGGATGCTGGTCAGCTACTACGGACCCTCGCACGTGATGGACGCCGCGGGCGCGGCCCTCGATTCGGGCGATTCCACCGCCTTCGTGCTGACGCCGATGGTGGAACTGTTCGGCCCGTGGGCCGGAACGGTCACCGGCATCCTGCTGGTGACGTCCCTTCTCGCCGGCATCATCGCATTCCACAACGGCATCAACCGCTACCTCCATTCGCTGGCCCTGCGCGGGTCGATGCCCGCAGTCCTGGCGCGGACCAACCGGCACCGGGCCCCCGCCGTCGCCGCGCGGATCCAGACTGCCCTCGCGTTCCTGCTGGTGGCGCCGTTCGCCGTGCTGACCCTGGATCCTGTCCTGACGCTCTTTTCCTGGTTCAGCGGCCTGGCCGTGGCGGCGCTCCTGGTGCTGTACATGCTGTCGTCCCTGGCCGTGGTGGCCTACTTCCGCCGGGAACGCGTGGCCGGCCAGGTCTGGCAGACGGCCCTGGCGCCGGTGCTGGCCACCGTACTGCTTGGCTGGGTCCTGTTCCTGGTGGTCAGCAACTTCACGGCGCTGATCGGCGGCAGTACCGAAACCGCCCCTCCCCGCTTATCAGTCCGTCCGCGTATCAGTCAGAATGTCAGCCCGCCGGCGTCCCGGCCGGCGGATTGTGTCGGCGGTGGGCGCAGGTCAAGCGGAAGCGCCGCGGCGCCAGTCGCTGGGGGAATCGCCGAAGGCGTCACGGAAGGAGCGGCTGAAGTGGGCCGCGTCGAGGAAGCCCCAGCGTCCGGCGACGGCGCCTACCGGCAGCCCGGCCAGGAGCGGATCCCGCAGCTCCCGGCGCGCCCCCTCCAGCCGCTGGGTCCTGATCCAGCTCGCCACCGTGGCGCCGGATTCGTGGAAGACGTTATGCAGGTGCCGGGTGGAGATGAAATGGGCGGCCGCGATGGAAGCCGGCGACAGCAGCGGGTCGGCGAGGTTGGCGTCGATGTACTCCCGTACGGAGGCCGCCAGCAGGGCCTGCGGACGCATCCGGTCGGGGGACATGTCCAGCTCCGCGTGCAGCATGGTGGACACGAGATCCAGGGCATTCGTGGCGAGGCGGGACCCGCTGGGGCCGCTCAGCGCATCCAGGTTCTCCGCGAGGTGGGCGATGAACGGCCCCACGATCGCGGCGAGGCCGCCGTCGGAAGCCATCCGCACGGCGGAGAGCTCCGCGATGCAGTCCGGCGGCAGGGACAGCGCATCCCAGGGAAACATCACCACCATGAGCCGGGCGTCACCCTCGAAGGCAAGCGTGTAAGGGCGGCTGGTGTCATAGATGGAGAGATCTCCCGGATGCAGGACTGCCTCACGGTTGTCCTGGATGAGGAGCCCCGTGCCCTGCAGCTGGAGATTGAGCTTGAAATACCGCTGGTTGGACTGCGCAATCAGGGCCGGCGTGCGGTGGACCTCATGGCTCGTCGAGGAGACCTCGACGAGTGCCACGCGGTCCAGCCTGCGGGCCCGCATGCGTCCGCGGAAGGTCTCCGCATTCCGGCTCGAGGCAGCCAGCGGAACGAACGATTCCGCGACGAGGTGCCGCCAGTGGTCGAAGGATTCTGCCGTGCTGGTGCGGATGTCCTGTCCGGCGGGACTGGGCGAGGGGCGGACTGCAACTGCGGTCATCGAAGGTCCTGACGCCGTCGTATTTCTGGGACTGTCCTCTAGGAATGTGTCCTGGGGCACAGTCCTTTCAGGGTAGCGCCGCAGCTCGCCGGTGTCATCTTTTTTCGACAACCGGCGAAAAAAGATTGTCCGGGGACCTAGCAGGACAGCAGGGTGAGGAAGCCCTCCAGCTGGTCGTTCAGCCCGAGTTCCACCTGGCCTTCCGGGGCGAGTGCCGCCGCGATCTGTGCGCCGAGGAGGAGGTTGAGCAGCTGACCTGCGAGTGCGGCGTCGTTGACGCCGGTGGTGACGGTGCCGGCCTCCCGCGCCTCGGCAAGGTACTGCCGCATCGCCGCAAGCCACTGCGCCATCGAGTCCCGGTGGATCCGCGCCTTGCCGGGGTCGTTGATGGCCTTCTGCCAGAACGGGATGACAATCCGGGCCTCGTTGATCCGCTCCTCATCCAGGGGCAGCACCTCGACACAGAATGCCCGCAGGGCCGGGAGCCCGGCCTGCCCGGCGGTGACCTCGGCGATGCGCTCGTTGGTGCGGTTGAAGACATGCCCGAAGGCGAAGGTCAGCAGGTCATCCTTGGTGGGGAAGTACGGCTTGAGTGCCCCGTTCGCAAAACCGGCCTCGAGGGCGATCTCCCGCATGGTGGCACTTTCGATCCCGAGCCGGGCGATGATCCGCCATGTGGCGTCGACGAGTTCGAGCCGCCGCTGGTTGTGGTCGACAATCTTTGGCACCGGACAGTTCCCCAATTTTCTTGCGTCGGACTCTTGTGGCACAGCTTACATTTCCGTATTCTCTACAACTATAGAAAATAAAGTTCCGACCCGCCAGGGTCCCCGAACGAAGGCCGTCATAATGACCGCACAAACCGACAACCGCACCTCGATTAGCCCGTACAGCCTGGCCGCAGACGCGGAAATCACTGCAGTCCAGGGCATCCTGCGGGCGGCGGGCCTGCTGGGCGAGACCAAGCGCATAGCGTACCTGGGTCTGGTGGACCCCGCCAGGAACGCGCCGGCGGGAACCGAAGACCGCCGGTTCCGGGTCTTCCTGCACGATGTGCGCGGGGGAAAGCCCGCTGACGTGACCGTCTCGCTGTCCAGCGGCGCGGTGATTTCCGCTGTCGAGCTGGACGCGGCTGTGACCGGCGAGCTGCCGGTTCTGGAGGAGGAGTTCGAAGTTGTCGAGGCGCTCCTGGCCACGGACGAGCGGTGGCTCAAGGCCCTGGCCGCCCGCGGCCTTGACGTCAGCAAAGTCCGCGTCGCCCCGCTGTCTGCCGGAGTGTTCGAGTATCCGGAGGAAAAGGGCCGCCGGATTCTCCGCGGCCTGGCGTTCATGCAGGATTTCCCCGAGGACAGCGCCTGGGCCCACCCCGTGGACGGTCTGGTGGCGTACGTCGACGTCGTCAGCAAGGAAGTGACGCAGGTGCTGGACACCGGCGTCGTCCCGGTACCCGCGGAGCACGGCAACTACACCGATCCGGAGCTCACCGGCCCGCTGCGCACCACGCAAAAGCCCATCAGCATCACCCAGCCGGAGGGTCCCAGCTTCAGCGTCACGGGCGGGAACCACGTCGAGTGGGAAAAGTGGAGCGTCGACGTCGGCTTCGACGTCCGCGAAGGCGTGGTGCTGCACAATTTTGCGTTCCAGGACGGCGACAGGAAACGGAGCATCATTAACCGCGCCTCCATCGCCGAGATGGTGGTCCCATACGGGGACCCGTCGCCAATCCGGTCCTGGCAGAACTACTTCGACACCGGCGAGTACCTAGTGGGCCAGTACGCCAATTCGCTGGAACTGGGCTGTGACTGCCTCGGCGAAATCACGTACCTCAGCCCCGTCATCAGCGACGCCTTTGGCAACCCCCGGGAGATCCGCAACGGCATCTGCATGCACGAGGAGGACTGGGGCATCCTGGCCAAGCACAGCGACCTCTGGACGGGCATCAACTACACGCGCCGCAACCGCCGTCTGGTGATCTCCTTCTTCACCACGATCGGCAACTACGACTACGGCTTCTACTGGTACCTCTACCTCGACGGCACCATCGAGTTCGAGGCCAAGGCCACCGGCGTCGTCTTCACCTCCGCCTTCCCGGAGGGTGGCTCGGCCAACATCTCCCAGATGGCCCCAGGCCTGGGCGCCCCCTTCCACCAGCACCTCTTCAGCGCGCGGCTGGACATGGCCATTGACGGCTTTACCAACCGGGTAGAGGAGGAAGACGTCGTCCGGCAGCCCATGGGGCCGGGCAACGAACGCGGCAATGCCTTCTCCCGGAAACGCACAGTGCTCGCCAGGGAGTCCGAGGGCGTCCGTGAGGCCGACGCCGGAAGCGGCCGGACCTGGGTCATCTCCAACCCGCAGTCCCTCAATCGCCTGGGCGAGCCCGTGGGCTACAAGCTCCACTCCGGGAACCAGCCCACACTGCTGGCAGACCCGGAGTCCTCCATCGCCCGGCGCGCCGCTTTCGCCACGAAGGACCTGTGGGTCACCCGGTACGCTGACGACGAGCGGTACCCCACCGGCGACTTCGTGAACCAGCATTCCGGCGGGGCGGGTCTGCCGGCCTACGTTGCCCAGGACCGCGAGATTGATGGCCAGGACATCGTCGTGTGGCACACCTTCGGCCTGACCCACTTCCCCCGTCCCGAAGACTGGCCCATCATGCCGGTGGACACGGTGGGCTTCAAGCTCCGGCCCGAGGGATTCTTTGACCGCAGCCCCGTGCTGGATGTGCCCGCGAGTGCACAGCCGGCCGGCGGCCACTGCCACGGCTAGCCCGGCGCCGTGACCGTCGTGCGAGGATGGGGCCGCCGCTCCGGCATGGTCCTGCATCCGCGGATCTGCGCCGCTGTGACGGCGGCGTCGTGCCTCGCGCACCTGTGGCTTGTCGCCGGGAACCAGCACGGGACCTGGCTGAACCTGCTCATGCTCGCCATGGTGGCGGTGTGTGTGCCGTGTGCCGTTCATATCTGGCGCCACGGGCGAATCAGGTCCCTTCGCCAGGTCATGGCCTCGGCGCTGGCGATGACCGGGGTGCACGCGGTCCTGCTCCTCGGCACCGGTCCCGGGGCATCTGGCCACCCCCACCCTGGCGGCGCTGCACCGGCAGCCGGGGCGGCAACTTCGGGCGCCGGCATGCTGCTGGCGGTCATCGCACTGGAAATGACGACGGCGTTGTTCGCCGCGACGCTCCTGGCCCGGCTCCGGCGGCGCTCCTGCACCGGGGGTGTTCGCGCCGCAGGTGAGGCCGTGCCGGCTTACCTGTCATGAGGGTTCCCGAACTCCAGGACCACACGGGCTGACTGCCGGGATCATGGTGACGCTCCCGCCCAGTTACTTCCGCCCGCAATTCCACGCACGCGCTGTATCCCGCGGAATCCCGCGGTTTCCGGGCGCGGAGATGGGGTGCGGCACCGAGTAACTGGGCTGGAGCGTCGCGACCCGGAACCGCTCCGGGGCGCGGGCTGAGCCCCGCAACACGGAGTCAGATCCGGTCCATCCACGGGGTTTTACCGGCGCTATGTGACCCCGCGTTGCTGTTTGGATGGACCGTGTCAGTCGGTGAACAGGCCGGCCAGGTCCTCCGCGGTGAGCGTTCCGCCGGACAGCGCGTCACCGGACATGACGTCGGCGAACAGCTGGGATTTCCGGGCCTTGAGCGCCATGACCTTTTCCTCGATGGTGTCCTTGGCGACGAGCCGGTAGACCATCACGTTCCGGGCCTGCCCGATCCGGTGCGTGCGGTCCACGGCCTGCGCCTCCGAGGCCGGGTTCCACCACGGGTCCAGCAGGAACACGTAGTCCGCCTCCGTCAGGTTCAGGCCGAACCCGCCGGCCTTGAGGCTGATCAGGAACACCGGTGCGGCGCCGTTCTTGAACTCATTGACGACGTCGGTGCGGTTCCGGGTACCGCCGTCGAGGTAGCAGAACTCGATGTTCTCCTCGACAAGCCGCTCGCGGACCTTGCCCAGGAAACCGGTGAACTGGCTGAAGATGAGGGCGCGGTGACCTTCGGCCACGAGGTCCTCGAGCTGCTCGAAAAGCACGTCGAGCTTGCTGGACCGGACGCCGGACAGCGAGGGATCGATCAGGGAGGGGTCCAGGCTGAGCTGCCGCAGCAGCGTGAGGGACTGGAAGATGGTGAAGCGGTTCTTGTTGACGTCGTCGATCAGGCCCAGGATCTTCTGGCGCTCCCGCTGCAGGTGCGTCTGGTAGACCTTCTGGTGCCGCGGGTTCAGCACGACCTCGAGGATCTGTTCCTGCTTTGGCGGCAGGTCGTGGATGACCTGTTCCTTGGTGCGCCGCATCATCAGCGGACGGACCCGACGCCGGAGCTTGTCCAGCTGCGCCTTGTCACCGTTCTTTTCGACCGGCTTCTGGTAGTACTCGGCGAACCGCTTCGGGCTGGAGAAGAGGCCCGGCGCGACAATCGAGGTGAGCGCCCAGAACTCCATGAGGTTGTTCTCCAGCGGGGTTCCGGTGATGGCCAGTTTGAACGCCGCCGGAAGCTTCCGTGCGCACTGGTAGGCCTTCGACTGGTGGTTCTTGACGAACTGGGCCTCGTCCAGGACCAGCCCGGCCCATTCCTTGGAGGCGTAGGCCTCGTAGTCGATCCGGAACAGGGCATAGGAGGTGATGACGATGTCCGCACCGGCCATCGCCGCTGCCGGGTCCGAGCCGCTCTTGGCAAACGTTTCGCCGATGGCCCGCACCGTGAGGCCCGGGGCGAACCGTGCGGTCTCAGCCTCCCAGTTGCCCACGACGCTTGTGGGGGCGACGACGAGGAAGGGCGCATTGGGGGCAGCGGCGGGGGACTCCGCGGCGGCAGCGCCGCCGTCGGACGCTTCCTGCCCCGCGGCCGCATCCTTGGCGGCGCAGATCAGCGCCAGTGCCTGGACCGTCTTGCCCAGGCCCATGTCATCGGCCAGCACGCCGCCGAGTCCGTGGCGGTAGAGGAAGCTGAGCCAGTTGAAGCCCTCCAGCTGGTACGGGCGCAGCTCGGCGTTGAGCGTTGCCGGCAGCGGC
Organism: Arthrobacter sp. 10L424; assembly: GCF_056395325.1. NCBI lineage: Bacteria > Bacillati > Actinomycetota > Actinomycetes > Micrococcales > Micrococcaceae > Arthrobacter > Arthrobacter sp. 10L424. The sequence continues at coordinate 75,783 of NZ_JBFTJH010000011.1, read as the reverse complement.
AGGCCCTTCACGCCGCCTTCCAGGAGCCCGCCGACAGCCTCGCGCCAGGCTGCGGCCTGCTGGTCCACGATGCCGAGCTGGGCCAGTTCGTCCCAGAGCCCGGCCTGGAAGCGGCTGATCTGCAGGGGCGCATCCTTGTTGTCCTGGAGTTCCCGGGCCTCTTCAATGAGGGCGCGGAGCTGGTGCAGTTCGGGCAGGTCCAGGGAGAAGTACGCCCCGCTGGGGAGCAGCATCTTGGTCTGGCCGGCCGCCAGGGCCGAGAAGACGGCCGCGAAGGACACCGGCTGGCCCTCCAGGGAAATCTGGATGCCCAGGTCAAACCAGTCACGCTGCTCGGTGGCCTTGGTGGAGATGGAGACGACCGGCGCCTCTTCGGCCTCGCGGTAGTCGGCGATCTCGCCAGCGGTATCCACAGTGACGCCGGGAACGTCGCGGAGCCGGGGGAGCAGCTCCTCGGTGAAGGCCAGTGTGTCGAGGCCGCTGAGTTCCGCCGAAGCCGCCAGCCGCGGTGTTCCCCAGCCGCCGGTGGCCGACTCGCCCAGGGCCGCCACCACGTCCCACGGCTGCCCGACCGTTTCGAGGATCCGGGCCTCGGCGGGGTCGTCCCGGTAGCCGTGATCGCCGGGGTGGCGCCACAGCGGCTGGGCCGTGACGAGCTTGCCGGACTTGTAGTGCCACTCCCAGTGCAGCCGGACCCGGTGGTCGGCGCCGTAGTTCGCCAGCAGCGACAGGGTGGGAACGGCCAGCTGGGGCAGTTCCACGGACTCGTCGGAGGCCGTGACCCGGGCGCTCTGCTTGAGCTTAGGGTAGAACCCTGTCAGGAACCGGCTCTCGTCCCGGGCCGGAATGTGCAGCGTGGTACCGGCGGTGACGAACGTCAGGAGTTCCTCGCTGAGCCCGCTCTCCAGCGGTGCGAGCGTAATAATGGAGTCTCCCGGCGCGACGCCGGGCAGGGCGTCCGCCCCGGAAGTCAGGAAGATGCCGTGGGCCGGGCGCCCGATGGTCCCGACGGAGGCCGGATCAACCACGTCCCCCTCGACCGTGATGGTGGGGGCGAGCGACAGCCCTCCGTCGTTGCTGCCGGCTGCAGCCGGCACGACGTCGTCGGCTGCCTCCGCCGGGACCGGCGCGGTTCCGTACCGCGTCAGATTGAGTCCGACGGCGGCCGGCTGCTCAACGAGCCGCACGGACTCCGGACCCCGGCTGTGGACCAGGGCCACGCCGACTTTCCGGGCCTGGGCCAGCAGGCTCCACAGGTTCTTGCCGGCATAGGTGTTCAAGCCCAGCCACAGTCCGGTCCCGGCGTGCTGGCGGTTGGCCTGGGCGGTGTGCGCGGCCAGGAACTCCTGCATCCACTCGACGTGGGCCTCGTTGCATTCGCGCCGGTAGCTGAGGTAGCTCAGGGTGTTCCAGGAGACATCGCCCCGGATCCATTTGCCCTTGGCGCCCATGATCACGGGACGGGCCTTCAGCTGCCGGACGCTGCGCAGCGGATCGCGGCGGCCGGTGTAGGAGAAGTGCGGGGCCGGTTCTTCGATTTCGAACTGGAGCGCCAGCGGGATGCCGTTGGTGGACGCGGTGATTCCCGGCTGGGCGATCAGCGGGCTGAGGGCCTGTTCCCAGTCCGGGACCTCCAGCGCCGGGACCTGCCGGGACAACCGGCTGATGTCAGCGGGAGCGAGGAGCTGGACCCGGATCGCGGGGTTGTCCTCGGCGGAGAACAGCAGGGCGGCCACGTGCTTGCAGTCCTTCCGGACCGGGCAGCTGCAGACGCCCACGGTGCAGCTCCAGCCGCCCGCCTTCCGGACCAGCTTCGCCGTCGTCGAATACGGCGCATCGGCGCCGCCCCGCACCTTGCCGAGCATGAGGCCGGTGGCGGCGTCGAAGGAAATCCCGGAAACGCGGCTCCCCATGGCGTAGGCAAGCCCGGCCGCGAGGGAGCGGTCGTTGATTGCGGGAGTCTGTATCGCCAGTGCCGCACTCTCGTCCGGATGGGATGGCATGTGCGCACTACTTTCAGCAGTTGGTCATCTGATCCATCTTAGCGAGCCGGGCGGGGCCCCTCGAACTCAGGGGCCGGCACGAGGGCCGTGGGCGGGTGCTTCGTCTGCTGAACTTTGACCGGCGGCGCGTCACGCGGCGAAGTGGACTCCCCGGCAACTGCCGCTCAGGCGGATGACCACGCGGACCCGGACGTTGGTGGAGCCAGTGGCCTAGCTCCGCGAATTCTTGCCAGGGGTCAAGCCGCCAACGCTGTGTCGAAGAGGCGCTCGGCCAGCCGGAGCAGGTGTGCAGGTGCAGCCGCGTCGTCGCCGTTGTTTCCGTTGCCAAGGAAGACAACCGTCCCGCGGACGTTCTCATCGAGCCGCAGGCCTGCTTCGCGGATCAGCACCTCGGCCCGGGCGTTCAGCGGCAGGGGGATGGAGTCTGCCTCGTCGTTGAGATAGACGTGCCAATCCACAAAAGTGATGGCCCCGACGCTGCCTTCAACCAGGGTCTGCCGTGTCGCCAGAGAAGTGTCGATCTCTTCGGCACGAACGGGGTGGCTGAAGCGGGCCGGAATAATCAGGGCGGTATGGGTCTGGCGCATGACTGGGTCTTTCTGTGTCTCAACGATCGGCAATTTCCGCATGCTTCAAAAGCGGTCCAGCCGAGAATCACCCGGCGCCCGTCGCAGCATTGTGAAGCATCAAATATCGGTCGTGTAGTTTGTATAAAACCGTCTTGACGCGAATTTGGAAGTTTTTGGCGGTTGTTGCGGGCAGCCGGCCGCGGCTAGGAGTCTCGCGCCCGGCTGCCCGCAGTTCCTTCAACGCGTAGGGCCCCAGCCCCCGGGCGCGTTGTAGGCGCGTTTCCGCCCGCAACCGTGGCTGCGTGCGGATGGTGCGTCACGGCCGAAGTGTCACCGCTGGTTTTTGCGCGGCTTTGCGAACAGACTTTCGCTGGATTCGCTTTTTGCCTTTTTTTCGGCTCTCTTTTCGAGAATCGACTTTCCCGTTTTTTTGGCACTGCTGCTTCTGGGAGACTTTCCTGACAATGGAATCACGCCTTTCTAAACGCTATCTACCCATCACCATACCCACTTATATTTTAAATGCCAGTCCGCGGGTTTACAGGAAATTGCGGACCGGTCTCGGACACAAAAAAAGCGCACGAAATTTGCCCGCCCGAACGATGGCGCACCTTGAAGCATCCCGCCACGAGTCGTTGTCCCGCCGTCCCGGGTCACCCAAACTTCGCCGGACGTTCAGCTCCGGCTCAACCGCGGCGCCAGCCGTGCAACGTACGTTGAAGGGGATCGGAGCGGCACCCGCCTAAGCAGTGAGGATTTTCCATGAGCAACGGCCTTTCCACCACCCTTCCCGCCACCGGATACGCGACGGTTCTGCCGCGGGAGAGCATCAACGGCAGCGACGCGGACGTGGTCGACGCGAACGTGGACGTGGTCAACCTGATGTACGCGGAGCTGCTCGACATCGAGGAAATCGCCCCCAGCGCCCTGGGCAGCTACTACGTTGACTTCTACCTGACGCAGTGTCTGGGCGGCGGCTTCGCCCAGTACGTGTTCTCCGCGCCCGAGCGCGCCGAGATCGACGCCTGGATCCGGGCCGGGCTGGAAGGAATGGGGGCCGCCGCGCACCTTGACCTCTTCAACCGCAGCGTCGCTGCCTTCGACTCCCTCTCCGAGGAGGAAGCAGACGCGTACCTTGACGGGGACACGGACCTCGAAGGCGACGCCGACGGCGGTGTCCCGGACGCCGTCCGCCTCCTGGAAGAGCTCGACGGCGACTTTGAAACGCTGCTGGAGACCGAAAACATTGTCGCGCTCAACGCCGCGTGGCTCCGGAGCCAGGCAGACCTCCTCGTCCTGGGCGATGAGGAACTGGACCGCCACATCGCCGAGCGCGTGTCCCGGATCCCCAACCTGGCGGAGCGCCAGGCTGAGGCCGCCGAAGATGACCTGCTCGACACCCCGGAATTCGAGATGATCATCCGCGAGCTGTGCGCCGTGGCCGGGCACACGCTCCAGAAGATCACCATGGGCGACCCCAACTACGAGCACGAGGGCCAGACCGCCCTGGCGTGGCATTTCACCACGGACCAGGGCGAGTTCCTCATGCTGGACGATGAGCAGGAAGCGGTCATGATCCACCCGGACACCAAGGAAATCCTGGCCGCCGTCGAGTTCGAGGACGCCGACGGCTGAGCCCTGCTGTCCGGTGCCCGCCGCCGACCGTCCTTCGTTAGTACCCGGCGGCGGCGGTGATCATGTCACCGGTGGGGGCCACGAGGTACCAGACGCTCCCGACGCCCTGGCCGGTAATGTCCCCGGCAGCAACATCCTTGGCGTATAGGTACACGGGCATTCCATTGATGGTCAGCTGCTTCTTGCCGTTCGGGGTGGCAATCGTGCCCACGGTGCCGGTGACGCCGTCGACCGTTGGTGTGTCAGCGGTGGCGAGGACCGGAGGCCACGCGTCGAGGCAGCCGCCGGTGCAGGCGCTCTTCCCGGAGTCCTTGACGTCCTTTGTGTAGTAATAGACGCTCATGCCCTTGCCGTCCACCACGATCTTGCCGGCGGAGGAATCCGCCACCTTGAGGTCCGCCGCGGCAGCGGCCGGTGCCGACGTCGAAGCGGGACCCGACGCCGAGGCGGGGCCCGACGTCGACGCGGTAGCCGACGAGGGGCCCGCCGCGCTGGTTGGCGCCGCCGTCGTCGTCGGGGAAGTGGTGGTTCCGCTGCTGCCGGCACAGCCGGAGAGTAGTGCGGCGAGGGCGAAAGCGGACAGGCCAATGCTGAGGTGCTTCTTCATCTGCTGCTCCTTGACTCGAATGCTCCATGACTCGAAGGCACCGTGAAGCGAACCCCCCAGCTGGTCCGGCGGCGCTAACCGTTACGACGCCTCCGGGGTAAGAATGGTTCAGGGCTGCACCGGACCGGGCCCCGCAACCGGTGCACGTGAACTTTTCCGGCGATCAGCACGTCGTAGGGGCAGAAGCGCGAGCCGAAGGGCTGCGGAACCGCAAGGGGAACCGCAGAGAAGGGTGGACGGTCATGCCGCTGGACGAAGACGTCGTGGCTGCGATTTACCGCGACCACGGACCGGCACTCAGGGGCTTCGTCCTTAGCGCCTGCCGCGACCCTCAACTTGCGGACGACATCGTGCAGGAAACCGTGCTGCGGGTCTGGCAGCAGGCCCCGCACATCACCGGAAGCATGCGGAGCTACCTGTTCCGGACCGCCCGCAACATCATGATCGACAACTACCGCAAGGCCCAGCGCCGGCCCCGCGAGACGACGGACCGGGACCTGGCCGACCCGTCCGGCGGCGCGGAACGCGTCGACGAACTCCTCAACCGGGTCCTGATGGAAGAGGCGTTGCTGCGGCTCAGCGCGGAGCACCGCAACGTCCTGGTGGCCCTGCATTACCGCCGCTATACCGTCCAGGAGGCATCGGTCAGTTTGAATATCCCGAGTGGAACAGTGAAGTCCCGGGCGTTCTACGCCGTACGGGCCCTCCGGACAATCCTTGATGAAATGGGGGTGCAACGGTGAGTGCTACTGACCCGCACCAACTGCTCGGCGCCTATCTGCTGGGCGGCCTGGAGCCTGACGAGGCCGCCGCCTTTGAGCAGCACTTGGCCCGTTGCACGGATTGCCGGCAGGAGCTGGACGAACTGGCCAGCCTCCCGGCGCTGCTGGACGCGCTCCCGGTGTCCGACGCCGTCGCCCTCGGCACGGCGGCCGGGCGGGAACCGGTGCCGTCGGTTCCCGCGCCGGCTGCCGTGCCGCGGCGGCTGCTCGACGAGCTGTCCACGCGGCGCCGGAAGGTCCGGCTCCGGTGGACCGCCGCCGTGGCTGCGGCGGCGGCGGCGTGCCTCGCCCTCGGGATCCTGGCCGCGCCGCTGGTCAACCCGCCGCCCAAGCCGGACGCCAGCTACTCCGTCCAGGCCGGCGACGGGCTGCAGTTCACGGTGGGCATGGTCAAGAAGACGTGGGGCACCGAGCTCGCGGTCGAGGGCCGGAGCCTGCCGGTGGACGGCACGCTTTCACTGTGGGTGAAGGACAGCGTCGGCGGCGAAGAGCGCGCCTGCGCGTGGACGGCCACGCCCAGCGGCAGGGTCAGGATCACCGGGGCCACGCCCCTGCAGCTGACCAATATCGCCAGCGTCGAGATGCGGGACGGGCAGCAACAGACCATGGCCGTCATCGCCGTCCCCCACGGCTAGCGGCGGCCGCGACCACACGATCGTGGTCGCGGCCGTCCGCTCGCTTGGTGCCGGGGCAGTATCCGGCTAAGCCTGCACCGGAGCCAGGCCGTTCGCCTTCACTGTTGCTGCTGCCGACAGCTCGCTGAAGGCACCGCGGTACCGGGTTGCGGGGTGGGTCGGCTCGAGCTTCGGGCCACGGCCGAAGACCTTCTCACGCAGGGTGCCCGGCGCGTACTCCGTCTGGGCCAGGCCGCGGCGCTGCAACTCGGGCAGCACGCCCTGGATGAAGTCGGTGTAGGACCCGGGGATGATCTGGTTGATGATGTTTACACCATCGATCCCGGCATCCTGCCACCGTTCCAGTTCGTCCACGATCTGTTCGGGCGTGCCGGCGATCTGCTGGGCCTTGGCCCGGTATCGCGCCAGGTCACCAATGGTCGGCTTGCCGCCGGGCACGGATGCAATGGCCGCCTGAAGAACGCCTTGGGCGCCCTCGGTCTCGATCTCGCCCAGCGGGGTATCGAGCGGGAGACCACCGAAATCGACGCCGATCCCGCCGCCGATGTGCGCGATGATCGTGTGGAGGTCCAAGTACTCGTCGTATTCGGCCTGCTTGCGGTCGACCTCCGCCTCGGTGCTGCCGATCACGAAGGACAGTCCGCCGAAGATCTTGACGTCGCCGGCGGCCCGGCCGGCGGCGGCTTCGAGGGCCCGGATGGAGGTGGTTTGCTTCTTGACGTAGTCAACGTTGGGCGCAAAGAGGAACGTTGCCTCCGCGTTTTCCGCGGCGAATTTCTTGCCGCGGGAGGAGCTCCCCGCCTGGAACAGGAAGGGGGTGCGCTGCGGGCTGGGCGCGACAAGGTGCGGGCCGTCAATGGAGTAACGGGACCCGCGGTGGTTGATCTTGTGGACCTTGGCCGGGTCCGCGTGGATGCCGCGGACCTTGTCGGCCAGCAGGCCGTCGTCGTCCCAGGAACCCTCCCATAGCTTGTAGACAGCCTCGGTGTATTCCTCGGCCCAGTCGTACCGGTCGTCGTGCGGAGTGAGCCCGGCGTTGCCGAAGTTCCGGTGGGAGTTCTCCAGCACACTGGTCACGATGTTCCAGGCGACACGTCCATTGGAAATATGGTCCAGGGTCGAGAGCTGACGGGCCAACTGGAACGGATCCGACTGGATCACCGAGCTCGTCATGGCCAGGCCAATATCCTTGGTCACGGCGGCCAGCGCGGAGCAGAGCACCAGCGGATCGTTCGAGGGGACCTGAAGCCCCCGCTCCACCAACGAGGCCCAGCCGCCCTCGTGGTCGCCGTACAGCCCCACGACGTCGGCGAAGAACATCGCATCGAACTTTGCCTCCTCCAGCTCGCGGGCCAGGTCGACCCACAGCTGCAGCTCGTTGAAGCGGTGCTGCTGCGCCTCCGGATGCCGCCACTGACCGCCCAGGATGTGGGTGGTTGTGTTCATCACGAAAGCGCTCAGGAGCAGCCGCGGACGTTCGTCAAAGGTTCCCATCAGGAATCACTCCCCTGGATCTGCGTAGTTGCCTGGACCGCGTCGCCGATGCTGTGCAGGCCCGTGGGAATGGTTCCGTTGATGTGATAATCGCCGACGGAGCGCGCCTTGAACACAGCAGGGTTGTGCGTGGCTACCGTCCGGGCGTTGCGCCAGTGCCGGTCAAGCCCCTTGCCCCGGCTGGTCGACGAAGCGCCGGTGACATCGAACAGCTCATTGGCGGCGGCCAGGATGAGACCCGGGACCGTCACATGGGCCTGCTGCACCCCGAGCTCGGCCCGGACGAAGGCGGCCTCCTCATCAAGTCCGAGGGAAGGGTCGACGGCGGCATCCAGATCGCGTGCGGCCGCCACCACGACGGACCGGGCGGCGTAGACGCCGGCGGCGATCTGGCCAACGCGTTCCTGAATCAGCGGATCGGTCCGGAACAGCGAACCTGATCCGGTATTGAAGGTGCGGGTGCGCTCGCGGACCAGCGCGCTGGCGTCGCGAAGCGCCGCCTGGCCGATTCCGACGAGCACGGCCAGCAGTACGAGCTGGAAGAAAGCCGGTTCCAGCGTGCTGGTGACCTTGCGCTGGATTATGTCCCCGGCGTCGACCTCCACGTCCTCAAAGATGGCCGTTCCGGTGCCGGTGAGCGGCTGCCCGAACCCGTCCCAGTCGTCGAGGATCGTGACTTTGGGGTCGTCCACACGGACCAAGGCGTACTGGCGGCCCTCACGGCCCTCCGTGCTCGCCATGACCACGACCCAGTCGGCGAAGATGCTGCCGGTTGTGTAGTACTTTTCGCCCTTCAGCAGCCAGCGGCCCCCTTCCTCGCGCAGCTTGGTCTGGGTGGTGCCCAGCGCGTTGCCGGAGCGTTCCGTCGCAGCGTTGCCGAAGATCTCCCCGGCCAGGACCCGGGGGAACCAGCGGTTGCGGAACTCGACCGGCTGCAGGGCAATCGTTTCCACGAACGAGAAGTGTGAGCGCAGCAGGTGTGAAACGTTGGAGTCCGCGGCGGCGAGTTCGATCAGCAGCCGGCTCAGGTGCTCATAGCTGACGGGCTCCCCGCCATGCTCGGCGGGGACCCGGATGGTGGTGAAGCCGCTTTCCTTCAACCAGGCGACGGGCTCGAACGGCAGGACGCGGCTGGACTCGCGTTCCAGGGCACCTTCCGCGATCCGCGCGAAGACATCCTGGAAGCGGGCGGACAACTCCGCGTAGCGGGCCTCCCCGCTGAGTTCTCTTACTTCTGTCGGGACAGTCATCATGTTCCTAACGTTGAACGGGTACTGATGTTCTTAGTGGCTGGTCGCCGCGACGAGTTCGCGCAGGCGGTGGCCGGGGTTGGAATCGAGCAACAGGCTGGTGTATTCGCTTTGCGGATTAGAGAAGACCTGCGCAGTCGGGCCGACTTCGCGCAGCTGGCCCCGGCTCATCACACCGACGTCGTGGGCGAAGCGTTCAACAACGTGCAGGTCGTGGGAAATGAACAGGTAGGACAGTCCCAGGTCGCGCTGCAGGTCTTCGAGCAGGAGCAGGATCTGGGCCTGCGTCAGGACGTCCAGGGCGGAGAGGGCCTCGTCCAAGACGATGGTGCGGGCGCCCAGGGCGAGGGCCCGGGCGATCGCCACGCGCTGGCGCTGGCCGCCGGACAGCTCCTTGGTCCTGCTGCCGGCGACCCGTGCGGGGAGGTTCACCTGGTCAAGGAGTTCGACAACCCGGGCACGACGTTCCAGCCGCGACCCGACGCGGAAATTCACCAGGGGCTCGGCGACGATGTCCCGCACGGTGAGCCTCGGATCGAGCGCCGAATCCGGATTTTGGTACACCAGCTGCAGGGAGCGCCACAGCTCCCGTTTGTCTTTGCCCTCGGTTGACGTGACATCGTTCCCGTGGATCTTCACGGTGCCTGACGTCGGGTCCAGCAGCCGCATGATCATGCGGGCCGTGGTGGACTTGCCCGACCCTGACTCGCCGACCAGGGCGAAGGTGGTTCCTTGGCGCACCGCAAAACTGATGTCATCCACCGCGCGGTGTTCTGCCCCGCGCTTCCCGAAGATTTTGGTGAGTCCGCGGACTTCGATCGCCGCCACGGGCTCCTCGCGGGCCGTAGCCGCTGCCGCCAGGCCGGTTTTCGGGGCGGCCGGAGAGGCCTCCCGCAGCAGCCTGAGTGTGTAGTCGTCCTCCGGCTGCGCCAGGATCTCGGCGACGGGACGGTCTTCTAGGATCCTGCCCTGCCGCATCACCACGATCCGATCGGCCAGGTCGGTGGCGACGGCCAGGTCATGGGTCACGAAGATGACGGCCGTCCCGTGGTCCCGCGCCAGCTTGCTGAAGACCTCGAGCACCCGCCGCTGCACCGTGACGTCCAGCGCGGAGGTCGGCTCATCGGCAATCAGCAGCTTCGGTCCCAGGCTGAAGGCGATTGCGATCAGGACCCGTTGCTTGAGTCCGCCGGAGAGCTCGTGGGGGTACTGTTTCAGCCGCTCCGCCGGCCGGTCGATGCCCACCAGTTCGAAGAGCCGGATGACCTCCGCCCGGATCTCGCTTTTGGAGCGTTTGCCGTCCTCCGGGTGCAGCCGGAAGACCTCGGCCACTTGGGATCCGACCGTCTTCACCGGGTCCAGCGAGCCGCCGGGATCCTGCGGAACCATGCCGATCCTGCGTCCACGGATTTTCTCCATTGCGCGTTCGGAAAGTCCGGTCAGCTCAATTCCGTCGAACACAATGGTTCCGGCAGAGATCCCGCCTGCTTCGGGGAGAAGGCCGATGATCGACTTGGCGAGCGTGCTCTTGCCGGAACCGGATTCGCCAACGACGGCGACGATCTCACCCGGTTTGAGGACCAGGTCGAGTGAATCCGCGGCCACGATGGCCCCTGGGTCGCGGCCGTATTCGACCTGCAGTCCGCGAACCTCAAGAAGAGGCCCGGGTTCGGCGATGGGGTTTGCTGCGTTGAGTGTCATGGGGCTCCTGACTAGAACCGGAAGATCTTGAGAAGTTGGCGTCCGAGACCGGCCAAGAGCACCACCGTCAGCACGATGACCAGGCCCGGCAGGCTTGTCATCCACCATGCTCCGGCGAGGTACTGCCGGCCCTCGGAGATCAGCAGACCCCACTCCGGCGTGGGGGGAGGGGCACCGAAGCCGAGGAAGCCAAGCCCGGAAATTGCGAGAATGGCAGCGCCAAGGTCGACTGCCAGCAGGGCAAGGACCGGGCCGCAGGAGTTCGGCAGGACATGCTTCCAGACGACGGACCAGTAGGATCCCCCGTTGAGGAAAGCGGCCTCGACGTAGTCCAGGTTGCGGACGCGGAGAACTTCCGAGCGCACCACACGGGCGAACGAGGCAATCGAGGCGATGCCCACACCGACGCCGAGCGAGATTGGTCCCGGCGCGAACGCGGTCACAATGATGAGGGAGATCAGGAACCCCGGCACGGCCAAAAGCACGTCCACGAGGCGCATGGTGCCCGCATCGGCGGCCCGGCCCGCCGTCGCGGCAAACAGGCCCAACGCCGTTCCCACCACGAAACCGATCAGGACAGCGAGCCCTGCTGTGAGCAGGGTCTGCGAGGTGCCGTGGACGACCCTCGAGTAGACGTCCCGGCCCAGGTGGTCGGTTCCGAACCAGTGCCCGGCACTTGGCGGCTGGAATTTCTGTTTCGGAATGCCACTGATGGGGTCGAAGGAGCTGAAAAGGCCCGGCAGGAATGCCCACCCCAGGACGATCAGCAGCGGAATGACGGTCAGCCACAGACCCGCCGAGCGCAGGATGTTTCCCTGGCGCTTTCCCTGGCGCTTTCCCGGGCCGCGCGGGCCGGTGCCGCCACCGGCGGGCGGCGAGGCCAAATCAGCGATAGGGTCCGTTCGTAGTAGATCGATGCTCACAAGGTTCTCCGTTCTGGCTCAGGCAGTCAGTGCTCTTGGCGAGCCGTGGGCACTGCTCTTGAGGATGCGGGGATCCAGCAGCGGATACAGCAGGTCGACGATCAGGTTCACTGCAACGAACGCCGACGCCGTCAGCAGGACCAGGCCCTGGACCAGCGGGACATCCTGGACTGTGACCGCCTGAAGGACCACCGAGCCGAGGCCGGAGCGGGCGAACACGGTCTCCGTGATCACGGAACCGGCAAGCAGGGTTCCCACCGTGATACCGGCAATGGTCATTGCCGGACCCGCCGCATTCTTCAGGGCGTGGCGGTAGAAGATCCATGCGGGGGACGCGCCCTTGGCCCGCAGGACGTCGACAAACGGTTGCTCATAGACTTTCGTGATGCTCTTGAGCAGTACCTGCGCGATCGGGGCGGAAACGTGAAGGGCCAGGACAAGGACGGGAACTGCCAGCGACGCAAAGGATCCGTCCGGGAACAGGGACATCACGCCGAGCTGGATGGACAGGAGCTGCAGGAGCACGAGCCCGAGCCAGAACACCGGAACCGCTGCGAACAGCGGCGGGAGATTGGTGATGAATCGCTTCAGCGCCGCCGACCGGCTCAACGTGGCCGAGGCCACGAGGGCCACCGCGAGGACGACGGCCACCACGAAGGCGCTGGAGGCCAGCGCCAGGGTGGACCCGGCTACCGCGCCGATGCGGGTCGCCACGGACTGCCCGGAGGCCAGGGAGTACCCGACGTCTCCACCGAGCAGCTGCCCAAGCTGGCCGAAATACTGCACCAGCAGCGGCTGGTCGTAGCCGTATTGGGCTTTCATGGCATCAATCGTTGCCTGGTCCGCCGCAGCGTCCGCCGAGAGGAAGATCGTGACCGGATCGCTGGGCAGCAGCTGGACTGCCAGGAAGACGAGCGTGTACGCCAGCCAGATGACAAGCAGCGCCTGCCCGAGGCGCCGCGCAAAGTAGAGGCCCATGACGGCCTACTTGCCGGTTTTCCAGGCACCCTGGAAAATCGGCGCGGTACCGGAGGTGAAGTCGACATGCGCCTTCGCGTTGGCGCCGTAAACCTGGACTTCGTCCCAGAGCACAAGGGCCAACGCCTGGTCCACAACCAGCGCGCGCTGTTCGTCGGCGACGAGCTGCTTGTGCGCTGCGGGGCTGGTGGCGGCGCGTTCCTTAGCGAAGAGTTCATTGAGCTGCTGGTCCGCATTCAACGTCTGCGTGTTGGTGACCGGGCCGAAGACCGGCCCCAGGCCGCCGTAGGCAAACTGCCGGGTTCCAAAGAATTCCACGTTGGGATCCTTCATGGCAGTCGCCAGGAAGGCGTTGTCCGCCGCGCGGTTGACCAGCTTCACGCCGATCTTGCGCCACTGCTGCTCGATCAGCTCGAAAGCGGGCTTGATGACCACGGAGTTATTCGACGACGTGACGGTGACCTCAAGCTTCTGGCCGTCCTTGGCGCGGATGCCGTCGGAGCCAACCGCCCAGCCGGCCTCCTCGAGCAGGCTCTGCGACTTCTCCGGGTTGTAGGCCAGGTCGGCGGAGAGATCAGTGAAGTCAGGCGCTTCACGGTTCAGGACGGAGCCGGCCAGTTCGTAGCTGTCGGAGAGCACCGTGTCCTTCAGCGTCGGCCGGTCGATGCCCAGCTGCAGTGCCTGGCGGACCTTCGCGTCCGCGAGTTTGCCGCTGCCGATCCGTACTGCGGCCATGTTTGCCGTCAGGTCAATGCCCTTGGCCGGCAGGACCTGGTTGCCGCTCCCGGCAAGGGCAGTTTCGTCGGCTGGCTGCAGGCCGCGGACCAGGTCAACCTGGCCGGTCTGAACGGCGCCCGCACGGTGCGCCACTTCCGGCAGGTACTTCACGACGACCTTGTCCAGATAGGCGGCACCCTGGTTGGCGGCACCCTCCGGCGCCCAGGCGTAGTCGGAACGCTTGGCCAGGACGATTTCCTCGTCGGCCTTCTCTGATTCGAAGGTGAAGGGACCGGAACCGGAGATTTTCGCGATGGCCGACTGGCCGGCGTTGTCCAGGGTGAGGGTCTTCGGCGAGACGAGTCCGGCGGTGACGGAGGACGTGGCGCGCAGGAAGCTGGCGTCGGGGGAGGACAGCGTGACCTCCACCTGGTCCTCGCCGATGACCCGGGAGGACTGGTAAGTGGAGAAATCAACGTTCGGCTGGATCTTCGCACTCTCGATGCCCTTCCCCAGTGCGTCGAAGTTGGCCTGGACCGCCTTGGCGTCCAGCGGTGTTCCATCGCTGAAGGTCACTCCCGGGCGGATCGTGAAGGTGAACTTGGTCTGATCCTCGCTCGCGGTGAACTTGCTCGCGATCCAGGGGACGAGCTCGCCCTTCTTGGCATCGAAATAGGTCAGCCGGTCCAAGACGCTGTTCAGGACGTTCGCCTTTTCGTAGAAGCGCGCCGCCTGGGTCTGGAAGTTGTTGATCGGGGTGACCTCGGCGAAGACGAAGGTTCCGCCCTGCACCGGGGTTCCGTCCTGAACCTGCGAGGCCGCGGTGCCGGCCGGGTTGGCGCCGCAGGCGCTCAGGGCCAGGGCCGCCGCCCCCATCAGGGTCAGCAAACGCAGGGGGCGGCGTCTGGCCTTCGTGTTGGTCGTTGCCGTGCGTGATTCATTGGTACCCATCGGGGATCCTCTCGGTCATGACCGAGGAACTCCAGAATCGCAGGCCCCACACACGCCGGCCGCCGCAGGGCGCAGGGTGGTGGAACCTGGGATCGTGGCAATATCCATCGGTCCTGGCATTAGCACCGTGCCCGAAGGTGGTTGCTACGGCGTCATCGAGCCAGGTCTCTCAGCCGATCTGGATGGTTAGTAATTCGTAAAGAAGGTCGTTTCTCATTGCCGCGACCGTTTCCAGTGGAGGCAACACCTACTTTCCTGCAGAATCTTCGATTTCCCAATAATTACGACACGTTTTGCAACAAATGATCACAAAGGCCCGGTTTCCGCGTCCGGGCGTCTCACGGCTGGCGTTACATCTTGGCGAGTTTCGCCCGCACCATCATGAAGATGCCGTAGCAGATCAGGCCCACGCCGACGGCGGCCAGCATGTACACGCCGAAGGGCTGGTCGCGGAGGGCTTTCAACCCGCCGTCGACCCCGGTTGACTCCTCGGGGTGCGCCTTCACGGTGGCGATAATGACGAGCAGCCCCACAAGGAGCAGGGCGATGCCTTTGGCTGCATAGCCCACGACTCCCAGGACCGTCACCGCAGTCCGCGCCCGTTGCGAGGCAGGGAGGCGGAGGTGTTCGGCGAACGACTGGCGGAAGCCCCGGATGGCGTACACGATCCCGGTGATCGCCACGGCTGCGCCGATGGCGAGCAGGAGGGCGTAGCCGCCGGGGGCTTTCAGCACGGACGCAGTGAGGTCGCTCGTGGAGCTGCTTTGGTCAGAACCGGCGCCGTTGGCGAACGAGAACAAGGTGATGGCGAGCCCGGCATAGACGACGGCCTGCAGAGCGGCTTTGAGCTTCTTTGCCAGCTTCTTCTTGGCCGGCAGGTGCTCGAAGTCGAAAATGGCGTCACTGGTCTGCCAGATGGCGAGGGCCACGCACGCCGCGAACGACGTCCACAGCAACAGCGGGCCGGCCGGCTGGCTGGCGAGCTGCTGAACGGCTCCGCTGACATCGGCTTTGCCTTCCCCGCCCATGGCGAGCCGGATCGCGACCACGCCGATGAGGAGGTGCAGGATGCCGCTCACAGCGAAACCGGCACGGGCCACGACCTCCAGCGCACGGGAGTTGGTGATCTCTTCCGCCGTGTCCGCGGCGGTTTTCATTTCTTTTTTGATGGCGGATTCCTCAACTGTCTCGGTGGTTCTGCCGGGCCTTTGGCCGGCCCGGTTCATGCATCTCCCGCAATCGTGCCACGCCGGGCCGCCCGGGAACAGCACCCGGGAATCCGGGCCGGGGAAGGCGGCAGCAGAGGGGTCGGACCCGGCCGGCGGGCCGGCTCGACCCGAACTACCGGCGCCGGTAGCTGAGGTCGAAGATCAGCCGGCCCGCCTCGTGCGCCTTGTTCTCGAAACTCGTCAGAATCCGGCCGTCGAACCGCGGCGCCCAGCCGCCGGTCTCGTCGGTGCCCTCGTTCGGGCCGGTGTGTTCGGTGCTCACCGGGGCGCGGCCCTCCTTGACGGGGGCGCCGCCCACAAGGGATTCGACGCCGGATTCCCACACCTTGGTGAGGGGGCTCTCCGGGCCGCTGCGCTCGCCGTCGTGCAGGTTCTCGAAATCGGGGGATCCGGCCAGGACCTCCCGCACGTGCACGGCGTAGTTGGACCAGTCCGTCGCGATGCGCCAGAGGCCGCCGGGCTTGAGGGCCCGCGAGGCCAGTTCGGCGAAGGCCGGCTGGATGAGGCGGCGCTTGTGGTGCCGGGACTTGTGCCACGGGTCCGGGAAGAACACCCACAGCTCCGTCACGGAACCGGCCGGCAGCATGGTGGCGAGCACCTCGGGGGCGTTCGCCTCCACGACGCGGACGTTGCTCAGGCCGCGGCTGTTGATCTTGATGAGGGTGTTGGCCAGCCCCGGGGTGTAGACCTCAACGGCGAGGAAGTCCGTGTCCGGGTTCTCCTCGGCGGCGTGGCAGACGGCGTCGCCGAGCCCGGAACCGATCTCCACGATCAGCGGCGCCTTGCGGCCGAACTCGGCTTCGGCGTCGAAGACGTAGTCCGGGTGCACGGACGTGTTGGCGATGTGGCGGGGGACCTCGACGGCCCACCGGTCGGAATGCTCCTCCCACGCAGCCTGCCGGCGGCCCTGCAGCCTGGTGCCGCGCCGGACGAAGCTGACCGGGCGGCCGCCGTAGGTGCCGAAGGAGGCCTGGCTGCCGGGGGTCACCGGGCGCGGTGGCTGCGGCGTTTCGGGGGATTCTGGGGTTTCACTCATCCCTTCCAGAATAGTGGAGTTCCGCCGTCGGGCCGTTGGGACCGTGGCACGCGTTCCTGTCCGGGGTCCGTGGCAGACTGTCCGCATGACCGACGCAATACGCGAATACTGGGATGGTCAGGCGGCGGACTTCGACCGGGAGGCCGATCATGGCCTGCTGGATCCGGGCGTCCGCCGGGCCTGGGCCGGGCTGATCCTGCCGCTCATCCCCGTGCCCGCCAGCGAAGTGGCCGATTTGGGTTGCGGGACCGGCAGCCTGTCCATCCTGATGGCGGAGGCGGGCCACCGCGTCCGGGGCCTGGACCTGTCCGCACGGATGGTGGAGGCAGCGCGGGTAAAGGCAGCCGAGGCGGCCAAGGCTGCCGAAGCCGCGGGCGCCCGGGCCCCGGCAGCTGTTGAGTTCCTGCGGGGTGACGCCTCGGAACCGCCGTACCCGCCGGCGGGCTGCGACGTCGTCCTGGCCCGTCACGTGCTGTGGGCGCTGCCGGATCCGGACGCCGCGCTTGGCCGTTGGACGCGGCTCCTGCGCGGACCCGGAACCATGATCCTGGTGGAAGGGCTGTGGGGCACGGGGGCCGGCATTTCCTCGGCGGAGTGCCGGGAACTGGTTCTCAGGCACCGCCGCCACGCCGACGTCGTCCCGCTGACAGACCCGGCGCTGTGGGGGAAGGAGATCGGCGACGAACGCTACCTGATCCTGAGCCGGACCTGACAGGACCGTCGGCGGGGTGCTGTTGACGGGCGCCGCAGGCGGGCGCTGCTGCCAACGCCAGCGGCGACGAGCCTGCCAGAATGGGTCCGTGACTGCACCGAAGAGCTCCCAGGACTCCACCGTCGGCGGCCTCGAGATCGAGGACGGCCGGGGCATGCTGGTGGACGCCGAGATCGACGACGTCCCCGCAGCGGAACCCACCCGGGCCGCCGGCCGCCGTGCGCTGGCTTACCTGGGCGTGTGCCTTGTCCTGATCGGGCTGAACCTCCGCACGGTGTTCTCGAGTTTCTCTGCAGTTCTTCCGGAGGTGACAGCCGACGCCGGGCTGCCGGGCTGGGCGGTGGTGGTCCTCACCACCGTGCCGGTGACGCTGCTGGGCGTCTTCGCCCCTCTGGCTCCTGTCCTGGCGCGCCGTTTCGGGGCCGAGCGCGTGCTGCTGGGCGCCATGGCCGCACTCACCGCAGGGCTGCTGCTGCGGCCCCTGGACGTGGGCGATGCAGGCCACCTCCCCGCACTGCTGGCCGGGACGGCGACCTGCGGCGCCGCGATCTCGCTCTGCAACGTGCTGCTGCCCGGCCTGGTGAAGCGCGACTTCCCGCACCGTCTCGGCCTGATGGGCGGCCTGTACACCACGGCGATCTGCGCCTCAGCGGCCCTCGGCGCCGGATTCACCTACCCCGTTTTCAGTGCGACAGGGGAGTGGACCGCGGCGCTGCAGTTCTGGGCGCTGCCCGCCGGCGTTGTTCTTCTGCTGTTCCTGCCGGTGGCCATCCGGCAGCGCCACGGCCGCCAGCGGTTGTCGCACGGCGGCGTGAACGTGTGGCGCTCGGGGATTGCCTGGCAGGTGACCATCTTTATGGTGCTGCAGGCGATGATGTCCTTCAGCGTCTTCGCCTGGCTGGCCCCGATCCTGCGCGAACGCGGCGTCGACGGCGGCACAGCCGGGCTGATCGTCTCCGTCTCGATCGTGCTGCAGATGCTGGGGTCCCTGTTTGCCCCGGCGCTGGCCACCCGGTTCCGGGACCAGCGCGGTATCAACACCGTGGTGGCGCTGATGACCGGTGGCGGCTTCGCACTGAGTATTTTCGGGCCGCTGGAGCTGATCTGGCTGTGGACCGGGCTGCTGGGCCTGGGCCAGGGCAGCCTGACCGCCGTCGCGCTGACCATGATCATGGTCCGCACCCGGGACGGGCACACCGCCGCGCACCTGTCCGGCATGATGCAGGGCGTGGGCTACGGGGTGGGCTCCACCGGCACGCTGATGGTCGGCCAGCTGCACCAGGCCACGGGATCCTTCGCGGCGGCCGGGGTGCTGTTCCTCGTCGTCGGATTGCTGGCCGCGGTGTTCGGCTACCGCGCCGGGCGGAACCGCTTCGTCGGCGGTTGAGCCCGTCTCCGGCTGAATCTGGCGGCAGCTGGGCTCAGCGGCGCAGGGCCTTCAGATACTGCTCGACGAGGTAGTCCGCGATGGCCAGGCACGACGTTGCGGCTGGCGACGGCGCGTTCCTCAGCAGCGTCACGGGCCCCACCTGGTCCACCGCGAAATCGTCCAGCAGCGACCCGTCGCGGCCCCAGGCCTGGGCCCGGACGCCCGCGGCTGTCTTCGCCGTCAGGTCCGCCATGGTGAGCTCGGGGATGAAGCGCCGGGCCTTGCGGTAGTAGGCCGGTTTGAAGAGCGACGCGCTGATCTCGTCGATGCCCATCCGCCAGTGCTTTTTCGCCAGCGGGCCGGCTCCGGGCCACCGCAGCGAATCCCAAGTGTCCTTCACCGAGACGGTCCGCCAGCCGTAGCCCTCGCGGGCGAGCGCCGGGACGGCGTTGGGACCCACATGCACGTCGTCGTACACACCGCGGGTAAAGTGCACGCCGAGGAACGGGAACCGGGGGTCCGGCACCGGGTAGATCATCCCCTGCACCAGGTGGTCCCGCTCCGGGCTGAGTGACCAGTATTCGCCCCGGAACGGGAGGATTTTCGGCGAGGGGTCGGCGCCCACCAGGCGGGCCACGACGTCGGACTGCAGGCCGGCGCAGGCAATCACCCGGTCGAAGACGTGCTCGGACCCGGCGGTTACTACTCGCACGGTGCCGCCTTCAACTGCCATCGCAACCACCTCCTGCCCGAGCAGGATGGTGCCGCCGGCGGTGCGGACGTCCTGGGCCATCGCTTCCGTAATCGCCGCGAAATCGACGACGGCGGTGTGCGGCGAATGGACCGCCGCCACCCCTGCGACGTGCGGTTCGATCTCGCGCAGCCGCGCGGCGCCGTCGATCCGGGCCAGGCCGGGCACGCCGTTCGCCCGGGACCGCCGTTCGATTTCGGCCAAGGCAGGCAGCTCGGACTCGTCGACGGCGACCACCAGCTTGCCGACTTCCCGGTAGGGAAGGTTCTTCTGCAGGCAGAAGTCCCGCAGGGCCGCACGTCCGGCAACGCACAGCTGGGCTTTCAGCGAGCCCTCGGCGTAGTAGAGGCCGGCGTGGACGACGCCCGAGTTGTGGCCGGTCTGGTGGGCGGCCAGCCGGTGCTCCTTCTCGAAGACCGTGACGTCTCCCGTCCCGGCCTGGGCAAGGGCGCGGGCCAGTGCGATGCCAACAATCCCGCCACCGATGATTCCGATTCGTTCAGTCACGTCATTGCGTCCTTGTCGCCGTGGTCTTCCCGCGAGTATAGAACCCCGCCATTGCTCAGGGGCTGCGTCCCGGCCGCCGGCTGTGGCATGCTTCCCCTTAAGCCAACATCCCGGTTCCGCCAGGAAACTCCGCCCGGCAACGGGCCCTGACCTCAACGTCAGCTGAGGTTCCGCGGATCCGTCCACGACTACCGATCAGGCCACGCCCTTGCCCCGCACCACCCCCGCCCCGACCCTGGAATCAGCCGGCATCTTCCACCGCGAGTACCTGCTGGTGACCCTGGGTGCCTGTGCCCTCGTGTTCCTGGCTGCCTTCGAGTCGCTGGCGGTGACCACGATCATGCCGCTGGTCAGCCGTGAACTGGATGGGGCCGCCTTCTACGCCCTGGCGTTCGCCGGTCCGCTCGCCACCGGCGTCATCGGCATGGTGGCCGCCGGAAACTGGTCGGACCGGCGCGGCCCGGTGGGGCCGCTGTACGCGTCCGTGGCCATGTTTGTGCTGGGCCTGCTGATCGCGGGAACAGCGTCGACCATGCCCGCCCTCGTGGCGGGCCGCTTGGTCCAGGGCCTGGGCGGCGGCGCCATGACCGTGGCGCTGTATGTGGTGATCGCCCGGGTCTATCCGCCCGTGCTGCACCCGAAGATCTTCGCCGCGTTTTCCGCGGCCTGGGTGATTCCCTCGCTGGTGGGACCCTTCGCCGCCGGCATTGTGGCGCAGGTGCTCAGCTGGCATTGGGTCTTCCTCGGCGTGGTGGGCCTGGTGGTGCCGGCCCTGCTGATGATCGTTCCCGCCCTGCGCGGGCTGCGCGGAACGCCCGACGCCGGAGCCCGGGAGGGCGCCGCACCGAAGGACATGTCCCCCCGCAAGTCCACTGGCTCCGGCAGGCTGGCCTGGGCTGCCCTCGCGGCGCTCGCCGTGCTTGGCCTGAACCTCTCCTCGAGGCTTCCGGTGGCGGGCGGAGTAGTGGCCGTGGCCGCCGTCGTCGTGGCCCTCATTGCCGTCCGCCCGCTGGTGCCGCGGGGAACCCTGACGGCCCGCAGGGGCCTCCCCAGCGTCATTCTTACGCGCGGCCTGGCCTCGGCGGCGTTCTTCGGCGCCGAGGTCTACCTGCCGTACCTGCTGGTGGAGCGGTACTCCTTCTCGCCCACCTTCGCCGGACTGGCGCTCACGGGCGGAGCCGTCTCGTGGGCCGCCGGCTCCGCGGTGCAGGGCAGACTCGGGTCCCGCCTGGACCACCGCCGCGCGGTTCGGACCGGGGCTGCCATGGTCCTCGGCGCCGTGGTCCTGGTGCTCGTGACCACGCTCCTGGGCTGGCCGGCCGCCGTCGCGATTGCCGCGTGGGTGGTCGCGGGTGGCGGCATGGGCGTGATGTACGCGCGGCTGAGCGTCATGACCCTGGCCCTGTCCACTAGGGATAACGAGGGCTTCAACAGCTCCGCGATGTCCATTTCCGATTCGCTTGGCGGGGCGCTGTCGCTCGCCACGACGGGAATCATTTTTGCGGCGTTCCCGACGGCGGTGGCGTCCTTCGGCGGGGTGTTCGCCCTGACAGCGTTGATCGGCGTCGCCGCCGTCGTGGTTGCCCCGCGGGTCTCCGGGCGGCGGTAAGGCCGGCGCCGCCCGGCCGCGGTGCCCGAGTTTTCCGCGCCTGAGGCGCTGGAGTTAAACCGAGGGAGCCCCGGCCGGTGGATCCGGCCGGAGCTCCCTGCCCGGGTGCCCTTCGGGGCGCCGGGTGGCGGGTTATTGCCTAGCCCGCTGCGGGGACGGACCCGGCGTCGCGGATGGCTTTCCATTCCGCAATCCGGGCCTGCTGCAGCGGCGTCTGGCGGTTGAAGTACCAGGCCCCGCCCAGCATCAGGAACCAGAGCGGCGCCACCAGCAGGGCGAGCCGGGTGTCGTCGGCCTGGCCCAGCGCCACCAGCATGAAGCCGAAGAACGCGAGCACCACGTACGGCATAAAGCCCGAGCCCGGCATCTTGAACTTGGAGGCCGCATGCAGCTCGGGACGGCGGCGGCGGAACACGATGTAGCTGATGAGAATCATGGACCAGACGAACATGGTGAGCACGGAGGCCACCGAGGTGACCACGGTGAAGGCGCCGATCACGGAGTCGCCCGAGTAGAGCAGGACCAGGCCGGCCAGCAGGAAGATGCAGGAGAACAGCAGGGCGTTCTGCGGAACCTTGCGGATGCTCAGCTTTCCGAAGGCCTTCGGGGCGTTGCCGTCCTGGGCCAGGCCGTAGACCATGCGCGAGGTGGAGTAGATGCCGGAGTTGGCGCTGGAGGCCGCGGAGGTGAGCACCACCAGGTTGATGACCACCGCGGCGATGCCGAGGCCGGCCAGGGTGAACATGCCGATGAAGGGGCTGCTGGCGGCATCGATGGTGCGCCACGGGTTGACCGCCATGATGACCACCAGGGCGCCTACGTAGAACAGCAGGACACGGATGGGGATGGAGTTGATGGCGCGCGGCAGGTTCTTCTCGGGGTCCTTGGTTTCTGCCGCCGCGGTGCCCACCAGCTCGATGCCGGCGAAGGCGAAGATGGCGATCTGGAAGCCCAGGATGAAGCCGAACATGCCGTGCGGGAACATGCCGCCGTCGTTCCACATGTTGGCCAGGTTCGCCACTGCGCCGTTGGGGGAGGTGAAGTTCGTGGCGATCATTACGATGCCGGTGCCGATCAGGGCCAGGATGGCCACCACCTTGATGATGGCGAACCAGAATTCGGCCTCGCCAAAGGCCTTGACCGTGGGAAGGTTCAGCAGGATCAGCACCACGGGAGTGATCAGGGCCGGGATCCACAGGGGAGTGCCCGGTGCGAGCTTGTCCACGTACCCGGCGATCGCGACGATGTCGGCCACGCCGGTCACCACCCAGAAGAACCAGTAGGACCAGCCCGTGAAGAAGCCCGCCCAGGGGCCCAGGAGGTCGCCGGCGAAGTCGCTGAAGGACTTGTAGTTCAGGTTGGAGAGCAGGATCTCGCCCATGGCCCGCATGACGAAGAACAGCATGAAGCCGATGATCATGTAGACGAAGATGACGGACGGGCCGGCCAGCGAGATGGTTTTGCCGGAGCCCATGAACAGTCCGGTGCCGATCGCACCGCCGATGGCCAGCAGCTGGATGTGGCGGTTGCCCAGTGCGCGGGCGAGGTGCGGTTCCTGGCCTTGGCTGCCGGGGGAGGACTCTTGAGCGATGTTCGGGACAGCCGTGGTGGTGCGTTCAGACATTAGGCTTCTTCCTTGTTACAGGCGGGCCACGGGCGGAGAGCATTCCGCCGCAGGCCCGCACGGATCCATCGGAGGTGTGATGGAGGTAACACTTTGTCGTGTGGTTTAAGCGTAGAGGCGGGATTTGGGCGGTTCCGCGGCGCCGCTGGCCGGCGGCCCGGCGCCGTCGAGCTCCCCGTGGCGGGGTCCGGCCGGGACCCGCGGTGCCTCCCGGCCGGACGGCTAAAAGGCCCGCCCCGCCGCGAAACCGGGAATTTTCGACGCCGGCGTCCGCCTGCCGCCGCGGTTCCGGCCCGGGCTGACCGGCGGCCTTTCCCGCCGTTCCCATGGTCGACAACTGTCGACCGACATGGCCTCAGTTGTCGTCCAGTGTCCCATGTCATATCTGAATCCGGGAAACGCGGGGCCGAGACGCGCGATGTCGCCGGTAGCGTGCGGGGTCGCCGGAAAGTTCCGGCGAATTCGCGGGCTTCCGGCGAGGTCGACGACGGGACCGCACGTTCAGGTGCTCTCGCCTGCCGGGTTTCTCCCCGGCCCGGACCATCCGCTCGGGGCGCTACCTAGTCCTTGCTATAGCCCCGGGTGAGCTTGCCAGCTGCGTCCTGAACTCCGATGTCAGCCGCCGCGTACTTCACCCGTTTCGACGGCCTCCTGCAACCTGGCCTGGGCCTGGTCATTCTGGCCCTCGCGCTTGAGCTCGTCGGTGCCGGTGAACTTTCCGGCCCCTTCCTTGGCCGCGCCGAGGTGGTGGATGACCGTGTAGTTGGCCTTGTCGTTCATTGCCATGATCTTGCCTTTCCGGCGAATACTCGATGTCGCGATCTTGTTCGCCGACCTGGTGCTTAGCGGATCCGGTCATCTCCGGACACGTTGGATCGGGTTCCGCTGGTGATTCGAAGCAGAACGGGAATCGGATGGCTCCGGCGGCCGGTCGATTTCCCGCAACAGTTCCTCCGCGGGCGGCGTGCCCCGGGCGGGCAGGGTCGAGGCTGCCGACAGGCGGAAAACGCGGGTTCGCCGCTACTGTGCGGGTTCGCCGGAACCTTCCGGCGAACCCGCACGTTACCTGTGACGTCGACGGCGGATCAGCCGCGGTCAGCGGGCGGCGAGGCGGGTGGCGCGCAGGACGGCGTCCGTGAGGGCGGCAGCTTCGCCGTCGGGCCCGGTGGCGCTGCGGTGCCGGGTGTCCACGACGTCGAGGCGCCACTCGGGCTCCTCAATGCCCAGCTCGCGCGCCAGCTGCTCGGCCGTGTAGAACTTCTCCGGCGCATGGTGGTGCTGCCCCCACGGCGGCAGCCCCGCGGGGTGGTGGCCCACAATCAGCAGTGTTCCGCCGGTCCGCACCGCGGCGGCGGCCAGCTGGAGGGCCTGCTGCCAGGGCATCACCGTGGAATGCAGGAACTGGGCCGTGACCAGATCGAACAGCTCCCCAGGCACCCACGTGGCGAGATCCTCCCGCACCCACGTGATGTTCCCGCCCTGGCCCCGTTCCTGCGCGTGCGCTTCGGCCCGCTCCAGCGCGACAGTGGAGACGTCGACGGCGGTGACTTTCCAGCCGCGGCTGGCGAGCCAGATGGCGTCGGCACCCTCGCCGCAGCCCAGGTCAAGGGCCGTCCCGGGCGGAAGGGACGAGGCCTCGGCAATCAGCTGCGGATTCGGTTCGCCGCTCCAGATCCTGGTCCGGCTCCGGTATTTCTCGTCCCACACCTCGGCCGCGCTGGCGCTGCTGGTCTCCGCGGGGTGATTGTGCTCCGTCATCGTTGTCCTCGCCGGTCGTGTGGGTGGTGGGGTCGTTTTCCACATCATGGCAGGGGGAGGCTGCCGGCGGAACCAAGGACTGGGCGACACAAGAACATCACCGCACGGAAACGCCGTCGAAACCTTCATGGTGGAGGCTGAAGCCTGAGAGCGGAATGACACTGGGGTGAATCCGGATCGGGGGAAGGGGCAGGCCATGACTGCAGAAGTTTCGCAGCAGGTGCAATCGATGGGGGAGTTGTCGGTGGGGGACCAGATTGAAGCGTGGCACAACGGCAAGCTCTTCCATCGGGGCGAGGTAATCCGGACTGTGGCGGACACGGACCTGTTCTGGATCCTGGATGAAGGCACCGGAACCCGGCGTCTGATTGACACCGAGGCCTTGGTGATAGTGCGGGTGCCGGTTCCGGCCGCCGGGCGCGGCCGGGCCGCAGCGTTCGGCGCCGCGGCCGGCAGTGAGCCGTCTATGCTGCCGCCGGCGAAGGCCCCGGGGGCCGTGCGGCCGGCGTCGCACGTGCCGCTGTTCCAGGCGCCCGCTTTGGTGCCCTGAGCGGGGAGAAGGCGGCCCTGGCCCCGCCGGATGATAGACTGGGTGAACTTGATGTGCAGTGATGCCCACTTTGGTCTTGAATGACCGGTCCGGTTCATCAACCGGTTCCCCTGCTGGATTCCTTTCGGATTCCGCTCAGGGAGTGGGATTTTTTCATGTGAGAGGCACATCCTGCGTCGATGAACGCGTTCTATTTGGTCCTGGCCGCCGCTTCTTACAGCAGCTGGCCGGTTGATCACCTGACTTTTCTTCGGCGAACCCCTGGGCCAACCGGCACCGGGGGCCGATATCCGCATGGATGCCGCCTGAAAGACCTTTGAAACTTATGACTACTTTTGCTGCCCTCGGCACGCCCAAAGCACTTGCCGACACGCTGACCGCCCAGGGGATCGTCGAACCGTTCCCCATTCAGGTCAAGACCCTCCCGGACACCCTGGCCGGACGCGACGTCCTGGGCCGCGGCCGCACCGGCTCCGGCAAGACCATCGCCTTCGCCATCCCGCTTGTAGCACGACTCGCTGAGCGGGAAGCCAAGCACTTCCGCAAGCCCGGCCGCCCGATGGGCCTGGTCCTCGCACCGACCCGCGAACTGGCCACCCAGATCAACGCCACCATCGAGCCGATGGCAAAGGCCATGGGCCTGAACACCACCGTCATCTACGGCGGCATCTCGCAGGCCCGCCAGGAAAAGGCGCTGCGCGCCGGCGTCGATATCGTTATCGCCTGCCCGGGCCGCCTGGAGGACCTGATCCGCCAGCGCATCCTGACCCTCGAAGGCGTCGAGATTACCGTCCTGGACGAGGCCGACCACATGGCCGACCTCGGCTTCCTTCCGGTGGTCAAGAAGCTTATGGACATGACCCCCAGCCAGGGCCAGCGCCTGCTGTTCTCCGCCACCCTGGACAACGGCGTGGACAAGATCGTCCAGCGTTACCTGTCCAACCCGCTGACCCACGCCGTGGACGAATCACAGGCCGCGGTGACCACCATGGAACACCACGTGCTGGTCGTCAACGACCAGACCGTCAAGAAGCAGCTGATCGTCGAGCTCGCCTCGGGTGCCGGCCGCCGCGTGCTCTTCCTGCGCACCAAGCACCACGCCCGTAAGCTCGCGAAGACCCTGACCGACGCCGGCATCCCCGCCGTCGACCTGCACGGCAACCTGTCGCAGAACGCCCGTGACCGCAACCTGGCCGAGTTCTCCTCGGGCGAGGTCCGCGTCCTGGTCGCCACCGACGTCGCCGCCCGCGGCGTTCACGTCGACGACGTCGAACTGGTCATCCACGTGGATCCGCCCACGGAGCACAAGGCATACCTGCACCGCTCAGGCCGTACCGCCCGCGCAGGCTCCGACGGCACCGTGGTCACGCTGACCCTCCCGGAGCAGCAGTCCGACGTCAAGAAGCTCATGAAGGCTGCCGGCGTCGAGGTTAACTTCGAGCGCGTCACCGCCAACTCCCCGCTGGTTGCCCAGCTGGTCGGCGAAATGGCCGACAAGATCGATCCGCGCACCCGCGCCGCGCTGCTGGCAGCCAAGTCCAACCAGGGCGGCGGCAGCTCCACCGGTGCCAACGCCGAGCGCAAGCGCGCCCGCCGCACCACCCAGGCGGCACCCACTGCGGGTGGCCGGGGTGGCCGTGGCGGACGCGGACGCGTCGGAACCGAAGCTCCCCGCACCGACCTTCCGCGGGCCGAGCGCCGTGCCGTGGCCTACGAAGGCCAGGCCGCTGCCCGCAACGCTGCCGAGCGCGTCATCGAGCGCAACGAGGACCGTCAGGATGCCGAGCGCGCCGAGCGCCGCAGCACCCGTGCCCGCTCGACGTCGTACGGCACCCACCGCAACGATGTTCCGGCTGCAGGCGGCCGCGCGTCGGCCGGCCGCGGTTCCGACGGCCGCGCAGCAGAAGGTCGTAGCGACGCCCGGGGCGCTTCGGCTCCCCGCAGCGGCGCCCCCCGCAGCGGTGCACCCCGCACAGGTGGCGCTCCCCGCACGGGCGGCGCAACCGGCGGCCAGCGTAACGGCCGCCCGGCAACCGGCCAGCGCGCCGCAGCCGGCGCCAAGTCCGGTGGAAGCAAAGCCGGAGGCAGCGCGGCTGTCTGGTCCTCCAACACCGGCGGCACCTCGGGCGGCTCATACGCAGGCGGCGGCAACGGCCGTTCCGGCGAAGGCCGTCCGGCACGCAGCGGCGGACCCCGCCGCGCGTCAGCTCCGGCGTCGAACGAACGCCGCAGCCGCTAATCCCCAACCGCTCCCTAACCTCGCAAGCTCGGTCAGGGAACCCGGCGGTCGTGGCCCCAGGGTTTTCCGCTACACAAACGGACGGACGCTACGGGGATTCCCGCAACGTCCGTCCGAAAGCGTAGCGCCAGTCTGAAAGCGCAGCGGCCAGCTACCAGCCGCGGGTGCGCCACTCCTCCAGGTGCGGGCGTTCCGCGCCCAGGGTGGTGGGCTTCCCGTGGCCCGGATGCACCACTGTGTCATCCGGGTACACGTCGAACAACCGCTCGCTGACATCGCTGATCAGCTGGGCGAACCGTTCGGGATCCTTCTGCGTGTTGCCCACGCCGCCGGGGAACAGCGAGTCGCCGGAGAAAATGTGCGCCGGGCCCTCCGGGTCCTGGTACACCAGAGCGATCGACCCCGGGGTGTGGCCGCGCAGGTGCACTGCCGTCACGTCGAAGCCGTCGAAGTTGCCGACGTCCCCGTGATCCAGCAGAACATCCACCGGCACGGGCAGTTCCGGGGCGTCATCAGTCCCGGCCGCCGTTTTCACGCCGGTGGCTTCCACAAGGTCCGGCAGCGCCCGGACGTGGTCCCAGTGCTGGTGGGTGGTGGCGACCAGCGCCAGCTTCGGCTCCGCGGAGGTATCCGCGGCGGCGTCGGACAGCAGTTCCTGGATGGCGGCCAGATCATCGGCCGCATCGATCAGGAGCTGGGCACCGGACGCCTTCGCGGTGAGCAGATACACGTTGTTGTCCATCTCGCTGACCGAAATCCGGCGGATGGTGATGTTCCGTAACGAGTGAATGAGCGAGTCCATGGGCTTCAGTCTACGGAGACGCTATTCGCGGCCCTGCGACACCCAGTTCGGGTCAGCGGAGCGGGAGCCGACGACGGCGTCCGCAGCGGCGTCGAGCTTCTCCAGTTGCGCCGGGGTGAAGTCGAGCGTCAAAGCACCCAGGTTCTCGTCGATCCGGACCGCCTTGCGCGTGCCGGGGATGGGGACCACGGGCAATCCCAGGCTCCGGCCCTGCACGAGCAGCCAGGCCAGAGCCACCTGGGCAGGAGTTGCAGCCTGCCCGGAAGCGGCAAGTTCAGCCGCGACTGCCTGCACGGCGGCGACCACCCCCTGGTTGGCGTCCAGCGCCGCTTCGGCGAAACGCGGGATGTTGCGGCGGAAGTCGTTGCTGCCCAGCGACGCCGCGTCCACGGTGCCGGTGAGGAATCCCCGGCCCAGCGGCGAATAGGGCACAAAACCCACCCCGAGTTCGGCCGCCGCGGGAACAACGCTGCGTTCCACATCGCGGCTCCAGATGGACCATTCGCTCTGGACCGCGGCGATCGGGTGGACTCTGCTGGCTTCACGCAGCTCCTCGGCCGTCACTTCAGACAGGCCAAGGTGCCGCACCTTGCCGGCCTGCACCAGCCCCGCCATGGCCTCCACGGTTTCCACTATCGGAACGCGGAGGTCACGGCGGTGCATGTAGTAAAGGTCGATGGTGTCGGTGCCCAGCCGCCGCAGGCTTCGGTCCACGGCCTGCCGCACGTAGGCGGCGTCGCCCCGGATGTCGGAGTAGCCGGTGGCCGGCGTGCCCACCAGCCCGAACTTGGTGGCCAGCTGCACCTCACTGCGGCGCTCCTTAAGGAGTTTGGCGATCAGCTCCTCGTTGCTGCCGCCGCCGTAGATGTCCGCCGTGTCGATGAAGCTGGCGCCGGCGTCCACCGCGTGATGCAGGGTCCGCAGCGCCTCGGCCGGATCCACGTCCCCGTACACCGGGGTCAGGGCCATGCCGCCGAACCCCAGGGGGCTGACCATCAGGCCGTCGCCGAGCCGGACTGTCGCTGCCGTCATAGTTGCTCTCCATTCGCGCTTTGGGTAGTTCGGTCCCTGCCAAGAACCTCGGGGTGCGCGCGGCTATTCCGGCCCTGACGGTGGAATCTCCCCACCTTTGAATGTTGTGCGGCCGGTACGACGGCGGGCCGCGGGGGACACGCCGTCGTACTGCCTCAAAGGTGGGGAGATTCCGCGGGGAATGGAGCTGATGTGCCTCCGACGCCGGTTCCGTTGCCTATTTTGCGGCCGGCAGCAGCTTCAGGCCCGCCGCGCAGCCCACAATCCCGGCGATGAACAGCAATTTGAGCGGGCTGGCCGGTTCGACGCCGGTCGCCATCGCCCAGCCGACCGTCAGCGCCGCGCCGATCCCCACCCAGACGGCGTAGGCCGTGCCGAGCGGAATGCTTTTCACGGCCAGACCCAGCCCGGCCATGCTCAGGGTCGCGGTCAGCGCGAACACGAGGGTGGGCAGCGGGCGGGTGAAGCCGTCCGAGAGGCCCAGGGCCGTGGCCCAGACCGCCTCCAGTACGGCGGAGGCGAGCAGAATGAGCCAGGCCAGTGTGGTGGCCGGGGCTTTGGTTGCCGATATCGGTGTGCGGTTCGCGGCCATCGTTACGCCACCAGCTTCAGGCCGGCCACGCAGGCGACGATCCCGCCGAGCAGCAGGATTCGCCCCGCCGTCGCGGGCTCAACTTTGCTGACCATGGCGTAGGCGGAGGTCAGCACGACGCCGACGCCCACCCAGACGGCGTAGGCGGTTCCGGTCGGAATGGACTGCATCGCGACGGCGAGCCCGCCGGTGCTGGCGAGCACTGAGACGAGGAAGACGGCGGCCGGTGCGATCCGGCGGCGGCCCGTGGCCTGCGCTGTCCGGTGCAGGGCTGCGGCCCAGACGGCTTCCAACGAGCCCGAAAGAATAAGAATTAACCACGACATGACTGCTCCTGTGGCCAGTCTTGTCGCGTGCCGGGTACTGATCCGTCGTCCGGAGGCCCAAAGAAGGGGCCTTCATTCCAGCTTAGCAACGCCCCTGCGCAGAGGCGAACCCACCGGCCCGGGGATCGACGCCGTAACCACAATCGAGTGCTCCGTATGTGCCCTCATGACCCGTCAAAAGGGCAGTTGGGCCCACGCCGGCAGGGTTCCCTGGCCGAGCTTGCGAGGCGAGGGGGCCGGTTGGGAGCAGCCGATGCGGGTCAGAGCGCGGTGGCGCCGGTCCAGATCCGGAACTTCCGGCCCACGGGATAGACGCTGCAGACGTCCTCGGCCGCGGCGAGGTCACCGGCGGCGATGTCCGGGGCCGCCGAGACGATGGCGCGGCCGTCAGAGTTCACCAGCGTGGCCCGGTCCCCGATCCGGCGCAGGCCGGGCATGGCGCCGCGTTCCAGCCGCTGCACGGTCACGTCCATGCCCACAATGCCCACCACCGGACCGTCCGGGCGGCAAAACACCGGGTGCGTGAAGGTCAGGACGTATTCGTCCGTGCACAGGAAATCGACGTAGGGCCCGGTCACATGGGCTTGGCCGGTTTCCACGGGGATGCGGAACCACTCGGACTTGACGTACCGGCTGATGGAGTTCGGACTGAAATTGGCGAGGGCGTCCACAGGTTCCAGCTCCTCGCCCTGCCACCAGGCGATGTAGCTGCGTTCCGGCCCCAACAGCCCGGCGTTGGCGAGGAATCCGGCGCCGGCAGCGTAGCCGTCGGGAGTCCGGACCAGTTCCTCGACCACCGGCCGGATGAGCTTGTCCACGGCGGTGCCGGTGACCTTGCCGGAGAGGGCCGCCAGTGCTGTTCCCGTCTCCGCGGCCCACGCCGCGAGCCGGCCCTCGACGCCGGTGATGACGGCGTCGAGTTCCGCGGCGGGCAGGGTGCTTGTGTCGGGAGAGGCGGTGGTTTCAGGCATCGCGATCCTTGGCTCGAGGGAACTGGTCAGTAGCGTTTGGACTGTTCGTTCAGCAGCCAGTCCGTGGTGGCGGTGACCAGGGACTTTATGGCTGCTTCCGCGGCTGCCGGCTGGTGGGATTCGACGGCGGCCGCGGCCTCCTCGAGGAGGCCGGCTGTCGTCGCACGGTAGCCGGAGTCGGCGCAGGGCAGCAGCGTGAGGGTGCCCAGGTCTGCCTGCAGGCGGATCAGCTCCCGGGCCAGCCGGGCCGAGCGGGCGATGGCGGCCACTTCGAGCAGGAACTCGGAGAGGGCCAGCCGCCAGTGCAGCGGATCCTCCTCCGCGGCGGGGATGAAGGAACGCAGTATTGCCATGTCCGCGGCGTCGGAGCGCCGGGCCGCGACGCCGGCGCAGGCGGCGGCAATGGCCTGGTAGTGCAGTCCCAGGTCGCTGATCTGGAGCCGGGTGAGTTCGTGCAGCTGCTCCAGGGCGCGCTCCCGGGAGGGTAGGACGTCGTCCGCGATGAAGCTTCCGCCGTTGCGGCCCCGGGACGTGCGGATGATGCCCGAGGTCCGGAGCTGCGAGAGCGCCTCACGGGCCGTCACCGCGGAAACGCCCAGGGCGGCGGCGAGCTCCGTCTCATTGGGCAGCCGCTGGCCGCTGGTGAGCAGCCCGGTTTCCACTGCCTGTTCGATCCGGCCGCATACCTCGTCCACCAGGCCCCGGGACTTGATGGGCGTGAACACGGCCGCCAGGCTCCGGGAGGCGCCCTGCGGTGTCAGCAGCATCCGGGCCTCCCTGGCAGTTTTTGGCGTGGCGGTTCCAGCCTCTGGAACGGACGCTGGGGGCTCCCCGCGCCCGGTTGAAGCCATCCTAATGCGGGCTTTTCCGGGGGTCTATACACAAAAACTATGGAGTAATAGTATTTGGCCCAACAGCCCGTTGTGGCCTGAATCACACCCCGCTGTGTCGCATCTGGAACGATCCGGCAACGGAGTTAGGCGCACCCTATGACCGAAACGCTCGCCGCCGGCCGGCAGACGGGAACGGACGCGGTACCGGCGATCCGCCTGCGGAAACTCACCAAAGTCTTCGGCGACACCGTCGCCGTCAATGCCGTGGACCTGGACATCCGCCAGGGCGAGTTCTTCTCGATGCTCGGGCCGTCAGGATCCGGCAAGACCACGGTCCTGCGCCTGATCGCAGGCTTCGAGCTGCCCACCTCCGGAAGTATCGAACTCGAGGGCAAGGACGTCACCGGAATGGCGCCCTTCGAACGGAACCTCAACACCGTCTTTCAGGACTACGCCCTGTTCCCGCACATGTCCCTGATCGACAACGTCGCCTACGGCCTGCGCGTGCGCGGCATGCCCAGGAAGGAGCGCCACGAGCGGGCTCGCGACGCCCTGGAACGGGTGCAGCTGGGGAAGTTCGTCGGACGCAAGCCCGCCCAGCTCTCCGGCGGCCAGCGCCAGCGCGTGGCCCTGGCACGGGCGCTGGTGGTGCAGCCCAAGGTCCTGCTGCTGGACGAGCCGCTCGGCGCCCTGGACCTGAAGCTCCGGCAGCAGATGCAGGTGGAACTCAAAGAGCTGCAGCGCTCGCTGGGCATCACCTTCATCTTCGTCACCCATGACCAGGAGGAGGCCCTGACCATGAGTGACCGGATCGGCGTCTTCAACAACGGGAGCCTGGAACAGATCGGCACGGCGCACGAGATCTACGAGCGCCCCGGCGGCGCGTTCGTGGCCAACTTCGTCGGCACGTCCAACATCTTCGACGCCGGCCTCGCCCAGAAACTCTACGGCCGCGCGGAGCAGGTCTGCATCCGGCCGGAGCGGCTGCGCCTGTCCTGGGCGGCGGCCCCGGAACCGCGCGACGGTGTCACGTCCCTCCCCGGAACCGTCGCCTCCCTCGTCTACGTGGGGCATGCCACCCAGGTGCGGGTGCAGCTCGACGACGGTCCCGCCGTCGTTGTGCTGGAGCCGGAGACGCTACAAGGCGGCGACGCCGAACTGCTGGACCGGCGCGTCACGGTGAGCTGGGACGACGACGACGCCGTCTGGCTGCCGCCCGCCGGCTCCTGAAACGTACGTCCGCGCCCCGAGCCTGAATCTGATTCACCCCACAACGAAAGGTAAGGATCATGGCATCAAGGAACAGGGCCTCCCTCGTGGTTGGGGTGGCCGCGGCGGCAGCCCTCGTCTTGGCGGGCTGCGGCACCACCGGCGGGGGATCTGCCACCCAGTCCGCGCAGCCGGTCAAGACCGAAATCGGCCCGGGCGAGGGGCAGCTCTCCATCCTCGGCTGGCCGGGCTACGCCGAGGACGGCAGCAACGACCCCGCCGTCGACTGGGTGACCCCTTTCGAGAAAGAGACCGGCTGCAAGGTGAACTTCAAGCCCTTCGGCACCTCGGACGAGGCCGTGACCCTGATGCGGACCGGCCAGTACGACGTCGTCTCGGCCTCCGGCGATGCCTCCCTGCGGCTGATTGCCGGCAACAACGTGGAGCCCGTCAACATGAGCCTGCTGAAGAACTACGCCGACGTGTACCCGTTCCTGAAGGACAAGGCCTGGAACACTGTGGACGGCAAGAATTACGGGATGCCGCACGGCTGGGGCGCCAACCTGCTGATGTACTCCGTGGATGCCGTCACCCCGGCGCCCACGTCCTGGAGGGCCGTGTTCGACGACGCCGCCAAGCACAGCGGCAAGGTCACCGCGTACGACTCGCCGATCTACATCGCCGACGCCGCCGTGTACCTGATGGCGCACAAGCCGGAGCTCGGCATCAAGAACCCCTACGCGCTGGACAAGGACCAGCTCGCGGCCTCTGTTGCCCTGCTGAAGGAGCAGCGCCAGCACATCGGCGAGTACTGGAGCGACGTCGTCAAAGAGGTCCAGGCCTTCGCCAGCGGCAGCACGGTGGTCGGCACCACATGGCAGGTGGGCGCGAACATCGCCGGTGCGAACGGGACCAACGTGAAGACCCTCCTCCCCGAAGAGGGCGCCACGGGCTGGTCGGACACATGGATGATCAGTTCGGTATCCAAGCACCAGAACTGCGCCTACCTGTGGCTCGACTACATCGCCAGCCCCAAGGCGAATGCGGCTGTCGCGGAGTTCTTCGGTGAATCGCCGGCCAACCCCAAGGCCTGCGATCTGACCGTCGACAAGACGCACTGCGAGACCTATCATTCCGGCGACGAGGCCTACGCGAAGCAGATCTGGTACTGGACCACCCCGGTGGCGAAGTGCCTGGACGGCCGCACGGACGTCCAGTGCACGGATTACGCGGAGTGGACGAAGGCGTGGACGGAGATCAAGGGCTGACATGACGGTCCAGACGCAGCACCCGGTCCCCGGGGCCCCGCCGGCAGCTGCCGCCGTGCCCCGGCCCAAGGCCCACAAGTTCTCGGCGTTACTCCACCGCTCGCCGAAGCTTCGGCTGGCGGGGCTGGTTACGGCCCCCGCCGGCTGGCTGGTGCTCGTCTACATCGCCGCCCTGGCGGCGCTGCTGATCACCGCGTTCTGGACTGTGGACACCTTCACCGGCAAGGTGTCCACAGAATGGACCACGGAAAATATCGTGACGGTCCTGACCGATCCGGTCTACCAGCGAATCACCCTGCGGACGCTGTGGATCGCCATTGCCGTGACGCTGATCGACCTGGTCCTTGCCCTGCCCATGGCGTTCTTCATCGCCAAGGTGGCCAGCCCGCGCTGGCAGAAGCTGCTGGTGGTGGCCGTGCTGATGCCGCTGTGGGCCAGCTACCTCGTCAAGGCCTACGCCTGGCGGAATGTGCTGGCCGACGGCGGGCTGCTGGAGTGGCTGGGTGCGCCGATCGGGCTGCAATCGCCGGGGTACGGCGAAAGCGCCGTGATCCTGACGCTGGCCTACATCTGGCTGCCGTTCATGATCCTGCCGATCTACGCCGGGTTCGACCGGGTTCCCGAATCGCTGCTGGAGGCCTCCGGGGACCTGGGCGCGAAGCCGCTGACCACGATGCGGCTGGTCATGTTCCCGCTGCTGGTCCCCTCCATCATTGCCGGGACGATCTTCACGTTCTCGCTCTCGCTGGGGGACTACATCACCGCCCAGATCGTCGGCGGCACCACCCAGATGCTCGGCACCGTGGTCTACGCGAACGTCGGGGCCGCGAACAACCTGCCGTTCGCCGCGGCCGTCTCGCTGGTGCCGATCGCGATCATCACGCTGTACCTCTTCATCGTCCGGCGCTCCGGCGCCCTCAACAGCCTGTGACAATGGCGGCGGTTAGCCCGGACCAGGCGGCAGGAGCACCATGAGACTTTCCCGAAGCGCCAAAGTCGTCCTCGGCGTCGTCACCGCGCTGGTGTTCCTCTTCATTTACGTCCCGCTGCTGCTGGTGGTGGTGAACTCCTTCAACGCGGACCGGACGTTCGGCTGGCCGCCGCAGGGGTTCACCCTGGAATGGTGGGGGCGGGCCCTCGATTCCACCGGCGTCCGCGAGGCCCTGGTCACCTCGCTGTGGGTGGCGGCGGTCTCGACGCTCATTTCGCTGGTGTTGGGGACGCTCCTGGCGCTCGCGTTGCTGCGTTATCAATTCTTCGGCCGGGACGTCATCAGCCTGCTCGTGATCCTGCCGATCGCGCTGCCCGGCATCGTGACCGGCATCGCTTTGAACAACATGTTCACCACCATCCTGGGTGTCTCGCTGAGCATGTGGACCGTGGTGATCGCGCACGCCACCTTCTGCATGGTGACGGTGTTCAACAACGTCATCGCGCGGCTTCGCCGGATGCAGGGCGGACTGGAGGAGGCGTCCGCCGATCTGGGCGCCGGCGTGTTCACCACGTTCCGGCTGGTCACGTTCCCGCAGCTCCGCTCCGCCCTGCTGGCCGGCGGGCTGCTGGCCTTCGCGCTGAGCTTCGACGAGATCATCGTGACCACCTTCACGATCGGCGCCGGGGACACGACCCTGCCGATCTGGATCCTGCAGAACCTCTTCCGGCCCAACCAGGCGCCGGTGGTCAACGTCGTGGCCGTCGTCCTGATCGTCGTCTCGATTGTGCCGATCTGGCTCGCGCAACGCCTGTCCCAGGACTCGGTGGGCATCGGCGGCACGCGCGTGAAGGCTACGGAGGGTTAATCGCCGACGCGGTCGATCGACACGACCGCGAGGAAGCCCCGGCCCAGGATCTCCGGCGTGGCGGTATCGGAACCGACGACGGCGTCATAGCGGGCGAGCGTCGCCGGTTCAGCCGCAGCGGTTCCGCCCGCGCCGGCGGGGCTGCCGGCCGGTTCGACGTCGGCCTGGCCGGTTCCGGCCGCGCCGGGGGTGACCGAAGCCTGGCCCTGCAGCAGGATTCCCAGCTGGCCCTCGAACACGGGATGCGCCCGCTTCTTGGAGAGTTCGATGATGGAGGTGTAACCCTTGAACACGCCGTTGCGGGTGATGACGTTCAGGTCCCGGATGTCGCCCGTGGGCAGTGCCCCGGACGCGGCGGCGTCGCCGGAGAACCGGAACGGGCGGTACTTCTCGAGCGGGTGCTCGGCGCCGTCAACGATGAGCAGCAGGAGCTCGCCCTCCACGACGGTGAGGACGCGGTCCATCCCGGGGAACGCCGAGAAGTCGCCCGCCTTGGACACGTCGGCAATGCTCACCCGCCAGTCCCAGCCGTTGGCGGAACCCGTGCTGCCTGGCCCTGCACCGTCGGGGGAAGGTGTCGACGCCGAATGGCTGGCCAGTTCGCGCGTCACGCCGCCGCCGTTGCGCCAGGGGTGGGCTTTCAGCTCGGCAAAGCGGATGATCTCCATCCCTCCACCCTATCCGCCGGCCGGGAACCGGCGCCGAGGTGATACTTCGCGCCCATGTTCTGGAAGCACATGGGCGCCAAATGTCACCCCGGGGGCGGGTGCGGCGTCGTCATCCCGGGGCCCGTCATCTGGGCACCCGGCGCGCCGGCCTGCCGAAGTCCTTGCTACCGTCGGAGGCAGAAGCAAAAGTAACACCGAAGAAGGAGCCGGATGTTCGTCAAGGTATGCGGGCTCAGCAACCCCGAGTCGGTCCGCACCGCCGTGGACGCCGGGGCGGACGCCGTCGGCTTCGTCCTGACCCGCAGCCCCCGCGAAGTCACGCCGGCGCAGGCACGGGAACTCCTGGCCCACGTCCCGGCCGGGCTCCCCGCCGTCGGCGTCTTCCGGCACGAAGCCGCGGCGGACGCCGTCGTCCGTGCCCGGAAGGCGGGGCTCGAGTGGGTCCAGCTCCACGGCGACCGCACCCCGGACGACGTGCGCACCGTGCACGACGCCGGGCTCAGACTCATCCGGGCCGTCACCATGTCCGCCGCACCGGACGCGTTCGCCGACTGGGGCGAGGACTTGCTCCTTGTCGACGCCGCGGTGCCCGGCTCCGGTGAGGCCTGGGACTACTCCTCGGTCCGCGCCAAAGGGCTGGACGGGCGGAACTGGCTGCTGGCCGGCGGGCTGGATCCCGCCAACGTCGCCGATGCGGCCTCGCAGGCAGGCGCCTGGGGTGTGGACGTCTCCTCCGGCGTCGAGTCCTCCCGCGGGGTGAAGGACCCGGCCAAGATCAGGGACTTCGTGGCCGCCGCCAAGTCCCAGTCCTGAACCCGCGGCAGGAATGCCGCCGGGCCCTCCCGTGTTGCCCCTGACATGAAGCGCATCGGATTCCTGTCCTTCGGCCATTGGGGACCCGGCGAGGGTTCCCGCACCCGGACCGCCCGCGACGCCCTGCTGCAGGGCATCGAACTGGCCGTCGCCGCCGAGGAACTGGGCGTGGACGGCGCGTTTTTCCGGGTACACCACTTCGCCCGGCAACAGGCCTCCCCGTTCCCGCTGCTGGCCGCCGTCGCCGCCCGGACCAGCCGGATCGAGATGGGAACCGGCGTGCTCGACATGCGCTACGAGAACCCGCTGTACATGGCCGAGGAGGCCGCCGCGACGGACCTGATCAGCGGCGGGCGGCTGCAGCTGGGAATCAGCCGGGGTTCACCCG
This sequence comes from Arthrobacter sp. 10L424, assembly GCF_056395325.1. Classification (NCBI taxonomy): domain Bacteria; kingdom Bacillati; phylum Actinomycetota; class Actinomycetes; order Micrococcales; family Micrococcaceae; genus Arthrobacter; species Arthrobacter sp. 10L424. The sequence continues at coordinate 37,453 of NZ_JBFTJH010000011.1, read as the reverse complement.
AACCCGCCCGCGACGGCGCCGCCGCCTTCGGCCACGTGCCGACCGACGGCGAGACCGCGGCGGACATGGCCAGGAGGCACACCGCGGTGTTCCGCCGCGCGATCTCGGGCGCCGGGATGGCAGAGGCCGAGCCGCGCTACGCGGGCGGCGGGTCCGGCCTGCTGCCCGTCCAGCCGCATTCCGCGGGTCTCGGGGAGCGGATCTGGTGGGGCGCCGGCTCGCGGGCCACCGCCGTCTGGACCGCGGAACAGGGCATGAACCTGATGAGCTCCACGCTGCTTACCGAGGACACCGGCGTGCCGTTCGACCAGCTGCAGGCCGAGCAGATCGGCATGTTCCGCCAGACCTGGGCCGACGCCGGCCATCAACACGAGCCGCGCGTATCGGTGAGCCGCAGCGTCCTGCCGATCGTCGACGACGAGGACCGGCGCTACTTCGGCCTCAGCGCCCTCCGGGAGAAGCGCGACCAGGTCGGGGTGATCGACGGCCTGGTGGCCCGCTTCGGCCGGAGCTACGTCGGCGAGCCGGATGCCATCGCCGAGGAACTGGCCGCCGACGCCGCCGTGCGGGACGCCGACACCCTGCTGCTCACTGTCCCCAACCAGCTCGGCGTGGACTTCAACGCCAAGCTGCTGGGCACCGTGGTCCGGCACATCGCGCCCGCGATCGGCTGGGCGCCGAAGCGCCGGGTGTAGCGCCGCCGGGGACCACGAAGGGCTAGCCGGGCCGCGGCGCCGTGGCTAGCATGGCTCCTTGGGGGAGTACCCCAATGACCCGGCGGGCCCGGCCCGCCAACCGCGCGAAGGAGACCGTTGTGACTCTGCCCGAAGGTTTGACCCCCGGCGTCTGGACGCTGGACATGTCCCACAGCGAAGTCGGCTTCAGCGTCCGGCACGCAGGCATCAGCAAGGTCCGCGGCCGCTTCAATGAGGCGACTGCCGAGGCCAGGGTGCGGGACTCCCTGGCGGATGCCAGCCTGCATGCCAGCATCAAAACCGCCAGCTTTGACTCCGGCGATGCCAACCGCGACGCCCACGTCCGCGGCGAAGACTTCTTCGACGTCGAGAAGTATCCGGAGATGACCTTCCGCGCCACGGCGATCCGGGGCGACGGCGAGGACTACGTGCTGACCGGCGACCTGACCATCCGCGACGTCACCAAGCCGGTGGAGCTGGAGGTCGAGTTCACCGGCGTCGCCGTCGACCCGTTCGGCGCCACCCGTGCGGGGTTCAGTGCTGAGACGGAGATCAGCCGCAAGGCCTTCGGCCTGACGTGGAACGCTGCCCTCGAAGCCGGCGGGCTGCTGGTCAGCGACAAGGTGAAGATCAATGTCGACGCCGCACTGGTAAAGCAGGCCTAGCCAGGGAAGACCGGCGTCTAGAAGAGCAGCAGGACGAAGCCGCCCACCGTCGAAACGATGCCCACCCCGGTGAGGATCCAGCCCAGGGTCCAGGCGGCGTTGTCCTGCTTGGGCGGGGTGAGCCCCCAGCGGGACGGGTGGCACACATCGTAAAAGAGGTCGACGTCGGACCCGACCACCAGATCATGCGACTCTGCCGCCGGCAGCAGGGAGTGGTGGTCGGCGTCGTGGTGGTCCGTCCAGCTGTAACCCGTGAATCCGCCGGCGCTGATCACCTTGCCCGTCGTCCCGGTCCACTCGCAATGCCGCCGCCGGATAATCCAGCCCCACACCAGCAGCGGCAGGCCCAGGACGAATCCCACCCACGTCATGACTTCGAGAATGGGCCCGAGCAGGTCCCCGATGTTGGTCATCTGCGTATCCCTGCCTGCGGCGTCAGCGGGAGATACGTGAGCGGCGCAGGAAGAACATTACGCCGGCGCCCACCAGGACCAGGAGGCCCACGTAGAGCAGGAACTGCACGGCCTTCACAACCAACCCGACCACCAGCAGGACGAGGGCAACGATCAGGGCGAACTTCAGGAGTGCAGGCATGCTCCAAGTATTGTGCCCTTTCGTGTGTTCGCAAAGCTTCCCGCCCGCGGCCCGCGTCACGCGGGGCAATTCAGGAATTATTCAGGGTGAACCCCTAGGCCGGACGGGCCTCCGGCAGGGGACAATGGAGCCATGAAGACACTGCTCAACATCATCTGGCTGCTCTTTGGCGGGCTCTGGCTGGCGCTCGGATATTTCGCGGCCGGGATCATCTGCTGCCTGCTGGTCGTCACCATCCCGTGGGGGCTCGCGTCGTTCCGCATCGCCAACTATGCACTCTGGCCCTTCGGGCGCACCGTGGTGGACCGCCCGGGCGGCACCGGGCTATTCTCCCTGCTCGGGAATGTCATCTGGCTGCTCGTCGCCGGCATCTGGATCGCGATCGCCCACGTGGTGACCGCCTTCGCCATGGCCATCACCATCATCGGCATCCCGCTGGCCATCGCCAACCTCAAGCTCATTCCGGTCTCGCTCATGCCGCTGGGCAAACAGATCGTCCCGACTGACAGGCCTTTCGTGACGGCCTACAGCAAGTCATACCGCTAGTCCGCTTCAGAGGAGGACCGCAATGTCCGAGCATGCCAGCGCCACTCCGGCGCCGTCGGGCCAGGGTGTTGTCCACGCCGCGGCCGAGGACCTCATGCTGGTCATTACCCGGGAGTTCCAAGCCCCCGTTCCCCGGGTGTGGTCGGCATTGACCGACCCGGAGCAGGCACCGGAGTGGTGGGGGCCGCGGGGCTTCCACACTCCGCGCGAGAGCATCGAGGCGGACCCGGAGGTCGGCGGACTTTACCGGGCCTGCATGGTCCACGACAGCACGGGAGAAGAACTCTGGTGGGGCGGCGTCCACACGGACATCGAGCCGCCCAACCTCCTGGTTTTCACCCATGCCTGGGACAAGCCGGACGGAACCCGCGGCTTTGAGACCGAGGTGACGTTCCAGCTGGACGAGGTCGACGGCGGCACCCGGATGACGTTTCTCCAGGGCCCTTTCGAAACGATCGAAAGCCGCGACGCCCACGGCGTTGGCTGGCGTGAATCCTTTGACCGCCTCGCCGAACACCTCCGCCGCAGTCCCTGAGAATCCGTGCAACGCGGGTCACCCAGCGTCCGTCCCGACGGGGTTGATGGGCGCCACGTAACCCCGCGTTGTGGACCCGGCTACGCTTTCAGGGCCGCGGATTCACGGGTCTCGTAGCTGATGTTCTGCAGCTCCTCGTCCGCCTCATTGACCTGGAGGACATACCCGTCGGGGTCCGCGACGGTGAAGAAGCGGCCGAAGGTTTCATCGATAATGGCGGACGGCGCGAAGCCGGCCGTGGCCAGGCGCCCGGCAAGGGGCTCCAGCTTCTCGTCGCTGGTGAACTGCAGCGACACCGCGCCGGCGTCGAGGTGGGTTCCGGGGCTGGCGGCGATGTGGAGCCCCAGCCCGCCGCCGTCGCCGCGCAGTTCGGCCCAGGTGCCGCTGGTGGCCGCAGTTTGCTCCGTGAGGCCGAGCAGGGCGTAGAAGCGGTTGGACGTCTCGATATCCCGCACGTAGCGGATCGGCGTGATTCTCATTTTTCCGGGCCTTCCTTGCTGTTGAGGACTTGCGTCAGTGCTTGTTCCACATAGGTCGACAGGGACATGCCCTCTTCGATGGCGGCATGTTTGACCCGCTTCACCAGCGGCGCCGGCAGGTACACGTTGAACTGCGTTTTCTCGACCATGGCTAGAATGCTAGCAATCTAGTATCTATTTGGCTAGGGGGGTGGGCGTCCCGTCTATGCGAGCTCGCCCTGCAGGTTCCGCCGCGCCGCCGCCAGCCACAGGTCCCTGCCGCGCGGGGTGTGGAACAGCGGCTCCAGTTGCAGGAGTTGGCGGACGACGGCGGCGCGTCCGGCGGCGAAATCGTCGTCGCCGATGTGCGCAAAGTCCTGCCGGACGGCGGCCAGGTACCGCGCGTAGGCGTCCGGGGTTCCGCCGAGGACGGAGAGGTCGGCGTCGCTGAGGAGGGCGCCGTCGCCGGTCTCCGGCTGGTGGTCGGCCGTCATCCGCACCAGGCGGGCCACTTCGTCCACCTCGGCCGCGGGGAGGCCCGCGTGGGCAAGCCTGTCCTCGGCGAGCCGGGCCGATTCCTCCTCGTCCTGGCCTGCGATTCCGCGGTAGACGGCGTCGTGGAACCAGGCGGCGAGGAGCACGGTGCGCGGCGGATCGGCGGGCCCGGTGAGAAGGTCCAGGGCTTCGAGGACAGCGAGCAGGTGGGTGCGGCCGTGGTATTTCCGGTGCTCCTCGCCCCAGCGGTCCAGCAGGTCCAGGAAGAGCGCGTCGCGGCCCGGCAGCAGGGCGTTCCAGCGGGTCAGCAGGGGGAGTTTGAGGGAGCTGTTGCGCCGCCGGGCGGGGATCCGCAGGCCGCTGGAAATCAGTTTGCGGACCAGGACCCTGCCCTCCACCGGGACGGCCCCGGCCGCCACAAGCGCGCTGTACCGGGCCTCGGCGACGTCGTAATGGTCGCCGTCGAACGCCCTTTCCGGGATGCCGGACGCCGCAGCGAATGCGTGCAGTTCCTCGAGCGAGGTGTCCGAGATCAGGTGCGAGAAGTGCGTCCCGTGCGCCGGCCAGAGCGGAGGGTCAAGATAAATGGCCATACTGGAAGTCTAGACAGGCCGCGGATCAGCCGTGGGTGGCGTCCGCGTCCGCGGTGTCGGACTGGTCTTCCTGCTGCGTCCGGGCGTGGTGCGGCTTGGAGCGCACGCCCTCGCCGTTTTCGTTCAGCCGGGTCTCATGCTCGGCCTCCGCGATGGCCTCGGGGGTGATGGCGTCTGCCGAGTTCCACGCCTTGATCGCGGCCCAGGCCACTGCCACGAGGGGGACGGCAAGGATGGCGCCGATGATCCCGGCGAGGATGGTGCCGGCGGTGAGGGCCAGCAGGATGACGAGAGCATGCACGTTGAGTGCCTGGCCCATGACGACGGGTTGCAGGAAATTGCCCTCGAGCTGGTTGACCACGATCACCACGATGATCACGATCAGCGCCGCGAGCGGGCCGTTGGCCACCAGCGCGACGAGCGCAGCCAGGATCCCGGCCAGGGTGGCGCCGATCAGCGGGATGAAGGCGCCGATGAAGGTCAGTGCCGCGAGCGGCAGGGCGAGGGGCACTCCCATGATGACGAGCGCCAGGCCGATGAAGAACGCGTCCACGAAGGCCACGATGGAGGTCCCGCGCACGTAGCCGCCGAGCACGTTGAGGCTCCGCTCCCCGGCACGACGGGCTCTGACCAGCTTCTCTCCCTTGAACGCCCGCAGCACGAAGGCCCAGATGCGCTCTCCGTCCTTCAGGAAGAAGAACAGGATTACCGCCATCAGCAGGGCGCCGGTGATGAAGTTTCCGGCCGCGCTGAGTCCGGAAATGGCGCCGGCGCCGACGGTGCTGCTGGTGGCGAAGTCGATGGCGGCGTCGCGGGCCTGCTGGATCTGCTGGTCATCGATCGGGAAGGGGCCGGTGCGGATGAACTCGTAAACCCGGTCGAAGCCCTCCGTGGCCTTGCTGGCCAGTTCGTCGGACTGGCTCATGACGGCCAGGACGATGCCCGTGATCACGGCCCCGAACGCGGCCAGGAGCAGCAGGAACGACACGGTGGTGGCGGCCGTTCCGGGCCAGCCCCGGCGGCGCAGCAGGTGCACGAAGGGTGCGATCGCGGCGGCCAGGATCAGCGCCAGCAGCGCCGGAATCACCACGAGCCGGACCTGGATCAGGGCATAGACCACCACCACGGTCAGGACCAGCAGCAGGAGCACCTGTGCGGTCCTGATGCTGGCGCGGCCCAGGCTGTCGCCCCACGGGGTTGTCTTTTCCGGACTGCGCATGCTGATTTTTTCTCCCACGGTCGGATGGTCACGCTACTTACCAACCGTCTCACAGCCCGGGCCGTAAGCCTGCGGGACGTGCCCGCAGATCAGGATGCGGGTCAGGTCGCGGATCAGGGCGCGGCGGGCCGGATGTTCTGGTTCCCGCGGAAAGTGTTCTCCGGATCAAACTCCCTTTTCACCCGGGCCAGCCTGCTGTAATTCTCCTCGCCGAACGCCGCACGGACGCGGTCCTGGCCCTCGTCGCCGATGAAGTTCAGCCACACGCCGCCGTTCGCGTACGGGGCGATGTCCTGGCGGAACCTTTTGACCCAGGCCTTCGCCTCCTGGCCGCCCGCCGGGGTGTCACCCAGCCCGAACGGGTGGGTCACCCAGCTGGAGTTCCGGTGCCGCAGCGGCGTCGCCGCCGCGGCCGGGCCACCCACCGCCCCGCCCCAGTGGGGCACCAGGAGCTGGGAACTGGGACCCGGCAGGTTGTGGGCTGACTCGATGATGACGTCCAGTGCGGCATCGGGAAGCTCGTCGTGATAATCCGCCGTCCAGTAGTTGTACTTGCCCGGCGGGTCGTCCAGTGAGCACTGGAAGTCGGCATAGCCGGTGTCCTCCAGGAGCTCCACGGCGGGTCCCAGCCCGCGGTAGGGTTTGGCGTGCTCGGCGCCTTCCGCGGCGTCCCCGGCATAAACGTAGACGACGCCGACCGCCATCTTGCCGACCATCACCGGAGGCACGAACGGTTCGGGCGGGGCAGTGAGGTAGGCGATGGTTGCGCATTCCTCATTCGGCGCCGCCAGCGCGAGTTCCCGGTAGCCGCGGCTGACCTCCTGAGCTGCGTCGCCCGGCCACAGCATCAGGCCCGCATGCACGGTCGGACCGAGCCGGTGCAGGCCAAACGTAAAGGACGTGGCGACGCCGAAGTTCCCCCCGCCGCCGTGCAGCGCCCAGAACAACTCGGGGTTCTCCGCCGCGCTGGCCGTCACTTGCTCCCCGGAAGCCGTCACCAGGTCCACGGAAATCAGGTCGTCGCAGGCAAAGCCGAAGGCCCGCTCAAGCCAGCCGGAACCGCCGCCCAGCGTGAAGCCGGCCAGGCCCGTGGTGGAGACGCGGCCACCGGTGAGCGCGAGGCCGTGCTGCTGGGTGGCCCGGTCGAATTCCCCGCACGTCAGCCCGGCGCCGGCTGTGACCGTGCGGGCCGCGGGGTCCACGCTGACGGACTTCATCGGCCGGACGTCGATCACCAGGCCGCCGTCGTTCAATGACATGCCGGCGACGGAGTGCCCGCCGGCCCGGACGGCAACCGCCAGGCTGTAGTCCTTGGCATACTGCAGGGCCTCGGCGACGTCGGCGGCGTCACCGCAGGGTGCGATCACCGCCGGGCGGCGGTCGATCATGGCGTTGAACAACGTCCGGGATTCGTCGTAGCCCGGGTCAACAGGTGTAATCCACTTCACGGCGGCGCTCCTCGGCGACCGCGGCTCCACCCCTCGCGGAAATTTTAGGTCCGGTGGGGACGCCGGGGATAGTGCGCGTGCGGATAAGCGGCGGGTCGGCGTCGGGCAGTAAATTCCGAATCTGCGGGACAGAAGCGCCTCCTACTCCGCAAATGCGGGTTAGAGTTGCCGCATGCCTAATATTCGCGTTTCGGAAGCGGCCCGGTTGCTTGGTGTCAGCGATGACACCATCCGGCGCTGGACCGAGAACGGCAGCCTGACCGCCCACAAGGACGACGCCGGGCGGCTCGCCGTGGACGGGCTGGAACTTGCGCGGCTCGCCCGGGAGCAGGCCCAGCTTCCGGAGGATCCGGCCCGGGCGGGCAGCTCGGCCCGCAACCGCTTCGTCGGCCTTGTCACCGCCATCACCGCGGACACCGTTATGGCCCAGGTGGAGCTGCAGTGCGGGCCGTTCCGGGTGGTGTCGCTGATGAGCAGCGAGGCAGTGCGGGAGCTGGGCCTGGAGCTCGGCTCGGTTGCGACCGCCGTCGTCAAGGCCACCACGGTGATCATCGAAACTCCAAAAGGGAAGAGCATCGCATGAAACTTCCAGGCATCCAGGCCCTCCTGATCGCAGGCGTACTGGCCGTCGGGCTCACCGGCTGCTCCACAGGTACGCCCGGCTCGACGGGCGGCCCGTCGTCCGCTGCTGCCGGCGCGTCGGAGGGCGCGAAGCCCTCGGGGACCATCACGGTCTTCGCCGCGGCTTCCCTGAAGGCCACCTTCACCGAGCTGGCCAGTGAATTCGAGGCCAGGAATCCCGGGACCAAGATCATGTTCAGCTTCGCCGGCTCCTCCGACCTGGCCGCCCAGATCAGCCAGGGCGCGCCGGCGGACGTGTTTGCCTCCGCCGATACCAAGAACATGGCGAAGGTTTCCGACGCTTCGCTGGTGGAAGGATCGCCCGCGGACTTCGCCACCAATGTGCTGACGATTGCCGTGCCCCCGGCTAACCCCGCGTCCATCACCTCCTTCGCGGATCTCGCCAGGCCGGGGGTGAAAGCGGTCATTTGCGCGGCCCAGGTTCCGTGCGGCGCGGCCACAAAGACCCTTGAGCAGAAAACCGGCACCACCCTGAAGCCGGTCAGCGAGGAAGCGTCCGTGACCGATGTCCTGGGCAAGGTGGTCTCCGGAGAGGCCGATGCCGGGCTGGTCTACGTCACGGACGTCAGGACCGCCGGAGACAAAGTGAAGGAAATCCCCTTCGCCGAGGCCTCGCAGGCCGTTAACACCTATCCCATCGCCGCGGTGCGGACCAGCAAGAACAAGGAGCTCGCTGCAGCGTTCATCGCGGCGGTCTCTGGCCCCGATGGCCGGCGGATCCTCAGCGGCGCCGGCTTCGGAACCCCTTAGGCACCGTGAGACGCCGGGGGGACAGTTCCTATAGCGGGATTCCACGCTGGGTGATGGCCGTTGCCGCCGTCGGGGCGCTGCTGGTGCTGCTGCCGCTTGTGGGCATGGTGGCCAGGGTCAACTGGCCGCAGTTCATCCCGCTCATCACGTCCGAATCCTCGCTCACGGCCCTGGGGCTGAGCCTCCGCACGGCCGCCGCGAGCACGGTGCTGTGCGTGCTGTTCGGGGTGCCGCTGGCGCTGGTGCTGGCCCGCGGCGACTTCCCCGGCATGCGGCTGCTGCGCTCCTTCGTCCTGCTGCCGCTGGTGCTGCCCCCGGTGGTGGGCGGCATCGCGCTGCTCTACGCCTTCGGCCGCCAGGGCCTCCTGGGCAAGAGCCTCGAAATCGCCGGGATCCAGATCGCGTTCTCCACGACGGCGGTGGTCCTCGCCCAAACGTTCGTGGCCATGCCGTTCCTCGTGGTCAGCCTCGAAGGCGCGCTCCGCTCCGCCGGCAGCCGGTACGAGGCCGTGGCCGCCACCCTCGGCGCGCGCCCCACGACCGTGCTGCGCCGGGTCACCCTGCCGCTGGTGTTGCCCGGGCTCGCTGCGGGGGCAGTGCTTTCCTTCGCCCGAAGCCTGGGCGAATTCGGTGCCACGCTCACCTTCGCGGGCAGCCTGCAGGGAGTCACCCGCACGCTGCCGCTGGAAATCTACCTGCAGCGGGAGACCGACGCCGACGCCGCCGTCGCGCTGTCCCTGCTGCTCGTCGTGGTGGCGGTCGTCGTCGTCGGGCTCTCCTACCGGGGACCCGCGCCGGCCGGGTCCGGCAGCAGAACGGCCCGCAGCGCGGGCCAAACAGAGCGGGCGGCGGCATGACGTTCACTCTCGACGCCGCCCTCGCCGCCCGCCGCTTTGAGGTCTCCCTGAGCATGGCGCCCGGTGAGACGGTCGCGGTGCTCGGCCCGAACGGGGCCGGAAAATCCACCCTGCTGTCCGTGATTTCCGGGCTGGTCCGCCCGGACAGCGGCCGGTCCGAGGTGCACGGCCGGGTCCTGTTTGAGCTCGGCGAAGGCGTGCACACCTGGACCGCGCCGCACCGCCGCGGCACCGCCCTGCTGGCCCAGGATCCGCTGCTGTTTCCGCACCTGAGCGCGCTCGAAAACGTCGCCTTCGGACCGCGGAGCGCGGGGGTGCCCAAACGGGAGGCCCGGGAGACCGCACGGCACTGGCTGGCCGAGGTCGACGCCGCAGGCCTCGCCGATCGCCGGCCCGGGGAGCTGTCCGGCGGGCAGGCGCAGCGTGTGGCGGCGGCGCGGGCCCTGGCCGTGGATCCGGAGGTGCTGCTGCTCGACGAGCCGCTGTCCGCCCTGGACATCCACGCGGCTCCGCTGCTGCGGCGGCTGCTCAAGCGGGTGCTGGCCGGGCGGCGGGCCATCATTGTCACCCACGATGTCCTGGATGCGTACATGCTCGCGGACCGGGTGATCGTGATGGAGGAGGGCCGGATTACCGAGGACGGCCCCACGCGTGAGGTCCTCCGGCGGCCGCGCAGCCGCTTCGCCGCGGGGCTGGCCGGGCTGAACCTGGTGCCGGGGACCGTGACGACCGCCGGCATCCGGTCCGCCGAGGGGCTCGAGTTCGCCGGTCAACACGACGCGCCGCTCGTCGCGGGGCAGGCAGGCGTGGCGGCGTTCCCGCCGTCGGCCGTGTCCGTTTTCCTGAGCGAGGCGCACGGCAGTCCCCGGAACTCGTTCCGGGTCACGGTCACGGACCTGGAGCCGCACGGCGACCAGATCCGGGTCCGCGCCGGCGAGCTGTCCGCGGACGTGACCCCTGCTGCCTCCGCGGACCTCGGCCTGGCTCCCGGTCTCGAGGTCTACTTCGTGGTCAAAGCGGCGGCTGTGGCGATCTACCCGGCCTGACGGCGGCCGGCGGTGCCGGGCTCGCCCCGGCCCTTGCGGACCGGGTGCTGGCTGACGATCGACACCCGGTTGAACGCGTTCATGGCGATCACCAGCCAGCTGACGGCGGAGAACTCCGCGTCCGTGAGGTGTTTCCGGGCGGTGGCGCCCTCGTGTTCGCGGGCGCGGGCGTCGGAGATGTTAGTGATGGCCTCGGCCAGGGTCAGGGCCGCGCGTTCCTTCTCGGTGAACAGGTCCGTGTCCCGCCAGGCCGGGAGGACGGCGAGGCGCTGGGCGGTTTCGCCGTTCTTCACGGCGTCGCCCACGTGCAGGTCCAGGCAGTAGGCGCAGCCGTTGATCTGTGAGATGCGGACGTTCAGCAGTTCGATCAGCGTCTGGTCCAGGCCGGCGTCATCCGCGGCTTCTTTGGCTTTCAGGCCAAGCCCGTTGAGGGCCCGCCAGGCGGCGGGGTGGGCCTTGTCCAGGAAGACGGACTGGGTGGTGTGGTGCTGCACTGCTGCTGTCTCATCCATGGTCAAAAGACTACCCACGGAAACGCCGAAAATATCGCGTGACAAATCTGTCACATGTGTGACAAGATGCATAAACAGCGAAGTTCCCCTGCAGGGGCGGTTCCCCCGACCGCTCCGGGCTGGTCTCCCGACATCGGACCAGCCCCATTAATTGGCGGTCGGCTCCTTGGGGGAGCCGACCGCCGAAATGGTTTAACGGGGCCGCGCTAAGCGCCGAGTGCGATAGGGGACATGTCCAGTCTTGAGCTCCAGTCCGAGGGGCATGCTCATTCCTTGGTCCTGCGAGTGGACATAGTGGGATTATGTCCAGTGCTCACGGCTAGCGGAGGGCATGTCCCGCGGTGCGGGCCACGCTTGCCCCGGCGGCCACCATCGCGGCCGCGTCACTGGCGACCATGACGTCGTCGAAGTTGCCGGCGTAATCGCCCAGGTCGGCGCCCACAGACCCAACGACGGCGTAAACGCTCTTTGTCCCGCAGCGGGCGAGAATTGCCGCGATGATCTTGCCCTGGCCGGTCTGTGAATCCAGCCGGCCCTCTCCGACCACAACCGCGCTGCAGCCGGCGAGGTGCTGCTCGAAGTCCAGGAGGTCCAGCACGTAGTCCGCACCGGAGGCCAGCGTCGCCCCGTAGCGCGCCCACATCCCGCCGGAAAACCCGCCGGCGGCTCCAGTCCGGTCAACGGTGCGCGGGTCACGGCCGTGCTCGCGGAGGAACGCCAGGGCCTGCTGCTCGAGCCGGTCGGTGAGAATGTCCACGGCGGCCGGGCCGGCGCCCTTCTGGGGTCCGAAGATCCGCGCGGCGTCGCCGAACCGGGTGGTGACGTCGCTCAGGACCGCGACGTCCGCGCCCCGGAGTCCCCCGAGTTCCTCGATCGCAGCGATGGCGCCGGCGCCGCCGTCGGTCGTGGCGGACCCGCCGGATGCCACCAGGATCCGCCGTGCCCCCAGCCGGGCGGCCTCCGCGATCAGCACACCCGTGCCGTACGTGCTGGCAGCCAGCGGGTCCCGCCCCCGGCTGGAGGGAAGGTTGAGTCCGCTGGCGGCGGCAAGTTCAACGATGGCGGTCCCGTCCGCCGTCAGCCCGATCGCCGCCGTGACGGCGTCGCCCCACGGCCCGACCGTGCTGACGGTGACCTGCCGGGCGTCCAGGCCCCGGACCAGCACGGCAAAGGTTCCCTCGCCGCCGTCGGCCACCGGCAGCTCAACCGCCTCACCGCCGGCGGACCGGATCCCGGCCGCAATGTGGCGGGAAACCTCGACGGCGGTGAAGGTCCCCTTGAAGCTGTCCGGGGCAACGAGGATGCTCATGCGCTTAGAAGCCGACCTTGTCGCGGCCCTTGAGCTGCAGCATTTCGCGGGCCTCGTCCGGGGTGGCGACCTCAAAGTTGAGGGCCTCGAGGATGGTGCGGATCCGGGTGACCTGCTGCGCGTTGGACGTTGCGAGCTGTCCGGGGCCGATCCAGAGCGAGTCCTCCAGCCCGACCCGGACGTGCGAGCCCATGGCGGCGCCGATGGTGGCCAGGGGCATCTGGTTCTTCCCGGCGCCCAGGATGGACCACTGGTAGTCGTCGCCGAGGAGCCGGTCGGCCGTACGGCGCATGTGCATCAGGTCCTCCGGGTGGGCGCCGATCCCGCCGAGCAGGCCGAAAACGGACTGGACGAACAGCGGACCCTTGGCCAGGCCCCGGGCGTGGAAGTGCGCCAGGTTGTTCAGGTGCGAGATGTCGTAGCACTCGAACTCGAACCGGGTGCCGTTCTCATTGCCGATGCCCAGGATGGTCTCAATGTCCTGGAAGGTGTTCTTGAAAACCAGGTCGCGGCTCTTCTCGAGACCTTCCCGCTCCCAGTCGTGGCCGAACTCGGTAAAACGGTCCAGCATCGGGTAGAGGCCGAAGTTCATCGACCCCATGTTGAGGGACGCGAGCTCGGGCTTGAACAGGGCCGCGGGCTGCATACGCTCTTCCACGGTCATGTGCGGCGAGCCGCCGGTGGTGATGTTGATGACAGCGTCGGTGTTGCGCTTGAGTTTGTCCAGGATCGGGGCGAAGTGCTCCGGATCCTGGGACGGCCGCCCGTCCCGGGGGTCGCGGGCATGCATGTGCACAATCGCGGCGCCAGCCTCCGCGGCGCCGATGGCGGCGTCGGCGATCTCATCGGGGGAGACCGGCAGGTACGGGGACATGGACGGGGTGTGGATGGCGCCGGTGACGGCGCTGGTGATGATGACTTTGCGGGAAGCAGCCATGGGGGTCTCCTAGGGTGGGCCGAATTTTCCGGGCGGGCCGGATCAGTAGAGTTTCTCGGTGTTGCCGTCGACGGCCAGGGCCTGGCCGTTGACGTTGCGGGCCATGTCGCTGGCGGCGAAGGCGGCCATGTTGGCGATGTCCTCGGCTTCGATCAGCCGTCCCAGCGAGGACTGGTTGTGGTAGAGCTCGGAGACCTGGTCCGCCGGGAGGTCCAGCATCTGCGCCTTGGCCGCGATGACGGCGTCGATCCGGGGGCCGTTGACCGCGCCGGGGCAGATCGCATTGACCCGGATCCGGTCGGGGCCGAGTTCGATCGCGAGCGTCTTGGTCAGCCCGATCACGGCCCACTTCGACGCCGAATAGGCGCTGCGCCCGGCCATGCCCAGCCGGCCGGCGGCGGAGGAGAGGTTCACGATCGAGGCTTCGCTGCCCTGCCGCAGCATCGGCAGGGCGTGCTTGATGCAGAAGAACTGGCCGTGGATATTGACGTCGAAGGTCGCCTTCCAGGCGGCCGTGTCCAGCGATTCGAGAGGCCCGGTGGGTCCCGCGATGCCGGCGTTGTTGACCAGGACGTCCAAGCCGCCCAGTTCCGACTGGACCAGGGACATCAGTTCGCGGACCTGGTCCTCGTCGGAGACGTCGCTAACGGCGGCGGCTAGGCCGTTGACGCGGGCCTTCGCGACGGCGTCGGGGTCAATATCCGTGACGAAGACGGCGGCGCCGAGCGCCTGGAACTTGGTGGCGATGGCCAGGCCGATGCCGTTGGCGCCGGCGGTGACCAGCACCCTTTTTGAGCTGAAATCCATGACGTTTCCTTGCGTTGGTGGAGCGGTGGACTGATCCTGCTGACGCCCGCGCGTCTGGCGCGCGTCAGCAGGATCAGTCGGTCCGGTGAGGCTTAGTGGGCTACGGGGGCGAGCTCGGGCTTTTCGGTGCCGCGCTTGAGCATGAGCGAGAGCAGGGCGCCGATGATGCACATGCCCACGATGAACCAGAGCCCGGAGAGCTTGGAGCCGGTGGCGTCCTGCATCATGCCCATCACGTACGGGCCGAGGAAGCCGCCGCAGAGGCCGATGGTGTTGACGAAGGCGATGCCGCCGGCGAGGGCGGCGCCGGTGAGCCGGGTGGCCGGGTACGTGAAGAGGATCGGCTGCAGTGCGAAGAAGTTGAAGGCGGCGAGGCAGAAGCCGATCATGCCCAGGAGGGGACCGCCGACGGCGCCGAGGGCGAAGCCAGAGACGATGCCGATCATCGTTCCCGTGACCAGCAGGCGGGAGCGCCGGCCGTCGGTGGCGAACCGGGGAACCAGCAGGGCGCCGGCGGCGGAGAAGATCCACGGGATGGCCGTCAGCAGGCCGATCTGCAGCGGGTTGAGCTTGCCGTACGTGCCGATGATGGAGGGCAGGAAGTAGGACAGCGCGTACACGGCGATCTGGTGGGTGAAGTAGATGCCGACCACGAGCAGGATCTGCTTGTCCCTGAGGATGTCGCGGAGGCGGTGGTTGCCGGACGCTTCAGCGCCCGCCCTCTCCTCTGCGGCGATGCGGGCTTCGAGGTCGGTGGCTTCTTCAGCGGTGAGGAACGTGGCCTGGGTGGGACGGTCCGGAAGCTTCTTCCAGACGACGTAGGCCAGGACGCAGGCGGGCAGGCCTTCGATGATGAACATCCACTGCCAGCCGTGCAGGCCGCCGAAGCCGTCCATGGTGAGGAGCAGGCCGCCCAGCGGTGCGCCGACGATGTTGGCGATGGACACGCCCAGCAGGAACATGCCGTTGGCCTTCGCCCGGTCCTTGACGACGAACCATTGGGTCAGGAAGTACATCACGCCGGGGAAGAGCCCGGCCTCGGCGACGCCGAGCAGCATCCGCATGATGTAGAAGGACCATTCGCCCTGCACAAAGGCCATGCAGGCGGAGATGATGCCCCACGTGATCATGATCCGCATGATCCAGAAACGCGCGCCCACCTTGTGCATGATCAGGTTGGACGGGATTTCGGAGAGGGCGTAGGTCAGGAAGAACAGGCCGGCGCCGATGCCGTAGGCGGTGGCAGAGATGCCGAGGTCAATCTCGAGCCGGTCCTTGGCCATGCCGATGTTGGTGCGGTCCAGGAACGCCATGATGTAGGCGCCGATGAGCAGCGGCATGACTCTGCGGAGGATCACACCGTTGATTTCCTTTGGTGTGCGCATCTTCGTTGGTGCGGATACAACTGACATGGGTCTTCGTCCTTGAATTGGTGGTCAGGGCAGGTGGATGGGCGGTTCGGGCAGCCCGGTGGCCGGGCAACAGGGCAGTAGGGAAGGTGCCAGGGTGGCTGGCCTTGGGTGTGGTGCGGTGGCGGGGCTAGCGGGCTGGAGGGGTGCAGCCGCAGGTGCGCCCGATATGCAGGCGGTGCGGGCACACTTTTGAGCTGTACGTGCCGGAGGGGGCTTCGATGCGTCTGAGCAGCATGGCGAAGGCCTCGTGGGCCATCTCCTGCTGAGGCTGGACGATGCTGGTCAGGTTGATGAGCCCGGATCGGCTGTGCGGGAGTCCGTCGCAGCCGGCGACGGCGACGTCCTCCGGGATCCGAAGTCCCTGGGCCAGGGCGTATTCCATAACGCCGATGGCCAGTTCGTCACTCCCGCACACGACGGCCTGCGGCGGTGTCTCCGCGGAGAACAGACGCTCGGCCGCCAGCCGTCCGCCCTCGTTGTTGACCCGTGTGCTGATCTTGCGGTCGCCGCTGATGCTGATCCCCGCGGCAGCGGCGGTGCGGACGAACGCCTGTTCCCGGGCCAGGGACGCGGTGGAAAACCGCGGACCGATCACAGTGGCGATCTCCGTGAAACCATGGCTCAGCATGTGCTGCATCAGCGTGGTCGCCGCGGCGTCGTCGTCGATCCCGACAAAGTCGGAGTCGAGGAAGTCGGCCCGCCGCGAGAGGCAGACATACGGGATCCGGGCGGCCCTCAGGGTGCGGAGCGCGGTGGCGTCGTCCCGGAGTGACGCGGCCAGGATGATGCCGTCCACGTTGCGGTTCGCGAGGGTCGATGTGACCTGGGCGAGCACGTCCGGGTCGTCCTGGGTAGTAGCGACGAACACCTCGTAGCCGGACTCGGCTGCAGCGGAAATGACTCCCTGGGCCCACCTCGGAAACATGGGGTTGATGATGTTCGGCAGGATGAGGCCGATCACCCGGGTGCGTTGGGCATCGGTGGACTGCGAGGACTTACGAGGCCTGAAGCCCAGTTCGTTTGCCACGTGGATGATGTGGCGCCGGGTTTCCGGCGAGACGCCGCTCTTGCCGTTGAGGACGTAGGACACCGCGGCGGAGGAGACCCCTGCCGCCCGGGCCACAGCGGCGGCCGAAACCGGCGGCACGCGGCCGCCCAGGGTGGCGCTTGTGGCGTGATCCTGCATGTCCGGCCCTCCTTCGCGTCCGTTTGTTTTCCTGTGACCTCAGTTACAGTAGGGAGGCTCCCGAATCTTAAGCAACGTTAAGTGATTTTCGCGGGACATGCCCAATCCCCGCTCCGGACCCGACGGGACATGCTCATCCCTCGCGGCGCCCGGCAGGCATGCTCATTTTTCGCGCCCGGATGCACGGGGCATGTCCAGTTTTGGGCCCGGACAATGGACGTGGTGGGACCATGTCCATTGCCCGGCGCCTGGGGAGGGCATGTCCAGTCCTGGTGCCGAGCCCAGGAGAGCACGTCCAGTAATGCGGCCCAATCCTTCGGGACATGTCCAGGTTTGGGCCCGGCGAGTGGGCATAGTGGGACTATGTCCAGTGGCGGTCGCGGGCCGAGAGCATGTCCAGTCCTGGCGCCGGGCGCCGCGCGGGGGACTCCGGCACTGGACAGTCATTTCGCCGTCGGCAAACATGGACCCAAAGGGACTCGATGCAAAGTTGAGCGGAGTACACTCAACTTTAATACCAGCATGTTCCCGGAAGGAGCTCTCTTTGGACGCCAAATTCACTACCAAGAGCCAGGAGGCTCTCGCGGCTGCCGCCATGAACGCCTCGACGGCGGGGAACCCCCAGCTCGAACCCGCCCACCTGCTCAAGGCGCTGATGGACCAGCGCGAGGGCGTCGCCGTCGCCCTCCTCCGCGCCACCGGGGCGGACCCGGATTCCGTCAGCGTCCAGGCCAGCACCGCCATCAAGGCCCTGCCCTCCACCTCCGGCAGCTCGGTGCAGCAGCCGCAGCTGTCCCGCACCGCGCTGCAGGCCATCAAGAACGCCCAGAACGAGGCCGAGCGGCTCGGCGACAGCTTCGTCTCCACCGAACACCTCCTGCTGGGGCTCGCGACCGGAAGCGACGCCGTCGGAAAGCTGATGCGCGACGCCGGCGCCTCCCACGAGGCGCTGCTCGCCGCCCTGCCGGGTGTCCGCGGCGACCGCAAGGTGGACAACGCCGACCCGGAGAACTCTTTCCAAGCGCTGGAGAAGTACGGCACCGACCTCACCGCGGTTGCCCGCTCCGGAAAGCTGGACCCGGTGATCGGCCGCGACGCCGAGATCCGCCGCATCATCCAGGTCCTGAGCCGCCGCACCAAGAACAACCCCGTCATCATCGGCGAGCCCGGCGTCGGCAAGACCGCCGTCGTCGAAGGACTGGCCCAGCGGATCGTGGCCGGCGACGTCCCCGAGAGCCTGCGCGGCAAGACCCTGATCGCCTTGGACCTCGCGTCCATGGTGGCCGGCGCCAAGTATCGCGGAGAATTCGAGGAGCGGCTCAAGGCGGTCCTTGAGGAAATCAAGAGCTCCGAGGGCCAGATCGTCACGTTCATTGACGAAATCCACACCGTGGTCGGCGCCGGCGCCACCGGGGACAGCTCCATGGACGCCGGCAACATGCTTAAGCCCATGTTGGCCCGCGGCGAGCTGCGCCTCATCGGCGCCACGACACTGGACGAGTACCGCGAAAACATCGAGAAGGACCCGGCCCTGGAACGCCGCTTCCAGCAGGTCTACGTCGGCGAACCCAGCGTGGAGGACACCATCGGCATCCTGCGCGGGCTCAAGGAACGCTACGAGGCCCACCACAAGGTCGCCATCGCAGACTCCGCCCTCGTCGCCGCGGCCACGCTCTCCAACCGCTACATCTCCGGCCGGCAGCTGCCGGACAAGGCGATCGACCTCGTGGATGAGGCCGCTTCCCGGCTGCGCATGGAGATCGACTCCGCCCCGGAGGAGATCGACCAGCTGCGCCGTTCCGTGGACCGCCTGACCATGGAGGAACTGGCCCTGGCCAACGAGACCGACCCCGCGTCGGTGGAGCGGCTGGCCGCGATCCGGGCGGACATGGCCGACAAGAAGGAAGAGCTCGCCGGGCTCAACGCCCGCTGGGAGGCCGAGAAGGCAGGCCTGAACCGCGTCGGCGACCTCAAGGCCAGAATCGACGAGCTGCGCTCCGCCGCCGAGAAGTTCCAGCGCGAAGGCGACCTCGAGGCAGCCTCACGGATCCTGTACGGCGAACTTCCCGCCCTGGAGCGCGAACTCAACGTGGCGGCCGAAGCGGAGTCCGCCCGCGTGGCCGGCGGCGGGGCCAAGCAGGACCTCATGGTGGCCGACGAGGTCACCGCCGACGACATCGCCGAGGTCATTTCGGCCTGGACCGGGATCCCCGCCGGCCGCATGCTGCAGGGCGAGAGCCAGAAGCTGCTGGAGATGGAACACGTGCTGGGCGAGCGGCTGATCGGCCAGACCAAGGCCGTCACCGCGGTCTCGGACGCCGTCCGCCGGGCCCGGGCGGGGATCAGCGACCCCAACCGGCCCACCGGTTCCTTCCTGTTCCTGGGCCCCACCGGCGTCGGCAAGACCGAGCTGGCGAAGGCCCTGGCCGACTTCCTGTTCGACGACGAACGCGCCATGGTGCGGATCGACATGTCCGAGTACTCGGAGAAGCATTCCGTGGCCCGCCTTGTCGGTGCCCCTCCCGGCTACGTGGGCTACGAGGAGGGCGGCCAGCTGACCGAGGCCGTCCGGCGCCGGCCGTACTCCGTGCTGCTGCTCGACGAGGTGGAGAAGGCCCACCCCGAGGTCTTCGACATCCTCCTGCAGGTGCTCGACGACGGCCGCCTCACCGACGGCCAGGGCCGCACCGTGGACTTCCGCAACGTGATCCTGGTCCTGACGTCGAACCTCGGCAGCCAGTTCCTGGTGGACCCGACGCTCGACGCGGCCGCCAAACGCGACGCCGTCATGGCCACCGTGAACGCTTCCTTCAAGCCCGAATTCCTGAACCGGCTCGATGAGGTGGTGCTGTTCGATCCGCTGAGCATCGAGGAGCTGTCCCGGATCGTGGAGCTGCAGGTCATGGAACTGGGCGAACGCCTCAAGGGCCGCCGGCTCAACCTGGAAGTGACCGAGGGGGCCCGGTCCTGGCTCGCCGTGACGGGCTTTGATCCGGCCTACGGCGCCCGGCCGCTGCGCCGCCTGGTGCAGCGCGAAATCGGCGACCGGCTGGCCAAGGCCATCCTTGCCGGCGACATCACGGACGGCGACACTGTGCTCGTCGATACCGAACCGGACCTCATGGAGCTCACCGTGGGCGGCGCAGAAGCCTCGGACCGGCCCGCCGGCGGCGCGTCCACCGGCAGCGGACTCACCGTCCGCCGCAAGGAGTAGGCCCCGCTGCGTCAGGACCCCGCAGCATTAAACAAGAACTGCCAGCCGGACCTTGCTCCGGCTGGCAGTTTCTTTTTGTGCAGAATCCCTCGCGGGAACGCCTTAGGGAACCAGCGATTCCATAATGACGTTCCCGGTACCCGCGGTGACGTAGCAGTCCACCCGGCGGTCGCCGTTGTCCCAGCTCGTGGAGCTCGGGTAGGCGTTGCGCTGCTTCAGGTCGTAGTTGGTGGCGGCGGCGGTCAACTGCGCGCTGCGGCACGTTTCGCGCCCCTTGTCCTTCAGCGCCGCCAGGCCGGGATAGCCGTCTGAGTCCTGATAGTGGTGGATGGCGATCAGCTGTGCCGAGTGCCCAGTGGCGCAGTCCACGATGGTGGACTGCGGCGCCTCCGGGTCGAAGTCCTTGAAGCAATCGCCGGCCTGGAAGTCCAGCGGGCCGACTCCTTCCAGCGGAAGCGCCCCCCGGCTCGCGGGGGCGGACGACGTCGTGGTCCCGGCGGGGGCGGAGGAGGTATCCGCGACTGTCTGCTTGCTGGCGCCGAGTGAGGTCAGCCACCAGATCAGCAGTCCCATAACGACGACGGCGGTCACCGCGGCGCCGAGCCGGGCCGGACTCTGGTGGCGTAGCCATCCGCCGAGCCGGGCCGGACTCTGGTGGCGTAGCCATCCGCCGAGCTGCGAGGCCTTCTCCGATGCCGCCTTGCCAGCCCCTGCGAGGGCGCTGCCTGCGGCTCCCGGAGCGCCCTGGGCACTGCCGGAACGCCGGGAGCGGGGCTGCCCGGCGTCGGACCGGTTGACCGGCGGCACAAACGGGCGGACGGGCGGCGGTGCGGACGGCGCCGTGGGTTGCTCAACGGGTTGCTCAATGGGCCGGGCAACAGGCGTCCCGGCCGGGGGCTTGGCGGGAGCGGCCTGCGGGACAACCGGCGTTGCGGAGGTCGGCGGCGTCGAGGGCTTCGGGGGCACGGCAGACGATACAGCGGGGGCAGACCGTCCGCCGGGTCCGCCGGCAGGGGGAACCCCAGGCATGCCGGCGCCGCCGGGCCTTTCGTTCTCTTCGGTCACTGAGAATTCACCACTTTCGTGCGTCTTTGCCGCGGCAGGACGCCCGGCGGAAGGACCCGTTTCCGGAAGTCCACTACGGAACTCTATCTAAGATGCCGCGCGGGCCGCATGCCGCCGGGGCGCCGTCCGGGGCTGCGGCGCGGGCAACAGTGTCCACAGCGGCCGTCCCGGGGAGCAGTTGCGGCAGAAAGCATGTAATCTAGGTGTACGACAAATTGACCAAACATTCCGGGGCCTCACCGATCGCCAATGGTGACCACCTCCGGTCCGAGTACAAAAGGGGGTCACGCCATGGGGCGCGGCCGTCAAAAGGCAAAAGCTACCAAGCAGGCTCGGGATATTAAGTACTATTCCCCGAACACTGACTACTCTGCGCTTCAGCGTGAGCTCAAGAGCTCTGAGGGTCGTGCACCGAGTCGTTTCTCGAGTGAGCCCGTTGAGCCGGATTATTCGGCTTATGTGGATAAGTACGCGGACGATGTGGAAGAGGACGACGACGAGGTAGATTCCCGTCGGATAGGTTAGTCGACACTTCTTTCCGGCATGCTGTTCCGCTCGCGGATTGCCGACCACGTGATTTCAGGCCCGCCGGCCACTCCCAGTTCGGGCGTGGACGGCGGGTTTTCTGCTGCCCGGCTACTCCTCCCGGCCATGCGCCGCGGAGTGTCCGCGCAGTTGTCCAGGCCTGAGCCTCAGGCTAGGTTGAAGCTGCCGGCACCACCCGGCCCGCACCACAAATTTCCGGAGGGACTGCCATGACCATGCGCACGGGATTCACCGAAGGCGAGGTCTGCTGGACGGACCTCCAGACGAGCGATGTCGTGGCGGCCAAAGCCTTCTATGCCGCGGTGTTCGGCTGGCGCTTCGAGGACCTGCCCACCCCGGACGGGCGCAGCTACGCGCAGGCGTTCCTGGGCGACGACCTGGTCACCGTCATCGCGCCGCAGAACCCGCAGCAGGATGCCGCCGGGGCCGCGCCGCAGTGGAACGTGTACTTCGCATCCCCCGACGCCGCGGAGCTCGCCGCCGGCCTCGGCCACGCCGGGGGTACCCTCGAGTTTGGTCCGGAGGCAGTGGGCGAAACCGGTGTGATGGTCTTCTTCGCCCCGCCCGGAGGCGGCACCACCGGCGCCTGGCAGGCCGGAAGCCACCTCGGCACCACTCGCGGCGGTGGACCCGGGGCCCTGACCTGGGCCGAACTCCTGACGCCCGAGCCGCAGTCCGCCGTCGGATTCTTCCAGCAGCTGTTCGGGCACGACGTGACCGAATACCCGCAGGACGACGGCGGCAAGTACACCACGCTGATGGTGGACGGCGCCGAGGTGGCCGGGATCGCCGCCGTCCCCGCGGACGCGGAAGGCACGCTCAAGCCGGGGTGGCAGGTGTACTTCGGGGTATCCAGCGTCCCCGAGGCGGTCGCAGCGGCCGTAGCCGCCGGCGGCACGGTCCTGATCGAACCGGACGAGGTGGAGGAAGCCGGCACCATCGCCACCCTCGAGGACCCGCAGGGCGGCGTGTTCAGCCTGCTGGAGGTTTAAACACGCATCGAGTGCTCGATAACCGCCGTTTTGGACGTTCTAAACGGCGGTTATCGAGCACTCGATGTTAGTGCTTGGGGGTTTAGGCGTAGGCGTTGACCAGCCGGACGGCACCGCCGTCGACGCCCTTGGCGCCCTGCACGTAGTCCGGGCCGGTCTTGACGATCGAGTCCGAGTCCGCCTCCACGGTGCCCATGACCCAGGCCGGCAGTCCGCGCTCGTTGAGGCGGTTCACGGCGGCGTCGGCGGCTTCGGGGGAGACGATCGCGACCATGCCGACGCCGAGGTTCAGCGTGCGCTCCAGATCGGCCAGCGGGACGTTGCCCAGCTCGGCGACGAGCCGGAAGATGGCGGGGAGCTGCCAGGTGGCGCGGTCCACGGTGGCCACCAGACCCTGCGGCAGGACGCGGGCCAGGTTGGCGGCGAGGCCGCCGCCGGTGACGTGGCTGAAGCCATGCACGGCCTGGCCGGCGGCGGAGCCGTTCACCGGGAAGGTGCGGGCCAGGTCCAGGCAGTCGGCCGCATAGACGCGGGTCGGCTCCAGGAGTTCCTCGCCCAGCGTGCGGCTGAATTCGGAGACGTGGCGGTCCAGGGCCCAGCCGGCGTGGTTGATGACGCGGCGGACCAGGGAGTAGCCGTTGGAGTGCAGCCCGGAGGAGGCCATGCCGATCACAACGTCGCCGGCGCGGACGCGGTCCGGGCCGAGCAGGTCGGCGGCTTCGACAACACCGGTGGCGGCGCCGGCGACGTCGTACTCGTGCTCGCCCAGCAGGCCCGGGTGCTCGGCGGTTTCGCCGCCCACCAGGGCGGTGCCGGCGACGGAGCAGGCGGCCGCGATGCCGCGGACGATGTCCGCGATGCGCTCCGGGACAACCTTG
Organism: Arthrobacter sp. 10L424; assembly: GCF_056395325.1. Classification (NCBI taxonomy): domain Bacteria; kingdom Bacillati; phylum Actinomycetota; class Actinomycetes; order Micrococcales; family Micrococcaceae; genus Arthrobacter; species Arthrobacter sp. 10L424. The sequence continues at coordinate 14,052 of NZ_JBFTJH010000011.1, read as the reverse complement.
CCGCAGGCGATGTAGTCGGTCATGTACAGCGGCTCGGCGCCCACCACGACGATGTCATCGACCACCATGCCGACGAGGTCGAAGCCGATGGTGTCGTGGATGTCCATGGCCTGCGCGATGGCGACCTTGGTGCCCACACCGTCGGTGGAAGTGGCCAGCAGCGGGCGCTTGTACGTGAGCAGCTTCGAGACGTCGTACAGGCCCGCGAAGCCGCCGACGCCGCCAATCACCGAGGAGTTGTGAGTCGCCTTGATGGCACCCTTCATGAGTTCGACGGCGCGGTCGCCCGCTTCGACGTCGACGCCGGCGGAGGCGTAGGTGATGCCTACGGCGTTCTGGGCGGCGTTCATGTCAGCGGCCGGGGAGGCGGAAGTCATACTGGCTCTTTCTTGTCGGCTGTGGTGACGCGGTCGGCATCGGTGAGCAGTTCTTCAAATTCGGCGTCCGGTCCCGGATCGCAGCCTGTGGCGCCGGCCTTCTCGGCGGGGTCCTCGTCGTCGGCGATGGCAGGATCGACGTCGGCTGCACCGGCCGCGGACCCGGCAGGCGCAGGGGCGGCGGCGGGGAGTCCGCCAGGCTGTCCGCCGAGGTCGGTGCGTTCGAGCAGGTTCTTGCCCAGCTTGTCGGCGGCCGGAAGTTCGATCGGGTACTTGCCGGTGAAGCAGGCGGTGCACAGGCGTTCGCGCGGCTGGCGGGTGGCCTCGATCATGCCGTCTTCGGAGATGTAGGCCAGCGAGTCGGCGCCGATGGCCTGGGTGATTTCATCGATCGTGGCGCCGTTGGCGATCAGTTCCGCGCGGGAGGCGAAGTCGATGCCGTAAAAGCAGGGCCACTTGACCGGCGGGGAGGAAATCTTGATGTGGACGCTTGCGGCGCCGGCCTCGCGGAGCATCCGCACAATCGCGCGCTGGGTGTTGCCGCGGACGATCGAGTCATCCACCACCACAACACGCTTGCCGCGGATCACGGACTCGAGGGCGTTGAGCTTGAGCCGGATGCCGAGCTGGCGCAGCGTCTGCGAGGGCTGGATAAACGTGCGGCCCACGTAGGAGTTCTTGACGAAGCCGTGCGCGAACGGGATGCCGGATTCCTCGGCGTAGCCCACCGCAGCGGGGGTGCCGGACTCCGGAACCGGGATGACGATGTCCGCTTCCTGGGTGTTTTCGCGGGCCAGCTGGCGGCCCATTTCCACGCGGGATTCGTACACGGAGCGGCCCGCGATGGAGGCGTCCGGGCGGGCGAGGTAGACGTATTCGAAGACGCAGCCGGCCGGCGTCGCCTCCGCGAAGCGCTGGGAGCGGACGCCGTCCTCGTCGATCGCGATGAACTCGCCGGGCTCTATTTCGCGGATGAAGCTGGCGCCGACCGTGGCGAGGGCGGACTGCTCGGAGGCGACCACCCAGCCGCGTTCCAGCCGGCCCAGGCAGAGCGGGCGGATCCCGTACGTGTCGCGGGCCGCGTAGAGGGTGCCTTCATCCATAAAGACGAAGCAGAAGCCGCCCTTGATCTTGGGCAGCAGTTCCATCGCGGTCTCTTCGAGCGACTTGCCCTCTTCGCCCTCCAGCAGGGCGGTGACGAGGGCCGTGTCCGAGGTGTTGCCCTGCTTCATTTCGCCGCTGAGCTGGCCGCCGTTGCGGTCCTCGATCATGGCTTTTAGTTCGGCGGTGTTGGTCAGGTTGCCGTTGTGGGCCAGGGCCACGGTGCCGGTCGCCGTCGCGCCCAGGGTGGGCTGCGCGTTAGCCCAGTGGCTGGCGCCGGTGGTGGAGTAACGGCAGTGGCCGACGGCCAGGTGCCCGGTCAGGGTGTTCAGCGTGGTCTCGTCGAAGACCTGGGATACGAGTCCCATGTCCTTGTAGACGTTGATCCGCTGGCCGTCGCTGGTCGCTATGCCAGCAGACTCCTGACCGCGGTGCTGCAGTGCGTACAGCCCGTAATAGGTGAGTTTTGCAACCTCTTCACCGGGAGCCCAGACCCCGAAGACGCCACATGCGTCCTGGGGGCCTTTTTCGCCAGAGAGAAGGTCATGAGAAAGTTTTCCATCGCCGCGTGCCACTGGTTGATTATCTCACGTTGTGCGGTAGGACTTTCCCGTCGGCCGGTTTATGACCTGCGGCCGCTCAGGCGCCCTGCTGCTCCCCGTCGTCGGGAACGGAATCCGGGACGGACTCGACGACGGCGTGCTTGGCCCGCCGGACGCTCAACCGGTCCAGGATGAGCGCGACGGTGCCGCCCAGAATGACGCCGCCGGCGCCGCACATGATCATAAAGAAGCCGAACACGGCGCTGGCATCGTAGGCCTCATCGCCCGGGAGGCCGTAGGCGAGGAAGGCGGCCACACCGAAGCCCAGCAGCCCGCCCAGGACCAGGAACGGAACGTACTTCGGCGCCCGGCGCACGGTGATTTCGCGTCGTTCGGGGACGTGCTGCTCGCTGGGGGTGCCGGGGTTTTCGGGGGTAGCCATGGTCTTAAGCCTACTGCCCCGGGAGCCATTGCTACGGCCCGGTGCAGGGGCGCACACTAAGGGGTGGGGGAGGGCACGGAACAGCCTAGGAGCGCCATGTCAGCCTCAGCGGAGCAGATCAGGGACCAGCAGCGCAGCACCTGGGACGAGTTCTCCGCCGGCTGGCGCAAATGGGACGCGGAAATCCTCGGCTGGCACGCCCCCTTCGGCGACGCAGTCATCCGGGAGGCGGGACTCCGCCCGGATTCCGTGGTCCTCGACGTCGCTGCCGGAACCGGCGAACCGGGCCTCACCGCCGCCGCCCTCGTTCCGCGCGGAAGCGTCGCCCTGCTGGATCTGTCGGCGGGAATGCTGCGGGTGGCCTCCGAGAAGGCAACAGCCCGCGGCGTGGCCAACGTGCACACCGCCGTCGGGGACGCCGCTTCCCTGCCGTTCGAGGACGGATCCTTCGACGCTGTCCTCTGCCGCTTCGGCTTTATGTTCTTCCCCAGGATGACCCCGGCCGTGGGCGAAATGGTGCGCGTGGCCAAGCCGGGCGCCCGGATCAGCGCCGCCGTCTGGGGCCGCGCCGCCGAGAACCCGTGGGCCAGCCTGATCCTCGGCACGATCGCCCGCCACACCGAACTGCCCCCGCCGCCTCCGGGCACGCCGGGGCTCTTCCGCTGCGCGGCCCAGGGGTTCATGGGCCGGCTCTTCCGCGAGGCCGGGCTGGTCGACGTCAGCGAGCGGAAGGTCAGCACGGACCTGGTCAAGGCGTCACCCGAGCTCTACTGGGAGTTCATGACCGACATTGCGACCACCGTGGCCGTGGGCCTGGCACGGGCGGACAGGGAATCCCGGGAGCTGATCCGCTCCGACATCTTCCAGCTGCTGGGCCGCTACGAGCACGACGGCGCCATCCGGCTCCGCTCCACGGCGACCATCGTGGCGGGAACCCGGGTGTAGGCCGCTTCCGCTGCGCTTTCGGACGGGCGCGGCGCTTTCGGACGGGCGCTGCGGGGATCCGGGGAGCCGGTGTCTGATTCCGCGGCAGTTTTCCGGAAGCGGGTCCGGATCAGCGGCGACAGGACGGGAGTATCGCCCGCGGAACCCCCGCCTCGGCCAAGAACGCGGCGAATCTTGCGGGGCTGGACAGCTCCGACCACGTCCAGCGGACCACCCGCCGGCCCGTGGCCCGGATCCGGTCCTCCCGGCGCTTCTCGTCGGTGAGGGCCTGCTCCGGTGTCCGGCCCCGAAGATACTCCGGACTGCGGTATTTCACGAGGCCGTCGAATTCTCCGCACAGCCGATCCTCGGGCCAGTCAAAGTCCGTGAAAGCCACCAGCCCGCGTCTGTCCCGGAATTCGACCTGGAGGAGGGGAATTCTGAAGCCCAGCCGGTGCATCATGGCACGGCTGACGGATTCTCCCGGCGAACCGGACGCAGGATCGGCAAACTTCAGGGCGGTCCGGATTCGCCGGGCCGCTGCCGCAGTGTAATTACCGTCGACGCCGGCGTCGAGGTCCGCTTTGCTGAGCGGTGCAAGGGTGCCGGGCTGCGGCCGGAGGACGTGGTCGAATACCGCGACGCCCTGCTCAAATGATTCAAAGGCTGCCAAGTCCAAGGCCGTACGCGCACGGCCAGTGACCAGCAGCCCGTGGCGCTCCTCGACCCGGGCCGAGTCCAAATCGACCAAATGCCGGCGGACACCGGCACGCGAGCGTCCGCCGCCGGCGTCGGAGGTGCATGCGTGCACCCGATGTTGAAGGCCCAGCACGGGCATGCCCCAGAGCACGCCGGAGGACTGGCGGCAGAAGACCGTGCGGCTCTTCAACGTGGCGGCCGCCGCCCTGATGAGGAGCGGATACCGGTCCCACGGAGTCAGCGCCTCCCAGTCATGGGCCCGGACGTAGACGCCCTGCCGGATGCGGCGGAGCTGCCCGGACTTCGCCTTCCGGGCCAGGTCCCGAGCGTCCTGGCCAAGCCGTGCGAGATCATTGGTGAGAATCAGTTCGGGTAGGTCCATGCCACAGATGGTGGTCCGCGAAAACGGGCCGGGCAACGGCCGGCGCGGCGGATGTGGAGAACTTTCGCGCGGTGGTTTCGGTCCGGCGCGGCGGTATCGGGGGAGCTTTCGCGCGGTGGCTTCGGCCGGGCGCAGCGGTATCGGACAGGCGCACCGCGGATAATCGCAGCCCGTGACCGTTTCCGAGGCGACGATCCGGAGGCGCTGCAGGACAGTGCCTCGGCGTCGAGCTCGTTCGCGAGCACCGGGAACATGAAGGCATGCCCGCCCGTGAACCCAGCCAGTGCGTGCGGGCGTCCTGGGAGGTGCCGCGGACCCGGACGAGAAAGCGCGGCGGCGCCGGAAAAACGCGGCGGAATCGGACCGGCGCGCCTCGGATCCTGTGTGCGCTTGTCCGAAACCGGTGCGCCAGTCCGAAACCGGTGCGGGTGTCCTGGGTGGTGCCCGGACCCGGACGGGAATGCGCAGAAAAGCTGACCAAACCGGAAAGTGCGTCGAAATCGGACCGCCGCGCCTCGGATCCTGTGTGCGCTTGTCCGAAATCGGGGCGCCAACCCGGAAGCGGTGCGCTAGTCCGAAACCGGTGCGCCAACCCGGAGGCGGGGCGCCCGTGAACCCGGCCGGGGCGTGCGGGTGTCCTGGGACGTGCCGAGGACCGGACGGGAACGCGCGTCGGCGTCGGAAATGCGCGGCGGAATCGGACGGGCGCGCCTTGGATCCCCGGTGCGCTTGTCCGAAAACGCCGCGGAAACGCTGGCGGACCGCCCGGGTCAGGCAGGGATAGCGGGGCCCGAGGCGTCGGCGATGATGGCCCGGACGGAGTTGTTGCGCTTGTCGTGCGTGAGCTCAACCAGGCCCAGCGCTTCCAACAACGGCGGAAGGTACATGCCGAACCGGCCGCGGTAGCCCTTCCGCAGCCCGTACCAGCCGCCCACGGGGTTCTCCGGATCCCGCCCCCATGCCTCGACGGTTCCTTCGGCGGCCGGTTTGTTCTCATCGGCGGCACCCAGCGGCACCCAATCGATCCGCTCCATCAGCCACAGCTGAAGGTCCTCAACGGCCCGGAGGTGATACTTCAGCGTCGTGGAGCCGACCTGGCATACGAGGGCGGCGGGATCGGACTCCTCATCCCGGTACATGGTGTACTCGGACGTTCCGGGGGCTGTCTTGAGCACCCAGGGATCCTGCTTGGTTCCAGTTGCCACGTGTCCGCCTTCGCGTAGGCCGTTGTCGGAGTTGTTTGGACCGAGCCTACCCAGTGCGCCCGGCCCACGCGAGAGCCTAGACGCCGAGCGCGTCCTTCAGCGCGGCGACGTGCCCCTGCGCTTTGACCTGGTACTGGGTCAGCCGGACGCTGCCCTCGGGGTCAACGACGACAGTGGAGCGGACGATCCCCTCAGTGACTTCGCCGTTGACCAGCTTCTCGCCCCACGCGCCGTAGGCCAGTGCCACGGCGTGGTCCTCGTCGGCGAGCAGCGGGAAGGTCAGTGCGAAGTCGCCGGTGAACTCGGCAAGGGCCTCCGGGGCGTCCGGGGAGATGCCAAGCACCTCATAGCCGGAGCCCTGCAGGGAGGCCAGGCTGTCGCGGAAATCGCAGGCCTCGGTGGTGCAACCCGGGGTGGCAGCCTGCGGGTAGAAGTACACAATGACGTTCTTGCCGCGGTAGTCGGCCAGTGACACCTTCTGTCCCGCGGCGTCGGGAAGGGTGAACTCCGGGGCGGGCGTTCCGGGCTGGAGCTTGATGGTGGGGTTGGGGCTCATGGCATTCCTTCGGGGTCTGTTGCTGGTGTCTGCGGACGAAGCGGTCTGTAGTTACACAACCGCCGGTTCAGAGGCTGTATTCCGCCGGACCGCGCACATCTGCCTGAGCTGCGGGCGCACCTCCCGGCGGGACAGCTCCTCCGCCCCGGCGGAGCAGTTGTCCGCGGGGGGTGAGGCCGTCGATTTCACGGCCGCGCAGGAAGGTCCGGCGGACCACCCCGGACAGGGTCTTGCCGTCGTAGGGGGTGATGGGGTTCTTGTGCCTGAGCTTGGCGGCATCCACCACGAAAGAATCCTCGAACGCGAAGATCGAGAAATCGGCGTCGTAGCCCAGGGCGAGCTGGCCCTTCGTGGCCAGCCTGGCGAGTTCGGCGGGCCGGCGGGCCATCCAGGACACCACCTGTTCCAGCGGAATGCCGCGGTGCCGTGCCTCCGTCCAGACCAGCGACAGGCCCAGCTGGAGCGAGGAAACCCCGCCCCAGGCCACGGCGAAGTCGCCGTTTTCCAGGTCCTTGAGGTCCAGGGTGGACGGGGAGTGGTCGGAGACGATGCAGTCGATCGTCCCGTCCGCCAACCCCTTCCACAGCAGTTCCCGGTTGGCGGCCTCGCGGATCGGCGGGCAGCACTTGTAGGCGGTGGCTCCGTCGGGGATTTCTTCGGCCGTCAGGGTCAGGTAGTGCGGGCACGTCTCCACGGTGAGGCGGACGCCGTCGCGCTTGGCGCTGGCGATCATGGGCAGGGCGTCCGAGGAGGACAGGTGCACGATGTGGGCGCGGGCGCCGGTCCGGCGGGCCCGTTCGATCACCTCGGCGATGGCCTTGTTCTCCGCGCCGCGGGGGCGGGACGCGAGGAACGCCGCGTACCGGTCACCGCCTGCGTGCGGGGCATGCTCGATCGCGTGGGGGTCCTCGGCATGGACGATCATGAGCGAATCGAAGGACTTGAGCTCGGTCAGGTCCTCTTCCAGTTCCTCGGCGTCCAGGTGCGGGAATTCGTCCACTCCGGAGGGCAGCAGGAAACACTTGAAGCCGAAGACGCCCTCGTCGTGCAGCGGGCGGAGGTCCGCCTTGTTGCCGGGCACCGCTCCGCCCCAGAACCCGACGTCGACGAACGCCTGCCTCTCGGCCACCTCGCGCTTGCGGTTGAGGCCGTCCACGGTGGTGGTGGGCGGGATGCTGTTGAGCGGCATGTCGATGATGGTGGTCACGCCGCCGGCCGCCGCTGCCCGGGTCGCGGAGGCAAAGCCCTCCCACTCGGTGCGGCCCGGTTCGTTGACGTGGACGTGGGTGTCCACCAGGCCCGGGAGCAGGGTTTCGTCGTCGGCGAGCTCAATGACTTCCGTCCCGGAGAGCCCGACGCCGAGCGGCTCGACGGCGGCGACCTTGCCGCCGCGAACGCCCACCTCGCACGGCGAGGTCCCCGCCGCCGTCAGGACGCGCTGCCCGCGGATGACGAGGTCGAAGGTTTCTTCAGGCATTCGGGCTCTCCTTGCTTACTGTGTCTACCTTGCTTGCGGGCTCCCCCAGGGGATGTGCCGGCGAACAGTCGCGGGGCGCATTGGGGGAGTCGGCGTCGTAATTTGCGACGGCGGCCGGCGTGTCCGTGTCGAAGTGCCCCTGGCGGGCGACGACGGCGACGACGGCGGCGGCGGTCCGGTCAGCGGGCCGGCTGGCGGAGGGCCCAGTCGAACGCGGTTGCTGCCGGTTCCTTGTACTCGAGGCCGATGTAGCCCTCGTAGCCGAGCTGGCGGCTGCGGGCGATCCAGTCGTCCAGGGGAAGCCCGCCGGTTCCGGGAGCCCCACGGCCGGGGCTGTCGGCGATCTGGATGTGGCCGAAGTCGCGGGCGTGCTTTTCGATGACGGCGGAGACGTCGTCCCCGTTGACCGACAGGTGATAGAAGTCGGCGAGGAGCTTGATGTTCTCCACGCCGGTTTCCGACTTCACCCGCGCGATGACCCGGAGGGCGTCGTCGGCGGTGAGGAGCGGGTAGCGCGGGGCGCCGCTGACCGGTTCGAGCAGCACGGTTCCCCCGATGCGGGCGACGGCGGCGGCCGCGGCTGCGAGGTTCTGGACCGCCAGCTCGTCCTGGGCTTCGGGGGTGTGCCCGTCCTGCCGGTTGCCGTAGAGGGCATTGAACGAGCTGCAGCCGAGCCGCCCGCCGATGCCGGCCACGACGTCGATGTTGTCCCGGAATTCGGCGGAGCGGCCCGCCCAGGAGACCAGGCCGCGGTCGCCGGCGGGCATGTCGCCGGCGTTGAAGTTCAGGCCGGTGAGCTGGACGCCCGCGTCGGTGACCGCCCGTTCGAAGCGCGTGAGCTCGGCGTCACCGGGGACGGAGCTTGCGAAGGGCCACCAGAACTCGACGGCGTCAAAGCCGGCAGCCTTAGCCGCGGCGGGCCGTTCCAGGAGCGGCAGTTCGGTCAGCAGGATGGTGCAGTTCACGGAGTACGCCATGGTGTTCCTTTCTGGTGCGCAGGGGATCTTCTTAGCCCTTCGTGGGGTCCTTCCGGGCCGCCAGGCCAACCAGTGCCCCGATGCCCACGCCGATCAGCAGGCCCGTGAAGGGCTTGTCGGCGCTGACCACGCCAATGACCAGGCCGAGGGCCGCGCCAACGAGCATTCCGATCCACAGGGACTCGTACTTCACAGCCTCAGGCTAGCAAGCCGTGTCTAGGTCAGCCGGACCTGCCTGTTGACGTCCTTGTAGAGCAGGTAGCGGAACGGGCCCGGTCCGCCGGCGTAGCAGGCCTGCGGGCAGAACGCGCGGAGCCACATGAAGTCGCCTGCCTCGACTTCCACCCAGTCGTCGTTGAGCCGGTAGACACCCTTGCCCTCCAGGACAAAGAGCCCGTGTTCCATCACGTGGGTCTCGGCGAAGGGGATGGATCCGCCGGGCTGGAACGTGACGATGTTGACGTGCATGTCATGGGCCAGGTCGTCCGGGTCCACGAACCGGGTGGTGGCCCAGGCGCCGTTCGTGCCGGGCATGGGCCGCGGCTCGACGTCCTGGTCCCGGGTCACGAAGGACTTCGCCGTGAAGCCGTCGAGCGGTTCATAGGCCTTGCGGATCCACTGGAAGCTGGCAGCCTCCCCGGCCCCGTCGTTGGACACCTTCCAGTCCGAGCCCGCGGCGAGGTAGGCGTAGCCGCCGGGCTCCAGGCGGTGGCGCTCGCCGTCGAGCGTCAGGGTCAGTTCGCCTTTGGTGAGGAAAATGACGCCTTCGACGCCGGCCTCCGCCTCGGGCTTGTCACTGCCGCCGCCCGGCGCGACTTCCACGATCACCTGCGAGAAGGTTGTGGCGAAGCCGGCGATGGGGCGGGCGATGATCCAGGACCTGGTTTTAGTCCAGCCGGGCAGGTTGCTCGTGACGATGTCGCGCAGCACGCCCTTGGGGATGACAGTGTAGGCCTCCTTGACCACGGCACGGTCGGTGAGGAGCTGGGTCTGCGGCGGCAGGCCGCCCTCGGGGGAAAAGTAGCTGCTCATGGGCTCACTCCTGGTTGCGATCAGTGGTTGGGGAGGCTGACGGCTGCGCCAGCCGGGGGTGTGCCAGGCCCGTCAGCCGGGGCAGGTTGAGACCCGTCAGCTCAAGGACTTCCGCGGCGCTCGCTGCGCCGCACTGGATGCCGCGGAGCACAAAGGCGGCCAGGGCGCGGGCGGTGGCCGGTTCGTCCATCACCCCGCCCTCTGTGCGCTCCACATAGTTGCGGAGCCGTGCGGCGGCGGCCGGAAGGCCCTGCCGGTAGAAGGCGTAGGTGGCGGCGAAGCGGCTCGGCAGCTGGGCGGGATGGAGGTCCCAGCCCTGGTAGTAGCCGCGCTCCAGCGAGCGGCGGACCAGCCGGCCGTGGAGGCGCCAGGCGTCCTGCACGCCGTCGCCGACGGGGATGACGTTGCTGGACCCGTCAGAGAGCCGGATCCCGGTTCCGGCCACAGCAAGCTGCATCACCTCCTTGGCGTGGTCCGCCGCCGGGTGTTCCATGGACTGGTATTCGGCGGAGATCTGCAGGGAGGCCGAGTAGTCGTAGGTGCCGTAGTGCAGGGCGCTGATCCGGCCGGGGACGGCGTGCGGCAGCTGCGCCACCGGGGAGGTTCCGTCCGGTCCCAGGATCAGCTGCGGCGTTTCCACCTGGACCTCAAACTGCAGGCGGCCGGCGGGCAGCGCGTGGGCCTCCTCCAGTCGGGCCATGGCGTAGTCCATCGCCTGCACCTGGGCCACGGTGGTGACCTTGGGCAGGGTGAGGACCAGCCCTTCCGGGAGCTCACCGGCGGCGGCCAGGCCGGAGACGAACAGGTCCAGGGTGCGCAGCCCGCGGGCACGGGTGGCCGCCTCGAAGCACTTGAACCGGATCCCGATGAAGGGCGGGGCGCTGCCGTCCGCCACCGCGGCGGCGACGGCGGCCGCGGCAGCGACGGCGTCGGCGTCCTCGACGTCGTCACCCCGGTCCCCGTAGCCGTCCTCGAAATCCAGCCGGAGATCCTCGATCGGCTCGCTGCCGAGCTTCTCCGCCACACGGGACGCGACGGCGGCGGCCAGCGCGGGGTCCTGGCCGAGCAATGTGCCGAGCCGTTCCAGCCCGCCATGGGCGTCCGCGGCGGCCTGGGCCTGGACGCCCCAGTCCGCGGCGAAGCCCGGAGTGAAGCGGTCGGCGGGGACGTAGACGGTGTGGACCGGCTGGCGGGTTCCGTCGTCGCCCGGGTAGTTGCGCTCCAGCAGCAGGTCCGTGGCCGCGAGCTGGGCGTCGATCCTGTCCAGGTCGGCGCCGGAGAGAGCCCCGGCGGGAGGCACCGCCGGCGGACCGGAGGGGGGCGCAGCCACGGGCTCAGTCCACCAGTTCGTAGGCAGGCGTCGTGAGGAAGTCCGTGTAGTCCTCGGAGAGGCAGATGTCGCCGATGAGCTTGCTGGCGGGCTGGTAGTGCTTCGCGAAAGCGTCCTCGCCGACCTCGCCCCGGAGCTTCTCCGTTTCCTCAGCCAGGATCCCGGCTACCAGCTCCCGGGTCACGGTGCGGCCGGTGTCGGCGAGAACCACCTGGTTGCGGATCTGCTGCCAGACCTGCGAGCGGGAGATCTCCGCAGTCGCCGCGTCCTCCATCAGGTTGTGGATGGCGACGGCGCCGTTGCCCGAGATCCACACCGCGGTGTAGGCGACGGCGACGTAGAGGTTCAGGCGCAGGCCTGCCTCGGTGACCGTTCCGTTCGCGGAGGCGATGTCCAGGAGCTGGTCCGGGGTGACCGAGACTTCCGGGCGCTGCCTGTCGAGCTGGTTCGGGCGTTCGCCGAGGACGGCGTCGAACACGTCCCGGCAGACCGGCACCAGGTCGGGGTGGGCCACCCATGACCCGTCAAAACCGTCGTTCGCCTCGCGGGTCTTGTCCGCCCGCACCTTCTCGAAGGCCTGGGCCGTCACCTCGGGTTCGCGGCGGTTGGGGATGACGGCCGCCATGCCGCCCATGGCGAAAGCGCCGCGGTTGTGGCAGGTCTTGACCAGCAGTTCCGTGTAGGCGCGCATGAACGGCGCAGTCATGGCCACGGTGGCGCGGTCCGGGAGCACAAAGCGCGGGCCGGCGTCGCGGAAGTACTTGATGATGCTGAACAGGTAATCCCAGCGCCCGGCGTTCAGCCCGGAGGCATGGTCGCGGAGCTCGTAGAGGATCTCGTCCATTTCGAACGCCGCCGGGATGGTCTCGATCAGGACCGTGGCGCGGATGCTGCCCTGCGGGATGCCGAGGTAGTCCTGGGCGAAGACGAACACCTCGTTCCAGAGCCGGGCCTCGAGGTGGCTCTCCATTTTGGGCAGGTAGTAGTAGGGGCCCTGGCCGTTCTCCAGCAGCTGCTTGGCGGTATGGAAGAAGTGCAGGCCGAAGTCCACCAGCGCGCCTACGGTGCGTTCGCCGTCGATCAGCAGGTGCCGTTCGCTCAGGTGCCAGCCGCGCGGGCGGGCCACGACGACGGCCAGAGGGGCGTCGGTCCGGAGCCGGTATTCCTTGCCTTCAGGGGAGGTGTAGGCCAGGGTGCCGGCAGCGGCGTCGCGGAGGTTCAGGATCGATTCGACCACGTTGGACCAGGTGGGGGTACTGGCGTCCTCGAGGTCGGCCAGCCAGACCTTCGCCCCGGAATTCAGGGCGTTGATCGCCATCTTGGCCGGCGCGGCCGGGCCCGTCATTTCCACCCGCCGGTCCTGCAGCGCCGCGGGGGCGGCGGCCACTGACCAGTCAGCTTCGCGGATGTCGCGGGTCTCCGGCAGGAAATCGAGCCGCCCGGTGTGGGCCACGTCCTCGCGCTTGGCCGCGCGGGCCTTGAGCAGCTCCCCGCGGGTTGCGGCGAAACGCAGGTGCAGTTCCTCGATGAAGGCCAGCGCCTCGGGAGTGAGGATCTCCCCGGCGCGGTCAACGGGGCGGTGGGCTGAAACTGTGAGAGCCATGGTGGTCCTTCTTCTTCGGTGAATCAGGGGACGGGAATCCGGGCAGCGATCCGGGTCGGTCTTGGCGAACACACTAGCCTCCCGGGGCAGGATTCCGGCGGCCCGTTGCCGATCGTGACTGCGGCGGGTGCTAGCAGAAGCCGGCAATGCCGGCCCAGGCGGCGTCGGCCGGCACGGCGTCGTCGCGTTGCACGGCCGCCTCGATCAGGCCGTACGGGCGGTCGGCGGCGAAGAAGACCTCGTTGGGGTTGTCGAGGCCAAACGGCGAGAGGTCCACCAGGAAGTGGTGCTTGTTGGGCATCGAGAACCTGATTTCGTCGATCCCGGGGTGTGCCTCGAGGACCTTCGCGCCCATGTCGAACAGGGTCTGCTGCAGGGCGTATGAGTACTTCTCGGTGAAGCCTTCCAGCAGCAGGGCCTTGACGTTCTCGTAGCCCTGGTTGAAATCGACGGAGCCGAAATCCGTACCCGTCCGGTAGCGCCAGCGGGCGGAGACCTCGGTGGCAAGGATCCGGTCGGTGGTCTTCGGCAGGGTGGTGTACCTGTCCTTCGGGTAGCCGGCGAAGCCGGACTGCGTGGACTTGAGGACGGTGAGGTCCTTGAGGCCCGAGAGCAGGTGCAGTTCGGCGCCGTCGCGGACCAAGACCGCGGTCCGCACCTCCTGGCCGTTGCGCACGAAGGAGTGGTCGTGGGGCGCGCCGTGTGCCTGGATGCGGTCCCAGCGGTAGGACTCGGCCTCCCAGCGGCCACCGGTCACCCAGTCGAAGCTGGACGTGAAGTGCTCTCCGAGCCGGAGCAGGAAGGCCTCCGGGGAGCCGATCCCCTCGCGGGCGAACGCGTAGATGGTGTTCTTCTGGGTGTCGGTTGCCACCACGTGGCTGTTGTCGCCTTCAAGATGGGCTGCGGCGAAGTCGCCGCGGAGCTGCGAGGTGACGTTGAGGTCGTCGATCTCGTGGCGCTCGGTGTCGCGGGTGATCTTGACGACGCGGACTTCGGCTTTACCGTACTGGTTCTGTCCGAGGACAATCCTGCTGCTCATGGTGCGGTTCCCAACTTCCGGTAGGTGGAGCCAAAATGCCACATAGAAATTTCGTACGCATTTCGCGTCCGTTTCCTTCTCCGCAGGCCCACAAAAAAGAGCCGACGTCTGTTGACGCCAGCTCATTACAACCCTGCCTGCTGCTCCCAGGTCACGTGACGCACGCCACGAAGTAGGTCCTAGGCTAGTGGGGCGGCAGGCACATCACAAGCATCCGCGTTGACTCATAAAAAACCTCCGCGTAGCCGGATACGTTGCCTCATGGGAAAAGCTCCGGGACGTTGGCCGCGGACATCCTTGAGGGATGGGATTGACGATGGGTGAGCGCAAGGCGGTGACGAAGCACCTGGCCGAGTCCTACCTACC